>JBFXKG010000005.1:0-227927 GCA_050174015.1 Candidatus Krumholzibacteriia bacterium
CGGGCACCTCGCCGGTGCCGTAGAGGTCGGTGCCCTCGGGCATTTTCACCGTGACCGAGGGACGGCCCTGGATGAGGGCGAACTCTGGCCGCAGGGTCCACACCTCGGGCAGGGGCGCGGGGTTCGCGGTCTGCTCGACCAGGCAGAGCGAGGGCCGCGCGCGCTCCTGCGCCGTGGCCGAGGCGTGGAACCGGGCGGCGTCCGGGCCGATCCGCTCGCCGACGACGGGTTCGGAACGGCCGGGAGCGGAGGCCCACGGAGCGCAAAGGAGAAGGATCAGGACGAGCAGGCGGGCGGTTCGTGGCATGCATCTCTCCGGGGATGGGGTCCGGAGAGCATCCTAACCCGGGATGCCCGGCCGCCCAAGGGAATTGGCCGTCAATCCCGCCCGGCCGACCGCGTCAGCGGCACGAACCTCACGGGCAGCACCGCCTCTTCCCGGACGGCCCCGTCCTCGTCCTTCCTGACGACCGTCAGCCACTGGGTGTCTCCCCACGGACCCACCGGCATCACCAGCACGCCGCCGGGCGCCAGCTGGGCGATCAGCGGCGGCGGGATCTCCGGCGCGGCGGCGGTGACCATGATCCCCGGGAAGGGGGCCAGATCGGGCAGGCCCAGGTAGCCGTCCCCCTCGTGCACCGTTACGTTGTCGTATCCCAGTTCGCGCAGCCTCAGCCGGGCGCTCCGGGCTAGTTCGGGCACGATCTCGATGGTGTGCACCGCGCCTTCGGGCAGGACCTCGGCCAGCACGGCGGCCTGGTAGCCCGAACCGGTGCCGATCTCCAGGACCGTGTCGCCGGGGGCGGTCTCCAGCAGGTCGGTCATCAGGGCCACGATGGTGGGCTGGCTGATGGTCTGCCCGTGCCCGATGGACAGGGGGCGGTTGGCGTAGGCGTGGCCGCGGGCTTCCGGGGGGACGAACAGGTGGCGGGGGACCTTGGCCAGGGCGCGGTGGACGGCATCGCTGAGGCGGGGACGCCCGAGGATGTGGCTGTTGCGCGTCACATCGGCCTCGACGTCCCGTACCATGGACAGGCGATCCTCGCGGCGATCGGGATCGCCGCCGGCGCCGGAGCGTGAAGTGCCCGCAGCCATCGCCAGGACCACCAAGGTCAGAAGGAAGAAGCAGCGTGGACGCATGGAACCGTCCTCCCGCTTCAGCATAGACGTCTGCAGGGGGAATGACAAGGGGCCCCGGCCTCCGGAGGCCGGGGCGGAACCCTAGAGGTCGGACCATGAAACGATTCGCGATCATCACCCTGGCCGTCCTGCTGGGGACGGCCCTGACCGGAGAGGGCGAGACCATGGCGAAGGAAGAACGGGCCCTGGAGCGGATCACCCTGGGCGGGGGCTGCTTCTGGTGCATCGAGGCGGTGTTCGAGGAACTCGCAGGCGTGGTCAAGGCGGAGTCCGGCTACGCCGGCGGGGACGGCCCCGCGGAATACAAGGCCGTCTGCAGCGGGACCACGGGTCACGCCGAGGTCGTGCAGGTGACCTACGATCCCGAGGTGGTCTCCGTCAGGGACATCCTGGGAGTCTTTTTCGCCGTCCACGATCCCACCACGCCGAACCGCCAGGGCGCCGACGTGGGCACCCAGTACCGTTCGGTGATCTTCCACGAGACCAAGGCCCAGGCCGTGGCGGCCCAGGAGGCGGTGGCGAAGCTGGAGGCCGACAAGGTGTGGCCGGATCGGGTGGTGACGCAGATCGAACCCCTGGAGGAGTTCTTTCCGGCCGAGCCCTACCACCAGGACTACTACCGCAACAACAAGAGCCAGGGCTACTGCCAGGTGGTGATCAATCCCAAGCTGGCGAAGTTCCGCAAGGAGTTCGCGGAGCGGTTGAAGGATTGATCGCTGATCGCGCTGGGATCACGCGGTGGGGTCTGCCCCGGGACTTGAAGAATCGTGGCGCAGAAGGGTTCAAATGAACCCTTCTGCGGCCTGATTGATCAAAACGAAGGGAATTCGACGGAGTGCTCCTCGGCGACACCCGCTGGACCCCCGGGGGAATCAACCCGCCTTCCGTCCCCGGATGCTGTAGACGATGGGCACGTCCTGTCCCCGGTGTTCGAGGTGGAAGCGCCCCGGCTCCCGCTCGACCATTCCCGGGAAGCAGTCGTAGGGACTGAAGGGGTATTCCTTCAGGCTCTCGATCCGGATGCCGGCCTCGATGAGCGCGCCCACCACGCTCGACAGGGGATGGGACCACTGGGCGTGCCTGGTCACCACGTCCCGGCCGTTCTCGGTGTAGGTCCCCGACTCCTCGATGTCGGGCTCCTCGCGGGTGAAGTACGAGTATCCCTCGAGCAGGTCGTAGATCGGGTGGAACTCCACCAGGCAGAAGGTTCCGCCCGGCGCCAGGTTGTCCGCCACGACCCGGGCCCAGCGCCGCACGTCCGGCAGCCAGCAGAGGGTCCCGTAGGAGGCGAAGACGACGTCGAAGGGATCGGCCGGGCCCCGATCGTAGTCGTAGACGTTGGCGCAGACGAATTCGGCGCCCACGCCGCTGCGGCGGGACAGCTCCCGGGCGCGGTCGATGGCGACCGGGGAGATGTCCACCCCCGTGCAGCGGGCCCCGAGGCGGGCCCACGACAGGGTGTCCAGGCCGAAGTGGCACTGCAGGTGCAGCAGGCTGCGCCCGTCCACGGAGCCCAAAGCGGCCAGCTCGATCTCCCGCAGGCTCGTGGCGCCCCCCAGCCAACCCTCCACGTCGTAGAACCGCGAGGTCCAGTGCGCTTCGGTCCGGATGTCCCACGCGGCACGGTTCAATTCGAAGTGGTCCACGCCTTCACCTCCCCACCATCCCGTCGTCGTGCACGTCCCGGTCCGCGGACCGCAGGTCGCGCAGCAGGCGGCGCACGTCCCGCACCCCGCCCCAGGTGAACCAGACCACCACGATCGTGCCCAGGCCGATCTCGATCCAGGTCCGCACCTCCCAGAATCCCAGCCACAGGGGGTTCCAGGGGCTCCAGTCGCCGTTCTCGACGGGGCGGGTCAGGAAGTAGGCCGTGCCGGCGGCGAAGACCACCACCCAGGCGAAGTTCCAGCCCCAGGTCAACAGGTAGAGGATCCGGTCGCGGCGGCCGAACTCGTCGGTGATGCCCAGGATGCGCCAGCCCCGGTTCACCGTGAGCGTCCCCTCTTCGACCTCGCCGGCCAGCCTGAAGGCGCCGCGGTGCAGCAGGCGGTCCAGATCGAAGTCGCGCCGGCGGATGGCCTGCTGGATCAGCGACACCGCCACGTAGACCACCAGGCAGAGCCACATGGCCAGGCCCCAGAGCTGCTGGCCGTTGGGCAGGTGATCGCTGGTGTAGGCGGCCCAGGCCGCGGCGCGCCCGGCGCCCAGGCCGTCCAGCATCCCCCAGAAGGGGATCCCGGTCTCGCGGAAGGCGCGCTGGGCCTGCTCGAGGACGAATCCGCCGAGGGCCAGGGTCACGCCCGTGATCGAGGCCGCCCAGGCGGCGGCGGTCGTGCCCCAGCGGGTGTAAAGCCCGCCGATGATCACCGCGCCGGACCAGCCGGCGAAGATCGCGCCGGTCAGGGCGAAGAACAGCAGGATCGCCTGGCTCTGCTTGTAGAACAGGCTGAACAGGAAGGCGAACACGGCGACGAGGACCACGCCCGACCTCAACAGCATCAGGTGGGCCCGGGGCGAAAGAGGCTTGTTCCGGAACGGCAGAACGACGTCCTGGATGAAGATGCTGCTCCAGGAGTGCATGTAGGTGCTGTGGGTGCTGACGAAGGCGCCGAGCATCAGGGCCGCGAAGGCGCCCAGCAGGCCGGGGGGCAAGAGGGCGGCCAGGACCAGGGGCCCCCGCATCTGGTTGCGCACCGCCTCGTTGCCGATCAGGTCCAGCTTGGCGTCCACTCCGTCGGCCACGCCCGACCAGCCCTGGTGATGCATGACGGTGAACACGAGGATGGGCACCAGGGTCATGAACACGTCCTGGGTGCGCTGGCGCCACAGGCCCAGCACGTTGCCCATCTTGCCCTCGTGGGCGGTGCGGGCCGAGCTGTTGTAGGCCTGGGTGCCCTGCCAGGACATGGCGCCGTAGAACAGGCCCAGCACCCCGATCAGGAAGTACTGGAAGTTGAAGTCCTCGACGAAGCCGGTGTCGAAGGGATTGATCTTCGAGTGGCCCACGGGAGCCAGGGACAGCACCTCGCCCACGGATTCCCAGCCGACCAGCAGCACGAGGTAGACCGCGAGGACCAGGAACACCACGTTGGCGAACACGCCCTGGATGAAGTTGGTGATCATCACGGCGACCTGGCCGCCCAGGAACACGAAGAACACCGACGTGGCCAGCAGCACGGCCATGATGGCGGGGAACAGGGGGACCGCCAGCCCGCCTGCGTGGACGACCTCGGGCAGGCCCAGGTAGTGGATGAAGAAGCGCGTACCCACCGAGGGGAAGATGCCGAAGTTGATGATCCCCGCGACGAAGGCCACCGTGCCGGCGAAAATGCGGAAACGGCGGCTGTAGCGGCGCTCGAAGAACTCCGCGAGGGTCAGGGCGCGGGTGCGGCGGAAGCGGTAGGTGACCCAGCCGGTGACCATCACCACGACCTGGAACAGGGCCATGGTCAGGCCCCACCAGGTCAGCGCGAAGCCGGCCTCGTAGCCCATCTCCAGGTTGGCCACCACGGTGATGGCGCCCAGCCCGGCGATGCCCATGGAGATGGTCAGCAGGTAACGTCCGGCGGAGCGGCCGGCGGCCAGGTAGTCCGAAACCCCGCGCATGTACCCGCGGGTGGCGAGGACGGTCACGACGATGGCCGCGTACATGGCCAGCAGGATGGTCCAGTCCAGGAAGGTCATCAGAACAGGCGCGGCTCCTCGATGCGGGTGGTGGCGCCGCCCAGGGTGTGGCCCTCGAGCCGCAGCAGGCGGGCCTTGGTGGTGATGCCGCCCGCGAAACCGACCAGGGATCCGCCCTTGCCGATCAGCCGGTGGCAGGGCACGAGGATCGGCAGGGGATTGTGTCCCGCCGCCTGCCCCACCGCCCGCGTGGCGTTGGGCTTGCGCAGGGCGCGGGCCACCTGGCCGTAGGTGCGGGTGCGCCCGTAGGGGATGGCCAGCAGCTGGGTCCAGACGCGGATCTGGAACGGGGTGCCCTGAAGGTCGAGGTCGATCTCGAAGTTGACGCGACGGCCGAGGAAGTACTCGGCCAGCTGGTCCTTGAGGTCCTCGAAGCCGAGGGGGTCCTCGCGGATGGACAGGGGCTCGCCCCCGGGTTCGGCGGGGAAGTAGCGGCGCGCCAGGGCGTGGGCCCTGGTGTGATGCTCCCAGGCCTGGGGCAGGAACTCCAGCCGGACCAGGCCCCTGGGCCCCGCCACGGCCAGCAGCGGGTCCAGGACGGTTCGCAGCAACGCGTAACGCACCATCGGCAGTCCTTTCGCAACGGCGGCGATGATAGCAGAACCCCCGGCCGCAAGGCACAAAAAAGGGCGCGCCCGCAGGCGCGCCCTTGGTCGGTCACAGGATCCGGTCTACCGGAACATGGACTTCACGCCGCCGAAGCTGGACTTCTCGTCGGGCACGGCACAGATGCTGGAGTTGTCCACGCCGGGGGAGTCGGTGATGCAGAGGTCGAAGGTACCGACGACCCAGTAGCCGTCGCAGACCAGGGCGTGGCCGGGGACGTAGGTGCCGTCCGGGCCGACGGTGGCGGTGCCGTAGTAGGCGTCGCCGGTGCCGGGGGTCTCGACCAGGGCGATGCTGTCGATGATGGAGGACCACAGGACGTTGTCGATGGTCCAGTCGTCGTCCAGGTCGATGTCGTCATTGACGATGCCGGTGAAGCCGGACACCAGCATGAAGGTCACGTTGTCGCTGTTCTCGAAGTTCAGCAGGGTGCCGAAGACGGCGTCGGCCGCTTCGCCGCAGGTCTGGGTGTAGGTGGTCTCGACGCCCAGGAAATAGCCGTCGGCGGCGATGCTGTAGCCGTCCAGGGAGATGGCGGCCTCGATGGCGCCGTTGAGGGCGGTGCCGTCGCCGATGACGATCAGGGTCAGGCCGTTGAGGCTCTCGCCGGGCATGCCGGCCAGTTCGAAGTACTCGTCGTTGTCGGTGCTGCCCTGGTCGATACGGACCTCGTTGAGGGTCACGGCCAGGGTGGGCACGGCCAGGAGGGCCATGGCGGCGAGGATGAGGGTGACTTTAATAAGGCGCATGGTTTCATCCCTTTCAGATGATGGGCCCGACCGGGGATCCGGCTCCCCCCGGAAGCTCGGCAGGGCACTGACGGAAGGTGACATCGGGAGAGAACTGAGCTCAGGCTTCTCCTTGCAGGAAATCATAACACATCAAGAGGAATCTTGTAAATCCATCTTTTGAATTTGCTTAATCCTAACAATCCTGGCGAAAATGCCAGAAAATATTCGTCCTGGATTCCATTTGAATTCCTCCGGGAAATCCCGGATCTTGAGGAACGTATCCCCCTGGGCGGCCCCGCGGCCGAATCCTGGAGATCCCGGTGGCCGGAATCCTTTCCATTCTTGCCTGCCTGTTGCTGCTGACGGGACCGTCCATCGCCGGGAACGTCCCCGCCCTGGCCCTCGAGACCCACACCCTGCCCAACGGCCTGCAGGTCATCCTGCAGCCCGACCCAGCCTGCGACGTGGTCGCCGTGAACATCCGGTATCATTCGGGATCGGGGGCGGAGGATCCCGGCGAGCACGGGCTCGCCCACCTGTTCGAGCACCTGATGTTCAAGGGGTCCGAACACCACGACCGCGACTATTTCCAGACCATCCAGGAGGCGGGGGGAGAGGTCAACGCCCAGACCGACCGGGACCGCACCACCTTCTGGGAGACCATCGCCCCCGAGCAGCTGGAGCGCGTCCTGTGGCTGGAGGCGGACCGCATGGGGCGCCTCCTGCCGGCTTTGACCCCCGAGAAGTTCGACCGGCAGAAGGAAGTGGTGATCCGGGAGCTGGCCCAGCGGGCGGACGAGCCCTACGGCGGGGGCGCCGATCTCCTGGCGGGCCTGGTCCATCCGCGGGAGCATCCCTATTCCCGCCCGGTGGGGGGAGACCCCAGTGATCTGCAGGGCCTGACCCTCGAGGACGCCCGGGCCTTCCACCGGACCCATTACGTTCCGAACAACGCCTCGCTGTGCATCGTGGGGGCCTTCGATCCCGACCTGGCCCTGGAATGGGTGAAGCGGTATTTCGGCCCCCTGGAGCCCGGCCCCCGGAGGGCCAGGCTGCGGAGCTGGCCGGTCACCCTGGCGGGCGAACGCCGCCTCGTGGTTCCCGAGGTCAAGGGGCTCGGGCGCATCGCCATGGCCTGGCCCTCTCCGGGCTGGTTCCGGCCCGGCGACGGGGAACTCGACCTGCTGGCGGACGTCCTGGCCCAGGGCAGGTCCTCCCGGCTGACCCGCAGGCTGGTCCACGAGCTGAAGACCGCCCAGAAGGTGGCCGCGAGGCAGGAATCCCGGGAACTGGGGGGGATGTTCGTGGTGGAGATCACCGCCGCTCCCGGGGCGGATCTCGGGGCCCTCGAAGCCGCCGCGGACGAGGTCCTGACGACCCTCCTGGAGGACGGGATCACCCCCGAGGAACTGCGCGGGGCGGTCAACCGCCGCCATGCGGACCTGCTGAGAAGGCTCGAGATTCCCGGCGGGACGTCGGGCCGGGCCCACATCCTGAACCGCTACCTGGCCCACACCGGCCGTGCCGACTACCTCGGCCGGGATCTGGACCGCTATCTCGGCGCGACGGCCGAGGGGGTGAGCGCCTGGGCCAGGCGGTGCCTCAGCCTGGAGGACCGGGCGGTCCTGGTGCATCTCCCCGGGTCCGCGCCGGTCGGGCAGGTCGATGCCGTGGGGGTCCCGGACACCCTGCCTCCGGTGGGGCCGGGAACGCCATTCAGCCCGCCGTTGCTGGAGCAGGGCGTTCTGGGCAACGGGATGAAGGTGCTCCTGGTCCGCCGGCCGGGTTTGCCCCTGGCGGAGGTCCATCTGCACGTCCAGACCGGATGGGCCGCCGACCCCGCCGGCCGGCCGGGAACGGCCACCCTGACCGCGGCCATGCTCGACGAGGGGGCGGGCGACCTCTCGGGGCAGGAGATCGCCGCCCGTTTCGAGGCCCTGGGCGCGGAATTCCGCACGACCTCGTCCTTCGACGGGGTGACCCTCTCTCTCAACATCCTGGCCGGTCGGCTGGACGAGGGGCTGGACCTCCTGCAGGATCTGGTCCGGCGTCCCCGCTTCGATTCCCGGGAGTTCGCCGACCTGAAGGGGCGCTACCGGGGACGGCAGGCGCAGGAGGCGGCCGATGCGGCGATCCGCGGGATCGTGGAGGTCCAGGAGCTGGTGTTCGGGCCGGACCACCCCTACGGGCTGCCCTACACCGGCAGCGGAACCCCTGCGGGCCTGGAGGCCCTGACCGTCCAGGATCTGCGCGACTTCCACCGCCGCTGGTACAGGCCCGGGAACGTGGCGGTGGTCCTGGTGGGCGACCTCGATCCGGAAGAGGCGCTGGCGCGCTGTGAAAGGGCATTCGGGAGCTGGAAGGCCGCAGCGCCGCCGGTGCCGCCCGCCCTGCCGGCGGCCGGCCCGCACCCCGGGGGCGTCGTCCTGTTCGACCATCCGGGGGAGAAGCAGGCGACCCTCGTCGCCGGTTGCCTGGCCGTTCCCCGCAGCCATCCCGACTACCGGGCCCTGCAACTGGTCAACCTGGTGTTCGGGGGCCAGTACGCCTCCCGCATCAATCTGAACCTGCGCGAGGACAGGGGGCTGACCTACGGGGTGCGGTCCCGCCTGCTCGGATTCCGGGGTGCGGGCCTGTTCCTGATCACAGCCCAGGTGCCCGTCGACCGGGTGCCCGAGGCGATGCGGGAACTGGACCGGGAGCTGAGGGATCTGCGCACGACCCGACCGCTCACCGCGGACGAGCTGGAGATGGGCCGGGCGCGCCTCCAGGCGGGATTCACCCGCAGCTTCGGGACCATGCGCCGGGTGGCCGACAACGTCGACCACCTGCTTGAGAACGCTTTGCCCCTGGACGCCTGGGCGGCCACGCTCGGCGAGATCGCCGGAATCGACCCGGCCGCGGCCGCAGGCGTCGTGGAGCGTCACCTGGATCCGGACCGGCTGGTCTGGGTGGTCCTGGGGCCGGCGGCGGAGGTGGAGGCGGGTTTCCGGGCGGCGGGAATGACCGACTGGGAGCGCGGGGACAGCCCTTGAGCGTCGCTCCGAAAGCGCACCATCGCGCTCCCATGTTCTGATACTTAAAAATCATAATCAAAAAATTAACACTTGATGCGGTCCCGGGATCCGCGGTAAGCTCTTGGGATCAGGTCAACTACTACCATTGTGGTAGGAATTGAGACCCGAAAGGAGGTTGTGGACGGCTATCTGGACGCTGGGGTCGCCAGGGACAGGAGGGGAGAACTCCAGACCCTTACCTCGCACCAATAGCAGATCGGAGATCGAATGACAGTCCGCTTCAAGCCCACCCTGGTGCTGCTCGCCCTCATCCTGCTTGCGGCCACTTCCGTTTTCGCAGCGACGACCCGTGAATTCGCGCCCGTCCAGAACGGCTTCTCGCCCACCGGCGACCAGGTCGAGCTGTACGCGCCCGGACGCGTGCTGGTGAAGTTCCATGCCGACGCCATCGCCGAATCCCGCCTCGGGATCCCCCTGGAGAAGGGTGCGGTCCTGTCCGGCGGCGTCACGGGACTCGCCGGCTTCGACGCCCTGGCCGCCCGGGCCGGGGTCACGCGCATCGAACGGCCCTTCATCACGCCCCGGAACCTGGACAAGGCGGCCGAGCTCGGCACCGACCGCTGGTTCATGCTGCAGGTGGCGGACGGCGACATGGTCGAGCTGGCCGGGATCCTGGCCGGCGACCCCGCGGTGGAGATCGCCCAGCCGGACTGGCGGGCGTTCCCGGCCTCGGTGCCCAACGATCCGCTTTACCCCGACCACTGGGGCCACAACAACACCGCCCAGATGATCAGCTACGACTGGTCGACCTACAGCCACACCGGCCCCACGGTCGGGACGGTGGGCTTCGACGCCAACGCGGAGGCGGCGTGGAGCACGACCTACGGCGATCCCGGCGTGATCGTCGCCATCATCGACAGCGGCGTGGACATCTACCACGAAGACCTGAACTGCATGGCCGGCTACGACTTCGGGGACGGGGACACCAACCCCATGGACGACAGTCGCGCGCCTGGCCACGGGACCTGCTGCGCCGGGGTGACGGCCGCCGTCGCGGGCAACGGCACGGGGATCGTCGGCATCGCCGGGGGCAGCACGATCATGCCGGTCAAGGTGGCCGACCGCCGCGGCAGCATGTACTTCTCGGCGATCACCAACGGCATCTACTACGCGGCGGACAACGGCGCGGACGTCATCAGCATGAGCCTGGGCGCGGCGATCACCACGGACGCCGCCACCGACGCCGCCCTCCAGTACGCCTACAACGCCGGCTGCACCATCCTGGCGGCCACGGGCAACGAGAACAACAGCGTCATCAGCTATCCGGCCATCAACGCGTACGTGATCGGCGTCGGCGCGGCCTCGCCCTGCGGGGACCGCAAGCGGTCGTCGAGCCTCTCCACGGAGCTGAATCCCGGGGTCATCGCCGATCCCAACGGGTACACCTGCGACGGCGAGCGCTGGTGGGGTTCGAACTACGGCTCGACCACCAAGGACCACGCCGGAGCCGTGGACGTCATCGCTCCGACCATCGTCCCGACCACCGACATCAGCGGCAGCGCGGGGTACGACGCGGGCAACTACGACATGTTCTTCAACGGCACCAGCTGCGCGACTCCCTACGCGGCCGGCGTCTGCGCCCTGATCAAGTCGGCGTTCCCCAGCTACACCCCGGCCCAGGTCCGCGACAAGCTGACCGGCACCGCCATCGACATCGTGAACGTGGAATCGGGCGGCGGCTGGGACCGCTATTCGGGCTACGGCATGGTGGACGCCGCGGCGGCCGTCGGCGGCGGCACGGTCCTGAATCCGCCGGTGGCCGGCTTCACCGGCACGCCCACCAGCGGGGACTACCCCCTGGCCGTGCAGTTCACCGACCAGTCCACCAACTCGCCGACCAGCTGGAGCTGGGCCTTCGGCGACGGCGGGACCTCGACCGCCCAGAACCCGTCCCACACCTACAACGCCGCCGGCTCCTACACCGTCTCGCTGACGGTGGCCAACGCCGACGGCGGCGACACCGAGACGAAGACGGGCTACATCACCGTGACGGAGCCCTCGGTGCCGACCCCGCCGGTGGCGGCCTTCACCGGCACGCCCACCAGCGGGGACTACCCCCTGGCCGTGCAGTTCACCGACCAGTCCACCAACACGCCGACCAGCTGGAGCTGGACCTTCGGCGACGGGGGGACCTCGACCGCCCAGAACCCGTCCCACACCTACACGGCAGCCGGCGCCTACACCGTCTCGCTGACGGTGGCCAACGCCTACGGCGGCGACACCGAGACGAAGACGGGCTTCATCACCGTGACCGAGCCCCCCGTGGGCGGCACGATGCACGTGGCGGACATCGTGGTGACGCGCGTGCTCAGCGGCCGCAAGTACTACGGCCGGGCCGTGGTGACGGTGGTCGATGACGGCGGGGCGCCGGTGGCCGGTGCCACGGTGACCGGCCTGATGACCGGGGACGCCGCCGAGACCCTGTCCGGCGTGACGGGCACGGACGGGGCGGTGACCCTGACCACGCTCAGGAAGTCCTACGGGACCACGGACTACTGCTTCGAGGTGACCGGGGTGACGCATGCCTCGTTGACCTACGATGCGGGATCCAACCTGGTCACGAAGTCCTGCGAGGGCGGCGACGTCTTCGGCGCCGGCGAGCGGTTCCTGCCGGACAGCGTGGTCCTGGGGCAGAACTCGCCGAACCCGTTCAATCCCCGGACGACGATCACCTTCAGCCTGCCCGCGTCGGGCCACGTCCGCCTGGCCGTCTACAACGTCAAGGGCCAGCTGGTCGAGACGCTGGCCGACGGGGCCTACGGCGCCGGCGCCCACACCTTCGCCTGGGACGCGAAGGACAGTCCCAGCGGCGTGTACTTCTACCGGCTGGAAACGAAGAATTCCAGCGAGACGCGTAAGATGATCATGTTGAAATAAACGGGATCCCTCGGGATTCCTGCCGACTGCGGCCGCCGGAGGACATCCGGCGGCCGCGGTCGTTCCGGCGGCGGCCGGGCCCGGAGAATGAAACCCCGTTGTCGCGGAGCGGGGTGAATTTGTTGCCCCGCAAGCGGTAGGACCGGAAAGAAATTCACCTCCGGAGGGGCGCAGGGATCGCCGGAACCGAAGTGGCTCCTGCTCGAATCGGTGGTTTGGAGAGGGGATTCGCAGTCCGTTCCCCTAATGTACCGGCGGCGGCGGCATGGTACGGTTCCTGCCAAGGGCCTCCCTCGATCGTGTGCCGGACCGATCCGGCAATCCCCTCCAGGGGGTGGATCGACCGGCCCGGCCGGTCCTCGGGTCGGCGCACCACAGGGGACCCGGAGAAAATGTGAGCGTTTCGTCAAACGAGCCTGAAGTCCTGGAAAATTCACGCAAAAGCCCGGTGCGGAGCGCCTATTAAATGGTTGACACTGCTTTTTATTTCTGTTTACTTGAACCCGCTGAAGAGCCAAAAAGAATGGTTGGCAGGTCTGCCGATTTGGTGCAGAATGCCACCAGCAAGGGGCAGTGTGACTCTTTTCCATTGAACACGGAGGTGCCCCCCAAACAAAGCCGGTGCGATGATCTTGGCGTGATCATGTCCGAGTCGTCGCCATTGGTGTTTGCAGGGGACTGGAAAGAGGAGGCTGGTTAAAGAGGGCAAAAGAACCGTTTTGTGGATTCTGGAGATGTGAACCGTTGTCCATGGTGAAAGTCCGGTAGCTTACCGACCAACAGGTGGAGGAAAAGCCCAATGAGAAAACTCGTTTTGTTCACGGCCATGGCGGCCATCCTCTTTGCCTTCGGGTGTAACGAGGAAAACGTGTACCAGCCCGATGCGAATGAAGACGGACGCGTCATCGGGACCATCCAGGGTGTGGTGAGCGACGCTGCCGACGCCACCCTCCTGCCTGGTGTCGAAGTGAGCACCACCACTCGTGGCGAACACGTGACGACGATCACGGATGCCACGGGTCACTACTCGTTCACGAACCTCGATCCCGGCACCTACGTCCTGACCTTCGTCTTCCCCGAGGACAAGGTCGTCAAGGACGCGTACGCCGGCGTGTTCGGCGAAGCCTACATCCCCACCGTGGATGAGATTCGCGAGACCTACTACGACGAATTCGGCAGCTACCCGAACGACGTCGACTTCCGGCACGAGGTCGAGGCCAACGTCAACCTGTATCCGCTGAACGGCTCGGCCGAGGGCTACGTCTTCGTGACGGTGGACGCCCAGAGCGAGGTGCCCGCCGTGGGCGCCACGATCCTGGCCGACTTCGGCGTCGAGACCAAGGACTACTCGGGCTGGACCTACGCCCTCATCGACCACGAGTGGTTCGCCACCACCGGCGAAGACGGCATGTACAGCTTCACCGGCCTGCCCACCGGCGTGGACGGCATGCTGCGCTGCCTGCCCTACAACCACGGCGGCGACTACTACGAACAGCAGAACCAGTCCCTGTACCTCGAGGACGGCGGCCACTTCCTGGCCGACGACTTCGTCCTGGGCGAGGCCGACGCTCCGATGATCATCGCCCAGAACTGGGACGACGACGTGCCCTTCCCGGCCGGCGGCTCCTTCTCGGCCACCTTCAACATGCCCATGGATCCCGCGACCTTCGTCGCCACCCTGAACTGGTACGACAAGCAGCTGGTCCCCGTGACGGTCAGCTGGAACGGCAACACCGTGACGGTCGATCCCGATCAGGACATGGTCGTGGGCGGGGAGTACTACCTGACCCTGGCCGGCTGGTCCACCGACGGCCAGCCCTTCGAGGCCCACAGCTGGTACGTCGACATCGTGGCCGGCGTGCCCGCCACGGTCATCGCCTGGAACTTCGACGACGTTCCGTTCCCCGTGGACGGCAACCCGACGTTCACCTTCAACATGGCGATGGATCCCGCGGCCTTCGAGATCTGGTTCGGCTACGACAAGCTGGGCGACATCGTGTTCGACGCCACCTGGAGCGAGGGCAACACCGTGCTGACCCTCGATCCCGTGATCGACCTCGACGACGACAGCTACTACTACATCCAGCTGAACGGCAAGAACGCCGCCGGCATCAACTACTACGGCAACTTCTACCTCTTCACCGAGGCCTACCAGGACGTCGTGGTGCAGGACACCAACCTCCCCGAGGACGGCGAGGACTTCCCCTACGACGCCAACCCGTTCGTGACCTTCAGCGAGCCGATGGATCCCTCCATGGGCATCGAGCTGACCCGCGGCGGCACGCCTCTGGACTTCGCTGCGGCCTGGTCCAACGGCAACGCCACCGTGACCATCACCCCGACGCTGCCCTTCGAGATGGGCGTGCAGTACCGCCTGGTGTTCGACGGCACCAACGCCCCCGGCACCGTGGACTTCTACTGGTCCAAGTACTTCACGACCTTCATCGGCGATGACGCCTTCATCGTGACCACGAACACCGAGGACGACGACGTCCCGGTGGACGGCAACATCGAGGTCATGTTCAACAAGCCGATCGACCGCGAGACCCTCGAGGTTTCGTTCAGCGGCCTCAGCAACCCGCTGTACGGCACGGTGACCTGGGTCGACGACGAGAACATCGTCTTCAATCCCGACGCCCAGCTGTATCCCGCCACGACCTACACCTTCTGCGTGGAGGGTACGGCCCAGGACGGCGGCGACCTGGACGAGTGCTTCACCTTCGACACCGCCGGCGGCATCGAGATGGTCTGGAACAACATCCGCCAGCTCGACGGGACCTACGACGGCTTCCCGATCGTCAGCAACATCGAGATCAAGTTCAACATGATGGTGAACCTCGACGCCGAGGGCACCAACATCATGCTGACCCGGAACGACTTCGGTCCTCCGGTGGAAGTCCTCTTCGTCGAGTCGCTGTCCGGTGACGGGCTGACTCTGATCGTCGATCCCGACCAGAACCTGCAGCTGGACACCGAGTACACGATCTCCTGGACCGTGGGCTCGTACCTGCTGGACGACATGACCAGCGGCAGCATCACCTTCAACACCGAAGTGACGCCGCCCGCTCCCGTCGTGGCCGTCTCCGGCGTGGTCCTGGACGAGGAATGGGAAGGCAACTACGACGAGACCTCGGTGGAGTTCACCTGGGCCAAGGACCCGAACGCCACCTGGTACTACATCTACGCGAAGTACGCCGACGCGGCGAAGGACGACTTCATCCGCGTGGCCAGCATCGCCCAGCCCATGGACGATGAGACGACGGTCACCGGCACGGTCGACCTGACCGGCGGCATCGCCGACCCGGACTTCGACGAGTTCTTCGACACCCGCGACGACGACACGCCCCAGACCCCGTTCGAGGGCGGCGCCGTGCTGGAGTTCAAGATCACGGCCTTCAACTCCCTGGGTGAAGGCCCGGCCAGCGGCATCGTCACGGTCGAGGACGTCTTCGGTCCCGACGGCGACTTCATGGCCCAGGACTCCGACGTCGACGGCGATCCCCTGACGGTCAGTCCCGAGGACGGCACCGCCGACGACACGGCCTTCGCCGACGAGGCTGACCTGGTCGTCATGCTGCAGTTCGACGCCGACGAGTACCTCGACCACGACACCGTTCCGGTCGTCACGATCACCGAGGACTACGACAACAACGGCGGCGACCCGGACTACATGGGCACCGTGGGTGACATCACCTTCGAGGACATGGACGGGTACACCACGATCTGGGTCGAAGTCATCGTGGCCGACGGCATGAACGGCTCCGGCGACCTGGTTGCGATCGAAGGCTTCCTCGACAGCAGCGGCAACGCCGTGGCCGAGGACACCGTCATCGATCCCTGGGTCCTGGTCGACACCACGCCTCCTTCGGGCGAGTTCACCGCTCAGGCCGCCTCGGCGGACAACTCCGGCGGCGTGGCCGTCCTGGAGTTCGACGTCACCTTCACGGCCACCGAGCTGCTCGATGAGACCGTCGCCCCCACCGTGGTCATCACGGACGGCGGCGAGGTCAGCGACCTCGCGACCTACACCGGCACCTACGCCTACAGCGTGGTCGACGGCGTCTCGGTCGTGACCCTGACCCTGTCGGTCGCCATCGGCCAGAACGCGGCCGAGGACATCGTCTCGATCAACGGGCTGACGGACCTGGCCCCCGTGCCGAACGTCCAGACCGTCGCGGTCGAGTGGGCCCTCCTGGACACCACCGCCCCCGGCGGGGACTGGACCGCCCAGTCCGCCAGCGCCCAGAACTACACCGGCGCCGACGCGACCATCACGGTCACGTACACCGCCAGTGAGCTCCTGGACCACGACGTGGCTCCCACCTTCTCGGTCGCCGACGGCGGCTACCTGACCGAGCTGGCCGTGGACGCCGCGAACGTGGTGTTCGCGGACGTGGCCGGCGCCACCTCCGAGTTCGTCACCGAGGTCAGCTTCGACCTGACGATCCCCGCCGGCGACAACGCCCAGGGCGACATCGTGACGGTCTCCGGCCTGACCGACATCTACGGCAACGTGGACGCCGCCACCTACGACTGGACCCTGCTGGATACGACGGCTCCCGCCGCCCCGGTGGGCCTGGCCGCCACCGCGTCCGAGGACTATGACGCCTCGGTCGCCCTGGACTGGACGGACAACACCGAAGCCGATCTGGCGACCTACACGGTCTACCGCGGCACCGCGCCCGGTGGCCCGTACACGGAAATCGCGACCGGCGTCGCCACCAGCGACTACACCGACGACACCGCGGTGCTGGGCACGACCTACTACTATGTCGTGACCGCCGTCGACGACTCGGCCAACGAGTCGGCGAACAGCGCCGAGGTGTTCGACACCCCGGTCGACACCACCGATCCGGCCCAGGCGCAGAACCTGACCGCCGTCGGCTCGCTGGACGCCCCCGCCACCATCACGGTGAACTGGGACGACACTACCGAGCCCGCCGAGAACTTCGACCACTACAACGTGTACCGCTCGTTGGTGGCGAACTTCGGCACCGCGGCCCTCGTGTCCTCGCCGACCATCAGCGAGGGTGTGGATCCCACCGTGGCCTTCCTGACCAACTACTACTACTGGGTTACCGTCGTCGACGACGCCGGCAACGAGAGCGCCGAAGTCATCGTGGGTCCCGCCGCCGCCGTCAACACGACGCCTCCTGCGGTTCCCGCCGACCTCGCCGCCTCGAACACCGGCGCCGGTGAGATCACGGTGACCTGGACCGACAACACCGAGGTCGACCTGGCCGGTTACCAGATCTGGATCAACAACGCCTCGCCCGCCACCGGTGGGACGGACGTCGTGCTGGCGGCTCCTGCCAACAGCAACGTCTTCGCTGGACTGGCTGCTGGCGACTACTACTTCACGATCCGCGCGGCCGACGATGCGGGGAACAACTCCGCCTACGCCGCCGAGATCGGTCCCATCACCGTTCCCTAAACTCTTCCTGACCTGAGGAAGACCAACCGGGGAGGCTTCGGCCTCCCCGGTTTTTTGATGATGAAGGGGAGGCCGCGGCCTCCCCCTTCCGTATTTCCAGGCGGGAACTGCGCCGGAACTAGATCCTGATCACGAAGACGTGCCGGTAGGCCGGTTCGGAGCTTTCGAGGGGGAAGACGAATTCCTGCAGGAAGAGGTTGACCGCCCGCCCGAGGTCCCGGCTCAGGCCCATCATGTCGAACATGACCGAGTAGACCCAGTTCTGCAGGGAATGGTTGGGATGGCGGTCGTAGTCCAGGCCCAGGCCTTCGAGCAGACGGGCGACTTCCTC
This sequence comes from Candidatus Krumholzibacteriia bacterium, assembly GCA_050174015.1. GTDB lineage: Bacteria > Krumholzibacteriota > Krumholzibacteriia > LZORAL124-64-63 > LZORAL124-64-63 > JAHJTW01. The sequence goes on from JBFXKG010000005.1 coordinate 17,881, forward strand.
CACGGGCGGCAGGCCGTTCTCCCGGTGCTCCTTCAGCCAGCGGTGGCCGGGCAGCAAATCCAGGAGGAATCGTTCGTGCAGCGTGGCCTCGGCGCAAGGGAAGGAGAACACCACGCGCCTGCGGGCCAGCCGGACCAGTTCCTGCAGGAAGGCGGCCCGGTCGGCGGGCAGGACGTGCTCCAGGACGTCGGCCGCGACCACGACATCGTAGGAATCGTCGGGCAGCCCCGTGCCCTGATCGCGGGTGATGAGGCCGTCGAACGTCTCGTAGGCGGCCCCGGGCAGGAAGTCCAGCAGGGCGGCGTCCTCGCCCCCGACGTCCAGGACGCTGGGCGCCTCCCCGGGCTGCGGCGCCACCTGACGGGCGATGCCCATGAGGCGGACGTACCGTTCGTAGCCCAGGTCGGGGAACAGGGGTCGCCCGTCGGCGGCATGGGTGCGGGGAGCCGCGGGATGCTTGTTCGCCGCGGCCATCGCCATGATGCAGGCCACCGTGACCGCGGCGTTCTCCACCCCGTCCAGGGCGGGGATCCCGTACTTCGCGCACAGCTCGATGATGGCGGGAGCGGGGGCGTCCTGCCGGGTGCCGCAGAGCAGGCACTTGCTCCCGTCGGCCGCGACGAAGGTCTCGAGGTAGCCGTGGTCCGTATGGAAGGGGATCCCGGCCTCCGTCAGGGCCCCGGTGCGGGCCCCGGGCAGGACGCCGACGTCCACCACGACGCCCCTGGTGAGCAGGACCTTGATTCCCGGGAGCAGGGTGCGCTCGGGGTCGGGACCTCCCCAGAGGACGGCCACCCTCAGGGAGGCGGGATAGAAGTCGGGGGCGCTCATGGTCTCACCTCTCGGGCGTCAGGATGTAGATGCGGCGCACGCAGTGCCCCCGCGCCTCGTGACGGGGCCCGGCCGCCTGCAGGGACAGCCGCACGGCCTCCAGGGCGTCCGGTTCGAGGCCCAGGTTCTCCAGGATCTCCGACTGCAGCCAGGACATGGCGTGATGGCAGTCCTTCACCGTGACCTTCACCCCGGGCACGTCCCGCAGGAACCGGTCGAGGGCCCGCAGGTCCTGATCCGTGCCGAATTCCAGCCTGCGGCCCATGTCCAGCTCCACCAGCCCGGCCAGGTCCAGCAGGCGTTCCCGCCCCAGTTCGGTGGGAAGGGAGGTCACGACCTTCACGCGGGCCAGCCTCAGGACTTCCGCCACCATCCGGGGATGCGAGCCGGGATCCCCGGCCAGCAGCAGATCGGGCGCGACCACGCAGTCGAAGGCCCGGTCGGCATAGGGCAGCAGCCCCCCGGTCTCGGGGAATCCCAGGACTTCCGAGTACTGGGCGAGGGGCAGGTGGTCCCGCAGGGAACGGTGGCGTCCCACCACCCCCAGGACGAAGGGCTGGGGCAGGTCGGGCACGTCGGCGGCCCGGGCCAAGGCTTCCAGGTGGACGTAGTTCGCGTAGCTGGTCTGCGGCCGCAGCCGGCGGGCGAGGACCCCATCGTTGTCGAACACCAAAGCAGGGGGGGCCGCCGGGGGCGGGCCCTCCTCCAGGAGCCTTTCCACCGCTGAGGCGATGCGCGCGGTCGCTCCGCCGTCCAGCGGGCCGGCATACCTTTCCAGCAGGTCCCCTTCAGGGGGGCCCGGCTCCAGTTCGGCGAGCCGGTCGAGATGGGGCCTCAACCGTTCCACGAATTCGAGGCTCTTGCCCGGGATCCAGATCCCGCCGAGGGCCTCGACGTCCCGGGCCAGGCGGCCGCCCCTCCTCTGCAGGGGGAAGAAGGCGCACGGCCGGCCGAGGATCCGGGCCTCCAGCCAGACCGTCGAGCTGAAGCTCAGCGCGAACCGGCAGTCGAGGATGAGGCCGGCGTTGTCCGTTTCGGTGGGGAGCACCTCGATGCGCCCGGCCATCCCGGCCGGAACGGCCTCGAGGTAGATGCGGTCTGTCCCGTGGAAGGGCTCGGCCGGGTGGGGTTTCACCAGGATCCTGGCAGCGGGGAAGCGCTCGCCGAGCACCTCGTAGAGAAGGCGCCACTGGTCGCGCCAGGCCTCGAGGTCGTGCCCCTGGCTGCTGCGGGGACCGGCCCAGGTGTGGCTCTGGCCGAAGACGGCGATGTCCCGGGGGGTTGACTCCGCGGCGCTCCGGGCCTCGCGGGCCTGGACGAGTTGGTCGAACGGGGGCGACCCCGTGACCACCAGCCGGGAGGGATCGACCCCGAGGGCGAGGTACTCCAGCCGGTCGACCTCCCCGATGACGGCCATCACGTCGGCCGCGAAGTCCACGTGGGGGGGGAAGCCGTCGTCGTAGGCGACGGCGAAGGGCGCGTGCTCGAGGGTGAGGGTGGGGATGTCCCGGGCCCGGCAGGCCAGGTCCGCCTGGATGCCGAGGGTGTGCTGGGGGATCATGTCCGCGCCGTTGATCATCACGCGGGGGCCGTCCCCCTCCAGGAAGCGATCCAGCCCCTCCAGATCCTCCACCAGAGGGACGCCCAGGGCCGCCAGCCGGTCGGGGCGACCGGCCTGCACCACCATCGCCCGGGCGCGATGGCCCCTTGCGAGCAGCAGCTTCAGGACCGGGCCCAGGAGGATGTCCAGGTTGGGATGATCCACCAGGGCCAGGACGGCGCCGTGCGGGGGGGAGTCGGTCATGACAGCTCCAGGTCCTCCTTGACCAGGTCGGCGACCCCGCGGTCCAGGAACGTCACCCCGACGGTCCAGGCCGCCTGCCAGGGCGCCTCGGAGGGGACGAAGGTCTCGTCGATCTCCTGGGCGGCATAACGCAGCCGCAGGAAGTACCGCCCGTCCCCCTGGGGGATGAACCGCACGGTGGGAATCAGGGCGGCCACCGCCGGATCGTGCCGGATCACCAGACAGCGGCGGTCGTCCCCGATGATAACCCGGCCGTCGGTGGCGCCCAACCCCCCTTTTGCGGTGATCAGGGTGGAGTAGGGGGCGCCGTGATGGACCTCCGCCCCGGCCAGGGAGAAGATCTCCAGGTCCGGCCCGCCGTTGCGGAGGGCGAAGGCCAGGCTCCCCGGATCCAGGAATCCCGGCGGGAACGTGAGGTGGACGGGATGGATCTCGGCCGCCTGACGGGAGGGCAGGGAAAGGAGGCCCCGCAATTCCAGGCACGGGCGGTCCGCATGGAGAACGATCTGCTTGCGGACGACGAGTTCCCCGTCGTGGAGGCAGGTCCCGACCGCCAGGCCGCCGTCGCCGGTCCGGACGAGTTCGACCATCGAGCCGCAGTCCTTCAGGTCGGTGAGCTTGGGGCGGCCGGGCTGCTGGACCACCGCGTGTCCGGTGTAGAAGTCGGCCCCGAGCGCGATGTCGTCGAAGGTCCCGTGGGGAAGGGTGCCCAGGGCCGGACCTTCAGCAATTCCCGGGAATTCCACGCTGCGCAGGACCAGGCCGCGGCGGGCGTCGATCACGGCCCGGACCGCGCCGCAATCGAGGGTGAACCGGCCATCCACCAGAGGCGGCGCTGGCAGAGCCTGACCGGTCAGGAAGACCTGGTCGGGCGGGGTCTGCGGGCCGATCTCGACCTGGAAGGCCTGCCAGCGCCCCGCCGTGACGTGCGTGCGCAGGTCGCTGCTCCACAGCCGCAGCAGCCGGCGCCATTCCCCCTCGTCCGCATCCGGCCGCGCCGTCAGGCCGGCCAGGATCCGGTGGCAGGCGGTGTTGGCCTCGAGGTCGCCCCGGCCGGTCACGGCCCAGCGGTTCAGGTTGTACTTCTCCTGCTTCTTGACCACGACGGGCTGGGTGCGCGACTCCAGGTGCAGGGGCCGGCCGCAGAGGGGCCCGTCGGGTTCGTCGAGGACCGCGGTGATGGGGACCAGAGGTGCGGACCCGCGAGGGCCCGGGTCGCCGCGGTCGCCCGGGTCGGACAGATCGCCAAGGTCGGCCAGGTCGCGAAGGGCGGCCCCCAGCCGGCCCCACTCGTCCTGCAGGGCGCGGCCTTCGTCGCGGAATCGGCCGGGCCGGAATCCGAACACCTCGGCGTCGCTGGCGTAGACGGCCGCGAAACCGTCCCCGCCGTCCAGCAGGGCCCGGCGGGCCTCCCAGTGGGCGAGGAACTCCTCACGCGTGATCTCGTCGCGGACCCGCCGTTGCAGCTGCTGGAAGTCCAGCGTGTCGATCCACACCAGGGGGATCTCCGCCCCGCCGGTTCCCCGGGCCGTCTGCCGGTGGAAGGCCCAGCGGCGGTCCCATTCGGGGTGTTCCTTGCGGGCGTTGTTCCACTCCATGACGACGGCGCGGGCGCCGGCTTCGCGGTACAGCGGAACCAGCCCGGCACTGTAGGCCATCTCGCCCACCAGCCAGAGGGACGGCTCGCAATCCAGCAGGTCCCGGTAGGCCCCCAGGCCGAGGGCGAGATTGCGCCGGTTGACCTCGGCGGGAACCAGGGGCCCGATGATCTGGCTGTACCCGCTGCCCACGAAGGTCACCTCGCCCCGGGCCACCAGGCGCCGCATCCTCTCCAGCACGCCGGGACGCACGTCCCGGAGCATCTCCAGGGTCAGGCCCGGGGCTTCCAGAGCCAGGGGCAGCCCCCCCTCCGCCAGGTCCAGCAGGGGTTCGTAGCAGCGGTCCACCACCAGCGGCCGCTGGTCCTCGGCGATGGAGGAGTACATCAGGTTCAGGTGGAACAGGGCGAAGAGCTTCAGCACGGCCCGGCCCCTCCTTCCTGAAGCAGGGACGCGATCCGATCGGCGGCGCGGACGGCGCCCAGGCCGTCGCAGTAGGCCCAGCCGGCCGCCGCGAGCCCGCCGCGCCGCGGCGCCGCCGACCACAGGGATTCCAGCGCTGCCGCCAGCTCCCCGCCGGTGGTCCCGGCGTGGTGGCCCAGGTCGGCCAGCAGGCCGCGGGCGGCCAGATCCCGGACCTCGGGACGGTCGCGGTCCCAGTTGCTCAGGACTGCGACCGGAGCGCCGCAGCACATGGCCTCGGCCACGGTGACGCCCCAGGCCGTGACGACCAGCCCGGCCTGGGCCAGCAGGGGAGCCAGCCCGTCACCCGCCTCGATCAGGCGGACGGCGCCAGGCCGGCGGCAGAGGGCGTCCCTGCGGGCGGTGAAGTCAGCGAATCCCGGATGGATGACGGCGCGGACCTCGGCTCCCGGGGCCGCCACCGCGATCGCGTCGAGGCAGCGCTCGGTCAACCGGTGGGGGTCGGCGCCCCCGAAGGTGACGAGGATGGGACCTGCAGGCTGGGCCTGGGGCCGAGCCGGACGGGCCGCCCGCACGTCCTCGCGGATCAGCATCCAATCGGGGCCGCCGGCGCAGCCAACCTCACCCGGGGGAGGGGACCAGACCAGGGAGGGCACGATCCGCAGATCGGCCTCGGCCACTCCGGGCTGGTCGATCACGATGCTGGGGATGCCGGCGGTCCTGAGCCGGGCCACCAGGGGCCGGGCGGGTTCCATGGCGTCCACCACGCAGGCCTTCGCTTCCCATCTCCCGGCCTCCGCGACCACGGCTTCCAGCCAGGGGACTGTCATCGGCGCCGGTTCCCGCAGAAGGTGGGACCACCGGAAACCGTGGCGGTCCAGCACGCGCGCGTGGCCGGGTACGTCGGGGATCAGGAAGCGGCAGTCGGCGTCGTGCTTCTCCCGCAAGGCCTCCGACAGGGCCAGGCAGCGCATGAGGTGGCCCATGCCCAGGCCTGCCGGCACGAAGGCCAGGACGGGACCGCGAGGGGCGAACCCCGGCTGCGAGGGCGGCCAGGTCCGGCGCACCTCGAGGGTGGGCCGCAGGCCGTCGGTGGGATCGGCCCGCCAGGGGCGGTCCGCCGCCTCGGCCGGCACGGGGCCCAGCCGGCCGTCGCCGTCGCAGTCGGGATCTGCCGGGAAGTCCCCGCCGGAGATGACCGGGGCGATCGTGCGGGGCAGCCAGCAGTGGCCGCCCGTGAACTCCTCGCCGCGGCCCTCCAGATCGAAGTGGAACTCCACGACCTCGGCGCCCCAGCGGTCGACCGCCCGCCGCACCACGCCGGGATCCACCGAGTGGTCGGACCAGCCCAGCCTGGCCCGGGGCGCGAGGGGACGCACCAGATCCCGCAGGGCGCCCAGGGCCGCGAGGTTGCAGGCGGCCGCGGCGGCGGGATAGGAGCTGACGCAATGGAACACGGTGGGATCGGCGCAGCCGGCCTCGACCGCGGCGGTCACGGCGGCGCGGATCTCCGGGGCGTCGGCCATCCCCGTCGAGATCATCAGGGGCAGGCCGGTCGCCGCGCAGCGGCGGGTCAAATCCAGCCAAGGCAGCTCGTACGAGGCCACCTTCAGGAAGTCCACGTGGGGGGCCAGCAGGTCGACGGCCTCGAGATCGAAGGGCGTGCAGCCGAACGCCACGCCGTGGTCCCGGCAGCAGGCAGCCAGATCGGGCAGGAACCAGGGCGGCAGCTCCCAGCGCCGCCGTCGCCGGTGCTCGGGGCTGACCTGCAGGATCTCCCGCGCGAACAGCCGGTCGATGGAAAAGAGCTGGAACTTCACGCCCCGGCAGCCGGCACGGGCGGCCGCGGCGATGAGGTCCCGGCAGCGCCCGAGGTCGCCGTTGTGGTTGCTGCTGATCTCGGCGATGAAGTCGGTCATGGCGTGCGCGGCCCGGTCCGGAAGAAGTCCGCGACCGCCTCGATCACCCGGTCGCAGTCCCCGTCGGTCATGGCCGGGAACAGGGGCAGGCTCAGGGCCTGCGCGTAGTAGGCCTCGGCGCCCGGGAAGTCCCCGGCCGCGAACCCGAAGCGCTCCCGGTAATAGGGGTGCAGGTGCAGGGGGAGGTAATGCACCTGGGCCCGGATGCCTGCGGCGCCGAGGTGGGCGAACAGGTCGTCCCGCCGCGGGGCCCGGATGATCATCAGATGCCAGCAGGTCAGGTCCTCGCCCCGGGGGCGACGCTGCACCGCGACCTCGGGCACGGCCGCCAGGCCGCTGTCGTACCGCTGCACCAGTTCCCGCCGCCGCCGCCGCCAGGTTTCCAGGCGGCGCAGCTGGACGATCCCCACCGCGGCCTGGATGTCGGTCAGGCGTGCGTTGATCCCCAGGTCGTGCATCTCGTAGTACCAGGGCCCGTGGTTCTCGTGGAGCAGGCGGGGGTCGCGGGTGATGCCGTGGGTCCGCAGCATCCTGAGCTTCTCGTCCAGCTCCGGGTCGCAGGTGGTGATCGCCCCGCCCTCCCCGGTGGTGATGGTCTTGACGGGGTGGAAGCTGAAGCAGGTCATCAGCGAGCGCGCGCAGGAGCCGACCGGATGGACCTTGCCGTCCCGGGCGGGCCAGGCTCCGCCCAGGGCGTGGCAGGCGTCCTCGATGACCACGGCCTCGTGCCGCCCCGCCAGCTCGTCCAGGGCTTCGAGGTCGCAGATCCGCCCCCCGAGGTGGACCGGAAGGATCGCCTTGATCCGGGGATGGGTCTCGAGAGCGGCGGCGACCGCGCCGATGTCCAGGTTGCCGGTTTCGGGATCGACGTCGGCGAACACCGGCTCGGCCCCGCACAGCAACCCGGCGTTGGCGGTGGCGGCGAAGGTCACCGGCGTGGTCAGGAAGAGGTCCCCTGGCTGGAGGCCGGCGGCGCGGCAGGCCAGGTAGAGGGCCGAGGTCCCGTTGTTGACGGCGACGGCGCAGGGAGCGCCGCAGACCGCGGCCAGGTCGCGTTCGAAATCGGGGACCCGAGGCCCCTGGGTCAGCCAGTCCGAGCGCAGGACCTCGCGGACCAGGTCCTCCTCCTCCGGGCCCAGGGTCTGCCGCCCGTAGGGGAGGTCCCGGGTCATGCCTCGGCGCCCTCGGCCTGCCAGGGACCCGCGCTCGCGATCAGCTCGTCGCGCGGGGGCAGGTCCTTCAGCAGCCTGGCGAGATCGTCGCTGGTCAGCCACTCCTTGTTGCTGCTGGAGCTGTAGTCGAAGCCGTCGGGCACCCGGACGCCGCCCGGGCGGATCCCGGTGCGCGGCTCCTCGAGGCAGCGCAGGGGATAGACCACGTAATGGTCGTCGTACTCGTAGGCGGCACGGGCCTCGTCCTCGGTCAGCATCACCTCGTGCAGCTTCTCGCCGGGGCGGATGCCGGTCTCGATGAGTTCGGCGGCGGGGTGGATGGCTCGGGCCAGGTCGGTGACCTTGCAGGACGGCACCTTGCCGATGAACACCTCGCCGCCGTGTCCCAGTTCGATGGCCTGGAGCACCAGATCCACGGCCTTCTCCATGGTGATCCAGAACCGGGTCATGCGCATGTCGGTGATGGGAAGGGTGTCCGAACCCTGGTCCCTCAGTTCCTCGAAGAAGGGGATGACCGATCCCCGGCTGCCCACCACGTTGCCGTAGCGCACCAGCACGAACACCGGACCGGTCACGGTCGAGTAGGCGTGGGCGGCCCGGAACAGCTTGTCGCTGACCAGCTTGGTGGCTCCGTAAAGGTTCACCGGATTGACGGCCTTGTCGGTGGACAGGGCGATGACCTTCTTCACGCCCCGGTCGATGGCCGCATCCAGCAGGTTCTTGGCGCCCATGATGTTGGTGTTGACGGCCTCGATGGGATTGTATTCCATCAGGTGGACGTGCTTCAGGGCCGCGGCGTGGATCACGTAGTCGACGCCCACGAAGGCCCGGTAGAGCCGGTCCTTGTCCCGCACGTCCCCGATGAAGTAGCGCAGGCGGTCGCGGTACCGGCAGAAGTGCTGGTCCATCTTGAACTGCTTGTACTCGTCGCGGGAATAGATGATGATCTTGCGGCAGCGGGTCTGGAGGAGCCGCTTGACCAGGCCCCAGCCCAGGGAACCCGTGCCGCCGGTGATCAGGATGGTCTTTCCTTCGAAATCCAAGGGATACCGTCCTTGTTGGGTGGTCCATCCCTGACTGGTGCATAGGTTATACCAGGAGGAGGGTTCTTGGCTTGCTAATTCCTGGAGGCCCCGGCCCCGCGGTGGTGATCGTCCAGGCCCGCCTGGGATCCACCCGTCTGCCCGGCAAGATGCTGGCCGACCTGGGCGGGAAGCCGTTGCTGTGGCACATATTGCAGAGGGCCCGGGCGATCCGGGCCGGCCTGCCGGTGATCCTGGCCATCCCGGCCACCGAGGTCGACCGCAAGCTGGGCCGGGTGGCCGGAGAACTCGGCGTGCCGGTGGTCGCGGGTCCGGAGCTCGACGTCATGGGCCGATTTCTGGCCGTCCTGGAGGAATTTCCGGCCCCCTGGGTCGTCCGGGTGTGCGGCGATTCCCCCCTGTTCGATCCCGGCCACCTGGACCGCTGCCTGCGCCTGGCGGAGGCCGGAAACGCCGACGTGGTCCGGTTCCGGGGGAATCCCGGCACCCTGCTGCAGGGAGGTGAGGTGGTTTCGGCCCGGGCCTTGCGTCTCAGCCGCCGGGAAGCTCCGGAGGATCCCCTCTCGCGCGAACACGTCACCGCCTGGGCCCTGCGCCATGCGCCCGATCGCCCGGACCTGGTGACGGCGTACGTCGATCCTGACCCGGACCTGGTCCTCGACCGCAAGCTTTCCATCGACACCGAACATGATCTGGAGCGCCTGCGCCGGCTCTACGCCGAACTGTGGAACGGCGAAGGCATCCTCGACCTGAAGTCGGCCGCCGCCTGGCTGCGCGGTCCGGCGGGTTCGGACTGGTAGGAGGTCCCATGGCGTCGAGTCCCTTCTTCTATTGCCGGCGCTGCCTCAGCCCCAGCACCAAGCCGGGCATCCGGTTCGATGACGACGGCGTCTGCCTGGCGTGCGTCTACCACGAGCAGAGCGAGAACCGGGTCATCGACTGGGAGGCCCGTCAGCGCGAGCTGCAGGACATCACGTCCTGGGCGAAGAAGCAGAAGCGCGGCCTGTGGGAGTGCGTCATCGGGGTCAGCGGCGGCAAGGACAGCCACTTCCAGGCCCTGTACGCCAAGGAACAGCTGGGCCTGCACTGCCTGCTGGTCAACTGCGCGCCCGAGGGCATCACCGACGTGGGCCGGGCCAACCTGGAGAACCTGGTCCAGCAGGGCTTCGACCTGGTGTCGTTCCGGCCCAACCCCCATGTCATGAAGGCGGTGACCCGGCGGGCCCTGTTCGAGTACGGCAACCCGGTCAAGCCGTCGGAGTATCCCCTGTGGGCGGTCACCTTCCAGTTCGCCCTGCGGTACCTCATCCCCCTGGTGATCCAGGGCGAGAACCCCGGACTGACCCTCGGTTCGGCCGGCGACACCGGCACCGGCGGAGACGCCACGGCCATCGCCCGTGCCAACACCCTGCAGGGAGGCAAGGCCGCCGACTGGGTGGGCGACGGCATCGCGGAGAAGGATCTGCTGCTCTACCAGTTCCCCGATCCGCAGGATCTCGAGGCGGCGGGCGTGCGCTCGATCTTCCTCCAGTACTACGTCAAGGAGTGGTCCCCCGAGCACAACACGCAGTTCGCCGTGGCCCGGGGGCTGCTGGGACGGGACGACCTGCCCTACCGCCTGAACCGCTACGCCTCGGTGGACGGGGACATCCAGCTGGTCAACCCCGTGCTGAAGTACTACAAGTTCGGCTACTCGAACCTGACCGACGCGGTGAACCACCGCATCCGCCAGGGGACGATGACCCGGGACGAGGCGGCCGCCCTGGTCACGCGGTGGGACCACCACTGCGACGAGAAGTACATCGTGGAGTTCTGCGACTGGATCGGCATCACGCTGCAGGACTTCTGGAACGAGGTCGAGCGCTGGATGGACAAGGACCTGTTCACCAAGCAGCCCGACGGGACCTGGAAACCGCGCTTCCAGGTGGGGGTCGGCCTTGTCGAGTGAGCGCGGCCCGGAGCCCGACCGCGAGGCCGGGATCCGGCCACCCGACCTGAAACGGGAACTGGCCGTCTTCCTCGCCCGCGACCGCGACCGCTGGCTGGCCGGCCGCCCCGGCTGGGTGGACGTCCCCTGTCCGGCCTGCACCGCCACAGCCCCGACCACCTTCGAGGTCCGGGGCTATCCCTTCACCGAGTGCCCCGGTTGCGGCACCGTCTTCCACAATCCGCGGCCCACCGAGGCCCAGCTCGCAGCCTACTACGCCGCGGCGGAAAGCTACCGGTACTGGGCCGAGCGGATCTTCCCGGCCACGGCGCAGCGCCGGCGCGAGATGATCGCCCGGCCCCTGGCCGAAACCGTGGCGGCGCTCGCACCTGCGGGCGGCGGCGGGACCCTGCTCGAGATCGGGCCGGGCGCCGGTCTGTTCCTGGAGGAGATCAGGGCCCTGGGAGTCTTCGCCGAGCTGATCGCCGTCGAGCCGACCCCCTCGCTGGCGGAGGTCCTGCGCGGCAAAGGGTTCACGGTCCACGAGGCGATGGCAGCCGCGGCCGACCTTCCGCCCGCCGACGTGGTCTGCGCCTTCGAGGTCATCGAACACGTCTTCGATCCGGGCGCCTTCCTGCGGGACCTTGCGACGGTGCTGCCCCCCGGGGGGCTGCTGGTGCTCAGCTGTCCCAACGTCCGCGGCTTCGACTTCCAGGTGCTGGGTTTCGAGCGGGCCGAGAACTTCGGGCTGGAGCACGTCAACATGTTCCACCCCGCGTCGCTCGAGACCCTGCTCGAGCGGAGCGGCTTCACGGTGGAGTCGATCGCCACGCCGGGGCGGCTGGACGCCGACCTGGTCCGGCAGCAGATCCTCGACGGGCGATTCGACGCGGCCGCCCATCCCTTCCTGCGCCGCATCCTGGTCGAGGAATGGGACCGCCTGGGCGGCCCTTTCCAGGCGTTCCTCAGGGACCACGGGCTGAGCTCGAACATGCTGGTGACGGCGCGCCGGGGACCCGCGGCCTCTCCTGACGGATCACCCTAGGTCTTGAAGTTGAACATTCGCTTTATTGGCGGGCGCGGAACGGGGCCCACTCATCGTATTGCGCTGCAACATCTTGGATTCAGCAGTCGGCACGGCCTACCCGGATTTCCCGCAAAAAACCGCGTAAAGACAAAACATACAAAATTAGTATGAATTACCTTGAATCCGGATTCCTCCTTCTGTCACAATCATGGGGAGGTTCGCCATCCTGGGTTCGAGCATCCGCTCGATCGAGGACAATCACCCAAAAAAGAGGGAGATACACCATGAGGAAATTCCAGATCGTCATCCTTCTCGGCCTCGCCCTGGCCGTGTTCGGTTGCAGCAGCGACCAGTCCACCAACCCCACCTCCACCCAGCTCAACGACGTGCGGATGGACCTGGCCGCCGAGCTGCCCGGCACGCCCAACGCCAATCCGGCCCTCGACCCCAAGGAGATCGTGCTGTCCGAGGAAGGTCTGGAAGGCCTGTTCGGTCCCGACAAGCTCCCTCCCTGCATCCAGGTGACCGACAACTGGGGCTTCGTCTGGACCCTGAACATCAGCGGCGGAGCCGTGACCGGGACCGCCGTCTATGCCGGGGCGGTCTGGGACGTCCAGGGAACGGGCCGGACCATCAACGCCTACACCCGCGACCCCGCCGCCTACTGCGACTTCGTCTACTACGTCGAGGTCATCGACCAGGCCCAGCGCTTCGCCTCGGGGTCCTGGCAGAACACCTCCTGTTCCGGCAGCGGCGCCTGGAGCGGCACGGGGAGCGCCTGTCCCTGATTCCAGCTCCGCCATGGTCCATGGACCGAGGCCCGCACCCCCCGGAGGGTGCGGGCCTCTCGTTTCCCCGGCGCAAGCCGCCGGTCAGGACAGCGGCTTGCCGTTCTCGTCCACGATGACCGGCGCGGGGAAACCGGCTTCCTGCAACTGGGGCGCCACGGTTTCCCGGTCGCCGACCAGGACCACCAGCAGTTCGTCCCAGGCGAAGAGGCCCGAGCGGGCCAGGGCGTTCAGACCGTCCAGGTCGATGGCGGGGATCGCGGCCAGGTCGAGGCGCAGGGCGCCGGCCGGCCGGCCTTCCTGGACGAAGCCCGAGACCAGGCGGGCCATCTCGCCGGTGGTGGAGCCGGCGTTCTCCAAATCGAAGCGGACGGTGCGCACGGCCTTCTCCAGCTCGTCGCCGGTGACGTCGCCGCCGGCCAGGCCCTGGAACTCCTTGCGGAACTCGGACAGGGCGGGGCCGGTGACCTGGGACTGGACCGCCGAGCCGGCCATCAGGATCCACTGGCCGCCGTCCTCGCGGAAGCGGGACCTGGCGCCGTAGGAGTAGCCGTGCTCCTCGCGGATGTTCTGCATCAGGCGGCTCGTGAACGACCCGCCGAACAGGGTGTTCAGGCATTCCCGTTCCACTCGCCCTGCGGCGTCGGGCGCGGCCACGGGCCGGACGATGGTGATCACGGTCTGGGCCGCGCCGGGCCGATCGACCAGCAGGATCCCCGGCCGCGGTTCGATCACGGGGGTCAGGGCCGGAGCCTCCGCGCCGGACCCGCCCCTCCACTTGCCGAGCTGCCGGTCCAGGGCGTCCTTGATCTCGCGGGCGGTGAAGTCCCCCACGAAGACGAAGGAGGCCCGGCCGGGGTCGAGCAGGAGGTCGACGCCGGCCGTCACGTCGGCGAGGGCCAGGGCCTCCAGGGATTCCAGCCAGCCTTCGGCCGGCCTGCCGCGGGGATCGTCGGGACCGAACAGCGCCGCGGCGGTCACGGTCTGGGCCAGCCGGTTGGGATTCTCGGCCCGCGACCGGATGGAACCCCGCGCCAGGTCCTTCTCGCGGTCGAAGTCCGCGCGGGAGAGGGTGGGCCGCAGCAGGGCGTCCGCCCACAGGGCCAGGGTCGGTTCGAGGCGGGATGTCAGCCCGGAGACCTCGACGGTCACCGCGGCGGTGGAGGCCCGGGCGTCCACCCGGGCTCCCAGGGCGGCGACGGCCTCGGCGTAGGCCGACGCGTCGCGGTCCCCGGCGCCCTTGGTGATCAGGGTGGCGCACAGGGAGGCCAGGCCGGCCTGGCTGCCGGGCAGCAGACGCTCCCCGCCGTCGATGATGACCGCACCGCTGAACAGTCCGCTGCCTGGCCGGCTGACCACGTACAGGGGCCGGCCGTTCTTCAGTTCCAGGACCTCCGGGACGGCCGGCGCGGCGGCGCGTTCGGCCAGGTCCTGGGGCCTCTGGTCGAGATCGGCTCCGGCGACGGCGGCCCCTTCGGGCAGGACGCGCAGGTCCAGCCGGCCCTCGCCCAGCACCTGCGTGCTCCAGCGGCGGATCGACTCGGGCGTGGGCGCGAGGCGGCGGGCCAGGTCGCGGTCGAAGCTGTCGGCCTCGCCGTAGGCCTTGCGGTAGGCGTTGAGCATATCGGCCCGGCGGCGCAGGCTCTCCTTCTGCCGCAGGAAACCCGACTCGATCGCGGCCTTCACCCGGTCGAGCTCGGCCGCTCCGGGACCTTCGGCCTGCAGGCGGGCGATCTCCTCGAGGACGACCTGCTTGATGCGCTCGAGATCGGCGCCCTCGGCGGCGGTGGCCTCGATGTGGAACTCCGAGCCGAGCTCCTTGCTGTACTGGTAGACGTTCACGTCCTGGGCGAGCTTGTCCTGCCGGACCAGGCGTTCGACGAGGCGGCCGGTGGTGCGGTCCGCCAGCAGGGAGGCGACGACGTCCATGTCCGCATCCCCCTCGCGGTAAGCGGCGGGGGAGTGCCAGACCAGGTAGATCCGCGGATAGCTGACCCGGTCGGTGGCGAGGCGGCGGATCTCCCGCTCCATGACCACGGGCTCGGCCGTCAGGTGCTCGGGCAGGGGACGGGCGGGGACCGCGCCGAAGGTCCGGTTCACCAGATCCAGCGCCTCGTCGCGGTCGAAGTCTCCGGCCACCACCAGGGTGGCGTTGCCGGGCACGTAGTAGGTGTCGAAGAAACCGATGACGTCCTGCACGGTGGCGGCCTCGAGATCCTCGTGGCTGCCGATGATCGAGTGCTGGTAGGGATGCCCCGCCGGATACAGCGCATCGGGGATCATCAGCTCGGCCTTGCCGTAGGGCTGGTTGTCCACGCTCTGGCGGCGCTCGTTCCGCACCACGCTCTTCTGCAGTTCCAGCTTCTCCTGCGTCATGGCCTTGCTCAGGCCCTCGAGCCGGTCCGCATCGAGCCACAGGAGGGTGGGCAGGAGGGACCGCGGCCCCCAGCTGTAGTAGTTGGTGCGGTCGGTCCCGGTCGAGGCGTTGTTGGCCCCGCCGCCCCGTTCCATGAGCACGTCGAACTGGTTGTCCGGGACGCGGTCGGTCCCCATGAACATCAGGTGTTCGAAGAGGTGGGCGAACCCGGTGCGTCCGGGCGCCTCGTCCTTCGAGCCGACGTGGAACCAGGTGTTGATGGTCACCATGGGCTGGGTGGGATCCTGGTGCAGGATCACGGTCAGGCCGTTGGGCAGGGTGACGGTCTCGATGGACATGGGAGCGGCTCCGGCCGCGGCGGCGGCGAGGATGAGGGTCACGGCGAAAAGGACGGGTCGCATGAGGTCCTCCGGGCAAGGGTGTTCGGTCCGCAGCGGGCGGGTAACGTGCCGCAGGCAATCGAGCCAGACTAACAGAAAACGAGGGGAAGCGCCCCCTTGTTGCACCGGAATCGCTGGACGGTCAGGATTCGCCCTTGGCCCGTCGTTCCCTCTGGTAGAGCAGGGAAATGGCCAGGAGCAGGATCCCCACCCCTACGAAGGAGATGATCCGGAATCCGGGGGAAAGGGCCCGCATGTCCACCAGGAAGACCTTGAGGATCACGGCCGCGAGCAGGGCCATGCCGGCCAGGCGCAGGGCCTTCTTCCCGGTCAGGAAACCCGCCCAGATCGTTCCTCCCCCGTAGAGGGTCCAGAAGATCGAGATGGCGACCAGGGCCCCCCAGGCGGAGTTCCTTCCGAATGAGACCTCCCTGACGCGGAACCAGGCGGCGATTTCCAGGGAGAACATGGCCAGCACGAGGGCCAGGATACCCAGCACCAGGGGAACGGCCAGGACCGGGGCCCAGGGTGGAGCGTCCCTTCCGGTGCCGGCGCAAAACCGGTGGGTGCGGACCAGGGCCAGGGCCGTCACGCCGCCCGCGATGAAGCCGCCGTTGAGGAAGGACCGCCAGCCTTGGGCCTGGACGAAGGCCATGACCGCGTGGGATCCCACTGAAAGCAAGAGCGCCAGGGCGAGATCGACCAGCGCCAGTCCCTGGAGCCAGCCAATGCCTCGGCGGCAGCCGATCTCGAAGAGGGCGGCGCCGTAGAGCGCCCAGGCCAGGGGGACCGAAACCAGGGACGGTTCGTGTTCGAAGTCCATTCCGGTCCAGCGGGCCACCTCGGAGGTCAGCACCCACCAGCCCAGCACCGCGGCGAGAGGCAGGATGCGGCGGAGCCAGGGCTTTTCCCAGGCCGGGGCGGTCGCCTGCAGCCGGTGGCCGATCCGGTCGGCGGCCACCAGCAATGCCACGACCCCGGCGTCCCCGCCGAAAGCAAGATGGAGGAACAGGGGTGCATCCGGGGGTGCGCATGACCCGGTCACCAGGATCCTTCCGGAGGCGAAGGCCAGACCCACCAGGGCGGCGATGCGGTGGTGGGGGTCATCCAGCCGCCAGCCCATCACCAGGAAGAGGATGCCGAGCAGGGCCCAGGCCAGCGAAATGGTGAAGCTGTCGAACTGGACGGGAATCGCCAGGATGCCCAGGGCCGCGCCCGTGTAGAAGTTCGCCACCAGGGCGGGATCGTCGCGGCGGGTCCGACCTCCCCACAGGGCGGAGGCGAGGTAGACGATGGCGACCAGGAAGAGCGCCCCCCCGCGCCACCCGGAAAGGGCCCCACCCAGGGAGGCATGGACGGCTCCGGAAAAGGCTGCGCCGTTGGCGGCCGCCACGGCGGTGCGGGCCATTCCCCAGAATCCCGGCTGCATGCGCCCCACCCAGGGGACCATCCCGTAAAGCACCCACAGGACGGTCAGGGGGCCGAGCACCCCGGCGAGCCGATCCTGGACGAACCCCTGGTCCCACCAGGCGGAAACCAGGATGCATGTCCCCAGGAACCCGCCCAGGGGCAATCCGGCCCAGCCCTTCCGCCGGCCGCCCAGGACCGCCCCGAGGCCCACGGCGATCAGGTAGGACAGCAGGGCGGTTCCTTCGCCGGTCGCCCGGGTCAGCACCAGGGGCGTCAGCAGGGCGCCGACCAGGGTCAGCACGGCGATGGTCAGGGAGTCTTCCCGCAGGGCGGCCACCGCTCCGATCACGGCCACCGCGAGCAACAGGGGCAGGACGATCTCCACGGGCACGAGGCGGTGGAAGCCGAACATCCCGTACGCCGCGAGGAAGAGCAGGGCGATGCCCCCGCCCAGCAGGCCGAGACCGAGGAAGCGCTGGACCCTGCCGAGCAGCAGGCGGCCGACGCCGAGGAAGGCGAGGGCGACGGTGGCGGCGATCAGGATCTGGAGGGGGCCGGCAAGGGGGGAATCGCCAAGGTCGATGGCCAGGAAGAAGGCCGTGCCCAGGAAGATGGCGACGACGCCCAGCCAGGTCAGCCACTGGCCGCCGATGATCTTCTCGAGGTCGGGAACCGGAACCCGATGGCGCATCCCGCCGCCGGGGGCCACGGGAATCGCCGCAGGGGGGGGGACCGGGGAAGGCGGACGGGCGGCCACCGGGCGGGGGGCGGGGCCGGATTCGGCCGGTTCGGCCCTGGGGCCGTCCAGGGGTTTCTCGAAGGTCGCCAGCCTTCCCCGCAGGGAATCGACCTCCCGCCGCAGGTGGCCCAGGTCCCTGCGGGTGACCAGCATCAGGATGGAGGAAACCAGGATCAGGCCCACGATCCCGAAAAACACCAGGATGGCGAAAATTTCCAAGCGGATCCCTTCCGTCCTGATCGCCGGGGACCGTCCCGTGAGGCCGGATCATAGGCGGAATTCCGGGAAAATGCCACAAGCCCGCTCGGATCCTCCCTCGCCTTCAGTCCAGGGGATCGAACCAGACGACGTGATAGCTGATCGTGATCTCCTGGCCGGGCTGGATGTCGCGCACCGCCTCGATGGTCATCCGGGCCGCATCGAAATGCTTGATGTTCCTGGCGTTGGGCCGGTTCGAATGGTTGTAGAGACCGCCCAGGCCAAGGGCCAGGGCGACCCGCCCCTCCGTCCAGGCGAAGTAGTAGTCCTCGAGGTCGTCGAACCGTTCGCCCCCCTGGCGGGCGGCGGCCTGGTATGGGTCGGGCGGTGCGTCGGCAACCAGCAGCATGGGGCAGGTCTCGATGACGTCCCCGGCCCGGATGGGCGCGCGGGCGATCACGCCGAGCCCCTTGCCGGGGACCGGAACCACTTCCACCCCGACGGGCGTCTTGAACGGCGGGGTCACCTGGGCGGGGGACTGGAGGGCGGGGCCCCACTGCTGGCCGCCGTGAACGGAGGCGGCCGCCTGGCCGCCTCCGACCTGGGGACTCGTCATCGATGCACCACCGGTTTCTTGAGGAAAAGGGTTCGAATGTGGGCGCACAGCCGGCGCTCGGTCATCATGTCGGCGGCTTCGACTCCGATGATCCGGTCCGCCATGCCCGGACTCAGTTCCAGGACCCTCCTGAACTCCAGCTTGGCTTCGCCCGGACCGCAGATGTAGATGCGGTCCGACCCCTGCAGGGCGGCGGCCACCCTCCTGTAGAACCGCAGCAGTTGATTGCTGTAGCGGCGATCCCGCTGGACTTGCCCGGGGGCCGGCAGGTTGCCGTCGGCGGCCGGCAGGTTGCCTTCGGCGCCCTTCGGAGGGGGGCCGCTCGCGGGACGGACGAGCCGCTTGCCGATCCCCGAGACGAGGGTGCGGACGGAGACCTGATCGGTGGCGGGGTTGACGATGTGGGCCTGCTCGTGGTCGATCCAGACTCCGACGAAGCTCCTGCCGGTGCTGTCCATCGACGCCACCTCCGTAGGGTCATCTCTTGGGGGTCTTCTGGAGCCCGAACTTGGGGACGGCCGCGGGCTTGGTGTGAATGGGGACGGGCTTTCCCTTCTCGTGCTTGGGCTGCTGCAGCGTGGGTTTCTTCGGGGGTGTGGTCATGGCCTGACCTCCTTCGGTCATCCTCCCGATCCTGGGAGGTGGTCCGGACATGCAAACGGAGGGCCCGGTCGCAGATCGCGGGAATTGTTCGTCCAACATGTTGACCTTGAATGAGTTGACGAAAAAGAAGGGCGGGGCCGGGAAGGCTGTGCTATCATTTTTCGGAAATTGATACCCGAATAAACCGGAAACAACTTTCCGAAGGGATGCCATGATCCTCACCGTCCTGACGGCGATGCCCGACGAGCCCAGTCGCCGCCGCATCGCCGGCCTCCTCGAGGGCACCGAAACGGTGATCGACCAGGCCCTCGGTCGGCGGAATCTCATCGAGGAACTCGAGCAGGGCGACGTGGACCTGGTCGTGATCCACGACCGCATGCTGCCCGCCCATCCCGCCCGCTGGGTCGCGGCCCTGAGGGGCCTGCCTGACCCGCCCGAGGTGGTGGTGATCTGGGACAGGGAGAACGCGGTGCGCCGGGCCTCGTTGCTGGCCGCCGGCTGCCTGGCGGTGCTCAACCACAACCTTCCGGACGAGGGGCTGCGCGACGCGCTGCGGGCCGTCATCGAGCGGAGGCGGGCGGCGGCCCCCGCGGTGCTGCGGGAGGAGCGGCCCCGGCTCGATTACCGCCTCAGCGACTTCGCGTCGGAAAGCCCCGCCATGATCCGTTTCCTGGAAGTGGCCCGGCGGGTGGCTGGATCAGAGAGCGCCCTCCTGCTGATGGGCGAGACGGGCGTGGGCAAGGAGCATCTGGCCCGGGCCATCCACCGCGATGGCGCGCGGGGGGGCGGGGCCTTCCTCGCCGTCAACTGCGCCGCGCTGCCCGAGTCGCTGCTGGAGAGCGAACTCTTCGGGCACGAGCGGGGCGCTTTCACAGGGGCGACGCGCACGCACAAGGGCTACTTCGAGCTGGCGCACGGCGGCACCATCTTCCTCGACGAGATCGCCGAGGTGCCGCTGCACCTGCAGGCCAAGCTGCTGCGCGTCCTGGACGACCACCGCATCCAGCGCATCGGCAGCGAGACCACCATCAGGGTGGACGTGCGCATCATGGCGGCCACCAACCGCAACCTGGAAGAGGAGGTGGAGGCGGGCCGCTTCCGCCGCGACCTGTACTACCGCCTGGCCGTGGTCGCGCTGGAGTTGCCGCCGCTGAGGGACCGGCGCGAGGACATCCCGACTCTCCTGCACAGCTACAACCGCCACTTCTCGACCTCGCTGGGCCGTCCCCTCAAGCCGCTCGCGCCCGAGGCGGTCGAGGCTCTGGTCCGCTACCGGTGGCCGGGGAACGTGCGGGAGCTGATCAACGTCATGGAACGGATGGCCATCCTCGCTCCCGGCGAGACCATCGGACTGGAGGACCTGCCCGGGGTGATCGCGCGTTCGGCGGGAGGCGCAGGAGGCGCCGGCGGCCGGCTGGACCGCACGGAGGTGATCGGGTGGCTGGCGGACGCCTGGGGCGAGTTGCCCCTGAAGGAAGCGCGGGACCGGATCCTGGCGGATTTCGATGGGGAGTACCTGCGCCGGATCCTGACCCGCACCGGCGGCCGGATCGGCGAGACCGCAAAGATCGCGGGGATCAGCGAGCGGACGCTCTATGCCCTCATGAAGTCGGCGGGACTGCGGAAGGAGGACTTCCAGGCCGAATGAGGGGCCGGGGTTGAACGCCCCGACCCCTCCTGCGGAACCATCCGGGGATTTCCGCCCTACCTCCGCGACGCCATCAGCAGGCGCAGGATGTACCAGAACATCAGGGCCACCGAGGCGAACAGTTCGAGCGAGGCGGCCACATACCGGTCGTAGGGCCAGTGGCGGATGATGTTGCTGGTGTCGTGCAGGATGGCCGCGCCGGCGAGTCCCACCATCAGCACCGAGAACCACATCCCCAGTTCCCAGCCGAAGAACACGCCCCCGGCGATGGCCACCAGGGCCAGGATGCCTCCCCAGCGGAGCATGCCGCCGAGGAAGCTGAAGTCCTTGCGCGTCTGGATCGCGACGGCCGTCAGGCCGACGAACCCCAGGACGGTCAGGATCGCGGCGCTCTGGATCACCCCGCCGCCGGTGTAATGTTCGGCGACGTAGAGCAGGGGCGTGAAGATGACAGCCTGGGCGACGACGTAGAGGCCCAGCCCGAGGTACTGCATGCCGGGGCTGGCGGCGCGGGCGGCCAGGCCCCGGGCGAGCCAGCCTGCGACCATGAAGCCGCCGAGGACCAGCATCCAGTTGACGCCCAGCAGGCTGCGGGCGAGGGACTCGGCCATCCCGCTCTTGAACAGGTAGACCTCCAGGCCGGTGAAGGCCAGGATCGCCCCCAGCAGGTGGCCGTAGACCCGGACCAGGAACCTGCCCCGCTCGAGGGCGGCGTCCTGGCCGGCGGAACGGAAGCCGAGGCGGTCGTCCTGGACGGGGATGGCGACGGTCTCGGAGCGATGCGAACGAGGATCTTGACGGTTCACGGTATAACCCCTTTCTCGAGTCGGGCCTTGTACACCGGGAGTCTGGAGGAATTCCCGGAAAATCGGCAAGGTCAATCAAGGGGCGGGGAGGGGTGCCCGTCGCCGTCCGACCGGCCCGGGGCACCACCCCGGAGTCCTACCGGAAGCTCGACTTCAAATGGCCCCAGGTCCCGGTCTCGGACCCGACGGTGCCGCAGAATGAGCACTCGAATCCGTAGGTTTCGGCTTCCGCGCAGGTGAGGCAGAACAGGCCGATGTTCATGAAGGCGGTGGGCGCGGTCGTCGCGGAGGCCACGACGACCTTGTGCGTACCGACATCCAGGCACATGTCAAGTTCCGCCATGTCGGAGTTCTCCACGCTGGCCAGGCAGGTGCCGGCCCCGCAGTCGTCCATGAGGATGACGGCCGAGGGGACGATGGTCATGGACGCGGATGCGCTTATCGCCGCGAAGCGGTACCAGCCGGGAGAAGTGACGGTCACGTCGACCACGTGGAAGGTCCATCCCGTGTAATCGACCCCGCAGAGCAGTTCGCCGGGCTGGCCGTCCAGGACGTCGTAGTACCCGTTGTTCGCGCAGGTGAAGGTCAAAAACGGCGTGCAATCGAGCGCGGAGGCGGAGCCTGCGCACAGGGCGGAGAATACCAGGGCGGTGGCGAGGTGACGCATGGTGACTCCAATCATTTGGGCAAAGGTATCCAGAGCGGCCACTTCGCGATTCCGGCCGGTCATTCTCGAAAGGATATCATATCGGAGAAAATTTGTCTTATAAATCGGCGGGTCCAGGCGCCCACGGGAGGATCCCTCGTCCCGGAATGTTGCATCCACGCCAGGGCGGAGGTAGGATGGAGGGGCTGACAGTCCCCGTGAAACCGGCCTGGAGGAAGATTCCCATGATCCCGATCCGCCGCCTGGTCCCGGTCGCCGCCCTGCTGGGCCTCTGCCTGTTCCTGAGCGCTTGCGCCACCGTCCCGGTGACGGGCCGCAGGCAGCTCAACTTCATTCCCGACAGCCAGATCAACTCCATGAGCTTCCAGCAGTACGACGAGGTCATCGCCCAGAGCACCCTCAGCGACCACGCCGAATGGACCGCGGGAATCGAACGGGTCGGGCGCCGCATCCAGGGCGCGGTGGAGGAGTACTTCCGCCGCCAGGGCCAGAGCGGTGAGCTGGCGGGCTACGAGTGGGAATTCCACCTCATCGAGAGCAAGGAAGCCAACGCCTGGTGCATGCCCGGCGGGAAGGTCGCCTTCTACACCGGCATCCTGCCCATCTGCAAGGACGAGACCGGAGTGGCGGTGGTCATGGGGCACGAGGTGGCCCACGCCATCGCCAAGCACGGCAGCGAGCGGATGAGCCAGGGCCTGGTCCTGCAGATGGGGGGCATGGCCCTGTCGGAGGCCGTCAAGAACAAGCCCGCCCAGACGCGCAACCTGTTCATGACGGCGTTCGCGGTGGGGGCCCAGTACGGGGCGATCCTGCCCTACAGCCGGTCCCACGAGAGCGAGGCCGACCGCATGGGCCTGATCTTCATGGCCCTGGCGGGATACGATCCGCGGGAAGCGCCGGCGTTCTGGGAGCGGATGGCCTCCGAGGGCGGCGGCAATCCCCCCGAGTTCATGAGCACCCATCCCTCCCACGAGACGCGGATCCGGGAGCTCCATGAGAACATGGCCGAGGCCATGGGATACTACCAGCCGCGGTGACCCGGTGTCACCGCCTGGGGCGGAAGCCGCGATCCAGCAGTCCCAGCAGCCCGATCAACAGCAGGGCGGGTAGGGCCACCAGGAAGATCCTGGTCCATGCCGAGAGCAAAGGGACCAGGCTCGGGGGAATCATGTCGCCGGGCAATGTCCGGGGAATCATGGAAATGGCTGCAGCTCCGGGTCTGCCGAGCAACCAGCCTGCGGCGATGATCATCAGGAGCAGTCCGACGATCCAGACCGCATGGCTGAAAATGCTGCGGGCGGCCCTGTCCCTGGTGGTGACCTTCCAGATGAAGAGGACGCCGAGGGCGAGCACCACCACCTGGAGAATGCCCCAGGACCACCCCAGCATGGGTCCCCGCACGTGCATCAATTCCATTCTGCCCAGGGACATCATGCCGACCAGCTCGGCGAAGGCCATGAGTGCCAGAACCGCTAGGCCTCCCACCAGGATCCAGCGCAGCCGCAGCTTGCGGCGAAGGCCGGGGTCTGCAGCCGCGAACTCGCCGGCCAGGAGGTCGGGGTCGCCCAGGCGGTGGACGGCGATCAGGAAAGCCTCCTGCTCGGCCAACCCCTTGGCAGTCAGCTCGGCGACGATCTCTCTGAGGTGATCCTCGAGTTCATCGATGTCTCCGACCTGGAGATCGGGTCTGCCGGTCATCCGGCCGCGCCAGTCATCGATGGCGGCGTTCAGGTCGAACATGACGCATCCTCCTTCCAGAGCCGGTGGAGCACGTCTCCGACCAGCTTCCACTGTTCCTTCTGTCGACGGAGTTCCTCCCGGCCGTCCGGGGTGAGGGCGTAGTAGCGGCGCTTGCGTCCGGTTTCTGCGGTGCTCCACCTCGATACGATGAGGCTCTGGCTTTCCAGGCGGCGCAGGACGGGGTAGAGCATGCCGTCCGACCAGGCGATCCGATCCCCGGAAAGGTCCCGGACCTCCTTGATGAGGAGGTAGCCGTAGCATTCCCGGCGGTCGAGGATGGACAGGACCAGGGGGATGGTCGAGGCGGCCGTGAGTTCGCGGTTGAGGGTCAAGGGAAACCTCCTCAAGGATACCTTGAGGAATTATACATAGATAAACTATGTATGTCAAGAGGTCGGCAGGAAAGAACCACCGTCCAGCATCCTGACCAGCCGGCGCAGCGATTTCGCAGTCCGCGTCCCGTACCAGCTCAGCAGCTTCCCGTCCAGGGTCAACGCGGCCCGGCGATCGGGGATCACTCCGGCCGCGGCCAGGGCCCAGGCGTCGTGCCGGGTGAAGCGGTAGGGCTCGTCGGGTAAAAGGACCAGGTCCGGCTGCAGCCCGGCGAGTTCCTCGATGGTCGTGACGGGATAGTCGGGCCGATCCGCGAAGACGTTGCGGAACCCCATCTCCTGCAGGACGGCGTCGATGTGGGTGCGGCCGCCGGCCGCCATCCAGGGTTCCTTCCAGATCATGACCGCGGCGGTGGGGCGGTCCCCGCCCCCCTGCGTCCTGCGCCGGAAGTCGCCGCAGGCCAAGCGCGCGGCGGTCAGGTCGGCCATGGCGCGGCCGCCCGCGGCCTCGGCCTGGAGGATGATCCCGAATTCCTGAAGCATGACCGCCACGTCGTCCAGGCGGCGCGGCATGACCGCGAAGACGGGCACGCCGGAGTCCTCGATGGCCGCCAGGTGCTCGGGCTTGTTCTCCTCGAGGCAGGCCAGGACCAGGTCGGGCCGCACCCGCTGCAGCTTGCGCAGGTCGGGGTTCTTGGTCCCGCCGCAGGCCGGGATCGACCGGACCTGGCGGCGGGGCTCCACGCAATAGATGGTGCGGCCGACCAGGCGGGATCCGGCGCCCAGCCCGAACACGGTGTCGGTGAGGCTGGGGACGAGCGAGACCACGCGCTCGTAGCGCCGCAGGGGCAGGCGGCGGCCGCGGGCGTCGGGCAGGGTCCGGGGCGTCGGGTTCATGGCGGTCGCTTCCGCTGGGGTCGGTCCGGGTCGGTCACCGTCATTCTCCGGGGTCATGACCCGGGTTCATTATCCGGGATGAAGGCGTCTTCGGCGAGCCTTTCCGCAAAAGCCCTGACTCCTTCGGGCCAGACCGCCGTGTGGGTCTCGAAACCCTCGCGCCGGCCGGCGAAAAGGGCGCGGACGGCCTCCTCGTAGCCGGGCGCATCTCCGGCCATGGCGGACATGAACCGGAAGGCGGCGTCCTGCGCGGCCCTGACACGGTCCTTGCCGGCTCCCTGACGGCGCGCTTGTTCCACGAGCTTGCGCAGGGCCACCGAGGCGCCGCCGGGCTGGGCGTTGAGCCATTCCCAGTGCCGGGGCAGCAGGGTCACCTCCCGGCCGACCACGCCCAGGCGGGGTCGCCCGCGGGGGCGGGGTGGGGTGGGGATCTCGGGCTCCGCCGAGGCTTCGTACCGACGGCGGACATCCTCGATCGTCCCACGCAGGTCCAGCTCGACGGGCCGGGCCGTGCAATCGTCGAAGGCGAGGATGGCTCTTTCCTCGCCGTCGTCCAGGAGCTTGCGGGCGGCGAGGGCGACGTCCAGGGTGGCTCCCCGGGCCAGGAGCTCGTTTCCGATGAAGGCAGTGCAGGAATGGTCGTGGGTCATGGTGGTCTTCCTCCTTGCCGATAATTATACCAGGATAAAAATAAAAGTAAAGAGGGATTTTTCGTGGGATTCTTTCGGCCCAAGTTTAGCAGGCAAACGGGCCGGTTAACGTCAAGGCATTCATTTCAAACAGGTTAAAGGCTCGCTCGCTGTAAGACCCCACCTCTTCCCCATTCGCGACCAGGGCGCGAAAGAGATGGGGCCCCCAATCTGGATCGGGCCATGACCTACCGGTCCCGAGTCCGGTCGCCGGCCAGGTGATTCGGTTCTAACCATGGCACCTCGGGACCTTCGCACTCGATCCCGCCTCGCTCACGCTTCCCGCGCGGCCACCGCAGGGGAACGGGATTCCTGGGGTATCGTCTCAGGTGACGCCAATCCCTGCGGTCTCGGCTCCTGTGTCAACGCCGCCTGCACCCCCTGCGCCTTCTCGTGGACGTGCCGGTGGCAAGCGCTGCAGAGGGTGATCAGGTTGTCGGGCCTGTTCGTGCCGCCCCGCGCCCGCGGCAGGACGTGATGGACCTCCAAAAACCGGGTGTTCCTGCAACCGGGCCCCTGGCAGCGGTGTCCGTCCCGGGCCAGGACCCGCCGCCGCACCCGGGGCGGGATGGTCGCGGTGTTGCGCCCGGTCCGGGGATCGTCCCTGCGGGAATCGCAGGTCACGCGTCCGGCGTCCCCCGGGCCGAAGGTCACCTCCCCCCGGCTGGTCGCAGCCGAAAAACGGCCGCAATCGGGGCATTGGCGTACGTGAACCTGGAAAGAGGTCCCCCGGGGGACCCTCCGGGGCGCCGGTCTGGGGGCGCCCGCGGTGAGGTCGGCGGCTCCGCCGGGCGAGGGGGTGGCCCGGGCCCCGGCCTCGGTGTCGACCTGCCCATCGGCCTGGGCGCCGGCGGCCCCGGGTTCACCGCAGCCCAGGGCGTCCTCCAGCAAGGAATCCAGCCCCGCGAGGATCCGCTCGACCCGGTCCCCGCCGACCCCCGACTTGACCAGTCTCTCCTGAAGGGCCTCGAACCTGGCGAACTGCTCGGGGGTCATCTCCAGGGACAACTTGACCGGGACGGCCGCGGCCAGCCGCCGCTCACGGGGGGCCGCCGGAATCAGTTTCCCCTGGCCGGGCGCCGTCTTCATGCCGGCGGCCTGGGCCCGGACCCTGGCGACGTCCTTTTCCAACTGGCTCCGGGAGGCCGCATGCGCCGCCTCCACCCACGCCTTCTCGGTGGCCGGGGTGGCGACCTTGATGATCTCCCGGGCCTTGGTGTAGCCGAGCTTGCCGGTCTCCAGGGATTTCCTGATCTGCGGCAGGTCGTCCAGCTTGCGGGCCATGCGGACGAAATCCCCGGTCCTGGTCCGGGAGAAGCCGAGTTCCTGCTGGGCGTAGATCTGGATGGAAGGGAATCCGAGATCCCGGTACAGACCGCGCGCCATGACGTCGGCGAACCAGAGGACGGCGCAGTGGCGGGCCTGGTCCATGATCCGGACGGCCTGCTGGAGGGCGGCGTGGGCGGCGGCGGCGGTCTGGCCGGGCTGGAAGACGGGAAGGGCGGCGCTCGTGGACATACTTCTCCTCCTGGGAATCCGGGAGGAGTGGATCACGGGGAATGATAGCGAAAAAAAAGCGAAAACGCAAGAGGGAAATTGAAAAATGTGGGCGGAATGTCCGCAGGAAGCCGGCCATTCCCAGGAGGTCCCGCCTGACACGGCCGATGCTTGCGGCTGGACTTCCACGAATGTGCCCTGGTGGGTGCGGACACCCGGGAGCCCGCCGTGGGACTCGGCCGATGCTTGCGGCCGGACTTCCAGGGATTTTTGGAATTGCTCCCGGAATTCGGAAAAAAATTTCCGGCAAAGGGAAAAGATTTCGCTTTTTTTTCGCCCTCGATAGTGCTAGGATTCCGGGAAGTCACCCCCAACCCCCCAGAAGGAGAGAACCACGATGAACTGGACCGATCTGATCCACGCCGAGATGAAGGACGCATACAAGGCCGCCGACGGGCTCATGGCCCTGGTGAGCGACGCCGAACTGGACTGGAAGCCCGCCACGGGCAGCAACTGGATGACCGTGGGCCAGGTCATGCTTCACATGGCCTCGGCTTGCGGCACCTGCCAGGTCGGTTTCATCGACGGGCAGTGGGCTCCGCCGGCCGACCTGGGCTACCCCGAGGACATGGAGGGGATGCTGCCGGCCGAGAAGCTGCCCTCCGCCAGGAGCGTCGCCTGGGCGCGGGATTACCTGCAGAAAGACCGTCGGGCCGGACTGGATGCCCTGGCCAGGGCGGGAGAGAAGGGCCTGGCCGAGACCAGGGTGGCTGCTCCCTGGAACCCCGGTCAGGAAGAGCTGCTGGGGCGCCACTGCCTGCAGATGGTCACGCACCTGAACATCCACAAGGCCCAGCTGTTCTACTACCTGAAGCTGATGGGCAAGGACGTCAACACGCTGAACCTCTGGGGCGTCTGACCCGGGGAGAGGGGCCGGGATGGCGAGACCGCTCGCCCGGGTCTTGCCGTCCCGTCCCGGATGACCGATCATTGACGGGATCGCTCCTCTTGCAGCGCCGATGCTAACCGACGTGGATCGTCTGCCGGAACCGTTCCGGCAAGCCGCCGGGACCGACCACCCCGTCCTGCACTCGCACCGATCCGCGTGATCAACCGGGAGACGACGATGACCCTCACGGTGGCACGCACCCCCCGACTCGACGCCGGTGATCCCGAGCGGAAGCGCGCCGAGATCCTCGCCTACTTCCGCAACACCTGGGACGTCTACGAGGGCCTGTTCGACGTGATGGCCCGCGATGAAGCCTATTTCCGCCGCGCCGACCCCCTGCGCCACCCGCTCATCTTCTACCTGGGTCACACGGCAGTCTTCTTCATCAACAAGCTGGTCCTGGCCAAGATGATCGGCGAGCGCGTGAATCCCCGGTTCGAATCCATCTTCGCCATCGGCGTGGACGAGATGAGCTGGGACGACCTGAACGAGGCGAACTACGACTGGCCCACGGTGGCCGAGGTCTGGGAGTACCGCAAGCAGGTGCGTGCGGTCGTCGAGCGGGTGATCGCCGAGCTGCCCCTGGATCTGCCGGTGACCTGGGACGATCCCATGTGGGTCGTCCTCATGGGTTGCGAGCACGAGCGCATCCACCTGGAGACCAGCTCGGTGCTGATCCGCCAGCTGCCGCTGGACCTGGTGCGGCCGCGGCCCGACTGGCCGATCTGCACGCGCAGCGGGGAGGCGCCGGCCAACGAACTGCTGGACGTGCCGGGCGGTCGCGTGGTCCTGGGCAAGGACCGCCGGCATCCCCTGTACGGCTGGGACAACGAGTTCGGCCGGCTGGAGGCGGACATTCCCGCGTTCAGGGCCTCGAAGTACCTGGTCAGCAACGCCGAATTCCAGGAGTTCATGGATGCGGGCGGCTACACGACCCGCAGGTACTGGACCGACGAGGGATGGAGCTGGCGCGAGTACAAGCAGGCGGAGCATCCGCTGTTCTGGGTCCGGACGGGGGGAGGCTGGCGGCTGCGCTGCCTCGCCGAGGAGATCCCCCTGCCCCGGGACTGGCCCGTGGAGGTGAACCAGCTCGAGGCCAAGGCCTTCTGCAACTGGAAGGCGGCGGTGACCGGCAAGCCGATCCGGCTGCCGACCGAGGAGGAGTGGTACCGGCTGCTGGACCACAGCGGCATTCCCGACCAGCCCGACTGGGCCGAGGAGCCCGGGAACATCAACCTCGCCCGGCACGCGTCCTCGTGCCCGGTGACCGACCACGTGACCGCCGGTTTCGGCGACGTGATGGGCAACGTCTGGCAGTGGACCGAGACCCCGATCACCGGGTTTCCCGGCTTCGAGGTCCATCCCCTGTACGACGACTTCTCCACGCCGACCTTCGACGGCAAGCACAACCTGATCAAGGGCGGTTCGTGGATCTCCACCGGCAACGAGGCCACCCGCGACTCCCGCTACGCGTTCCGGCGGCACTTCTTCCAGCATGCGGGCCTGCGCTACGTGGAATCGGACGCGCAGGTGAAGATCCGCGAGGACGTCTACGAGACGGACGATCTGGTCGCGCAGTACTGCGAGTTCCACTACGGGGCCGAGCACTTCGACGTGCCCAACTTCCCGAAACGTGCGGCCGACCTGTGCGCCGGGCTTTGCCGGGGACGCAGGATCGAACGCGCCCTGGACCTCGGCTGCGCCACCGGGCGCTCGACCTTCGAGCTGGCGCGCTTCTGCGATCACGTCACCGGCATCGATTTCTCAGCGCGGTTCATCCGGGTGGGGATCGAGATGCAGGAGAAGGGCTACATCCGCTACGCCATCCCCGACGAGGGCGAGCTGGTGTCCTACCACGAGAAGACCCTGGAGCAGTTCGGCCTCGCCGGCCTGCAGGACAAGGTGGAGTTCTGGCAGGGCGACGCCCACAACCTGAAGGACCAGTTCACGGGCTACGATCTGGTCCTGGCCTGCAACCTCATCGACCGGCTGTACGATCCGGCCCGGTTCCTGGACCTGATCGGCGAACGCATGCGACCGGGCGGCCTGCTGGTGATCCTGTCGCCCTACACCTGGCTGGAGGAGTTCACCCCCCGGAACAAGTGGCTGGGCGGGATCAAGATCGACGGCGAGAACGTGACCACCCTCGAGGGTCTGCGGGCAAGGCTGGCCGGCGCCTTCGAGCCGGTGGGCGAGCCGCAGGACGTCGAGTTCGTGATCCGCGAGACGCGCCGCAAGTTCCAGCACACCCTCAGCCAGCTGAGCGCCTGGAGGCGGACGTGAGATTCACCGCAAGGTCGCGCCGGGGTCCGTCTTGAGGGAAGGGAAGGATCGGATCGCCGGCGATGACCGGCCAAACGGCTAGTCCGGGCGATAGACCACCACCTCCAGGATCTCAGCGTCCAGGTCCGCGCCGTCAAGCCGCTTTTCGCCTTCCTGGATCTGGAGGTCGGCGCTCGAGGCGAGATGGGCGGACCGGAAGGCCTGGACCACCACTGCCCAGCCGTTGTCCAGGAAGATCAGCTTGTCGGTCTGGGGATCGAAGGGGATCCTGAGCGACCGTTCCACCTGGAGACGACCCGCGGGATCGAAGACGTCGTACCGTGCGGCCACACCTTCGGGAAGATCGCGGCCCTGGTCCGGGCTCTGGATCCAGAGTTCCCCATTTCTGAACCCAAGGCTGGAGATGGCGGGATCGGTGTCCGCGATCCGGTAGCTGATGGGTGGAAGCTGTCCGTTGCTCGAGAAGGAATAGCCGTCCTTGACCTTCTCCTTTTCCTGGTCGGTGCGCAGGTGGGGCGCCCAGTCCCGGGTGATGAGGCGAAGCACGCCGCCCCAGGCGTCGCGGACCTCGACCAGCCACCGGTCCCGGTCGGGCGCCAGGTAGATCTCGCCGTCGCGTCCCACCGTCCAGACCTGGATGGGGGAATGGTCGCCGATCTCGTCCACGGTGATGGGACGCGTGAAGTCGTATCCCCCGCGCTTGCTGCCATAGCAGTGCAGGACGTCACCCTCGGGGCCCAGCGAGGCGAGGTACTGTGTCTGATCCTGGACCTCGCCCATGGCGTGGCTGACCAGGCCGCTGCAGACCATCAGGCCGTCCCTGTTCTCGAATCGGGTCACGAACGAGAAGACCGATTCGGCCCAGAACCGGGGCGGTTCGGGATGGATGCCCGGCCGGGGGACGCCCGCGGTGTCCACGACGATGACCTCGGCGGGAAAGCTCTTCAGCATGGCGATCCCGTCCCGGCCCAGCATGCCCAGCGAGTAGACGCGGTCGATCTCGCCGGGGCCCTCGCCCTTGCGGCTGACGATGCCCAGGTATTCCCCGCCCGATGTGAACTTGAAGACGCACTGCTGCTGGGCGTCCAGCAGGTAGATGTTGCCGGCGGGATCACAGACCGCATCGCCGATCACCCCGAACAGGAATTCCTCCCCCTCGTCCGTCCCGGCCCGCCAGACCTCGGTGAAGGTCACCTCGCGGCGGACGGGGGGATCGGCCGGATTCTCGATGATCGGGGCGGAGGCCGAGGCGCTTCCGGCCAGGCAGCAGCAGAGTATGAGATGACGGATCACGAAAATGCCCCCCTGCGGTTCCGTGAATATTGAAACGATGAAATCGGATTCAACCAGGGACTTGCGGCGGGAACAAGCAAAAAGGAGCGCGACCTTGGGCCGCGCTCCCTTTTTCATGGTACCTGAGGACGGTCCTTCCGGACCTCAACACTTCGCCGCGATGGCCTCGGCCATGGCGGTGGTGGTGCTGGTTCCGCCCATGTCGTAGGTGCGGACCTTGCCCTCGGCGATGACCGCGGCGACGGCGCCCTCGAGCTTCTTCGCCATGTCGATCTCGCCCAGGTAGTCGAGCATCATCTTGGCCGACAGGATCATGGCGATGGGGTTGACCTTGTTCATGCCGACGTACTTGGGCGCGCTGCCGTGCGAGGGCTCGAACACTGCGACCTTGTCGCCGATGTTGCCGCTGCAGGCGAAGCCCAGGCCGCCCACCAGCTGGGCGCACAGGTCGCTGAGGATGTCGCCGAACATGTTGCTCGAGACCATGACCCCGTACTGCTCGGGGTTCTTGATCAGCCACATGCACATCGCGTCGATGTTGGTTTCCCACAGGTCGATGCCGGGGTAGTCCTTGGCGATCTTGCGGGCCTCGCGGACCATCAGGCCGCTGGTCTCGCGCACGACGTTGGGCTTCTCGACCACCGTGACGGTCTTGTAGCCGAACTTCCTGGCGTATTCGAAGGAGTCGCGGACGATCTGCTGGCAGCCCTTGCGGGTGAAGATGCGCGTCGAGACGGCGATGTCCTCGTTTGCGGTCTCCTCGAGCACCCGCATCTGGGCCGGATGGGTCCGCTTCATCACGTCGCGGACTTCCTGCGGCAGCGGATGCCATTCGACGCCCATGTACAGGCCCTCGGTGTTCTGGCGGAAGACCACCATGTCGAGCCCGTCCTTGAAGTTCAGGGGGTTGCCGCTGTAGGCCTTGCA
The DNA here is from genome assembly GCA_050174015.1 of Candidatus Krumholzibacteriia bacterium. GTDB lineage: Bacteria > Krumholzibacteriota > Krumholzibacteriia > LZORAL124-64-63 > LZORAL124-64-63 > JAHJTW01. The sequence goes on from JBFXKG010000005.1 coordinate 50,464, forward strand.
GGGGCGGAGGTTGGTGCGCAGGTTGAACTCCTGGCGCAGCCGCACGATGGGGCTGCGGTAGACCTTGCCGGTGCCGCGCAACTCGGGGACGAGGGCCGCCTCGGCCTCTTCCTTCGGCAGGCTGGTGATCGCCCCGAACAGGGCGGCGTCGACGTTGTTGAGCATCTCGATGGTGCGGTCGGGCAGGGGATTGGCCTCGGTCTTCCAGAATTCCCAGCCGATGTCGCCGGGGACGTATTCGGCGTCGAATCCCAGCTTGTCCAGCACGATCCTGGCGGCGTCCATGACGTCCACGCCCACCCCGTCGCCGGGCATCCAACCGATCTTGTACTTGGCCATATCCGGACTCCTTGGTCAGGTCCTTGCGCGATGGGCGCCGGGTTTCCTGGGGCCGGCGCGCTCCGTTTGGGTCGCAAAAAGATATCTCCTGGGCAGGGGAAAACCAAGCTGAACCGGCGGCGGAGGGGGGGATTCAGTCGCAGATCCGGCTGACGGTGGCCCGCAGCTCACGGGCCTCCTCCTGCTGGGCCTTGAGCTTGTTGCTGAGGTCGAGCTCGTAGGTCAGGCCCAGGGACATGGCCACGAAGGCCAGGGGGGCGAGGTAGGGCACGAAACGGGCCCGCTTGCGGGCCCGGAGCAGGGCGCTGGTGCCTTCGGCGCCGGCGGCCAGGATGATGCAGAAACCCAGGCTGGTCAGGTACAGGTGGCTGAGGTTGAGCCAGGTCCCGGTGACGGTCTGGCCCGTGAACGGCAGCAGGGAGATGTAGGTCCAGGCGATGAAGAACCGGATGGCCTTGCTGCCGAAGATGAAGCCGAAGAAGCTGTAGCTGATGATCGAGAGGGTCAGGAAGATGCGGATCAGGGTGCGGGCCTGATAGACGAGGATCATCCACCCGGGCGCCGTTTCCATGATGGGGCTGCGCTGCATGGGGAAGAACATCAGGTTGAGGTAGCGGAAGATGTTCTTGATCGAGATCCAGGAAAAGATCGGGTTGGCCTCGGGGGCCCCGAAGACCGTGGGATGGGTGTATCCCCAGGTGTTCTGGGCGAGCTGGAACAGGACGCCCACCACGGCGATGGTGAGCAGGTCCCGGGAGAGCAGCACCCGCCCCCCCCGCCAGGGGTTGAAGAAGAGCTTGTACGCCAGCAGGCTGAGGATGAGACTGAAGGACGTGGCCTTGGTCAACCCGGACAGCAGGAACAGGAACAGGCCCAGGAGGAAGAATTTGGACAGAAGCCTCCCCTTGTGGCGGAAATCGTTCCGGATGAAGAAATAGAGGGTCAAAAGGTGCAGGAAGGACAGCAACAGCGATTCCAGCTGGTGGATGGCCATGAAGATCTTGCCGTAGCTGCCCACCCCCAGGGCGAACAGGGTCGCCGCCAGGATGGCCATGCTCTTGCGCGGAAAGAGCATGTTGACCAGCATGTAGACGATGAAGGCGTTGAAGGCGTGGATGAAGAGGTTCACCCCGATGTAACCTGCGGTGTCCAGGCCGAACACCCGGTATTCGAGCAGGAAGGCGAGCTGCAGGAGCGGCTGGCTGAAATAGAATCCCAGGTGGCCGAGCATCTCCACCGGGTTCCGGCTCAGGATGTGGGCTTCACAGAGGATGTCCCCATCCATGCCGTGCCAGATGGGGGTGGTCATGATCCGGCCGAAGCAGACGAAGGTCAAGAGCTGCAGCCAGACGAGTATGGGGCCGTGGATCTGGATTTTTTTCATGGCGCCCGTCAAGATAACCAGGTCCTTCCCGGCGGGGCAAACGCAATATCGTTTCGGTCCCCCGGCAGGAATCCGAAATCCAGGCCTGCCAAGGCATTCACAGGAGTATAACATGGTTTCCACCAGAAATCGGTCGCGTTTTCTTCAGATCCTCCTGGGAATCGGGATCGCCGTGTTCGCCTGCGGCCGGCCCGCCTGGGCGGATCCGGTCGCCCAGGCCCCCGGGCCCTTCGATCTGACCATCTTCCACACCAACGACGGGCACAGCCACTTCCTGCCCCGGCCGGCTCCCTGGCGGGACGACGGCAGGATGGTGGGCGGGGTGATTCCGCTGGCCTGGCACCTGGAGGACCAGCGCCGGACCGCCGCGGCGGACATCCTCGTGGACGCCGGAGACTTCATGACCGGCAATCCGGTCTGCAACCTCGAGGACGAGGGGGTGCCGGGGTATGCCGTCGCCGACATGATGACCCTGCTGGGCTATGACGCCGGAGTGGTCGGCAACCACGAATTCGACATCGGGGCCGACAAGCTCGGCGGGCTGCTGCCGAGGTTCGGGTACCCGGTGATGGCCCTGGACATCCTGGGACCCGAAGGCACTCCGCACTTCCCCTCCGAGCCGCTGATCATCGAGAGGGGCGGCCTGCGGATCGGCATCCTGGCGGTCTCCTGCGGGGGCATGGAGGAAGTCGTCACGGCCTCGCGGCTCGGCGGTCTGGTCATGGCCGACCAGGAGGAGATCGTCCGCCGGGAAGCGGCAGCGCTGGACCCGGTGACCGACCTGATCGTCCTGCTGAGCCACAACGGCGTGGACGGGGACGAGGAACTGGCCGCGAGCCTGACCGGCGCCGGGGTCGACGTCATCGTCGGCGGTCACAGCCACACCCGCCTGAAGGAACCCCTGCTGGTGAACGGGATCATCATCGTCCAGGCCGGCTCCAAGCTGACGGACCTGGGTCGTCTGGACCTGCAGATCGAGGACGACGAGGTCAAGGCCTACCACGGGGAGCTGGTGACGACCTGGTCGGACGGCACCTTCGCCGGGCCCGAGCTGACGGCCCTGGTGACCGGGCTCGAGAACCGGGTCAAGGACGTGTACGGTCGCCGCATCGGCACCCTGACCACCGATCTGACCAAGGGCGGCGGCGAGACCGTGCTTGGCAATTGGCTGGCCGACATCCTGAGGGAACGGGCGGAGGCGGACGTGGCCCTGATCAACACCGGCGGCATCCGCAAGGAACTGCGGGCGGGGTCCTTGACCGCCCTGGACATCCACGAGATCCTGCCCTTCGCCAACGCCCTGGTCACCATGGAACTCACCGGCCGCGAACTGGCGGCCGTGGTCCAGCGGAACGCCGACAGCGGGGTGGGGGGCGGCCACGGGATCCTCCAGGTGTCCGGCCTGAGGTACGCCTACCGGCCGGCCCCCGACGGCAAGACCGCCCAGGTGGAAGAAATCCTGGTGGGAGGGAAACCTCTGGACACCGGGGGCGTCTACACCGTGGCCCTGCCGGACTACGTGGCGTCCATGGCGCACGTCTACCTGAATATCGAGGTGCCGGCCGTGTATGATTCCGGCGTCACCCTGACCCAGGTCGTCATCGAGGCCGTCGAGGCCGCGGGCGAGGTGGGGTCCGCCCTCGATGGGCGCATCACTGAACTGCAATGAGGAGGGATCGGACGATGGCTCACGACATCGAATATCAGATCGTCGGCGACGACATGCAGGCGGTCGTGGTGGAACTGGACCCGGGCGAGGCGGTGGTCGCCGAGGCCGGCGCCATGCTCTACATGGAGGACGGCATCCGGATGGACACCGGCACCGGCGGCGGGGTGTTCCAGGGGCTCAAGCGGGTGCTGACCGGCGAGAGCTTCTTCATCACCAGCTTCGTCCACACCGGGTCGGGGAAGGGGCACGTGGCGTTCTCCGCGCCCTACCCGGGCAAGGTCGTGCCCCTGGACCTGGCGGCCCTCGGCGGGACGATGATGTGCCAGAAGGACGCCTTCCTGTGCGCGGCCAAGGGCACAGACATCTCCATCGCCTTCACCAAACGGCTCGGGGCGGGCCTGTTCGGCGGCGAGGGGTTCATCCTCCAGAAGCTCGTGGGGGACGGGCTGGCCTTCGCCCACGCCGGCGGTGCGGTGATGCCCATGGACCTGGCGCCGGCCCAGAGCCTGCGGGTGGACACCGGCTGCCTGGTGGCGTTCCAGGAGTCGGTGGACTACGACATCCAGTTCGTGGGCGGGTTCACGAACGCCCTGTTCGGCGGGGAAGGCCTGTTCCTGGCCACCTTGCGGGGGCCGGGACGGGTGTACCTGCAGACGCTGCCCTTCAGCAGGCTGGCCGACCGGATCCGGGCCGCCGTGGGCCGCAACCGGGGCGAACACAAGGGTGCCGGCGGAATCGGCGGCGGACTCCTCAAGAACATCATCAGCGGAGATCGTTGAACGCCTTGGTGATACGGCGGGGGGCCGCCCGGCCCCTCCGCCAATTCCCCGACAGGGACCCCTGACGGCCCGTTTTTGTGCTATCATGGAGAGGTCCTGGTGAGGATCAGGGCAGCGAACATTTTCCCGGCGCTTGCGTAGAATGACGACCCCCGTCACGCACGCATTCCGGCGGATCGTTGCTCAGGCGATCGAGACGGACATCCGGATGGAGGCAGGCCTCCCTGCCCCAGCGGTCGACAACTCCTTCGGTTGGGCCCGATCCCTGCCGGCGCCCGGCGCCTGGACCGGAACCGTCCCCACCGGTTCCGGGCGGCACGCGGCTTGCCGTTTACGAAGGAGGCCCGTCATGTCGGCCACGATCTACTCCGCGGAATACTACTACACCACCGTCAAGGACGCCCCCGGACAGGGGTGCCGGTTCCTGGAAACCCTGGCCACCGAGGAAGTCAACCTGCTGGCGTTCAATGCATTCCCTGTCGGGAAGGACAGGACCCAGCTGGTCATCTACCCCCTGAACTCCACCTGGCTGGGTGAGCTTGCCCGGCATGAGGGCCTGAAGCTGGTGGGTCCCCACAACGCCTTCATCGTCCATGGCGACGACGAACTGGGCGCCCTGGTCGGCATCCACCAGAAGCTGTGCGATGCGGAGATCAACGTCTCGAGCTCGAGCGGGATCACGGACGGGCGGGGCGGTTTCCGGTACATCATGCACGTGCATCCGGAGGATTTCGAGCGGGCCCGGGTTGTCCTGGGCGTCGACCTGAACGTCAAATCCCTGGCCGACTACCACCTCGGGGTGTACCGGCGGTTTGCCGCGAAGAACTGAGGGGTCGGCGGCCCCCCGCAGGGGACCGCCCCGGCTTTCAGGCGATGCAGACCTTGTTCCGCCCCGCATTCTTGGCGGCGTAGAGCGCCTCGTCCGCTTCCTTGATCATGTCCTGGGGATTCGCGTGTTCGTCGCCGCGGACGGACACGCCGATGGAAATGGTCACGTTCCCCTCGAATTCCGGGGTGTTGATGTGGTTGTTCTCCACGGCCGCCCGGATCCGGTCCCCGAGGGCCATCGCGATCTGGATGTCGGCGCCCGGACAGATCACCAGGAATTCCTCGCCCCCGAAGCGGCAGACCACGTCGTATTCGCGCAGGGTGGTGCGCATCACTCCGGCGGTCGAACGCAGCACCACGTCCCCCGCGTCGTGCCCGAAGGTGTCGTTGACCCTCTTGAACTTGTCGATGTCCATGACCATGACCAGCATGGGGTTGCGGGTGCGGCTGGCCTCGGCCCAGACCTGTTCGAGGCGGTCCAGCCCGGCCCGGCGGTTGGGCAGGCCGGTGAGCTGGTCCTCCATGGCCAGGCGTTCCACCTGCTCGTACATCTTCTGGAGTTCCCGCTTCTGCAGGGCCATGGTCTTCAGGTGGCGCTGGATGGCCTTCCGGTCCCGGTCGCCGAGCACCTGCAGGTTGATGACCCGGGCCGCCGACCGGATCTTGGCCGCGAGGATCCGGTGGTTCAGGGGCTTGATCAGGTAGTCGTCGATGCCGGCCTCGAAACCTTCCTCGAGTTCCTGCTGGCTGCTGTTGGAGGTCATGATGAGGATGTGGCAGTTGCCCATCTGCTCGGACCGGCGCAGGGTGCGGCACAGCTCCAGGCCGTCCAACTCGGGCAGCATCCAGTCGGTGAGGATGAGCTGGGGGTTGGTCTGCAGGGCGAGCTGGAGAGCTTCCCGGCCGTCGGCGGCGGTGATGACCTTGTGCCCCGCGGCGCCGAGCTTCTTTTCGAGCAGCCGGCGGTCCACCAGGCTGTCGGTCACCAGCAGGATCTCCAGCCCGTTTTCCAGATCGGTCTCCCGGGCGGCGCTCCCGGCGGCATCCTCGTCGGGGCTTCCCTGAGGCCCGGTCCGGGGCTTGTCCTTCAGGGGTACGTCGTAGGCCCTGGCGCGCCGCACCAGGTTCTCCATGGCCGGCACGTTGCTGGTCAGGACGTCGAGGACGCGCCCCATCCGGGACCATTCGGCGAGGACCTCGTCGTACAGGGCGATCCACTGGTCCTCGGGAATCAGATGGGCCTCGCCGACGTGGACGAAATCCAGCACCAGCCGGTGCCGCTCCGGGCCGTCCTCGAGACAGATCTCGGCGGCGAGATCGGCGATGTTGAGCAGGTTGGCGAGCTTCTCGGAGCGCCCGCGCTCGGGGCCGTGGCCCGGTCCCCCGATCCAGGCGAGGTCGTCCTGGTTGAGGACGGCCTGCTGGTAATACTCGGGCAGACCCCAGTCCTTGAAGATCGCCGCGCTGACCTGATGATGGTCGATGGACAGGGTGTCCTGTTCGAGCTCCCTCAGTTCGGCGTTGGAACCGGCGTTCCAGGCGTCCAGGATGCGCGAATATTCGTCGGGGTACACGCTCGCCAGGGCCAGGCTGCCGATGTGTCCGAGCAGGCCGCAGGTGAAGCCCTCGTCCGGGCTGACCGAGGAGATGCGGCGGCTGAGGACCTGGCAGCTGACGGCGGTGGCCAGGGACCGGGCCCAGTAGCGCTGGTAATCGAAGCGCGGGCAGGGGCCGCTGCGGGCGTTGGACAGGACCGAAAATCCCAGGCAGAGCTGGCGCACCATGCTCATGCCCAGCCGCACCAGGGCGTCGTTGAGCGAGGTGATCTCGGTGCGGGTGCCCATCTCTGCGGAGTTCGCGTACTTCAGGACCTGGCCGGCGAGGGAGGGGTCCCCCTTGAGGACCTCGACCAGGTCCTCAGTGCTGGTGTCGGGCTTGCGGGTGAGTTCGAGAATGGTCAGCGCCACCCCGGTGGGCGAGGGGAGGCGGCCCGAGGCCTTGAGCTCGGCGAGGAAGCTGGTGTCGACCTTGGTCACGTGTTCTCTTTCCGGTTTGGCCGGCTGCGGCGCAGAATGTACTATCCAGGGGAAATGACCCCTTCCCCCGGAAACCTCTGGGTGGATGATCCGGATTTTGTATCGCCGGTTTCAACGGCGGCTTGACCGAATTTCCCCGGAGCGTGCATGGCCCGTAAACCGCAGCTTCTGATGGTCTTCGCGGTCGTGGGGCTCTTCGCCGCCGGCGCGGCGCTGCTCGCGGGAACCAGGCCGGTGGACGGGGACGAGGGCTACTACGCCGGCGCGGCCCGCCTGACGGCTTCGGGGCGGGTTCCCTACGGGGATTTCTTCTACCCCCAGACCCCCGTCCTGCCCTTCGTGTACGCCCCGTTCAGCGGTCCGGAAGGGGGATCCCTGGTGGGATTGCGGATGGTCTCGGTGGCGGCGGCGGCGCTGGGCCTGCTGCTCCTGGGATCCTTCCTGCGGCGGATGCACGGGCCGGGAAGCTGGCTGCCGGCGGCGGGGGTGCTGCTGGTGGCCCTGGATCCCCACTTCCTGTCCTGGAACGTGACGGTCAAGACCTACGCCCTGGCCAATCTCGGGGTGTTCGGCGTTCTCTGGGCCCTGGGCCGCGGCTGGGAGACCCGGTCGCCGCGGTGGTTCGCCGGAGCCGGCCTCATGGCCGGGCTGGTGATCGGGGTGCGCCTGCTGTACGCCGTCTGGGCCGGCGCCCTGGTCCTGGCGGTGGCCGTGACCTTCCTGGCCCGCGAACGGACCCGCCGTCCAGGGGCCTTTGTCGGACTGATCGGCGGGCTGGTCCTGGGGACGGCTCCGGTCTGGGGCTTCCTCCTGCGGGATCCCGACCGCTTCATGTTCAACAACCTGCGCTACCACCTCCTGCGCTACAGCCCTCACGATGCGCCGGGTGCGGGCCCGCTGGATCAGGGGCTGGATGCCTTGGCCGTGTTCGCCGGGACCGTGGCCACCCATCCCTACCTGCTGGTCTGGCTCCTGTTGGCGGGATGGGGCTGGCGGGAAGTGCGGCGCGGGCGCGAAGGATCAGGACCGTACGCCTGGTGGGCCGCCGGATTCCTGGCCTACACCGGGACCTGCCTTTTGCCCGACCCGGTCTATCCCCAGTACTTCACGGCGGCCTGGGGGCCGCTTCTGGCTCCTCTGGCGGTGCGGGGGCTGGCCGCTCTACCGGCGCCGACCCGGCGACCGCTTCGCCCGGGGCTCGTGGCCGGGGCCGTCGTGGTGGTCCTGGCCGGGATCTCGGGCATCGAACTCGGAGTGCGCAGGACGGGGATGGACACCGCCGAGGTCTGGTCCCTCGACCACCAGGCCAGGGTGGCGGCCGCCATCGAGCGGCACACCCGACCGGGCGACGTGGTGCTGGCCTTCTGGTCGGGGTACCCCTTCCTCGCGCGGCGGGGTTACCTGGAAGGGATGGAGAACCACTTCGCCCTGGGCGTCAGCGAGCAGTTGACCCTGGAGCAGAAGATCCACTACCACGTCGTGGGCAAGGAACTGCTGCTGGAGGCCTTCACCCGGCAGGCTCCTGCCGCCGTGGTGCTGGGCGGCTGGATGCACGAGATCAACACCCGCCTGGACCAGGACCACATCCCCGTGCTGCTGGAGGAGCTCCAGCGGCGCTACGAGATCCGCGAGCTGCTGGGCGAGGTGAAGGTGATGACTCCCCGGAAGGAGCCGCGGCCGTAGATCACGTCCGCCCGCGGCGCCGCGCGGGGGCCGGCGAGGCCGGCTGCCCGGGCCCGGACCGGCTTGCCCGAGGCCGGGGGTGCTGCTAGGTTGACCCGGAGAATCGCAATGGATGCCACGTCCCAGGAGCCTGCATGAGCCAGACCATTCCCGCCGCCGACCTGCGATCGTTCATCCGGTTCCTCGAGGACCGGGGCGAACTGGTGCGTGTGAGCGAGCCGGCCGATCCCTGCCTGGAGATCACCGAGATCGCCGACCGGTTCGTCAAGGCCGGCGAGTCGCCGGCCCTCCTGTTCGAAAATCCGGCCCGGGGGGAACTCAGCGCCCGGGCGGGTCTCGACCGGCAGGCGAAGGGACCCGACGGCAAGCCGGTCCCCCTGCTCATCAACCTGTTCGCGAGCCGACGCCGGATGGCCTGGGCCCTGGGTTGCGATTCCATCGACGAGGCGGTCGCGCGCATCAGGGAGCCCCTGGGCATGGGCCCCCCGTCCGGCCTGTGGGACAAGGTCCGCATGCTGGGCAAGCTCAAGGACTGGGGCGGGACCACGCCGCGGATGGTGGACCGGGGCGCCTGCCGGCAGATCGTCGTCCAGGGTGAAGAGCTCGACCATCGCGGGCTGCTGGATCTGATGCCGGTGCTGACCACCTGGCCCGGGGACGGCGGGCCGTACATCACCACCCCCCTGGTGATCACGCGGAATCCCGAGAACGGCCGGCGCAACATCGGCATGTACCGCATGCAGGTCTTCGACGGCCGCATGACGGGCATGCACTGGCAGGTGCACAAGACCGGGGCGGCCCACTTCGCGGAGCACGAGAAGCAGGGCACACGGATGCCCGTCTGCGTGGCGATCGGGGGGCCGCCGGCCTTGACCTACGCGGCGACCGCCCCCTTGCCGCCCGACATCGACGAGGCCCTGTTCGCCGGTTTCCTGACAGGCCGCCCCGTCACCATGACCAAGGCCGTGACCTGCGATCTCGAGGTTCCCGCCGAGGCGGACTTCGTCATCGAGGGCTACGTCGAACCGGGCGAACGCCGCCTCGAAGGCGACTTCGGGGACCACACCGGCTGGTACAGCCTGGCCGAGGACTTCCCGGTCTTCCACGTGACCTGCATCACGAGCCGTCGCGACCCGGTCTACCTGACCACCATCGTCGGCAAGCCGCCCATGGAAGACGGCTGGCTGGGGTGGGCCACCGAACGGCTGTTCCTGCCGCTGTTGCAGATCCCCCTGCCGGAAGTGGTGGACTACCACCTGCCGGTGGCCGCCTGCTTCCACAACCTGGTGATCGTGGCCATCCGGAAACGCTATCCCGGCCACGCCCGCAAGGTCTGCCAGGCTCTGTGGGGCACCGGGCAGATCATGTTCTCCAAGACGGTGATCGTCGTCGACGAGGACGTCGACGTCCACGACCTGAACGAGGTGCTGTGGAGGGTGACCGGCAGCATCGATCCCGGCCGCGACGTGTTCTTCAGCGAGGGGCCCATCGACCAGCTCGATCACGCGACCAATCTGGCCTGCTACGGCGGGAAGATGGGCATCGACGCCACCACCAAGCTGCCGGGCGAGCTCGGCTACCAGCGGGAGTGGCCGCCCATCGTCACGATGGATCCCCAGGTGAAGGACGTGGTCTCGCGCAAATGGGCCGACCTGCTCGCCCGTCTCCAGGGCGGCGGAGCCTGATGGCCCGGTTCGAGGACATCCACGGCCGCAACGAGTCGTGGACGGTGCGCGACACCGGAACCCACAGCCGCACCGTCCGGTCGATGTTCGCCCGCATCGCCCGCGTCTACGACTTCATGAACCACCTGCTGAGCCTGAACCGGGACAAGGCCTGGCGCAAGCGGGTGGCCGCCCGGCTCGACCACGACGCCTGGGAGGTGCTCGACCTCTGCGCCGGCACCGGGGACCTCGCCCTGGCGGCGATGAAGGCGGGCAAGGGGCGGGCCTGGATCGCGGCCGACTTCTGCCCCGAGATGCTCGCCGGCTCGCGCGGCAAGCGCGGGGCGGGCGAGCTCAGGCTCGCGGCCGCCGACGCGATGGTTCTGCCCTTCCGTGACATCAGCGTCGATGCGGTGACCGTCGGCTTCGGCGTCCGCAACTTCGCCGACGTGCGGCGGGGCGTGCAGGAGATCGCGCGGGTCCTGCGGCCCGGCGGACAGGTCCTGGTGCTGGACTTCTTCCGGGACGATCCGGCGGGCGAGGAGGAAGCCCGGGGCGTGTCGGGGCCCATCCGCATCCTCCTGAACACCTTCGTGCCCCTGGTGGGAAAGCTGGTGGGCAGGGACGGTTCGGCGTACCGGTATCTCAGCAGCAGCATGGCGGCGTTCATGACTCCGCGCGAATTCGCGGGCCTGCTCGATGAATTCGGGTTCAAGGACACCTTCATCGAGCGGCAGACCTTCGGCATCGCCCACCTCGTCGGCGGAAGGCTGGAAAAATGAGCGACCATGCGGCCATCGGAGTGGGCTGGACCGGCGCCAGCGGCCTCATCTACGGCGTGCGCCTGGTGGAGGTGCTGCTGCAGGCCGGTTGCGACGTGAACCTGGTGGTCTCGGGCGCCGTCGCCCAGACCGCGCCGGTCGAGTTGCAACAGCCGGTGGAGGCCGTGATCGCCGGGTTGAAGGGCCATGGGCCGGGCAGGCTGCGGGTCTTCGGCCAGAGCGAGTTCACGGCGCCCCTTGCCAGCGGATCGGCCCACGGCGGACCCTTCGTGGTGGCGCCCTGCAGCATGGGCACCGCCGGCCGCATCGCCGCGGGCACCAGCGAGACGCTCCTGTTGCGGGCCGCGGACGTGTGCCTCAAGGAACGCCGCCCCGTGATCGTCGTCCCCCGCGAGACGCCGATGGCCACGCACCACCTTGAAAATTTGGCCCGTCTGAGCGCCATGGGCGTGCTGGTGCTGCCGGCGGCTCCCGGGTTCTATCACCGGCCGCAGTCGGTGGCCGATCTGGTGGATTTCATCGTCCAGCGGATCTGCGATCACCTGGGCGTGGACGTGGACCTGGCGCCGCGGTGGGGGGATGCCGGAGCATGACCCTGATCGCCCGCTATCTTTCCCTGATCAAGTTCGAGCACACGATCTTCGCCCTGCCGTTCGCGTTGATCTCGCTGCTGGTCGCCGCGGACGGCCGCCCCCCGCTGGGCGTCCTCGGCTGGGTCCTGGTCGCCATGGTGGGGGCCCGCAGCGCCGCGATGGCCTTCAACCGCCTGGCCGATCGCCACATCGACGCCGCCAACCCGCGCACCGCCGACCGCCACATCCCCGCGGGCCAGGTGTCGGTCACGGGGGCGGCGATCTTCGTCCTGCTGTCCTGCGCCCTGCTGGTGCTGGCCGCCTGGCGCCTGAATCCCCTGTGCTTCAAGCTGAGCCCGGTCGCCCTGCTGGTGGTTCTTGGCTACTCCTACCTGAAGCGATTCTCGGCGGCGGCCCACCTGGTGCTGGGACTGGGCCTGGCCATCGCCCCGGTGGGGGCCTGGCTGGCGGTGACCGGTTCGTTCGCGCCCTTTCCCCTGTGGCTTGCAGCCGGGGTGATGTTCTGGGTCGCGGGGTTCGACACCATCTACGGGTGCCAGGACTTCGAGTACGACCGGCAGACGGGGTTGCATTCCCTGGCCTCCCGCCTGGGAGTCCGGCGCGCCCTGTTGCTGTCCCGGATCTTTCACGTCCTGTCCATCGGGTTCATCGCCGGGGCCTTCCGGCGGGCCGAGGCCCTGGGGCCGGTCTCGGTGGCCGGGGTGGTCATCATGGCGGGGCTGCTGGCCTGGGAGCAGGCCCTGGTGCGCGACGGGGACCTGAAGCACATCGACAAGGCCTTCTTCACCATCAATTCCTGGATCGGGATGGTGCTGCTGGGGGTCGTGGTGGTGGATATCTTCCTGGTTTGACGGCAACAATACCCGCTTCCCGGCAGGAAACTTCCCCTCGTGTGTCCGGATCATGATAGAATTGTTTCAGTTATTCCAATATCCATTGAAGGGGGATCACGATGTTGCGGATTCTGGTCCTGGGTTTGTGCATGGGATTGTGTTCTGCGGGCCAGGGTGTTCAGGCTCAGGACACCATCGGAATGTTCTTCGACGCCGATGGCCTCACGACCACGACCACGACCACCCTTCCCTACCAGGCGGTGTCCGGCTGGCTGCTCCTGCTGGATGCCAGTCAGGCTGAAGGGGTCAACAGCTGGGAGTGCGAGGTCCGGGCCACGAGTCCCGGGCCCGAGCCCATCGTGACCTGGGAGGTCCTGGGAACCAGCGTCATCGTCAGCCCGCCCCCCTTCTTCCAGGTGGGGATGGGGGTGCCGCATCCCTGGGCCCCGGTGATCGCCCTGGCCAGGGCGAACATCCTGGTTCCCGAGCCCGGGCAGAAGGTGGTCTTCCGCATCCTGCCGTTCGATCCCCCCTCGATGGCGGATCCCCCGGGTTACCCGGTGTACAAGCCCGTCTACGGCAGCGGGGCGGCGGTCGACCTCTATCCCCTGGAGATCGCTGGGGGCTGCGCCACCGCGCCCGTCGCCTGGATCAACCCTGACGGGATCGACGCTCAGCCCCGGTTGCTCGGCTGGCCGGGCACGATGTACTTCGGCGGAGTCGATCCGGGATCGTACGCCACGATGCACTTCACGCTCAGGAATCCCGACACGATCGAGGTCATCGGGACCCTGTCCCTGGACATGGCGGAGACCGCCTACACCCAGGAGGACCTCTACTTCACGACGATGCCGACCAGTTTCCGCATCGGGCCCGGCCGTGAACTCACGATATGGCTGATGTACCACCCGACCACCACCGATCCTGTCTTCGGCACGATGACCGTGGCCTTCTGCGGCGAGAGCAGGACCATCGAACTGGTGGGCGGGCTCGACATCGACTGCACGGTCTTTCCCACTGCTCTGGACTTCGGCACCGTGGGCCTGCCGGATCGCACCGCGGTCCAGGCCGCGACGGTGTACAACCGTGGCGACGTGGCCATGGACGCCACGCCCCGGTTCCTGGCCGACAGCTCGGAATTCACCTGGGAACCGTCCCCTTTCTCGGTGAACATCGATCCGGCGGCGCTGCCGCCCGGTTCCAGTTACACGGTGTGGATCACCTATGCTCCCGTCGACGAATCGCTGGACGTCAGCTCGCTGGTGTTCGGCGACGGCAACTGCGGCGAGGTGAGGCTCGAGGGCAGGGGCGTGTACCTGCCGCCGACCTGCCGCCGCAGCGTGTTGAGCCTCGACTTCGGCCTGGTGCTCATAGATAGCGTCCATCGCAAGAGCTTCACCGTGACCAACGGCGGGGGAGGGGTCCTGGAGGGCGAGGTCAGCCTCGACGACGCTTCCGGAGCATTCAGCCTCCTGTCGGGGGCGGGACCGTTCGCGCTGGAGTACGGCGACACCGTGACGGTGGAGGTGCAGTTCGCACCCCTGGTCGAGCAATCCTACCAGGCAAGGGTGGAGCTCGGGACTGAGTGCGGCGGAGTCGGGTTGCTCGGCGAGTGCACCGATCCCTACATCGAGTATTCCATCAATCAGTCCACCCTCCAGATCGACTGGGGGGTTCAGCCCTTCACCGTCGGGTCGGTCCCCAGGACGATGCGGATCTACAACCTGGGATCCCTGCCCGTGACCGGGGACATGCAGATCTCCGGGGATGCGGGATTCCATCTGCTGTCGGGAGCCGGTCCCTTCTCGATCCCGCCAGGGGAGAACCGGTCCTGGTCGGTCGGGTGGACGCCCTCGGTCTTCGGCGTGGAGACGGCCGTCGTTTCAACCGGACTGCCGGGAGGCGAGACCATCGCCTGCCGGGGCTTCGGTGTGGAGGTGTTGCCGGGGACGGTCAACAAGCTGGGTTTCTACTTCGATCCCGTCTTCGCGACCTCATCGGTCCACGTCGGCCCCGGCACCGAGCTGACCGGTTACCTTGTCATCAAGAACCCTGTCGCCCCCGTGGACGGCTGGGAAATGGTGCTCACCATGGACGGGACGGCCCAGTTCCTGGACTGGACCTTCGAGGGTGGTGCGACGGGTGATCTGGGCCCGGGCCCCTTCAGGGTCCAGCTGGCCGAACCGCTGCCCGTGAGCAGCGCCGTGCTGCTGGCGACGGCCCGCATCCTGGTGCCCGACGCCCTGGACTCCAGGATCGACGTATCCTATCCGCCCGATCCGGTCGTACCGGGGTACGCTTCGTACGCCGACGGGGCCGATCCCGGCAACCACCTGCCCCTGGGGTACTACCTGTCGAGCAGGACCCTGGCCTCGATCAATGAATCCTCCCTGGCGGTCGATGCTCCATCCACGCCGACGGCGAGGACCAGCGGAGGCGAGGTGGCCCTGGAATGGTATTGCGGAGACGACCCGGCGGAGGGTTACCATGTCTGGCGGCGCGTGGGAGAGGGGGAATTCAGCCGTCTGACGGTTGCGCCCGTCTCCTGCACCGACGGGTTCGGATCCTACGTCGACAGGCCGGAGGCGAATACCGGAACGATCCTTTCCTACGCCCTGTCGGCCGTCCGTGGCGGCCGGGAATCGGCCCTGAGCGTGGCTGCGGAAGTCCGGTTCGCCGGCGGTCCACCCCAGCGGGCCCGGCTGCTCGCCAGCTACCCCAACCCCTTCAATCCGCAGACGACGGTGCCGTTCATCATGGGCGAACCTGGTCACGCGCGGCTGGCGGTCTACGACCTGGCCGGGCGGCTGGTCATGGTGATGCTGGACGAGGACGTACCGGCCGGGTTGAACGAAAGGGTGTGGCTCGGCCGTGACGGCAGAGGGCGCCCGGTGCCCAGCGGGGTGTACTATCTGCGCCTTGATGCCGGTGGTCGCGTCGACATGGGCAAGACCATGTTGCTCAAGTAGCTTCTTCGATAAAAAAAGGGGCCCCGAAAGGGGCCCTTTTCCGTGCGGATCAGTCTCACGGCATGGCGTACATCACCACTTCCAGCGGTTCGGCTTCCGCCTCCGGATCCTCCTCCTCTTCGCCCTCCCTGAACCCCGCCATCATGGCGTTCCGAGCCGACTCCACGTCCTTCAGGTGCATGAAGTGGGTCCCGTCCAGAAACACGAGGTTGTCGTATTCGGGATCGAAGTCGGGGACGCGCAGGGTCAACTCCTCGATGAACGCGCCCTCGGGGGAGATCACGTCGTAACGCGCCCCGCAGCCCTCGGGCAGCTCGGATCTGCGGTCGAAGCAGTTGGTGACGAAGAGACGCCCATCGTCGGCCACGTCCAGCCCCATGACGGCCGGGTCGTGATCCAGGGTCTTGCTCTCGATCTCCTGGCGCCGGCCGTTGATGACGATCACCATGCCGTCGGTCAGCTGCTGGCGGTCCTCCTCGTCGCGCTTGCGGGGGGAGAACTCGCGGCGCAGGGTGTGCAGAAGGGCGCCGTCGAGGCTGCGGGCGTTGATGGCGTAGGCATCCCGCTCCGGCGTGCTGTAGACGACACCCTGGGGGCTGACCGCCCACTGGTCCTGCTCGCTGAAGTTGGCGGCCTCGTCGAAGACCCGCCGCTGGAGGTCGTTTTCCTGTTCATGGCGGGCGATCTCGGCGATTTCCTTGCCCTCGAGGTCCATCACCGACAGGGTGGAGACGGTGCGGGACTTCCCCGAATCCATGTCGAACGTGCCGCGGCCGGTGGTGCCGATCAGCTTGCCGTCCACCAGGGCCAGCTCGCGGACGAAGTTGAAGCCGCCCTCGCTGGCCTCGCCGATGGTGATCTCGCCGCCGGGCGTGCCGTCGCGGTTCAGCAGGGTCACCCGGCCGGGGAAGCCCTGGATGACGGCGATCTGGCCGGTGTCCATCATCAGCAGTGCATGAGGCCGGTTCAACTCGCCGGGGCCCTCGCCCTGGCGGCCCAGGGTGTCGATCCACTCGCCTTCCGGCGAGATGACCAGGACCTGGCTGAGCTGGCGGTCGAGCAGGTAGGTGTTGCCGTCTTCGTCCATCACGGCGGTCTGGACCAGGCCCAGCAGGACGTCCTCGTCGCTCTCGCCGCCCACCCGCCACTGCTCGACCAGGTCGACGGTGCGGCTGGCCGGCGGCGATGCAGGCAGCTGGATGTCAGCGGCCGCCAGCGAGCCGGCAGCCAGGGGCAGAAGCAGGATTGCACCAAGGATGGGGCGCAGGACAGTGGTCCCCGGATGGGGCAATGGCATGGAAATCACGAGGGTTCTCCCGGATTCAGGGGTTCGCGGCCGGTCGGGGGAACGACCAGTGCATGAAGATACGGGCCGCCCCCGCGCGAGGCGACCCGTTTATTACCCGAATCAGGGGGGGAAGTTCCATCCCCGCTCAGAAACCGACCCCGCAGGTGACGCCGAAGTACAGGGCGTCCTTGTCGCCGCCCCCCGCGTCCACCAGATCACCCGCGTCACCCATCAAGGTGCTGAAAAACACGGCGGGGGTGATCGTCAGCATGGGCACCGGGTGGTAGGGTAGGCGAACCGACAGGGTCAAGTCGGTCAGGCCGGCCCCCGAGACGCCCAGGAAGCCGTCGTCGTCGCCATCGACCGGGACCATGCCGAAGTAGGCGTTCTGATAGTCCTTGGTGCCGTAACCCAGGTTCATCGCCAGGTCCAGGTTGGCCACCGGGCTCATGGGCACGCCGTGGCTGGCCCCGATGGCGATGTAGGCGGCGTCCACCTCGTCGAAATCGTAGTAGACGGCCAGGGACGGGGAGAGCAGCACGTTGGCGCTCGCCGAGGCGAAGATCTCGGTGGTGCTGTCGAAACCGGTGTTGGGGAAGGTGTAGTGAATGAACCCGGCGTTCAGGCTCACCATGGGCAAAGACAGCCCATAGGTCAGGGTGTAGTCGATCTCGTTGAACTTGCCCTTGAACTCGTCGGGGTCCTCGGCGGACCCATTGACGTCGGTGAGGTCGATGTTCCCCCAGAACGATGCCCCGAAGCCGGCCACGCTCACCCCGGCGGCAGGTTGCAGGACCGGATCGTCGGTGACGACCATGCCTCGCCAGACGTACTTGCTGAACAGACCAAGCTCGGCCGAGGCGTCCAGGGGGCCGAGGGCGAGCACCGGGGCGGTGGCCAGGATGATCAGGCAGGCGGTCAGGATGACGAGAATGGGTTTCATGGCGACGAGCTCCTTGCTGACCGGCCGACGCCGGCGGGTTCCTTCCCGGTCGATGGGGGTCGAGGGTGCGTGGCAATGATCCGGGGGGGGGCGGGACCGCGTCAAGAATTATCGAAATCCCTCAAGATTTCCCCCCGGCGGACGAAACCAATCCCAGGAAGCACAGGACCGCCGCGTAACGGGAGGAAACCGCCTTGAGCATCGACCTTACTCTGCCCGGACCCGATCTGCCCGTCGTCGATTCGGAGCGCCTGCTGGCGGAATTCGGCGGTTGCGAGGAGATCCTCAACGAGCTGCGGGACCTCTTCCTCGAGCATGCGCCCCCCATGTACGATTCGATCCTGTCCGCCCTGGCCTCCGGCGACGCCGGGACCTTGGCGAAGGACGCCCACAGCTTCAAGGGCGCCTGCGCCACTTACGGGGCGCCGCGCCTGTGCCAGGTCTGCAAGATCTTCGAGCTGAGCGCCAAGGCCGGCGATCTCGAATCTCTCAAGCCTCTTGTGGAGAACTTCAAGCAGGAATACGAGGCCGTTTGCCGAGAACTCGGCAAGGTCGCGGTCTAGCGCGCGTCCTGCAGCATCGATACCGTCAGGAGAGGCGGTGGCCCCGGGCCGGAAGGTCCGGGGCCGCATCATGTCAGGGAAGATCGTCTTCGCCGGTGGTGTCGCCGTCCGGGATCCCCTCGAAGCGAGGCGCACCCGTGGTCTTGAGGATCCGGCGGCACAGGATGTGATAGATGTGCATCTCCCAGTTCACGATCCCCGCCCTCATGTGCAGTTGCCGCAGGTAGGTCAGAAACTTCAGCCGCTCCTGGTCGCTGTAGCCGACCGCGCTCATCGCGTGGGCCAGGTGGCCGTACATGTTGTCCAGCTCGGTCTGGGTCGGCAGCCGGGTGGTGCGGTGGGGATGCCGCACCCGCATCTCGGGCCGGCGGACGCCGGGACCCCGGGGCTCGTGCGCGCCCTGGGGCTTGCGGACGCGGCCCTGGGCGGGGTCCACCCCGCCGGCGGCGCGCCAGGCCTGGCGGATCTCCCAGCCGTACAGCATCACCGCCTGGGCCAGATTCAGCGACGGCTGTTCCGGCGCGGTGTCGACCGAGGACAGGTAGCGGCAGATGTCGACCTCGTCGTTGGTCAGGCCGGTGCGCTCGGTCCCGAACATGAGGGCGACCTTGCCGGTGCGGGCATGGTCGACGATGTGGTCGGCCAGGTTGCCGGGATCCAGCAGGGCGTCCTTGCGCAGCTGGCGCGGCCTGGCCGTGGTGCCGCAGACCACGGTGCAGTCGCCGACGGCCTCCATCAGGTCGTCCACCACCAGGGCGTTCTCGAGGATGTCCTCGGCGCCGTGGGCCAGGGCCCGGGCGCTGCGCCCCCCGGGGTTCAGGGGCGAGATCAACCGCAGGTGCTTCAGCCCCATGGTCTTCATGGCCCGGCAGGCGGCGCCGATGTTCATGGGCTCGGTGGTGCGGCTCAGGACCACGACGACGTTGTCGAGGTCGGGGGCGCCGGGGGCGGCAAGGTCGGCATCGGTCATGGACGGATCCTCGGGGGAAGGGGCTGCCGGGTGTGATCGCCCCAAGAATAGGGGGAGGGACGGGGGATGTAAACCGGGCCGCGGGACGGGATGCTGTTCAAGCATCGCCAAGCCAAGGAACACCCCCTCTCGATGCCGGTGTGGTCGGAACCCTGAAACGGGAGTGTCTCGATCATGTGATCGTCTTCAACCAGGATCACCTGCGCCGCAGCCTGATGGAGAAACCCCGGGGCTGTCGGCGCCAGAGAAGCAGGATCGATCTATCCAACAACTCCCAAACAGCACTGAAAACCGGGATTGAAGGCTGTTTGCGGGGATGTAGGTCCCCCGGGGGTTTTGGATATCATTATCAGAAAACAGGAAGGCGACCGAGCCCAGATAACGCCCTTTCGGCGCAGATGGGGTTTTGACTCGGGACACCTTGGGTGCTTGCCGGGCCCATTCGACAGGCGTTAGAATCATGGCTGTATTCAAGACCCCTATGATACCGGAGGATAACAATGATCCAGACCAACCGTTGGCTGACCGGCCTGGTAATCCTGGCGGCGCTGCTCACGCTCGTTTCGTGCTCCGACGATGATCCGGTGACACCGACTCCGGAGCCGACCGGATCGTCCCTTCCCTTCCCGGATTCGCCCGAGCAGTTGATGGCCAACTTCGTGGCCGCCTACGAAGCCATGGATGCCGAGGAGATCGGATACCTTCTCGCGCCGGAATTCCAGCTGTTCCTCAAGGACGCCACCGTGGGGGACTTCCCGGTCCTGGGTCCCACCCTCGATCGCGACGAAATGGCCGTGTTTCACGATCGGATGTTCGCTGGAGAGTCCGGCCGTGATGCCCTGGGCAACCTCACCAATCCGATCTCTTCCATCGAACTGATGGAGCCGGTCCAGTTGACCGATTGGGGGCCCACGCTTTCGGGGGATCACCTGCAAGGCGTCCCCTCCGCGCTTTTCGAGGTTTTCCTGTACTTCCTCCGGGCGGGCGACAAGACCCTGCAGGTCCAGGGGCAGATCCGGTTCTTCCTGTCGGAACAGGATTCCCTGCACCAGGGCGTCGTGCGCCCGTGCTTCCGGCTGGCGGGCCTGGCGGACTTCACCGAATCCACCAAGGCTGATGAGACCGTGGCTTACGGGAGCGTCCTGGCCCTGTTCCGGCCGGAATATTCGACCGGAGGGGTCGTCGTCCAATGTCGGCCCAGCGGGATGTCGGCTGCCTGGACCCTCACCGGCCCCGAGGGCTACTTCGCCCAGGGCGAGGGCGATGCAGTGATCCCGGATCTCGATCCCGGTTCCTACACGATTTCCTGGGAGGAACGTGACGGCTGGGCGGGACCGGGCGGCCGCACGGGGAACCTGGAGGCCGACCGCGCCCTGACCTTCACCGGGACCTACCAGGAACGCTGGCCGTTCCCCGATTCTCCCGCCCAGCTGATGGCCAACTTCCGGACAGCCTACGAGACCAAGGATCACGCCCTGTATCGGAACCTGCTCGATCCGGATTTCCTGATGTTCCTGAAGGAGTCCACCATTTTCGATTTTCCTGAACTGGGAAGCACCCTCGATGCCGCCGAGGAGTTCGGCATCCACGAGGCCATGTTCGCGGGTTCGGCTGGCCGGGACGCCTACGGCAACCTCACCAACCCCGTCAGTTCCATCTCGATGGGCTCTCTGGTGCAGATGACGGACTGGACGGTCAACCCGCCGACCGATCCCATCCCCGGCGGGAAGAGCGCGTTGTTCGATCTGGCCATCGACTTCAACCGGGCGGGGGACAAGACCCTCCAGGTTCGCGGCCAGGCCAGGTTCACGGTCGTCGCCGCCGATTCCCTGCATCTGGGAACCCTCCGTCCCCACTACCGGATGTTGGGGCAATGGGACTTCACCGCCGAGGATCTCCTCAAGGATGCAGGAGGCTCGAGCTTCGGGTCGGTCAAGGCCCTGTGGCGGTAGGTCCGGTCGCCGGTCGCGAACCGAAACGCAGGTGGCCGGCCAGCCACTCGCCCAGCCAGGCGGGGTCGGTCGGCCCGGTCTCGGTGAAGAGTTCCGGCGGGTAGATCGACGGCATGATCTCCTGGTACTTGTCGTGGACCACGAATCCCACCGGGGCCAGCGTCTCATCGAGGTTCAGGGTTCCCAGGGGGAATCCCACGGGGCCCACGTCGAGGGAGAAGCGGGAACGGCCGCCCTCGCCGGCGAAGTGCCGGATGCTGTAGGCGTGCAGCCTGCGGGCCTCGAGGGGAACCATGTAGGGGGCGGGAAAGTTCGGCAGGACCAGCCGCACCAGGGCCGAATCCGGCTCGCTCGATTCCGGATGGGCCAGGGAATCCACGGATGCGCCCCGGAAGTGGTCGGCGTCCAGGATGACCACGGTGGCCCCTTCGTAGCAACGGGCGTTGTTCGTCCCCGACACGACGAGTTCGTTGGCCCCGTCCCCGTCGAGATCCACGATCAGGTGGTCGTTGAAGTGGCCGTGATTGGCGTACTGGCCGAGCAACTTGCCGTCCCGGTCGAAGCGGCACAGGATGTAGGGATAGTTGTTGGAATGGAGGAAGCCCGCCAGGAGATCCGGCGTCTCTCCGCCGAAATCCAGGGGAATCAGCCAGTTCCCCAGGATGTTGCCGCCGGCGAAGACGTCGGCCCCGAAGGCCGCCTCGACGGCGCCGAGGTCGGGTCGAGCCGTCCACAGGACCTTGCCTCCGGACCGGTCGCGGGCCTCGATGACTTCCCCGCGAGGGGTCTTGGCCAGGAAGTTGACGATCAGCACCTGGTCCGACCAGGGCGCCGGGATGCACTTGTGGACCTCGGAATCCGCCCCGATACCCCACAGGCGGGTGCCGAACACGGCATCCCGGACCACCAGTTCGTTGCCCTGGACCGACCACTCGGCGTGGCTGCAGGCCCACCGCCATCCCGCAAAACCGGCGATGCCCAGCAGGATGAGGACCGATCCGAACAGGATCGTGGCCAGGCGGCGGCGCGAGGGCGCGGGGGCCGCCACCTTGGCGAGGCCGTTCGCGGCTCCGGCCGGAATGTCGCGGCGGGGGATCTCTTCCCCTTGCCCCTCGGACCCGCCGTTGGGAATCCCCGTGAGTTCCGCCAGCGGGACGTCCAGGGCCTGGGCCAGGAGCATGAGGGTCTTCTCCATGACCCGCTTGCGCTTGCCCAGTTCCAGGTCGTGGACCGTGCGGTAGGAAAGGCCGGCCTTGTCGCCGAGATCGGCCTGGGTGAGGTGACGTTCCTCCCGCAGATCGCGCAGACGGCGGGGAAAGTCCAGACCGCGAAGATCAACATTTTGTGAATAGTTTTTCATTGTTGTCGTATCGTTTGCCGGCGCAAGGCCGTTCTTATCAGTTCATCGAGTTTTCCGGCATCCTGATCCCGGTGATGTCGAAGCAGGAATCGCCATATATTACCGTTAATTCCAGGCGTTTCAACTCATTTCAAGTCGCTTCCCTTGCAGTGGGGGAGCGGTTTGTCCAAAATGATAGCATCTCTGCAAAGGGTGCGCGGATTGGATGTCATGGAAGCCACCCCGCCGCAATAAGTGCTTGGGCGAGGCGCTTGGTGGGGTGGCTTCCTGCTGTCCGGATGGGGATTTTCCTTCTTTCCCTCACCTTGAATTGTCCGTATTAATACGTTTGCAGCCAACCTACCCCTTCAGGAGGCACGCATGGGCCGAGGTGACCGGTTCAACCCGTTCCTGCTCTTCGGAATCATCATCGCGACGACTATTCTCACTTCCTGCGGCGGCGGCGACGACGGCAACCCTACCTCCGTCACCACCGGCACGGTGACCGTCGACGTGAGCCCCGACGGGATCGGGGCGAACTGGACCCTGAGGCAGGAGGGGGCGATCATCGCCCAGGGTCCGGAGGACAAGACGGTCACCGGCGTGGAGGCGGGCATCTACGTGATGACCTGGGACCGCAAGGACGGCTGGGCCGCTCCCGACCCCATCACCGAGACGAAGACCCTCACCAGACAGGGCCAGATCACCTTCAGCGGCCTGTATCAGGAGGCGAACGGGGTCATCGTCATCGACACCGAGCCCGACGCCATCGACGCCCCCTGGCATCTGGACATGCCGGCCGGCCTGGAGACCTCCGGGACCGGCGACACCGAACTGACCCTCATGGCCGCGGGGGAGTACACCCTGACCTGGGGCGCAGTGGAGGGATACTGGTCCCCCGAGCCCGACGAGGTGGACGCCACCCTGGACCAGGAGGAGACCCACACCTTCACCGGGACCTACGTGAAGCATCCGGGGACCATCGTCATCGAACCGGTTCCCTCAGGGCTGGCGGCGCCATGGTCCCTCTACACGCCCGGAGGCGTGATCATCGAGGGATCCGGAGCGCAGACCCTGGTGGCTCCCGCGGTGGGGGACTACCTCATCACCTGGCTGGCCGTCGGAGGGTATGCCGCTCCGCCCAAGGAGTCCCTGAACCTGGTCCAGGACGGGACCCTGACCTTCACGGGCTACTACATCACGACCAGCCTCGAGGGGTTCGTGATGGTCCCGGACGGGACCTTCATGATGGGCAGTCCGGTGGGCGAGGCGGGGCGCCAGCCCGACGAGACCCCGCACCAGGTCACCCTGACCCGGTCCTTCTTCCTCCAGGAACGGGAAGTCACCAACGCCGAATTCGTGGCGCAACTGCAGTGGGCGCTGGACCAGGGCCTGATCGCCGCGACCTCCTCGACGGTCCATCTGGACGACCCGGGCGATCCGGGGGTGGAACTGGTGGATCTGGACGACCCCTATTCCCGCATCGGCTACGGGGGAGGCTCGTTCACCACCGACCGGCCCGACTGGCCGGTGGTCGTGGCGACCTGGTTCGGTGCGGCGGCCTACTGCAACTGGGTCAGCGAGAAGAGCGGCCTGCCGCAGGCCTACGCTTACCAGGCCAACGGGAACTGGCTGTGCAACGGCGGGGACGTCTACGGGGCGCGGGGATACCGCCTGCCCACCGAGGCCGAGTGGGAATACGCCTGCCGGGCGGGCAGCGCCACGGCCTTCGCCAACGGCCCCATTACCCCGTTCGAGGTGACCGAATGCCACGCCGACCCGGTCCTGGCGGTCATCGGCTGGTACTGCGACAATGCGGGAGACGCGCCCCGCGACGTGGGCACCCTCCAGGCGAACGCCTGGGGCTTCCACGACATGCACGGCAATGCGCGGGAATGGTGCCACGACTGGTACGGCGTCTACCCGGTGGTATCGGTGCAGGATCCGGAGGGCCCCTACTCCAACGAGGTCCGGGTCATCCGGGGTGGGTATTTCGGAAGCTTCCACATGGATTGCCGTTCGGCCCGGCGGTTCGAGCTGACGCGGCCCGACCAGGGCGACTACGAGGCGGGGTTCCGGCTGGCGCTGTCGGCCTACTGAGCGTCGCGCTCCAGCAACATCAGACTTTCGATGTGCGCCGTCTGGGGGAACATGTCCAGGACCTCCAGGCGGCGCGGTGCGTAACCGGCGGCGTGCAGGCGCCCGACATCGCGGGCCAGGGTGGCAGGGTCGCAGCTCATGTACAGGATGTGGCGGGGATCGGCTTTGAGCAGGGCATCAACGCCTTCCTTGCCCAGACCGGTGCGGGGCGGATCCACCAGGCAGAGCGAGGAGGCCCATTCGGCCGGGGAGGCCAGGTCGGCCTGGCCCATCACCTGGGCCAGCGGGCCGGTGTGGACGGTGGCCTTGCCCCGGGCTGCGTCGTCGCGGGCGATGTTGTTGATCGCATCGCGGCAGGCCGGCTGGTCGCTGTCGATGGCCACGATCTTCTCGAACAGATCGGCCAGGGTGAGGGTGAACAGTCCGACACCGCAGAAGAGGTCGCCCAGCAACGGCCCGAGCGAGCCCCTGTCCCGCAATTCGACGATCCAGTCCCGCGCCAGGGCGACGGCCTGTTCGGTCACGGCCAGGTTTCCCTGGAAGAAGCTCTGGACTCCGGCGCGCAGGGTGTGCCCGGCGACGGTGTACAGGAGATAGTCCCGGCCCCAGACCGGCAGGTTGTTGAACAGGATGCCGGCGCAACCGGGCGCCGGCGCCTCCCCGGGTCCGAGGGCGGAGATGATCTTCCTGAGCACCTTGAGGCGGGGCGGTTGCCCGAAGATCGACAGGATCCAGCGGGACCGTTCGTCCTCGCGACCGTCCATCCTGACCACGATCTGGTCGACCGGAGGCAGGAAGCGCAGCCAGGGGAGGATCTCCAGATTGAACCGCTCGGGCATCAGGGGGCAGGCGTCCAGCTCGACCACGTCGTGGGTGCCGCGGCGCATCAGCCCGTACCGGCCGGTGGGGCTGGAATACAGGCGGATGCGGTTGCGATAGCCCAGCTCTCCGCCGGGACGGGGGCCGGCCAGCAGGCCTGAAACGTCGAGCTTGCCCAGGCGCTGGAAGCAGTCCAGGACGATCTCCGCCTTGCCCTTGCGCTGGGCGTCCTCGCCGAGGTGCTGGAGGTCGCAGCCCCCGCACTCACCGTAGTGGGGGCAGGGCGCCTCGCGCCGGTCGGATCCGTTTTCCAGGATGGCGACGACTTCGGCCCGCAGGAAACCCTTGCGGGCCTCGACCACGCGGACGTCGGCCAGATCGCCGGGTGCGGTGCGGGCCACGAAGACGGCCTGGCCCTCGTGGCGGCCGAGGCCGGCACCTCCGGTGACCAGCTTTTCGATGCGGACCTGGAAAGAACCGTCGTCTCCGGGCTTTTCAGGTGCGGGGTTTACTGTATTCTTCTTTTCCATGGGGGCCAAACTTAGCATGGGAAGGCCCCCTGGGCCAGAATTGGAACAGGATGAAATGGGGCCGGGGGCTCGTGAACCGGGGACGGCGCATGCGCAGGAGGCGTGAATACAGGAGAATCCAGGCCCGGAAAGGGTTGCCGGCGCTTGTTCCGGCGCTCCTGCTGGTCTGCTGGCTGCTGCCCGGGTGCGGCCCGAAGCGGGTCGTCCAGACCCGGCCGGAGCTCCCCGGGGAGGAATTCGATCTCACCCCCACCCCGGAACCCGTGCCGAACTGGATGGAGCCGTCGGCCTCCGATGAGGGGGATTCCGGCGTGGAGGACGTCGGGGCGGTCGAACCGGTCCCGGGAATCGATCCCGGCCAGGTCACCCTGGGAATCGAAGCCGCCTCCCTGGCGCGCGAGCAGCTGGGCAAGCAGTACCAGTGGGGCGCGTCCGGGCCGGACCGGTTCGATTGCAGCGGGCTGGTCCATTTCGTCTACGGCAACCTGGGCATCCAACTGCCTCGCACGTCCCACCAGCAGGCCGGAGTGGGTGATCCGGTGCCGCCCAGGGAACTCCAGCCGGGCGACCTGCTTTTCTTTGCCTTGAAGGGTTCGGGAATCGATCATGTGGGGATCTACCTCGGGAAGCAGAAGTTCATCCACGCCCCGCGCCGGCACCAGCCGGTGCGCACCGACAGCCTGAACGACACCTGGTGGCGCCGCCGCTTCAAGGAGGCCCGACGGATTCCATGATCACGAGGCGAGGCATGCTGGTCGCGGCGGCCCTCGGACTGTTCGTTGCCCTCGGCGCGCCCGCTGCGGCCGAATCCGATGCGGGGGTGGTGCGGCAGACCTACTGGGGTCCGATTCCGGCCCGGGCCGATTCCGTGACCGTCCCCCTCGACCAGCCTCCCCGGCCCTGGTGGGAGACGGGTCTGCTCGTGCCGTACCACCTCGCCGGCGTTCCCTTCCGCATCCTGGACACGGCGGTCCAGGAGACGGTCGAGGGGCTGGACGCGCTGGGATTCTTCGATCTGCCGCCCGCCCCCTACCCCGGCCTGCACCTGCCCCCGGACCTCTACCTCATGCCCAACGTCAAGATGGAAGGGGGGGAGGGTTTCTCCTTCGGGGGGGACCTGACGGCTCCGGACATCATCGGTCCAGGGAGCCTGGGATTCCTGAAGGGATCCCGATCCACGCGAGGGGGAACCGGTCTGGGCGGCGGCGTCCTCGCCTTCCCTCTTCCCGGCTGGGAACTCCAGCTGGGCGGAGGGCTGGAATCCTGCCCGGTCGCCCGCTATTACGGGCAGGGCTCGTGGACGACCGCCGACGATCTGAGCTATTACCGGCGCCGGTCGACCTGGGGCGGAATCGAACTGGACCACCGGACCGACGGTTCCCTGTCCCATGATTTTCATCTGCTGTTCAGCAGGGTGGAGGCCGACCCGTCGCGGTTCCATACCGATCAGGCCCTGGCGGTGGTCCACCATGATCCGGCGCCCCCTGGATTCGGGTCCGAGAGCAACGGCTGGACGGTGAGGCTGGGCGTGCACCGGGACACCACCGATCAGACCGGACGTCCCCAGCACGGCCTCTTCCAGACGGCGGCGGTGGGGTACTTCACGGCCACGGACGGGAGCGACCTCCACCACCTGACCTACCACCTGGACACCGAAACCTTCATCCCCCTGTGGCATACCCAGCGCACCCTGGCCGTGCGCTGGTTCTACAACCGCATCCACAACGTCTCGTCGGGCGCCGTGCCCTTCACCCGCCTGGTCACCTTCCAGCGTCCTGACGAATTGCGCGGCTACCGGTCGCGGCGGTTCTACGGTCTGGGCGCCATGGGGATCATGGCGGAGTACCGCTGGCCCCTGTGGGTGGCCCGAGGCCGGGACGACACCGGGGTGGACGCCTACCTGTTCAGCGATGGGGGCCAGGTCTTCGACCGGACGGCGGACATCGCCCTGCGGAACGTCAAGATCACCGGCGGCGTCGGGCTGCGTCTGGTGAACGGGAAACGGAACCTGGCGGCCAGGATGGAGCTCGGCTGGTCGGACGAGGAACCGGTGTGGCGTTTGAAGTTCAGCCAGAACTTCCAGTACGACAAGCGAGGGCTGGTCTATGGCAAGGATCCGACCGAAACCCGCTGACCGCCGCAGGCGGCTGCTGCCGGCGGGAGCGCTGGCGGTCCTGCTGCTGGGGCCGGTCCCCGGAACCCTCGCCGACGCCGGCGACCTCCGGGACGGTCCGGTGGCCTGGTATGCCGACGACCGGGGTCCCATTCCGGTTCCGGCCTTCACCGAGCCCGGGCTGGTGCCCTATTCGGTCACCTCGTTTCTGCACCGGCCGTTCTCGCGGTTCTGGCACCCCGGCCGGGCGCTGCGCCGCCTGGGCGATGACGGCCCGGCCGGGCCGGCGGGCGACGTCAACGCGCTGGACGAGGTCCTGGACAGCGCGTGGTTCACCAACCGCATCGGCCTGGGCCCCCTCGCCGACGAGGAACTCGTCCAGGGGCCGGCCTTCGGGACGGAACTCGTCGGCGGGCCCGACCGCAGCGAGCCCTGGGTCATCATCGGCGCCAAGACCGCCGGCGTCACGCCGGGGTTCCGCATCCGGGACGCCCGGGGCGACGTTTGGCGGCTCAAGTTCGATCCGCCGGAACATCCGGGCATGACCATCCGGGCCGGTGTGGTGTCCAACCTCGTCTTCCACGCCCTGGGGTACAACGTGCCCGTGGACCAGCTCGTGGTCTTCGGTCGCGAAGACCTGACGGTGGGCGAGGGCGCCGAGATCAAGCTGCCGCGGGGGCCGGCCCTGCCCCTGACGACGGCGAACCTCGACTCCATCCTGGCGGCCACCCGTTCGGTGTTCCCCGACGGATACCACGCCCTGGCCAGCCGCTACCTGGACGGCCGGGTCCTCGGCCCGTTCGACGACGAGGGCCGCCGTCCCGACGATCCCAACGACCGGGTCGATCACCAGGACCTGCGCGTCCTGCGCGCCCTGAAGGTCTTCGCGGCCTGGCTGAACCACTTCGACACCAAGCGCCACAACACGCTGGACGTCTACGAGGGCGAACCGGGCCAGGGCTTCGTCCGCCATTACCTCATCGATTTCGCCAGCACCCTGGGCGCCTTCGGCGACGAGCCGGTCAAACGGTTCGGGTACGAGTTCGGGGTGGACGTCTTCCCCATCCTGGGCCGGTGGCTCACCCTGGGGCTGGTCGAGGATCCCTGGGTGGCCCTGGAGCGCCCCCGGGATGCGCAGGGCAGGATCCTGGACGAGGTCGGCCTGTTCGACGTGGAGACCTTCGAACCGGAGGCCTGGAAACCCGACCTGCCCCACAGCGCCATGGCGAACCTCGATCGCCGGGACGGCTACTGGGCGGCCAAGCTGGTCTCGTCGTTCACAAACCGCCAGCTGGAACTGCTGGTGGACCGGGGCGGCTATCAGGATCCCGAGGCCGCCGCCTACCTGACGGCCACCCTGGCCGGACGCCGGGACCGGATCGCATCCTACTGGTTCGGCAGGGTGGCCCCTCTGGACTTCTTCCGTGCGGAAGCCGGATCGGTCACGTTCTCCGATCTGGGAGTCGAACGGGGATACGCGGACCCGGGGACGACCACCTACCGGTTCCGGACCGGGCAGGCGAGCCCTGACCGCGAGACGGCCGGCTGGTCGGCCTGGACGGAGTCCGCGGGGACGTCGATCCCCTGCGAGGTTCCGGACGAGGGGTTCATCGCGGTGGAGGTTCAGGTCGACCGCTGCGACCGCAGGGTGGGAACGGTCCGGATCTATCTGGGGGCTTCGGGGCGCGTCGTCGCGCTGGAGAGGTAGGGGGCAGCATGACGACCGCCGGATCGGCCGCCAGGGGCAAGGGCAGCCTCCTCGACAGGGTTCTGCTGGCCTTCGCGCCGGTGAGGGCGGGCGAAGGCGGTCTGGTGCTCCTGATGGCCGTGAACGTCTTCCTGCTGCTGACTTCCTACTACATCATCAAGCCCGTGAGGGAGGCGCTGATCCTCGCGGACTGGGGCGCGGAGATCAAGATCTACGCCTCCGCCGGCCAGGCCCTGCTGCTGGTCGGGATCGTCCCGCTGTACAGCCGTCTCGCCGGTCTGATGACCAGCCGGCGGCTCATCACCACCGTGCTGGCCTTCTTCGCCGCCTGCCTGGGCCTGTTCTACCTGCTGGCGCGGGCGGGTCTGCCGGTGGGCATCGCCTTCTACCTTTGGGTGGGGGTCTTCAACCTGATGGTCGTGGCCCAGTTCTGGTCCTTCGCCAACGACGTCTACACCCCGGAGGCCGGCAAGCGGCTGTTCGCCATCATCGGGTTCGGGATGTCCTCGGGGGCGGTGTTCGGCAGCTTCATCACCGGCAGGCTCATCGAGCCGCTGGGCGTCCAGCAGCTCCTTCTGCTGGCGGGGGCCATCCTGCTGGTCAGCCTGGGCCTGACCCGCTGGTCGGACACCCTGGCGCGCCGCAACCCCGATCCCGGCGGCCCGCAGCCTGCCGTGGAGCCGGATGCCCCCCTCAAGGGCCGCGGCGGCTTCGGCCTGGTGTTCGGGAACCGGTACCTGCTGATGATCGGGGTCATGCTGATCCTGGCCAACCTGGTCAACACCACGGGCGAGTACATCCTGGGCGCCCGGGTCAAGGCCGACCAGGAGGCCGCACTGGAGGCGGTCGTCCGGGCGCCGGGAATGAGCGATGAGGCCCATGCCGCCGCGGTGGCGGAACGTTCGGTTCGGGTGGGCAAGGCCATCGGCGGTTTCTATGCCGACTTCTTCGGGATCGTCAACCTGGTCAGCATGCTGACCCAGCTGTTCCTGGTGGCCCGCCTGGTGGCCTGGATCGGCGTGAGGCGGGCGGTGGCCGTCCTGCCCCTGGTGGCCATGGGCGGCTACGCCGTGATCGCCCTGGTGCCGGCCCTGGCGGCGGCCCGCTGGGCCAAGACCGCCGAGAACGCCACCGACTACTCGCTGCAGAACACCGTCCGCAACATGCTGTTCCTGCCCACGAACCGTCAGGAGAAGTACAAGGCCAAGCAGGCCATCGACACCTTCTTCGTCCGGGTGGGCGACGTCCTGGCCGCCCTCCTCGTCCTCGGCGGCACCTCGGTCCTCCACCTGTCGCCGAGGAGCTTCGCGGGGATCAACATCGTCCTGGCTTCCGCCTGGTTGATCCTGGCCCTGGCCATAGGCCGCCGCTTCGCGGACCTCGCGAAGACACGCTCGAACTGACCACTCCTCTTCCCCCCCTCGCTCCGCCAACCGAGCCGGTGGCATGCATGTTGCCCGCCGTCCTATAAGGAAATCCCTAAAGCCGGTGGTTCCCGGTGCGAAAATGAGGGTGACCATCAAGGAATGGAAGCCGGTCAATTGAAGTAAAAAGCATTGTCGATAAATAAATTGGACCGGCATCGGGACCGGCGCGACCAAAACGGGCAGGGCGCGGGCAGGGTTTGGCGCCGGACGGTGAGGGAATCACGGCAGAACTCCGTGGCCAGATTCCAACCGGTGGCTGCCCTGGAGAAAGCCAGACTGGTTTCCGACCCAAAGGATGGACTGAATGGACATTTCTCAAGTTCTCGATCGGGTTGAAAAAATCAGCCAGACCCTGGTGATGGCCGATCCTGGGGATCCCGACCTCCCGACGAACCTGGCCGAAAGCTTCGGCGAATTGTCGGCGGTCCTGATGGAGATGGGCCGGGACCGCGAGGCGGATGCCTGCCGCCAGGCGGCCGGCGCGGCCGTGGGGATGGCTCCAGGGACGCCTGATTTCCCCCAGATCATCGAATTCCTGGGAGAGATGATCAACGCCCTGCTTTCCTGCCTGAGCGGCGATTGTCGTGCTGACGACGGGTTCTTCCCGGACCCGGACGCGATCGACCGGGCCGGAGAATCGGCGCCCGTGCGGGGGGCTCCCGCCTCCTGCCCCGTGGCCGAGACCGGAGAACTGGCGGACGAGGCGATCCTGGGTGAGTTCCTCTCCCGGCAGGCCGACACCCTGATCGACGTGGAGAAGGAACTCCTGAACATGGAGGCTTCGGGGGGAGCGGGAGACACCGAAGGCATCCTGCGCTACCTGCACACCCTCAAGGGCGAGTCCGCCCTGCTGGGCCTCACCGACGTCTCCGACCTCTGCCACGCCACCGAGGACCTCATCCAGAACGAGGGTTTCGCCGCCTGCATCGACCGTCTCCTGGACATCAAGGACTGGCTCATCGCCCGTTTCCGGCACATGGTCGAGGGTGGGGATGCTCCCCCGCCGGCCAGGGATTTCTGGGCGGCCCTGAACCATCCGCAGCCGGCCGCAGGCGGGGAATCCGCGGGCGCCGAGGAGGAACCGGCGGCGTCGGAATCCGCCGAACCGGTCGCCCCGATCACCCTCGACGAGGCTCCCCCGGTCCAGGTGCCGGATTACACCGGGAAGAACCTGCTCGAAGGCGACGTGGATCTCATCCAGGATTTCGTGGAGGAGGCCCACGAGCACCTCAACGCCTCCGAGGGCCATCTGCTGACCCTGGAGGCGGATCCCCGGGAGACCGAGGCGCTCAACGCCGTCTTCCGGGCCTTCCACACCATCAAGGGACTGGCTGGGTTCATCGAACTGGACCACGTCAGGGACATGGCCCACAAGGCGGAGAACCTGCTGGACATGGCCCGCCGCCAGGAGATCGCCCTGGTGGGCGGGAACATGGACCTGGTGTTCGAGTCGGTCGACATGATGAAGCGGTTGATCGAGGGGGTCACCGCGGCGATGGGGGCGGACGGACACCTGGAGACCGTGGAGACCCTGCCGACCCTCATGGGCCGGCTGGTCGCGGTCACCGAACCCGGCTTGGATGCGGCGGCCCGGGCGCAGGCCCCGGCCCCGGAACCCGAGCCGGAACCGGTGCAGGCTGCCGCGCCCGCGGCGCCGAAGACCAGCGGATTCATCCCCCTGGGCAACATGAAGAAACCCAAGGCGACGGCCACCGTGGACAAGGCTCCGGCGGGCATGGCTCCGGCGGGGGCCGGGATCCCGACCGCGGCGGCGGCGGAGGCCCCGGATGCCCCGAATGCGCCAGGCGACGATGCGCCCAGGGCGGGGGCCGCCAAGGCGCCGGTCAAGATGAAGGAAGCGGTTCGGGTCGATGCCGACCGCCTCGACCGCCTGATCGAGACCATCGGCGAGCTGGTCATCGCCGAGTCCATGGTCAGCCAGTCCGGGGAGCTCCAGGGCAAGCTGTCGGTCAAGCTGGCCAAGGATCTCGATCACCTGGACAAGATCTGCAGGGAGCTGCAGGAGATCGGCATGTCCCTGCGCATGGTGCCGGTCAAACCGGTGTTCCAGAAGATGGCCCGCCTGGTCCGGGACCTGTCCAAGAAGCAGGGACGGCAGGTGGAATTCGTCATGAGCGGCGAGGACACCGAGCTCGACAAGAACGTGGTGGACAAGATCGGCGATCCCCTGGTGCACATGGTCCGCAACGCGGTGGATCACGGCATCGAGGCCGACCCCGGGGACCGCGTGGCCGCCGGCAAGCCCGAGCGCGGCCTGGTCCAGCTGCGGTCCTACCACAAGGGCGGCAACATCTGCATCGAGATCGAGGACGACGGCAGGGGGCTGGACAAGGATGCCATCCAGGCCAAGGCCATCAGCCGCGGCCTGATCCGCGAAGGGGAGTCCCTGACCGACCGGGAGATCTTCAACCTCATCTTCGAGCCGGGCTTCTCCACGGCAAAGCAGGTCACCGAGATCTCGGGTCGCGGGGTGGGGATGGACGTCGTGCGCCGCGGCATCGAGGAACTGAGGGGGACGGTCGACATCAGCTCGACTCCGGGCAAGGGCTCGGTCTTCAGCATCCGGCTGCCCCTGACCCTGGCCATCATCGAGGGCATGGTGGTGATGGTCGGCGGGGAGCATTTCATCATCCCGACCCTGACCGTGGTCCGGCTGATCCGGCCCAGGCCCCAGGACATCACCTACGTGTTCGACCGCGGCGAGATGCTGGCTTTCGAGGGCCAGCTCCTGCCCCTGTTCCGGTTGAGCAACCTGTTCAGCGTGAGCGAGGTGCGGGAGCGTCCCGAAGACGCGGTCGTCGTGGTGGTCGAGGATGAGGGTCGCAAGATCGGCCTGCTGGCCGACGAATTGCTGGGCCAGCAGTCCATCGTGATCAAGAGCCTCGGCGAAAGGCTCCAGGGAACCGATGGGGTGGCCGGAGGGGCGATCATGTCCGACGGCAACGTGGCCCTGATCCTGGACATCGCCGGGATCGTGCGGGTGGCTCACGCGGTGGATACGACCCGCCGCCCGGGGCACCCCGCTGCGGCGGTTCTGGAAGCGGCGGCCCCGGCTCCCGAGGTTGTCCCGGCCGTCTAGTCGCGAGGGGATCGAACCGGGAACATCCCCGGATTTGAACGGGCGCGGAGGCGCCGAATCGGAGGTTCATGATGGCAGTCGAGAGCGCAGTCGCCAGGATCGCCCAGGCGGGAAAGTACCTGTCGTTCAAGCTGGGCGGCGAGGAGTACGGGCTGGAGATCCTCAAGGTCCAGGAGATCAACGGGATGATGGGGATCACCAGGGTGCCCCGGACTCCGGAATTCGTGCGGGGCGTCATCAACCTCAGGGGCCGGGTGATCCCCATCGTGAGTCTGAGGTCCAAGTTCCGCATGCCCCAGATCGAGGACACGGAGAAGACCTGCATCATCGTGGTCCAGGTCCGGCACGGCGACTCGGAGATCACCATGGGCATCATCGTGGACGAGGTCTCCGAGGTCCTGAACATCTCCGAGAGCCAGATCGAAGGCCCGCCCAGCTTCGGCGGTGGCATGGAGGACGCGAACTACATCACGGGCATGGGCAAGCTCGATGACCATGTGGTCATCCTGCTGGATCTGGACGCCGTGCTCAGCGGTGAGGACATGGAAGGCATCGCCCAGGTCGCCCAGTAGGGGCGGAGGGCGCCAATGCGAAGAGGATGGGCGTGATTCTAACGGGTGGGAACCGGCCGGCAATGGGGCATTCGGGGGTGGCGATCCGGGGCATCGACCCGCGCCAGTTCGAGTTCATCAGGAACCGGCTCTACGAGCAGACCGGGATCGTGTTGACCGGGCGCAAGCGGGCCCTGGTGGAGTCGCGCATCACCCAGCGTCTGCGGGTGCTGGGGCTGGAGGATTTCGCTTCCTACCTGGACTACCTGCGCCGGGACTCCGGCGGCGAGGAGCTCGTCCATCTCATCGATGTGATCTCGACCAACGTGACCCATTTCTTCCGGGAGGCCGACCACTTCCGGTTGATCAGGGGGCTCACGGAGCAATGGCTGGACCAGGGAGCGAACCGGCTCCGGTTCTGGTCGGCCGCCTGTTCCACCGGGGAGGAGCCCTATTCCCTGGCGATGGCGCTGCAGCCCTTCCTGGCCCGGGCCGGCACGGACATCAGGATCCTGGCCACGGACATCAGCACCAGGGTCCTGGCCCACGCCCGGGCGGGGGTCTTCGACGCCGAGAGGCTGGAAACGGTGCCCGAATCCCTGCGCCGGCGCCATTTCATAAGGGAGCCGGGGAGCGCGGGGGACCGCTACGCGGTCACCGAGGATCTCAAACGGCTGGTGATGTTCCACCGGCTCAACTTCACACGGATGCCATATCCCATCAGGGGTTCCTTCGATCTGATCATGTGCCGGAACGCCATGATCTACTTCGACAGGACGCTGCGCGAGAAGATGGTGGAGGAGTTCGCGCGATTGCTGAAACCGGGCGGTTTCCTGATGGTGGGACATGCGGAGACCCTCATCGGCATGGAGAAGTCCTTCAGGACGGTCCGCCCCTCCGTTTATCAACGCATCAGTACTGGAGAGAACGGTTGAGCACCTTGACGACAACCCAGAGGACGGTGGTCCGTCCCCGGCACACCCTCATGGTCGACATCAGCGACATGAAGTTGAGCCGGGATCCGGACGACGTCCTGGTGACCTACTCCCTGGGATCCTGCGTGGGCTTGACCCTGTACGATCCGGTGGCGGTGGTGGGGGGCATGATCCATTGCATGCTGCCCATGTCCAAGATCGATCCGGACAAGGCCAGGCTGAGGCCCTACATGTTCGTCGACACCGGGGTGGCGGCCATGCTGGGCGAGCTCTACGCCATGGGGGCGCAGCGCCAGAACCTCATCGCCAAGGTGGCGGGAGCAGGTTCCCCGCTGGGTCGGGAGGAGACCTTCCGCATCGGCCAGCGCAACTACACCATCCTGCGCAAGTTTTTGTGGAAGAACAACATCCTCATCGACAAGGAGGATGTCGGGGGCAGCAAGGCCCGCACGCTCTACCTCTACATGGCCGACGGCCGCACCACGGTCAAGTCGGAGGGAAAGGAGGTGGAGTTGTGACGGACAAGAAGATCATCCTGGCCAAGGTCAAGAACGTGCCCTCGTTGCCGTCGGTGGTCATCAAGCTGCGCCAGTACCTCAACGATCCGGACGTGAGCTTCGACCAGCTGGCCAAGGTCATCGAATACGATCCCGGTCTGACGGCGAACGTCCTGCAGCTGGCCAATTCCGCCTATTTCGGCTGGTCGCGCACGATCAGGACGGTCAAGGAGGCCATCACCCGGCTGGGCACCAACCGGATCTTCCAGATGGTGCTCTGCATGTCGGTGGCCCCCCTGGTCCGCAAGCCCATCCGGGGCTACGATCTCGATTCCACCGATCTGTGGGAGCATTCCATCGCAACGGCCATCTGCGCGGAGCAGCTGGCCCAGGCCCTCGC
Source organism: Candidatus Krumholzibacteriia bacterium (assembly GCA_050174015.1). Lineage (GTDB taxonomy): Bacteria > Krumholzibacteriota > Krumholzibacteriia > LZORAL124-64-63 > LZORAL124-64-63 > JAHJTW01. The sequence continues at coordinate 87,258 of JBFXKG010000005.1, forward strand.
GCTCCGGGACGTCGAGGAGGCCTTCACCGCGGGCCTGCTGCACGACATGGGCAAGATCGTGCTGGGGACCTTCATCGAGGTGGACGACGAGCCCATCAAGGAGATCGTCGAGAAGGACCACCTGTCCTTCAACGAGGCCGAGATGATGGTGCTGGGCATCGATCACGCCGAGGTGGCCGGGGAGCTGCTGAAGGCCTGGAACCTGCCTGACGAGGTGGTCGCCGCGGCGCGCTGGCACCACGCGCCCAGCCGCTGCGGGGAGGAGCACCAGGTCATCTGCGACCTGATCCACGTGGCCGACGTGCTCTGCCTGAACATGGGGTGGGGGCTCGGGGTGGACGGCCTCCAGTACCGGTACGACGAACGGTCCGGGTCGAGGCTCGGCATGAAATCCCAGACCGCAGAGGCGGTCATGAGCCGGGTCATGCTCGGCGTCGATGACCTCAGGACCCTGTTCCAGCCAAAGAGAGAGGGTGAGCCAAATGGCGTTCAATATTCTCATCGTTGACGACTCGGCCACGGTTCGGGCGGTCATCAGCAAGGCCCTGAAGCTCGCCGAGGTGCCCATCAACGAGCTCTACCAGGCCGGCAACGGCCGGGAAGCCCTGGACGCCCTTCAGAAGGGCTGGATCGACCTGGTGTTCTGCGACATCAGCATGCCCGTCATGGACGGGGAACAGCTTGTGGAGGCCATGAAGGCGAACGGGATGATCGAGACCATTCCGGTGGTGATCGTCTCTTCGGCCGGCAGCGAACCGCGGGTCGCCAGGCTCAGGGAAAACGGAGTGCGCGACTACATCCAGAAACCGTTCACTCCCGAACGGATCCGGGAAGTCGTGGACCAGGTCATGGGAGCGGTTGGACATGCATAGCGACAAGCAGGACGCACTCTGCACCACCTTCCTCGAGGTGGTGGAGCACCTGACCTTCATGTTCGGGGAGATCGTGCCCAAGCAGGAGATGCCGCTGGGCGGCAGGGATTTCACGCTGGCCAGGATGTCCTTCGCCGGCGACCTGGCGGGCAGACTGGCGGTGGCCGTCCCCGCGGACATCAAGGGGGAGATCACGGCCAACATCCTGGGCCTGGATCCGGACGACCTCCAGTGCCGGACCATGATGGACGACGCCCTGGCCGAGATGCTCAACGTGGTCTGCGGGCACGTCATCATGGCGCTCGCCGGCGCCGAGGCGGATTTCAAGCTGGTGACACCGGAAACCCTGGACCTCGCCCCGGAGAACGTGGCCTCCCTGGTGGACAGCGACGATTTCGTCGGATTCATGCTGGACGACAATCCGGTGTTCCTCGGCCTCAGTCTGGAGGATTGATGTGAAACCCATCCGGGTCCTCATCATCGACGATTCCCCCACAGTGAGGGCCCTCATCAGGCGGGGTCTGTCGGGCGCCGAGGGCATCGAGGTGGTCGGGGTCGCTCCCAACCCCTACGTGGCGAGGGACATGATCGTCAAGGATCCCCCCGACGTGGTCACGCTCGACCTGGAGATGCCGCGCATGGACGGGCTGACGTTCCTGCGCAAGCTCATGAGCCATTACCCCCTGCCGGTGGTGGTCATCTCGACGCTGACCCGCGCGGGCAGCCTCAAGGTCCAGGAGGCCCTCGAGGCGGGCGCCGTCGAGGTGGTCGGCAAGAACCTCACGAGCGAGGGGACCCAGGCCCTCATGCTCGAGATCGTGCGCAAGGTCCGGGCCGCCGCCGGGGCCAGGGTCCAGAGCAGGCCGCTCGGCCACCGGAGTCCCGGCGCGGAGAGTTCCCCGCGGCCCCTGGCCAGGGTGGGATGCCCCGCCGACCGCCTGCTGGCCATCGGGGCCAGCACCGGCGGAACCCAGGCGCTCACGGCCATCCTGAGCCGGTTGCCGGAGGACATCCCCGGAACCCTCATCGTCCAGCACATGCCGCCCGGTTTCACCGCCCAGTTCGCGGCGAACCTCGACCGCATCTGCCCGATGGAGGTGCGCGAGGCCAGGACGGGCGACGTCCTGCAGCCCGGTCTGGCGCTGATCGCGCCGGGCGACCGCCACCTGCTGCTGGCCAGAAAGGGCGGACGCCTGATGGTGGAGCTGCGCAACGGGCCGCGGGTGAGCGGTCACAAGCCTTCGGTGGACGTCCTGTTCCGCACGGCGGCCGATCACGCGGGCGGCAAGGCCCTGGGGGTCATCCTGACCGGGATGGGCAAGGACGGGGCCGAGGGGCTGAAGCTGATGCACGACCGGGGCGCCCACACCATCGCCCAGGACGAATCCAGCTGCATCGTCTACGGGATGCCGCGGGAAGCCGTCGAACTGGGAGCCGCCACCGAGATCGTGAGGCTGGACCGGATCCCGGAGGCCATCTGCCGGGCCCTGGCCGCGGTTCCCGTCTGACTTCCGGAATCGTGCAGGTCGACAGGGGGGTCCGACTTCGGTCGGACCCCTTCCCTAGCCGGGAACGGTGATCAGGGAGTGATGATGGTCAGGGTGGCGGTTCCGAAGTCCGTCTCCCCCACGTAGTCCACCCGCTTGCCGGGATTGCGGACCCAGCCCACGAAGTCGTCGGGTCCGGGCACCTGGTAGGGGAAGGTGGCGGTGGGGGCGACGTGAGGGTTCAGTTCGATGTTGTTGAAGAGGGTCCTCATGTTGTTGATGACCTCGGTGACGGCCTCGATCACCGGCTCGGACGCCTTGCCCGCCTTCTTCTGGTCCATCGCCGTCGCCTTGGGCAGCATGATGAGGTTGCCGCCGATGTAAAGAGTGGCCGCCAGGTCGGTCAGGACCGCCCCCTCGACCTTGTTGTCCCGCCCCTGCAGGAAGGTGATGTAGGCGCCCTTCTCGGGATTCAGCAGATCCCAGCCCTGGCCTTCCTTGAGAACCGGCTTTTCCCCGATGAGCAGTTCGACCAGGTCGAGGACTTCCTTGGGGGACGGCAACGTCAGCGTCATGGCCTAGCCTTCCTGCCAGATGAGGATGACATGGGCCTCGAGATCGTCCGGTCCGCGAACGGTCTGGGCCATGCCCTGGATGCCGCTGGCGAAGAACTCGATGCAGCTCCTGCCCTCCATGAACAGGGGCAGGCCGAGCTGGATCTTCTGGCCGGCGGCGGCGCGGCTGGACTTCATCACCCCGGCGGCGACGTTGGCGATCTCGCCCAGGGCGTCGGCCATGTCCTCCATGGCCGGATCCTCGTCGGACTCCATCGCGAACAGGCTCCGGGTGAGCCCCTTGCTGCCCAGCTTGTTGCACATGACCGCGAGTTGCCAGCTGCCCGTCTCCGAGGTCAGGGCGATGCTGCTTCCGTAATCGACCTCCGCCTGGCGGGGATCCGAGGGATTGGCATCGACCTGGAGCTCGAGATCCATCTGGATGCGGCAGGTCTCCACGACGGCGTTGACGGCCTCCTGGAGCACCTCGGCCGGCACGTAGTGCCCGCTGCCGGCGACCGCGTTCTCGATAGCGTTAGACATGGGAAAGATCCCTCCGGCATCTGTGCCGTTCTGCCAGCTGAGGACGACCTGGAGTTTCCTCCCGTCAGGGGTCCTCATCGGCTGGGATACGGCGTTCACTCCTCTGGGAAAGTACTGGATCCAACCGCTGCCCCGGATGAACAGGGGCAGGCCGAGCTGGTAGTTCTCGCCTTTCGGCTCCCGCTTCGCCTTCCAGACTCCGGCCGCGACGTTGGGGATCTCGTTCATCGCATCGCCGAGATCCTCCATGGGGACGTCTGCATCGTCCTCGAGCGCGAACAGGATCCGGGTCAGATCCCTGGCGGTCTCCTCGGGGAAGGCGCAGGCGTACTGGAAGTTGATCTTCTCGCTGGTCAGCGCCACGGTGCCGCCGAAGATGACCCCGCCGGGGTCGGGGGCGCCGGGCATGCCGTCGAGCGCCAGGTCGATCCCGAACTGGACGGAGAAGGTTTCCCGGATGCTTTCCACGGCGTCGCGCAGGGCGTCGAGCTTGGTGCCGATGTCCTGGGGATTGGCGATGTCCCGTTTCCGCAGCAGTAGGGTCACGATATGAAAGCCCCCAGGACCTGGCCCATGTCCTCGGCCGTGAAGGGCTTGGCCAGCAGGAACATGGCGCCGCCCTCGGTGGCCAGGTCGACCATCTCCTTGGTGCTTTCGGAGGTCACGAACCCGAAGGGGATCTCCAGCCCCTCCGCGTTCATGGCGGCCAGGAACTCGATCCCGGTCATTTCGGGCATGTGCCAGTCCGAAAGTATCAGGTCGGGCTTCTGCGCCTTGACGACGTCCAGGGCCTCCTTGCCGTTCTCGGCCTCGACGATCTCGTGACCCTCGAAACCGGCCTGGCGGATGGTCCTGGCGACAATGCGGCGCATGGCGCGGGAATCGTCTACGACCAGAATTTTCATGCTCCACTCCTTGAATCCGGTTGCGTCGTCACGGCGCATCCCTGAAAGGACATCGACGGGACGGGCCGGAAGACGCATTCCTGTAGGGGATTGATCGGTCGGAGGGGCAAGAGCTTGACGATTTTCTTCGGCCTGGATCCTGCCCGGCCCATGGGGCCGGATTCAGGGGGCGGGCGAGGGGCCGTCGATCCTGATCTCGGTCGCCGCCTGGGCCGCCTCCCGGACCGCGGCATCGAGGTCCATGGCCCGGGAGAAGTCCATCAGATCCCGGGGACGGGCGGTCAGGACCGGTTTGGGGGACCGGATCGAGCAGCAGTCCCGGTAGGGGAGGATGGACGTGTCGAACAACCCCACCTTCCGGGACCAGGCGGTGATCTCGATCTTGTCCATGCCGATCAGGGGGCGCAGGACCGGCATCCGGACGTCCGGGGCGATGGCCCCGAGGTTGTGGATGGTCTGGCTGGCCACCTGGCCCAGGCTGTCCCCGGTGACCAGGGCCTTGCACTTGTTCTGGGAGGCCAGCTTGGCGGCGGTCTTGAACATGAACCGGCGGAACATGACCATGTCGAAGCTGTCGGGCACGGCTCCGATGGCGCGCTGCTCGTAGGGGACCACCGGCACCAGGTGCAGGGCCAGGGGCCGGGGGAAGTAGCCGGCGAGGATCCTCACCAGTTCCTCGATCTTGGCGGTGTCGGCCTCGGCGGCGGTCCGGCCGGAGAAGAAGTGCACGAACTCGGGGCGGCAGCCGCGCCGCATCATGAGCCAGGCCGCCACGGGCGAGTCGATCCCGCCGGACATCAGGACCATGACCCGCCCGCTGCTGCCCGCCGGCAGCCCCCCGTAGGCGGTCTCCTTGGCGTGGAAGACCAGGGTCTGGTCCTTCATGACCAGCACGTTGATCTTCAGGTCGGGGTCCTGCATCCGGCCGGGCAGCCCGGTGTCCAGGTGTACCGCGCGGCCGACGATGCGGTTGATGTCCGGGGAATCCAGGGGGAAGGTGCGGTCGCTGCGGCGGGTGGCGACCTTGAATGAAAGGGCCTCCCCCGGGTTCTCGCGGGCCAGGCCACAGGCCGCGTCGCAGAGCAGGGTCAACCGCGGCTCCCGTCCGGCGGCGCGGTCCGCGGCGATCTCGGCGTCCAGCTCGCCCCGGGGAACGGGAACCGCGGGAGAGACCCACTGCAGGCCGAAAACGTCGTGCAACCTGCGGCTGACGCGGGCCGCGGAGTCGGGGTCCGTCACCTCGATCAGCAGGCGGCTCTCCACGTGCCTGATCTCACCGAGGGGCTCGTCCTTGAGCATGGTGCGGATGTTGTTCAGGAGCTTGCGCAGGAATACCGTCCGGTTGCGCCCCTTCAGGGCGATCTCGGCGTACGTGGCCACGATGACGGGGGAGGCCTGGGTCATGCCGGCTCCTGGGACGGCCGCCGGGACGGCGGCTTTGCTTCGGGGCGAATCCGGGTTATTCTTGGCCCCCACCGGGGGGACCGGGCGCGGATGCGTGAACCATTGAATTAAACAGGTCCCAGGGCAGGCGCAAGCGCCATCCCGGGCAGACCCCGCCTTCCGGGGCGGGACAAGAAGGATGGCGATGATCGAGCACGAAGGAATCCGTCTGGACATCAGCGGCGCCGGTGAGTATCTGCCGGCCTCCGAACTGGAGGCCCTGGAGCCCCGGGCCCTGGCCGCCCTGGCCGAGTTGCATGACGGCACCGGCCCCGGCGCCGACTACCTGGGTTGGCTGGACTTGCCGTCGTCCATCACGGCCGACGACCTGGGCGAGATCCGGGCCGAGGCCGACCGGATCGCCGCCCAGGCCGAGGTCCTGGCGGTCGTCGGCATCGGGGGTTCCTACCTGGGCGCCCGGGCGGTCCTGGCGGCCCTGGGTCTCGACGGCCGCGCCGGTTCCGGCCGCCCCGAGGTCATCTTCGCGGGCACGGGGCTGTGCGGGGCGACCCTGCAGCAGACCCTCGACCGCCTGGGCGACCGGGACGTCCACGTCTGCGTCATCTCGAAATCGGGAACGACCCTGGAACCGGCCGTCGCCTTCCGCATCCTGCGGGCGAGACTGGCGGCCCGGTACGGAGCCGGAGCCCCAAGCCGCATCACAGCGGTCACCGACGCCCGCCGCGGGGCCTTGCGACGCCTTGCCGAAGCCGAGGGATACGCGACCTTCGTGATTCCCGACGACGTCGGCGGCCGCTTCTCCGTCCTGACCCCGGTGGGCCTGGTTCCCCTGGCCGCGGCGGGCGTGGACGTCGCCGCCCTGGTGGACGGCGCCCGCTCCATGGCCGAATTCTGCCGGTCCGGCGATCTCCGCGCCAACCCCGCCCTGCTGTACGCGACGGTCCGGTACGGCCTGTACGCCAAGGGGTTCACCACGGAGATCCTCAGCAGTTTCCACGGCGGATTGCAGCTGATGCAGGAGTGGTGGAAGCAGCTCTTCGGCGAGAGCGAGGGCAAGCAGGGCCGCGGCATCTTCCCGGCCTCGACGGTGTTCACCACCGATCTGCACAGCCTGGGCCAGTACATCCAGGACGGCCGCCGGGTCCTCCAGGAGACCTTCCTGGCGGTGCGGGAGACGGGGACCGGTCTCGCCGTTCCTTGCGGCGCGGGGGAGGGGTCCGATCCCGACGGTCTGGACTATCTCGCCGGCCGCTCCCTCGACGAGATCAACTGGAAGGCCTACGAAGGCACGCGGACGGCCCACCTGGCCGGCGGGGTGCCCTGTCTGGGCCTGGAACTGGATCGGGTGGACGCCCGCACCCTCGGGGCCCTGATCTACATGTTCGAGCTTGCGGTGGGAGTCGGCGGCAAGCTGCTGGGAGTGAATCCCTTCGACCAGCCCGGGGTGGAGACCTACAAGAAGGAAATGTTCCGCCTTCTAGGCAAACCCTAGGCCGCAGGATATATTGTACGCCGTAAGGCACTCCGGACGGGGGACGGCCCGGTCGCGCCCCGCCCGCATCACCCGACGATCCGGGACAACCAAGGAGAATCGCCTTGTCCAAACATGCGATTTTTAGCTTTCTGATGATCGGCCTGCTGGCGGTCGTCCTCGGCGCCTGCAGCGACGGCGGCGACCAGGCCGCCACCGGCGCGGCCGAATCCGCTTCCGCGACCTCTTCCGAGCATCCCGGCGCCTCCAAGGGAGCCGAGCATCCCGGGAGCGCCCCGACGGGGATGCCCGCCGGCCAGGGTGGCTTCACCGGCGAGATCCTCGAGACCATGAACAGCGGCGGCTACACCTACGTGAAGCTGGACACGGGCAAGGAACAGGTCTGGGCCGCCGCCACCGAGACTCAGGTGGCCGTCGGTCAGAGGGTGACCGTGCCCGCGGGCATGCTCATGAAGGACTTCCCGAGCAAGACCCTCGACCGGACGTTCCCCGAGATCTGGTTCGTGGGCGGCATCTATCCCGAGGGCCAGGCCGCGAACCAGGCCCAGGGCGGGATGCCCCCCTCCGGCATGGGCGGCATGCCGTCGGGCGGGATGGAGCAGATGGCGAACGACGGCTCCCACAACCAGGTCCCCGACGCCGGGGTCGAGCCGGTCGCCAAGGTGGCCGGGGGCCACGACATCGCCGGGATCTACGCCGGAGCCGCGGAGCTCGGCGGCAAGACGGTCAAGGTGCGGGGTCGTGTGGTGAAGTTCACGCCCAACATCATGGGCACCAACTGGATCCACATCCAGGACGGATCCGGGGAAGGGCCGTCGGCCGACCTCACCGTCACCAGCAGCGGCAGCGTGAGCGTGGACGATGTGGTGGTGGTGGAAGGGGTGCTTGCGGTGGACAAGGATTTCGGTGCGGGCTACCGCTACTCGGCCATCATCGAGAACGCCAAGATCACCAAGGATTGACCTTCGGAACCATCCGAGTGCCCGGCCGGACCCTGCAGGGGTAAGGTCGGGCATTCTGTCATTCCGGCAGCCCCTCCGGTCAGTGGATGTAGCCGAGAGATCTCAGCCGCTTCCGGGCTTCACCGCCCAGATCGTCGGCCGGGACCGGCGGCGCCGCCGACAGGGGTGAATCTTCCGCGAATACCGCAGCGAACCCGGCTCGCAGTCCATCCAGGATGTCGGGCCGCCTGTCGGCCAGGTCATCCGTCTCCCCGGGATCTCGAGCCAGGTCGTAGAGTTCGAACCGGTCGGCATCCCCTGTCCGGAACCAGATCAGTTTCCAGTCTCCCTTGACCAGGCTCTTGCAGAAATCCCGGGGCGAGGATCCCTGTTCGCTGAACAGAGGCTCCTGGGGACCTGGCGAGATTCCTCCTGCCAGGTCGGTCAATGCAACGCCGTCCATGCCCGCGGGCGGATCAAGGTCCAGGGCGGCGAGCACCGTGGGGAGGATGTCCACCGTGGATACCCTTTCCTCGACGGTCGAGCCGGCGAATCGGCCCCCGGGCCATTTGATCAGCAAGGGGACATGCACCGCTTCCTGGTACGGCAGGCTGTGGGTGAAGTAGAAACCGTGCTCCGTGAGGTGTTCCCCGTGGTCGGACACGACGATGATCATGGCCTCGTCGTACAGACCCAGTTGCTCGAGTCCGAGCAGGACCTGGCCGACGTGGTCATCCACGTGGGTCACACCGGCGGCGTATTGCTTGACGGGAAATTCCCAGTCGGTGACTCCCTCCAGCCAGTCGTAGATCCGGCTGTTCCGGCTCTCCTCCAGCAACCTGTTACGGTCCGACTTCAAGGTGGCCAGCAGGGGTTCGCCCGGTCCTTTCTCGTCACCCTCGTAGTAGAGCCGGTCGTACGGCGGGGGAGGCGTGTAGGGGGCGTGGGCGTCGAAATAATGCAGGAACAGGAAGAAGGGTTCATCCCGGTGGGCGGCGGCGAAGGCGAGGCCCCCATCGGTGACGCTGCGGGAGGCCAGGCCCTTGCCCTGGTCGAAGAAGCTCTCGGTTACGGCGAATCCCTGGGTCAGTCCGAAGATCCTGGTCAGCCAGCGGATGGTGACGAATGATGCCGTGGCGTAACCGCAACCCTGAAGGGATTCTCCCAGGGTCGTGAACTGCTCGGCGAGGCGCCCGTAATCGCCGCCGATGAACCCGTGGTGATAGGGCAGCAGACCGGTCAGGATCGATGCGAAGGAGGGACCGGTCCACGGAGCGGTACTCTGGCAGCGGCGGAACAGCACGCCGTCGGTCGCCAGGCGATCGAGGTTGGGAGTCATGATGTCCGGGTTGCCCCAGGCATGGACGTGGTCTCCCCGCACCGTATCGATCCCGATGAGAATCACCGGCGGGCGCGGAGCCGCGACCGGGTCCTCGGGGCTGCACCCGGCCAGGACCGGGACGATCAGCAGCAACATGGGCAAAATCCAGGTTCTGATGGCGCCGGCCTCCTTTCGGGTCCCATACTGGCCCATGGATGAGGTGGTGGCAAGGTTCCGGTCCTGGAAAAGAGGCGCCCCGGACATCCCGGCCCTGAGGCCAGATTTTCCGGGGCGCCGTCATTCCGGAAGAACCGACGAGCCTACTTGTGGTCGGACAGGTACTTGGCCACGCCCTCGGCGGTCGGGACCATGGCGTCGTCGCCCTTCTTCCAGTTCGCCGGACACACCTCACCGTGCTTCTCCAGGTGCTGCAGGGCATCCACCAGCCGAATCATCTCATCGATGTTCCGGCCCAGGCCCAGGGCGTTGACCGTGCTGTGCTGGATGACCCCGTCCTTGTCGATCAGGAAGGTGCCGCGCAGCGCCATCCCGCCCTCGAGCAGGAGGCCGTAGTCCTGGCTGATGGTCTTCTGGAAGTCGGCGACCAGGGGGTACTGGACGTTGCCGATGCCGCCGTTCTCGACCGGGGTGTTCTTCCAGGCCCAGTGGCTGAAGTGGCTGTCGGTCGAGACGCCGATGACCTCGCAGTGGCGGCTCTTGAACTCCTCCAGCTGCTTGTCGAAGGCGATGATCTCGCTCGGGCAGACGAAGGTGAAGTCCAGGGGGTAGAAGAACATGACGACGTACTTGCCGCGGTAGTCGGACAGTTTGAAGTCGTTCTTGAAGGTGTTGTCCGGCATGACGGCCGTGGCGGTGAAGTCCGGGGCCTCCCCGGCGACCAGGGGCATGGGGATGAAGTCGAAGTCCATGTTGTCCATTGGTGGTCGTCTCCTTGTGGTGACTGGGTTTCGGCCGCCCGGGGGCGACGCGCTCGTTTGGGAGAAGAACGGGAGGGTCAGTGGCCACCGGATTCGCCGGGACCGCGGGTGGCCGTCTTCCGGCATTCGGGGCAAAGACCGTAGTATTCCAGTCGATGCCCCTGGATCAGGAATCCGGCGGATTCCCGGGGCAGTTCGACCGGCGCGCTGGCGGTGGGAAGGTCCTTCACGCAGCCGCATCGCGTGCATCTGATGTGATCATGAGGTTCCATGTCCGCATCGAACCTGGCTTCGGCGCCGGAGAATTCCAGTTTGCGGATCCGACCTTCCTGGTGCAGGACTTCCAGGTTCCGGTAGACGGTGCCCAGGGAAATCCTCGGCAATCGTGATCTCACCTTGGTGAAAAGTTCGGCGGCCGTCGGATGGCGCTTGGTGGAGCAGAGTTCCTCGAGAATCACCGATCGCTGCAATGTGTTGCGACGGTTGGTGTTGGATCGCATCCTGACTTCCTTCGGCTGCGGGTGAGGGCGAAATTCTCCGAAGCTCTAGGCCCAATTTAATAGGAATGATTATCGTTGTCAAATTTTATTCGTGACTTCTCTCCGGCATTTTGTGGATTTTATTCCGGCCTGCCTTAAACCCTCGGGCCCCGGGGATCGTCTGTCAAGACGAAGAACACATCCACCGGTGACGGGAGATCGGACGATGATCCAGCAAATCCGCCGGGACGGGCGCCCGATGCCCGGTGCGGCCTCCGACCAGGAACTGGTCGAGGGCAGCACGGGCGGGGATCGCGCGGCCTACGAGGAGATCTACCGCCGCTACTGCGGGCGCATCCACGGACTGTGCCTGCGCCTGACGGGCGATCCGGTGGAGGCCGAGTCCCTGACGCAGGACGCCTTCGTGCGCGGCTGGTTCGCTCTGGGGGGATTCCGGGGGCAGGGAAGCCTGGCGGGCTGGCTGTCACGCCTGGCGGTGAACCTCTGGCGGGATGGCTTGCGTTCCGGTAAGCGGATGAGGCGCCTGCAGGAAGGCCTGGCCCTCGAGGCCGGGGACGTGACGGGGGAGGGCTCCCTGGCAGCGGGCAGGAGCGGCGGCAACGTCGTGGCCCTGCTGACCGCGGTGGATCTCGAGCGCTGCCTGCCCAGGCTGCCCGAGGGGGCCCGGACGGTCTTCGTCCTTCATGACGTGGAAGGTTACACTCACCGGGAGATCGCCGGCCTGCTCGAGGTGGCCACGGGCACGGTGAAGGCCCAGTTGCACAGGGTGCGGCGGCTCTTGCGGGAAATGCTGGACGCGGACAGGGGAGTCGAATCATGAACGAAACCGAACGCGATCCGTTGCTGCGGGCGGCGGGGGAACTGAGGCGGAGGGGGGCGGCCCCTTCCCGCGACCTGTGGCCGGACATCGTCGCGGCCATCGACCGCCTGGAAGTCGGGGGGCTCCGGCCCGCCGCTGCGTCACGGAGCGCCCGGCGCTGGCCGCATCTGGCCGCAGCCGCGGCGGTGACGGTCCTCTGCCTGATGGGTCCCCGCACCTATGGCCCCCCGGAGCATGGCGCCGGGGCGGCTCCCGCCGGGGGGCTTGCCGCCGTGGATCAGGCGCTGACCGAGGTCCTGACCGCCCTGGAACGGGACCCGGCGAATCCGAACCTGAACCATCTCGCCCGCCGACTCCACCGGTCGAGGGCGGAGGTGTTGCTCCTGGAATCGGCGGCCCTCGGCAGGACCGCCCTGATGGATCTTGATCCCTGACGAAACCATCCGGCTCCGCCGGAAACACCGAGGAGGACGATGATGAGAAAGCATGGGATGGCCGCGGCCGGATGGGGCACGGGTCTGGCCGTGATCCTGATGATCATGACGGGCGCCGTCTTCGCCGAGGAACGGACGGTCCACAAGTCGGGGCCGGCGGATTCCGACGGCCGGGTACGGATCGAGAACATCGCCGGATCCATCGTGGTCGAAGGCTGGGACCGCGACGAGGTTCAGCTCGACGCCGTCCTGGGCGACGACGTCGAGGATCTCGAGTTCGAATCCGGGGCCGGCACCAAGATCGAGGTCATCTACCCCCGGCACGGCCGGAACATCGACGAGGGCGCGGACCTGACCATCAAGGTCCCCAGGGGAAGCAGGGTGGAGATCGACGGCGTCAGCTCCACCATCACCGTGGAGAAGGTGACCGGGGCCGTGTTCGCCGCATCGGTCAGCGGCACGGTGACCGTGTCCGGGACCCTGAAGGAGGTGTCCGCCGAGACCATCAGCGGCGACCTGGACCTGGACGTGGACTGTCCCGTGGTTTCCACCGAGTCCATCAGCGGGGAGATCCTGGTGCGGGGGCGCATCCTCAAGCTCGGCGCCTCCACGGTGTCGGGAGACCTCGACCTGGCGGCCGAGCGGTTCATCGAACTCGATCTGCAGTCGGTGACCGGGGACGTCGACGTCGCCGGGGATTTCGATCCCTCCGGTTCCTTCACCTTCGACCTGCACGGCGGGGATCTGACCCTGTCGGTGCCTGGCAGCCTGGATGCGGACCTGGAGATCGAGACCTTCACCGGGGACATCGAGGATGATTTCGGGGGCAAGGTGGAGCGGAGCAGCGAGTACGGGCCGGGCAAGGAGATGTCCCTGACGCTGGGCGCCGGCAAGGCGCGCGTCCGGATCAGCACCTTCAGCGGGGACGTGAAGATCAACAAGCGCTGAGCGACCCCTGTTCAGGAGATGAAGGAGGGCGGCCCGGCGGCCGCCCTCTCCTCTACCCGGGGGAACGGGAGGATCCGGGTCAGTAGGCCAGCCAGCTGATGGTGACCATCAGGTTGCTGATGCTCACCTCCATGCCCATCTCCTCGAAGACCTTCGCGTTCATGTAGGTGCCCTCGATGATCCAGTTGCGGGCGAACTCGTAGCCGACGCCGGCGGTGAAACCGACGCCGGATTCCGATTCATCGGCCTCGCTGTCCATCAGGACGCCGAGCCCGAGGCCTCCCGAGAAGAAGAACGAGGGCGCTTCGGGTTCGAGGAAGTAGCTGACCCCCACCGCCGACATGCCGTTGATGTAGTCCGCTTCGAGGGTCGTGGGACCGAGGAAGGGGTCGGTGTAGGTGACCTCCATGGTATGGAAAAGCGTCCGGTTGGTGTAATAGATGAGCATTTGAGGGTTGACGCCGCCCCCGATCTTGAAGTCCCCGCCGAAGCCGGTTGCATCCAGGGAGACCTCGACACCCGAGGCGGAGGCCGTCTGCTTGGCCTGCCCGAACCCGGCGCCGAGATTGAGCATGAATCCCTGCCGGTCGCCGTCGAACCCCAGGGAGGGCGCGGCCATGGCCAGCGAGACCAGGACCACGATCGATAACGTGATTATTCTTTTCATGTTATTCCTTTCCCATGATGGAATGGACATGTTCCCCGGACGGGATGGTATTCCAGGTGGAAAGGCGTTGTCATTCGAAAACATGAAAAAAACCCCGGGCCTGGGGCCCGGGGTTTGGTCGTCCCCTTCAGGAAGCGACTAGAACTTCTTGATCATGCCGGTGCTGATGCCCCAGGGATCGTTGGTCGCCTCGCCGGCGTCCGCGGGGTAGGGGAACATCCGGGTGCCGTGACCCTCGCCACCCACGGGGAAGCTGGTGGTCTCGCCGTTGTTGGTCAGCACGAACTGCGTGTAGAAGGTCGTGCTCTTGTCGAAGGTGTGGTCGATGCCCATGGCGAAGAAGCTGGCGTCGTCGTCATCCATGTCGGTGTTGGGGTCGAACCCGTAGAACTGACCCTTGACGGCGTACTTCTCGTTCATGGTGTAGCGGGCGCCGATGCCCCAGGTCTGGGTGTTCAGGTCGCCGCTGACCAGGGTGCTGTTCTCCATGTAGGAGTACATCTTGCCGTTGCGGTTCTGCAGCATCTGGTACAGGGCGGCGATCTCCAGGTCGCCGGCGGTGTACTTGCCGACGAAGCGCATGCCGATGGCGTCCTCGACGTCGAAGTCGGCGGGCACGGCCGGGACCCACACGTTCTGGTACTGGTCCTGCGGCATCCAGTAGCCGGGCACCTCGGGGGTGGCGAAGTTGTTCTTCTGGATCAGCTCGTAGGCGGCTCCGAAGAAGAAGCTGTCGTTGTTGTAGGTCGCGCTGGCGCTCATGGCGCCGGTGTCGGCCATGGTGACGTCGTTCTTGAACTGGTAGGCGCCGGTCAGGGCGAAGCCGCTGTAATCGGGGGTGCCGTACATGATGACCTTGTCCATGCGGCGGTCCCAGCCGAAGGTGACCTGGCGGAAGTCGCCCAGCTCGTCCTTGAAGAAGTCGACCTTGCGGCCGATCATCTTCATGGGGGTGTCGTGGATGCCGGCCTTCATCCAGCCCCAGTCGCCCTTGAGGCCCAGGAAGGTGTTCCGGTTGGCGAGCAGCCCCTTGGTGTCCTTCACCGTCAGGTTCATGAAGCTCTCGAACTGCCAGATGAAGGTGAAGTTGTCGTTCAGTTCCTGGGCGCCCTTGATGCCGAAGCGGGACGTGTTGCTCGCCAGCACCAGCTCGGTGGAGTCGCCGTTGTTCAGGGCGTCGAGGGAGACGTGGAGATGACCATACACCGTGTAGGGCGCATCACCGGCGTTGGCGGTCATGGCGGCGAAAGCCACGAGCATGACCAGCATCATGGTAACCATCTTCTTGTTAATCAACTTGGACCTCCTTGAAATCCATCCATGGGATTTTCCCCGGCGAGCGAGACCGCCGGGAAATCGATCGCACCTCTCCGAACGTCGACATGTCCGCCGGATCGGAAGGATCGGCGGGACACGGAACCGCCACGGCTGTGGCACTCTCCTTAGTGTTTCGCCGCAACTTCAGCGGCCTCGAAGCGAGCCGGGCTCCCGACACAAATCACCGACCACCCGTCCGGACCGGCCGGACAGGACGAGGACGGATGATCATTCTGGTGCCAGAGCGCATCTACCTCTCACCGGACGGCAGGGTAACCCAGAGCCCCCTCCACCGGATCGATCGAGGCCATGCCCGAAGCACGACCTGGGCCTGGATGCCATCATCTACGGAAACCAAAGATCCTGTCAACCTGATCTTGATGACTCGATCCGGTCAACCTGATCTTGGGTTTCCGCAACCCGACAGGGAAACGGTATCCCAGCCCGACCAGCACCTAGATTAATGGTTGCTTTCCGCGGATCAACCCTTTTCTGCAATCCGCCCCGGCATTTTTTGGGTTGCCGGAGCCCCCCGATTTTCGGCCTGGTTCCCGGTTTTCGAGTGATTCCCTGGCCGTTGACGGTTATCCTGGTCGGCATTCCCCAGCGGATTCGTCCTCCTTCGATCGGAAGGTCCATGGCGCGCCACGTTCACCTCGGGATCCTGTTCGGCCTGCTGGCGTCCTGCGCCAGGGCCGACGCCACGCCGGCCCTGCAGACGCCCTTCGAGGATTCGGGAGGCAGGGAAACGCCGACCTACGCCGAGACGGTGAGCTGGTGCAGGGATCTGGCGGAGTCCTCGCCCCTGGTCTCCTACCGGGAGTTCGGTCTCAGTCCCCAGGGGAGGGCCTTGCCCCTGGTGGTCGCCGACCGGGACGGCTTCGCCGATCCGGACGCCTGCCGGCGGGGAGGGGATCAGGTCATCCTCCTGGTCCAGGCCTGCATCCACGCCGGGGAAAGCTGCGGCAAGGACGCCGGCATGCTCCTGCTGAAGGACCTCGCCGCCGCCGACGGTCCGGCGCGCGCCCTGCTGGACAACGTCACGCTCCTGTTCATCCCCATCTTCAACGTCGACGGCCACGAGCGGTTCGGCCCCTACAACCGCGTCAACCAGAACGGGCCCCGGGAGATGGGTTGGCGGACGACCGCGCAGAACCTCAATCTCAACCGGGATTTCCTCAAGGCCGACGCCCCGGAGATGCAGGCCTGGCTGGGACTGTGGAACGCGTGGTCGCCGGACTTCTTCATCGACGTCCACAGCACCGACGGGGCCGACTACCAGTACGCGATCACCTACAGCCTGGAGACTCACGGGAACCTCGATGCGGGCCTGACCACCCTGGTCCAAACCTACGAAGACCGCATGAACCGGGACATGGCGGCCGACGGGTTTCCCATGATCCGCTACGTCTCCTTCCGGAACTGGCACGACCCGCGCAGCGGCCTGCAGGCGTGGGCCGCCGGTCCCCGGTTCAGCCAGGGTTACGCCGCGGTGCGCAACCGTCCGGGACTGCTGATCGAGACCCACATGCTCAAGGACTACGCCAATCGTGTGGAGACCTCGGGACTGCTGGTGAGGCACACGATGGCCTGGCTGAACGAACACGGCGCGGAACTCAGGGCCGCGGTCGAGGCCGCCGACCGGGCCGCCGCCTCGCCCGGTTTCAGGGACCGGCCGTTCCCCCTGACCTTCCAGCGGACCGATTCCTGCCGGACCATCGATTTCCTGGGAGTGGCCTACGAAACGGTGACCGGCGAGGTGACGGGGGGCGACTACAACCGCTTCGGCGCCGAGCCCGAGATCTGGAAGGTGGACTACTACGACGTCGTCGAACCGGACGAGACGGTGATCCTGCCGGCTGCGTACCTGGTGCCCCCCGAATGGACGGCGGTCCTGGAGAGACTCCGGTGGCACGGCGCGCAGTTCCGGCGTCTGGCCGCGCCGGTGGACCTGGAAGTCCGGACCTACCGCTTCGGAAGCGCGACCTGGGGGCGGCGTCCCTACGAGGGGCGCAACACGGTGGAGTTCGAGATCGCCGCGGGAACCGAAACCCTGACCTTTCCGGCGGGATCGGCCGTGGTCTCCCTGGCCCAGCCGGCGGCGCGGGCGATCGCCCACCTGCTCGAGCCGGAAGGACCCGATTCCCTGGCGCGCTGGGGATTCTTCACCGCGGTGTTCGACCGTGTGGAGTACGTCGAGTCCTACGTCATCGAGGCCATGATCCCGCAGATGCTGGCCGAGCGCCCGGAACTCGCCGCCGAGCTGGAGGCGGCGAAGGCCGCCGATCCGGTGTGGGCGAAGGAGCCCTGGAACCTCAGGATGTGGTTCTACGAGCGCACGCCCTATTACGACGGACGCGCAGGCCTGTACCCGGTCGGCCTGCTCGACGACCCGACGGTCCTGGAATCGTTACCCCTCGACTGACCAGGGGCCGGACCGGGGCGCCAGGCGGGCCGTAGAGACAGGAACCCCCGGGGAACGTTCCGAAGGGCGTCAGCCCGAAGAGTTCCCCGGGGGTTCCTGTCTCTAGGACCGATCGTGGCCCCGGTCAGCCCCTGGTCAGCTTGCGGTACTTGATCCGGTGCGGCTGGTCGGCGTCCTCGCCGAGCCGCTTGCGCCGGTCCTCCTCGTAATCGGAGTAGTTGCCCTCGTACCAGACCACGGTCGAGTCGCCCTCGAAGGCCATGATGTGGGTGGCGATGCGGTCGAGGAACCAGCGGTCGTGGCTGACCACGACCAGGCTGCCGCCGAAGTCCACCAGGGCGTCCTCGAGGGCGCGCAGGGTGTCCACGTCCAGGTCGTTGGTGGGCTCGTCGAGCAGGATCAGGTTCGCCCCGCTCTTGAGCAGCCGCGCCAGGTGGACCCGGTTGCGCTCGCCGCCGCTGAGGGTGCCGACCTTCCGCTGCTGTTCCGACCCCTTGAAGTTGAAGCCCGAGCAGTAGGCCCGGCTGTTGACCGTGACCCCGCCCAGGTCCAGCTCCTCGGCGCCGCCGCTGATGTTCTCGAAGACCGACTTCTCGTCGTCCAGGTCGGCGCGGCTCTGGTCCACGTAGGCCAGCTGGACGGTCTTGCCCAGCTCGAGGACGCCGCTGTCGGGCTGCTCCTGGCCCGTGATCATCCTCATCAGGGTGGTCTTGCCGGCCCCGTTGGGGCCGACGACGCCCACGATGGCGCCGGGAGGCAGGTGGAAGCTCAGGTCGTCGAAGAGCAGCTTGTCGCCGTAACCCTTGCGCAGCTTCTCGGCGCGGACCACCACCCCGCCCAGCCGCGGGCCGTCGGGGATGCGGATCTGGGCCGCGCTGCGGCGCATCTCGCGCTCCTGGCTGACCAGCTGTTCGTACTGGCTGACGCGGGCCTTGCTCTTCTTCTGGCGGGCCTTGGGGCTGGCGCTGATCCACTCGAGCTCCCGCTCGATGGTCTTCAGCCGCTTGCTGTCCTTCTTCTCCTCCTCGAGGATGCGGGCCTGCTTCTGCTTCAGCCAGGAGGAGTAGTTGCCCTCCCAGGGGATGCCCTTGCCCATGTCCAGCTCGAGGATCCAGCCGGTGACGTTGTCCAGGAAGTAGCGGTCGTGGGTCACCAGAACCACCGTGCCCTCGTACTCGCGCAGGTGGCGCTCGAGCCAGGCCACCGATTCGGCGTCCAGGTGGTTGGTGGGCTCGTCGAGCAGCAGCAGGTCGGGCTTCTCGAGCAGCAGACGGCACAGGGCCACGCGGCGGATCTCGCCGCCGGACAGGGTGGCGACGTCCTGGTCGCCCGGGGGGCAGCGCAGGGCGTCCATGGCGATCTCCAGGTGCCGGTCCAGGTCCCAGCCGCCGGCGGCGTCGATCTGGTCCTGCAGCTTGCCCATCTCCTCCATCAGCTTGTTCATCTCGTCGTCGTCCAGGGGCTCGCACATCTTCATGCTGATCTCGTTGAAGCGGTCGAGCTTGCCCTTCATGCCGGCCACGGCCAGCTCGATGTTGCCCTTGACGTCCCGGGAGGAGTCGAGGGATGGTTCCTGGGGCAGATAGCCGACCTTGATGGACGGGTCGGGTCTGGCCTCGCCGATGAAGTCCTGATCGACGCCGGCCATGATCTTCAGGAGCGTGCTCTTGCCCGCCCCGTTCAGGCCGATGACGCCGATCTTGGCTCCGGGAAAGAAGGACAGCCAGATGCCCTTGAGGATTTCCCGGTTGGGGGGGACGACCTTCTTCAGGCCCTGCATGGTAAAGATGTACTGCTGCGCCATGGGTACGGACACCCGCCTTTCGCGGATCGGTTGTTCCAGTCCTGGATTCGCCACGATATATTCGGTGCTCCCGCCGACTTCGGCAACCCGAATCCCCGGAAACCGTACCAAGGGGATGGGGCTGAACCCACACGAACGGGAGACGGGTACATGTCCAGCACCACCAGGAAATGGCTCACCGGTTGCGGCATCGGTTGCGGCCTGATCCTCATCGTCCTCGGCGCCGTGGGAACCTGCGGTTACTTCGGGGTCAGGAAGATCATCGACAAGGCCGATTCGCTGGAGGCCGATTTCGCCACCCTGAACGCCGAGTTCGGGCGCCCCGGCGATTTCGTCCCCGATCCGACCGGACGCATCCCTCCCGACCGCATGGAAACCTTCCTGGAGATCCGCGACCGGATGACGCCCCTGCGGGAGGAGGTCTCGGCCATCTTCCGGGTCCTGGACGGGAAGGACCGCCTGAGCTTCCTGGAAAAGGCCAAGGCCGGTTTCAAGCTCGTGCCGGCGATCATGGACTTCATGGCCGAGCGCAACCGGGCCGTGCTGGAGGCGGGGATGGGCGTGGGCGAGTACCAGCACATCTACTGCCTCGCCTACTACGGGTTGCTGGGGAAGGATCCGGCCGACGGGCCGGGTTTCGCCATCCGCTCCGACGACGAGGGGGACCGGGAGGTGCAGTTCGGCTGGAAGGGTACCGGGGACGGGAAGGACGAGGAGGAGGTCAGGCGGGAACGCGCCCGCGACCTGCGCAGGATGGTCAACCGCATCCAGCGGGAGATCCTCGGCAACCAGCTGGCCGCACTCGAGGCCCGGGGTGCGCTCGAACCCGACGAGGCGGACTGGCGCGACCGGCTGGCCGCCGAGGTCGACGCCATGCGGACGGAATACCTGCGCCTGCCCTGGGAAACCGCGCTGCCCGACCGCATCCGCGAGTCCCTCGAACCCTACCGGTCCGACCTCGAGGTCACCTACGATCCCATGACCAGCATCCTGGAGATGGGGCTCGTGGATCAGGACTAGGCGGACCTGGAGGCGGCGCGCCGGGTGGGACCGCCCTCAGGCCGGACGGGGAAGCCGGACCGCGAAGGTGCGGACGTGATGGGGCCGGCCCGCCCAAACGGGGAAGTCGAGGGGCGGGCGCAGGTCGATCACCTCGCCGAAGCAGGCCTCCAGGGCGCGGCGGTAGGCGGCGTGGTCGCCGCCGCGGTGGTTGTTGGCGAAGAAGGCGGCGCCCGAGGGCGCGAGGACCTCGGCGACCGCTGAGGCCAGCAGGGGCCACTCGTCCTCCAGGGAGAACTTCCCCCCGTCCCGGCTCGAGGCGAAGACCGGGGGATCGCAGACGACCAGGTCGAAGGCGGGATAGGCGTCGCCCAGTTCGGCCTTCCTGCGCAGCTGGCGTTTCAGCCACTTGCGGGCGTCCTCCTGGACGAACTTCCCGATGCCGCTTTCCTCCAGGCCGTTCACCTTGAAGTTGGCCTTGCCGGTGTTGAGGCAGGGACGGGCCGTGTCCACGGAGAAGACCACCTCTGCCCGTTCGGCGGCGGCCATCACCGAGAACGAGCAGGTGAACGCGAAGAGGTTGGCGACCCGCTTGCCGGCCGCGGCCAGGGCCAGCCGCCGCCGGGTGTCGCGCTGGTCCAGGAACAACCCGGTGTGCTGGGTCTTCAGCAGGTCGATCCGGAAGGCCAGGCCGTGCTCGATCACCTGGAAGACGGGCGGCGGCGGATCCCCGATCACCAGGCGTTCGGCTGCCAGGCCTTCACCGTGGGGATTGCGGCTGTGGGCGCGCAGGACTCCGCCGCGCATCGCCCAGATGGCGGAGATCTCGTCCAGCAGGGGGCCGAGCCGGCCGTGCGCTTCGGCGAGGGGCTGCGCCTCGTCGTACCAGACGGCGTTGAACCAGGGCCCGAGGATCTCGACCGAAACGGGCAGCCCGGGAATCTCATCCCGGTGCACGATCCGGTGGGCGTCGGTCACCGCGGTCGGCCAGACCCCCCGGCGGTCCCTGCAGAGGGCCAGGTCCAGGCTCCCGGATCCTCCCTCGGCCAGCAGGCTCAGGGCCGGGGGCAGGGGCGCGACGACGGGTGCGGGGATGCCCGGCCATTCCACCTGGAGGCAGTGCAGGCAGAGGCGGGGAAAGGGCTCGCCGCCGTACTCCGGATCACCCAGCAGGGGCACCCCCGAGGCGGCGGCGTGGCGGCGGATCTGGTGCTTGCGGCCGCGGGCGATCTCCGCCCGGTAGCGGATGGGAGGTAATGCTCCTGGTCCGGCGGTCCCGGCGGCGGGACCCAGCCGGAAGAAGCGGGTCGCGGCGGCCTTGCTGTCCAGGGGGTCCTCCCGGGACCAGGCGTCCGGCAGCCCGAGTTCGCGGGAGTCGGCCGTCGCCAGGAATTCGTACACCTTGCGGGCTTCGCCCCGCTCGTGGATGGCCTGGGCCTCGGCCGAGGCGGCGCCGTCCAGGGCCAGCAGCAGGGCTCCGCTGGTTTCGCGGTCCAGCCGGGAGACGACCTGGGCCGCGATTCCCAGATGGAGCTCCAGCCATTCGACCACGCCGAGCTCCCCGGGGCTCGCGGCGTGGGTGGCCATGCCGCACGGCTTGTTCACCACCAGCCAGCGGGGATCCCGGTGCAGGATGCAGGTGGAGCCGGCGCCCTGGAACATGGTCAGCCTTTCCCAGCCGGGCCGGACAGGAAGGCGGCGGCCCTTTCGGCCAGCAGCTCCATGTAGCGGGCATGGTCCATGCCCGTCCCGGCACGCGGGAGGATGTCGATCGGCAGGTTCAAGGGGCCTACCTCCTTTCTGGGGGGGATTATTCCCGATGCATGGGTGGATCACAAGCGGTGGTTGAAAGGGTCCCCGCTTGTCCGTACATTCCAACCCGTCCCGTCCACCCCCGGCTCCGGAAGGATCCATGAACCGTCCCCAAAATTTCGCACCGTCCTTTCGCGTGGACGGCCGGCTCGTCCAGCCGGATCTGAACCGCATCTGCGGTCCGGAGGGGGAGGTCCAGGTGGAACCGCGGGTCATGCAGGTGCTGCTGGCCCTGTCCCGCACCCCCGGTCGGGTGGTGTCCCGCAACGACATCCTGGACGAGGTCTGGGGCGACCAGATCGTGGGCGAGGAGAACCTGACCCGGGCCATCTCGGAACTGCGCCGGATCTTCGGCGACCAGGCGCGCGAACCCCGGTACATCGAGACCATCCGCCATCACGGCTACCGGCTGATCGCCCCGGTGACGGAGCCGGAGAACGAGGCCGCAGGGGATCCAGCCGAAGCGCCGGGTGACGAGGCCGTGAACACCCCGGACGCCACCGCCCCGGATGTCCCGGCCATTCCCTCCTCCCCGGTCGGGGGGGAGCCCCCGCGCCCCCGGAGCAGACGCCCGGGGAGGATTCCCCTCGGCGCGGTGATCATCGTGGCGATCACCGCCGTGGCCGTGAACTGGTGGCTGGATGGCCGGAGGGGGGACGCCGGCGATCCCGTCCCCGCACCTTCACCCGAGGATGTCCGGCCCCTGACCTCCTACACGGGGCGGGAGCGCCACCCGGCCCTGTCCCCGGACGGGCTCAGGGTGGCCTTCGCCTGGTCGGGCCCCGAGACGGAGGGTCCGTCGACCAGCCTGTTCATCAAGCAGCAGAACTCGGAGACCCCGCTCCAGCTGACCGATGCCGAGGGGTGGGTCGCCTGGCCGGCCTGGTCTCCCGACGGGCAGACCATCGCCTACGTCCAGGGGGGAGGGGGCCGCAGGGCCGTCCTGTGCACCATCCCCTCCCTGGGCGGACCGGTGCGGGAGTTGGCGGCTTCGGCCGGCCTGATCGAGGGGTTGGACTGGAGTCCCGACGGGGACAGCCTGGTGTACTCCGCCCTGGACACCCTGGAGGGGATTCCCGTCCTGATGATCCTGGACCTGCCGTCCCTGACCACGACCGTGCTCGATCCCGAACGATTCGGCCCCGGACGGGCCACCTTGCCGCGGATGTCTCCCGACGGGTCGAAGCTGGCCTGGGTCGCCTCCGACCCCGGCGGCGGGGGGGTCCTGATGGGGTCGTCCTGGCCGGATCCCGAGGGGCCGGCCAGGCGGCTGGCGGAGGGCCTGGGCGTCCTGGGCGGGCTGGCCTGGAGTCCCGACGGCCGGTCCATCGTCTTCGGCGCGGCCCCTGCGGGGGAATTCTCCCTGTGGACCGTGTCCTGGGAACGCGGAGAACCCCTGCCCCTGACGATCGGGGAGGGGATGGCCTGGAATCCCCACCTGAGCCGCCGCTCGGGGGATCTGGTCTTCGAGCAGCTGGCCATGGACCGCGACCTGTGGTGCGTCAAGGTGCTCGAATCGTCACCCTGGCGCCTGGAAAGCCGGCCTTTCGCACCATCGACCCGCTGGGAGTTCGAGGCCGACTTCAGCCCCGACGGCGGCCGGGTGGCCTTCGTCTCGGCCCGGTCGGGCGCTCCGGAGATCTGGCTGGCCGATTCCACGGGCGCCGACCTGACCAGACTGACCGACCTCGCCGCCGAGGCGATCACCCATCCCCGCTGGTCTCCCGACGGGACCCGCATCGGCTGCAACATCCTGCGCGGCGGCCGCTTGCTGGCGGCCGTCTGCGACGCCCGCGGAGGCGCTCCGCGCGAACTCACCACGGCCGGCGCCAACCTCCGGTTTTCGGCCTGGACGCCCGACGGCCTCGGCGTCCTGCTCGCCGGGCCCACGGACCGCGGATGGCGCCTGCTGCGGACGTCCCTCGAAGAGGCGCCAGGAGAGACGGGCCCGGTCGACTTCCTG
Organism: Candidatus Krumholzibacteriia bacterium; assembly: GCA_050174015.1. GTDB lineage: Bacteria > Krumholzibacteriota > Krumholzibacteriia > LZORAL124-64-63 > LZORAL124-64-63 > JAHJTW01. The sequence continues at coordinate 111,404 of JBFXKG010000005.1, forward strand.
CCGCCCGGACTCGCCGCGGTCCAGGGGGAGTTCTCCCCCGACGGGCGCCACCTCTACTTCATCCGGCCAGGGGTCCGGGGCCTGTGGCGGGTCACCCTCGGGCCAGGGGGCGATCCCGAGGGGGACCCGCAGCTGGTCGTTGCGGAGATCGATGCGGCCCGCAGGGACAGCTGGCGGATCAGCGGCGGCCAGGTGGTCTGGGTCATGAGGGCTTCGGGCCTGGCCTACCTGGCCCTGACGGACACCGGAACGCTGGCGTCCACCCTGGTGACGGATTTGCCGGGATGGGCCGGCGAGGGCATCGCCGCGGCCCCCACCGGGAGGGCCTTCCTGTATCCCCATACCCGGAAAGTGGAGGCCGATCTGATGTGGATTCCGGGTTTCGCCCGTTGAACGGCCGGTCCGCCAAGATTCTTGTCGAATTTTAATTCATTGACATCAAACGAGTTGGAAACATCGGGGCCGTCTTAAGGTTTTCTTAACCTGTCCTTCAGGCGGTGGGTCGGGGATTTTCGTTCCATTCCCTTCGAACTGTCGACAATCCCGTCGGCGGGTTCGCGGTAAGAGGCCGGTCTCGGTCGTGTCTTGGACTGGAACTGCGAGAGGGATTCCTTATTCACCTGGTCGCCAAGTGGATCCCGGCTCAGGCCAAGACCGGTGGGGCCATGCTGATGGAGCGGGTAACATGCCCCCCCGCCCAGCAGGTGGTCACTCCGGAAGCGACCGACCGGCCTTTTGCCCCTTGCCTCGTGGCCCCGTGAGTGGACAACCTGCCGGCGCACGTCCAGCGACGCTCCGATCCCCCTCGTGACGAGTCCAGGACACCCGGCAGGTTTTTTCCCCATCCCGCTCGCCCTCAGCCCCTCGCCAGCTCCCCCAGGATCTCCCCCCGCGCTCCCTCCCTCAGCTTCCGCATGGCCCGGTTGCGGATCTGGCGCACCCGCTCCCGTGACAGCCGCAACCTCTGCCCGATCGACTCCAGGGACTGCGAGGGTTCCTGGCCCAGCCCGAAGTAGCTCGCCAGGACTCCCCGTTCCCGCTGATCCAGTTCGGCCATGGCCGCAGCCAGGTGCTCTTCCAGACCCTGATTCTCCAGCGCGGTCAGGGGCACTGCGGCGCCGGGGTCGGCCAGGGTCTCCGCAAGGGTGGGGCTCTCGCCGTCGCCCTGCTCGTCCAGGGGGATGTTGGGCCGCCCGGCCGCCCGGATCCGGCCGATGATCAGGGGATCGAGGCCCATTTCACGGGCGAGATCGAGGTCCTGGGTCTCGCCCATGGCGGACTGGTTCATCCGCCTTTCGATGGCGGCGATCTTTACCGCGTCGCGCGCCCGGTTGGCGGGGAGCCGCACCGTGCGGGTCTTCTCCTGCAGGGCGGTGAGGATGGTCTGGCGGATCCACCAGGCCGCGTAGGTGATGAACCGCGAATCGCGCCGCTCGTCGAACCTGCGGGCGGCGGTGATCAGGCCGACGTTGCCCTCGGCGATCAGGTCCATCGTGCTCAGGCCCCGTCCCAGGTACCGCTTCGCCACGCTGACCACGAACCGCAGGTTGGCGTTGACCATGGCGTCGAGGGCCTCGCCGTCGCCCCCGCGGATGCGCCGTGCCAGATCCTGCTCCTGCTCGCGGCTCAGCAGGGGATACCGCCCGATGATGCGGAGATAATGTTTCAGGGCCGGATCGTTCCGGCGCTCGAGATTGCTCTCGTATTCGTGCATGACACCCTCCCGTCGGTGCGATCCGGATTCATGGAGGGCTTACGAGGATGGCGGCGGGGTGTGACCGGGAAAGGCGGGGCCCCCGCAGGGGCCCCCGGAGGGGCCCCACGGGGCGATCGCGGCGGAGATCAGCTCCTGTATTCCTGTCCCTTCAGGACCTGGGTCGCGCCCCCCTCGAGGAAGTGGTAGTCGGAGTACCCGTATTCCTCAAGGTAGTACTGGAGCCACTTGATCTGCTTGCCGACCTGGTCGAAGATCAGGAGCGTCTTGTCCTGGTTCTCCTTCCGGGCCACGAAGTTGGGGATGAAGACGTCCAGGGGGATTCCCCGGGCCCCGGTGATCCCCGGCAGGTCGCCGGATTTCTGGATGTGGTCGCGGACGTCGATCACCATCGCGTTCGGTTCGGCGGCCTTGGTCTGGAACGCGGCGAAATCCAGGCACTTGCCCTGGAAGTAGGACTTCTTCAGGAGCTGCTTGTCGGGGTCGGTGATGGCCTTGCCCAGCAACAGGGTACTCTGCGGCCAGACGGAGGCCCATTCGGGGATGCCGGCATCGAAGGCGTAGACGTTGTCGAATCCCGCGGCCATGGCTTCCTGCGCCGCCTTGTAGGATTTCAGGCAGGTGGTGCCGTTGCAGTAGAACGCGACGTTGCGGCCCGGGTTGGCGGCGACCAGATCGGCGATCTCGCCGGCGAAGGTCTTCTGCGAGACGGCGATGTGATGGGCGCCGTCGATGTGGATGACGTCGTACTCCAGCTTGGAGCGAACGTCGACGACCACGAATTCGCCGCTTTCCAGGCCCAGGAACAGGTCGTAGGTTTCAATGGTCTTGACATCGGGATAATCCCCGCGGTAGGGATATTTCTCGTCGGCCGACGCCGTCACGGCGAGGCCGGCGATCAGGGCGACGGCGAGCATGGCGTGGATCTTCGAGCGGATCATGGGGCTCCTCCTCCGGATGGTGCCTGGGTTCGTTCCTGGTTTGTGGTATTCGGATGGAATCCCATCGACAGTGTGGGGATTTTCTTGAGGAGGAATCCCATGGATGTGGTGCGCAGGGGGAAAACGGGCGGGACCATGCTGCTCATGGCCCTGGTCCTGGTGGCGATCGGCGCCCTGGCCCTGGGGGCCGGGGAGAAGATGAGCGTCCAGGTCAAGACCGGCCAGCTCCGGGCCAAGGCCTCGTTCCTGGGGGCGCTGACGGGCGAGGTCGGGTACGGGACGCGGGTGGACGTGGTGGCCCGGCAGGGGGCCTGGGTCAAGGTGTCCGGGGCGGGCAAGGAGGGCTGGATCCACGAATCCGCCCTGACCCCCAAGGTCGTGGTCATGAAGGCGGGGGACGCGCCGGTCGGGACGGGCGCCGGCGGCGACGAGGTCGCCCTCGCCGGCAAGGGATTCAACTCCCAGGTCGAGGAGGAATACCGCAAGGAGAACAGGGAGGTCGACTTCGCCTGGGTCGACCGCATGGAGAAGTTCGTGATCACCCCCCGGCAGGCAGCCGACTTCCTCGCCGAAGGCTCCGTCGGAACCGAAGGGGGGAACTGACATGAAGACCTTCGGCACGACGATCCGGACCGTACTGGTGATCCTGGCCCTGGCCGCCCTGGCGGCCGGCTGCGCCTCGGTGGCCAAGATGGCCACCCAGGTGGGCCAGGGGACCGGGGCCATCACCGAGGACCAGGCCCAGTCCCTGAACCGCAGCATCGACGCGGTGGAGAAGACCTTCACCGACATCACGCCCGAGCAGGAGTACTACCTGGGCCGCGCCGTGGCGGCCAACCTGCTGACCGACCAGCGGGCCCTGGACGATGCGGCGGCCAACGCCTACCTGAACCGCCTGGGCCAGACCCTGGCCATGGCCTCGGACCGCCCGGAGACCTTCGGCGGATACCACTTCCTGCTGCTGGATTCGGACGAGATCAACGCCTTCGCCGCGCCCGGCGGCCTGATCCTGGTCACCCGGGGCATGGTGCGGCTTTGCGGGACCGAGGACGAACTGGCGGCGGTCCTCGCGCACGAGATCGGGCACATCCAGGGCAAGCACGGCCTGCGGGCCATCAAGAACAGCCGGCTGACCGGCGCCCTGACGGTCCTGGCGGCCGAGGGCGCGCGCCAGTTCGGCGGGCAGGACCTCAAGAATCTGGTCGAGGCCTACGAGGGCAGCATCAGCGACATCACCGGGACCCTGGTGACAAGCGGTTACTCCCGCGGCCTGGAACAGGAAGCCGACCGGGCGGCGGTGGCCATCCTGGAGCGGGTGGGCTACGACCCGCACGCGCTGGTCACGATGCTGACCCGCATGAAGGAGCGGCTCGAGCCCGGCGGGCTGGATTTCGCCAAGACCCATCCCGACCCGGGCGACCGGATCGCCGACATCAAGCCCCTGATGACCAGGGCGCCGGCGGCGGCCGAACCGGCTGCGCGCCACCGGAGGTTCATCGGGGCGGTGGGCGGACTGCTCGCCGGGTCATGACCTCCCTGCGGAGCAAGGCGGGCCAGGGGGCGCTCCTGGGTCTGGGAGCGACGGCCCTGGCCTGCCTGCTGTGGTGGTCCGGGGCGCTGGAGCGGGCCGAGAACGTGACCTGGGACTGGCGGGTCCGCCTCACCGCGGGGGCCGATTCGCGGACGGCCGCGTTCGCAGCGGATTCCCTGGCGGTCATCCTGCTCGACCAGGCCAGCCTGGACTGGGGCCAGGAGACCAGCGGCTGGTCCTGGCCGTGGCCGCGCGAGGTCTACGGGGCCGTCATCGGGTTCTGCAAGCAGGCGGGCGCCGCCACCCTGGCCTTCGACGTCCTGTTCACCGAGCCGTCGGTCTACGGCATGGCCGACGACGAGGCCCTGGCCGAGGCCATGGCCGACTTCGGTCCCTTCGTCGGGGCCCTGTTCGTTCACGAGGCATCGGCGGGGAACGCCCCCGACCGGGCCGGAGGCGACGGGCCTGCGCCGTCGCCCATCACCCTGCCCATCCCCGAGGTGGCGGCCGCCGCCGCCGTGCTGGGCAACGTGGCGGACGTTCCGGACGCCGACGGCATCTTCCGCCGCGCCTCGCTCGTTCGCCTCTCGCCGGATCCCGATCTTCTCAATCGCCGCATCCCCTCGCTGGGTTACGCCCAGTTCGAACTCGCGCGGCCTGGCGCTTCAGCCGGTCTCACGTCCGTGGTGATCGACGGCGATCCGGTGCTCGGCTCCAGGGCGCCCCGGCCTGTCCTGAGGTACGTGGCCCCCGATCGGGCCTGGCCCCAGTACGGCGCCGCGGCGGTGATCCGGTCCTACCTGCAGATGATGGAGGGTTCCGAGCCTACCCTCGACCCTGCGTCGCTGCGGGGGAGGCACGTGCTGTTCGGGTTCAGCGCTCCGGGCCTGCTCGACCTGCGGCCCACGCCCCTGAGTCGCGTGGCCCCGGGGGTGACCGTCCACGCCACGGTGCTGGCCGACCTGATGACCGACGGATTCATCGCCGGCACCCCGCCGGCCGCGGCGGTCCTCGTCCACGCGTTGCTGGCTGTGCTTACGGCCGGTCTGCTGCTGGGGGCCCGCAGGTCGTGGCAGACCGGCCTGGTGCTGCTGGGCGGGGTGGCGATCCTGCTGGTCTGGGCCTGGGCGCAGGCGTCGGCCGGTCGGTGGTGGCCGGTGGTTCCGGGGCTCGGCGGACAGGTCCTGGCCATGGCCGGGGCCCTGGTGCTGGCCTGGTCCACGGAGGGCCGCAAGAAGCGCTTCATCAGCCAGGCGTTCGGGCACTACCTCAGCCCCGCGGTGATCGCGGCGATCATGGAGGATCCCGACAGGCTTCAACTCGGCGGAGAGAGGCGCGAGCTGACCATCTTCTTCTCCGACCTGGCCGGATTCACCGGCATCAGCGAGAAGCTCGACCCGAAGGATCTGGTGGTCCTGCTGAACGAGTACCTGTCCGACATGACGGACATCATCCTGCAGGAGCAGGGCACGCTGGACAAATACGAGGGGGATGCGATCATCGCCTTCTGGAACGCGCCGCTGGACCAGCCGGACCATGCCGCGCGGGCGTGCCGCACGGCGGTGCTTTGCCAGCGCCGGCTGGCCGATCGCCGCGCCGGGTTCAAGGAGCGCTTCGGCGTCGATCTGCACATGCGCATCGGCCTGCACACCGGTCCGGTGACCGTGGGCAACATGGGTTCCCAGGACCGCTTCGATTACACGGTGCTCGGGGACGCCGCCAACCTGGCCTCGCGGCTGGAAGGCGCCAACAAGGTGTTCGGGACCGCCGTGATGGCGTCGCAGACGACGGTCGAGGCGGCCGCCGGGGCGGTCATCGCGCGCGAACTCGGCGACCTGCAGGTCGTCGGCCGCCAGACCGCGGTGACGGTCGCGGAGATCACCGGCCTCGCCGGCGATCCGGCCCCGGGTCACTGGCCCGAGTACGCCCGGGCCCTGGAACTGTGCCGCGGGGGCCGTCCCCAGGACGCCTTGCCGGTGTTCGCGGGGCTTGGCTCCGGGCCGGCTGCGGATCCTGCAGCGGCCGCCTGGGCCGAGCGCCTGCAGTCCGAAGCGGCCGAGCCGGAAGCCTTCGCTGCGGTCTGGAGCCTCAAGGGGAAGTAGGTCCGATGAAGCTGTTCCTCGCAGGCGTGCGCGGGTCGCGCCCGGTCACCGGGTCGCAGGTGGCGCGCTACGGCGGAGACACCACCAGCGTCCTGGTCACCGGCCGGGCGGGCGAAACCGTGGTCATCGACGCCGGATCGGGACTGGCGGCCATCGAGCCGCGCCTGGGGGGACCCGCCCAGGACGTCCTTCTGCTCTTGACGCACCTGCATCTCGACCACCTGCAGGGACTGCCGGGATTCGGGCCGTTCTGGCAGGCCGGGCGCAGGATCGTCGTCCTCGGTCCGCTCGGCAGCCGGGATGCGGCATGCGGTCTCGTCGGCCCGCCCTACTGGCCCCTGAGTCTCGTGGACGCCCCGGCGGACGTCGCCTTCACCGAGGGCGACCCCGCGGCGGTCGTCTGGGGCGGCCTGCGGATCAGCAGCTTCCCGGTGGCGCATCCGGGGGGGAGCCTGGCCTATCGCATCGACGAACCGGCTACGAACCGGTCTCTGGTGTTCGCCACCGACGTCGAGTGGGAGTCGATGGACGCGTCCGCCCGGAGGGATTTCGCGGCCTTCTGCCGGACCCCGGCGCCGGTGGATCTGCTGCTGATGGACGGGCACCTGACCCCCGCCAACGCCCCCGACCGCAGGGGCTGGGGACACAGTTCGTACGAGGAGGTGGCGGCCGCCGGCGAGGCGGCCGGGGCGGGCCGGGTACTCGTCATCCACCACGATCCGGATCATGACGACGGGCAGCTCGACCGCCTGGCGGCCGACCTGGAGGCCCACGTGGCGCAGAGGGGGTACGCCTTCACGGCCGCCCTCGCAAGGCAAGGGGACGAGGAGGATCTCGGCGGATGAACCAGTATGCACCGTTGATCATCGAGCTGGGAATCATGGCGGCCGTGTGGCTGCTCGGGGCGGGGTTCGCCTCGGTGTTCCACCGGAAGTCGCGGACCGAACACGGGAGCCGGGGCCGCCCCCGCAACCTGGGGACGCTGCTGGCCTACCTGGCCCTGCCGGTCTTCGTGCTGGTCCTGTCCTTCGGGGCCGAACGGGCCGCCGGGCTGTTCCCGCAGGCTGCGGCCTGGCTCGACGGCCACGGCAACCACGTCTCGGCCTGGCTTCTGTTCTGGCTGGGAGTGGGGCTGATCCTGCTGGTCGAGGGAATCCTCCATCTGGTCTACGCCTCCCGCGGGCGGAACTTCCCGGTCCCGGACCTGCTGCTGGACATCCTGAGGCTGCTGCTGATCCTGGCGGTGGCTTTCGGTGTCCTGAGGTTCGAACTCGGACTGAACATCGGGCCCCTCCTGGCGTCCACCGCCCTGATCACGGCCGTGGTCGGCTTCGCCTTGCAGGGCGTGCTGGGGAACCTGCTGGCGGGCATGTCCCTGCACATCTCGCGGTCCATGGTGCCGGGAGACTGGATCGATCTGGGCGGGACCACGGGCAAGGTCGTCGAGACCAACTGGCGCGAGACCCGGGTGCGGACCAACGACGGCCACATGATCATCGTGCCCAACAGCAAGGTGGCCGACGCGGTCATCCACAACATGGTGCGGCCCAATTCCACCCGCCGCCATCAGGTCAACGTCGGTGCCAGCTACGCCGATGCTCCCGACGCCGTGATCGCCGCCCTGGTCGAGGCGGCGCTCGAGGTGCCCGAGGTCCTGCGCAACCCCGCCCCGGACGCCTTCGTCACCGCCTACCAGGATTACGGCATCAACTACGTGCTGCGGTTCTGGTCGAAGGAGTACCACCGCCGGCTGGTCATCGAGGGTCACGTCAACCGGATGATCTGGTACAAGTTCAAGCGGCGGGGCATCGAGATCCCCTTCCCCATGTCCGACAAGCTGCTGTACGACTTCATGGAGGTGGTTCAGACCCAGGGACGCAAGCCCGCGCCTGCCGCCGAGCTGAGCCGCATCACCGAACTGCTGGCCGGCAGCGACCTCGTCCGCACCCTGGCGACCGATCTCCAGGGCGCGCCGCTGCTGACGCGGGAGCATCTGGCGGAACTCGCCCCTCACGTGCGCCGCGTCCTGTACACCCGGGGGGAGACCCTGTGCCGCCAGGGGGATCAGGGCGATTCCTGTTTCCTGGTGGTGAGCGGGCAGCTTTCCGGGCGGGTCCGCAACGAACAGGGACAGGAGATCGCCGCCTTCGATCTGGGGCCGGGGGCCCTGGTGGGCGAGATGAGCCTGATGCTGGGGGTTCCCCGTTCGGCGGAGATCACCCTGCCCGAGGGGGCCGAGTTGATCGAGATCGGCCCGGAGGCGTTCAAGGTGCTCCTGGGCCTGCATCCGGAGGTCCCCGAATCCCTGGCGAGACTGGCCGAGGACCGGGCCAAGGCCAACCGGGCGGCCCTGGAGGCCTGGGCCGGCGCCCGGAACGGAAACGAGGGGATCGAGTTGAACGCCAAGGGATTCCTGCATCGGTTCCTGAAGATCCTGGGCCGCTGAAACGGGTTTTCAATAAATTTTCCACAACGGCATGGACAATTCCGGAACCAATACTATAGTATTTTGGTATGACTTGAATCCGTAGCCACCGACACGGAGAACCAACGGGACCGTTCCCTTGATTTCATCGCCCGGCGCTCTCGTTGCCGGGCTGAAAGGAAGCTGCAATGAAGCGCACCACGACCACCCTGATCGCCATGCTGGCCATCCTCGCCCTGTCCGCCACCCTGGCCATGGCGGGGGACGACTGCGGAGCCAAGAAGGCCGCCGCCAAGGGCGCCTGCGCGGACAAGGCCGCCGCCTGCGCCGACAAGGCCGGCGCGACCGCTCTGGAAGCCTCAGCCAAGGGCGCCTGCGCGGACAAGGCCGCCGCCTGTGCGGACAAGGCCGGAGCGACCGCCATGGAAGCCTCCGCCAAGGGCGCCTGCGCGGACAAGGCTGCCGCCTGCGCCACCAAGGCCGGCTCGTGCCCTGATCAGGCCGCCTGCGACGCCGTCAAGGCCGCCATGCACAAGTGTTGCGCCGAGGCCATGGCCGCGGGCAACGGCTGCTGCGGCAAGGACGCCGCCGGCCTGAAGGCCGACTTCACTCAGAAGGTCGCCTCCCACAAGGCCGCCATGGCCGTGAAGGCCGACATGCACAAGTGCTGCGCCGAGGCCCTCGACGCGGGCAAGGGCTGCTGCGGCAAGGACGCCGCCGGTCTGAAGGCCGACTTCGACAAGAAGGTCGCCGGGGTCGAGAAGAAGGTCGCCTCGATGTAATCCCCCGGTGCCAGCCTGACCACACACCGGGACGGACCCCGGCTCCCTGCGAGCCGGGGTCTTTTCCATGTCACCGGGTATCCATGCCTGCGTATTATCCCCTGTCGCCACCGGGCCGGGCATCCGTGCCGGTCCGGAGCGGGCAAGCGATCGGCGCCGATTTTCTTGCGAGGACGTGTCATTGAACCTGAGAACCGCGTGGCGTGACCGCAGGCACGGGATCCTGCTCCGGCTGGCCCGGCGCGGTCACGAGGACTCCTTCACCAGGCTTTACCAGGAGCTGTACGCCCCGGTGACGGCTTTCGTCGCAAGCCGGGTCAGGAATCGCGAGGACGCCGAGGACGTCGTGTCCCAGGTCTTCCAGCGCTTCCTGGCGGGCATGGACGGGTTCGATGGCCGGCGCGGGAGCGTGCTCGGCTGGACCCTGGCCATGGCCCGACACGCAGTCATCGACCGCGCCCGGCGCCAGGCCGCCCACGGGGGCGCCCGGCGGTGGGTGGGGGACGTGGACGGCATGGCGGAGGTGCTGCCGTCCCCGGTCCCGGATGCCCTTGCGGCCCTGGTGGCGGACGAGGATCTGGCCAGGCTGGCCCGGCTGCTGGACATGCAGCCGGCGGAGATCCGGGAGATGTTCGAGCTGCGCTTCGGCCAGGGCCTGGCCCTGAAGGACGTGGCCGGGGTGCTGGACCTGAGCGAGGACGCCGTCAAGCAGCGTTTCGCCCGGGCCACGCGGAAGCTGCGGGAACAATGGCGAGGCGACGTGAATCCGGCGGGCAAGGGAGGCAAGACATGCACGGCGACGGACTAGAACGCAGGCTCGAACAGCTGCACAGACGCGCCACGGAGGAGGCCGGAGGAAGCGGACCGTCCGCGGACCACCGCCGATCCCTGCAGGCCGACCTCGTGACCCGCTATCGCCAGAAGTATCCCCGCCATCGGAGGTGGCTCATGCTGCTCAGTCCCTACACGCGCACCGGTCGTTTCGCCATGGCCCTGCTGGCCATGGCCGTCCTCAGCGTCGGCGCCTGCTCGACGTCCACCACCACCCAGGTCGAGATGGGCCGGAAGGTCAGCATCGGACTGACCGACAAGGCCGCATCGATTCCCGACATCGACGCCCGGCTCGGCGAGTTCTTCGCCACGGTCCCGGGCATCGAGAACCTCAACATCAACATCCAGAAGTTCACCGACGGCCAGGTGGTCTTCGACCTGATGGTGTGGGGCCAGGATCTGGACGGCGAGCAGCTGATCGCCGACCTGCGCCGGGAGATCCCCGAGTTGTCCGACGCCGCCATCACCACCGAGGCCCTGACCGGCACCATCGAGGAATCCCTGGTGGACAAGTGGAAGCGCGAGATCTTCCAGATGGAAGTGGACGGGGCGACCGAGGAGGAGATCCGCGCCCAGATCCTTGCCCAGCTCGCGGAGCAGGGAGCGGACGACGCCCAGGTCGAGGTCCGCATGGAGGACGGCAAGACGGAGATCAAGGTGATGGTGACGGAGGACGTGGAGGATTAGTCCGGCTCCATTCCGGGATGAAGGAACGGCTCCTCGCGAAACGGGGGGCTGTTTTTTCTGCCGTTGCGAGTTATCCTCCGGAAATGGGCCGATTCAGGAGAGGAATCGATGACCTGCAGCAATGGCCTCGTACTCGACCGCCCCCGCGGCCGCACCATCGTGGTCGGCGACATCCACGGCTGCTGGGACGAGTTCGCTACGCTCCTGGATGGCCTGGGCTTCGACGCCGGCGACCTCGTGCTGTGCGTGGGCGACCTCATCGACCGCGGCCCCGACACCTGGCGGGTGGCCCGCTTCTTCCGCAAGACCCCCAACGCCCACACCGCCCTGGGCAACCATGAGCGGTTGCTGGCCTGCCACATCCTGGAAAACGGTCCGGCCGCCTGGTCGCAGCAGCACGCCCTGGCGCAGCTGCCCCGAGAACAGTGGGAAGACTGGGCCCGCTGGCTCCTCGACCGTCCCGCGGTGATCGCCACGCCCGACGTGGTGGTGACGCACGCCAGGCTGGATCCGGTCGTTCCCCTTGCAGACCAGGATCCCATCCACACCTGCGCCATTGGTGACCCCAACGAATGGATCGAGCAGGATCCCGCCGGCGTCCCCCTGTGGATCAGGTCGTGGCAGGACCCGCGTCCGGTTTGCATGGGCCACCTCGTCTACCCGCAAGTCGAACTCGTACCCCGCCGGCTGTACGCCCTGGACACCGGTTGCTGCCGCGGGGGAGCGCTGACCGCCCTGGTCCTGCCGGACTTCGGGATCGTCGCCGAACCTGCCCGCGCCAACCACGCCCTCCTGTCCCGCAAGGCCTGGGAGGCTCAGGCGCCCGGCGAACCGGGAACCGGACAGGACGGATCCCCGGCTGGAACCCCCTAGCCCGATGCCTCGAGGACACGAAGGTTGCGGAACTTAAGGCCATCCTGGATGATATGACCAGTGCACAATGACCACCGAAGGGATCACCACATGCAACTGACCTTCCACGGCGCCGCCGGCACCGTCACCGGCTCGCGGCACCTGCTCGAGGCCGCCGGCCAGCGCGTCCTCATCGATTGCGGCCTGTTCCAGGGGCTCAAGCAGCTGCGGCGGATGAACTGGGATACCCCGGGTTTCGAACCCGGGTTCCTCGATCGCGTCGTCCTGACCCACGCCCACATCGACCACACGGGTTACACCCCCCGCTTGCTGCAGTACGGGTTCAAAGGGCCGGTCCACTGCACCGAGCCTACCGCCGAACTGCTGGAACTGATGCTCATGGATTCGGCGCACCTGCAGGAGGAGGACGCGGCCTGGGCGAACAAGAAGGGGTTCTCCAAGCACGATCCCGCCGAACCGCTCTACACGTCGGTGGACGCCCTCAGGACGCTCAAGCTGATCCGGCCCGAACCGTTCCAGCGCTGGATCGCGTGTTCGGAGGGGATGCGCATGCGCTACCACAATTCCGGACACATCCTCGGCGCGGGTTTCGTGGAGTTCCGCATCAAGGCCGACCGGCCCGACACGGTGAATCCGGGCGAGCTGACGGTGATCTTCAGCGGGGACGTCGGCCGCTACGACGTGCCCCTCCACCTCGACCCCGAGCCCCTGCCCGCCTGCGACGTCCTGATCATCGAATCGACCTACGGCAACCGCACCCACGACCACGAGCCCGTGCTGGAGCAGATCGGCGAGGAGTTCAGGCGCACGGTGCACAAGCGGGGGGTCATCCTCATCCCGGCGTTCGCGGTCGGACGCACCCAACTGGTGGGCCTGATCCTCCGCGGCCTGATGACCCAGGGCGACCTGGCCGAGGTCCCCATCCACATCGACAGTCCCATGGCCATCGACGCGACCCTGATCTACTCGCGCCACCTCTACGACGACAACCTGGACGAGGGCGTCACGGCCGACGACCGCAGCCGCCTGTTCCCCCGCAACGTGAAGCTGCATCGCACCGTCCACGAGTCCAAGCAGCTCAACACCCTGAAGGGGCCACGGGTGATCATCGCGGCCAGCGGGATGATGACCGGGGGGCGCATCCTCCACCATCTCATCCGGCGCCTGCCCGACCATCACAACCTGATCCTGCTGTCGGGCTACCAGGCGCAGGGTACGCGGGGCCGGTCGCTGCAGGACGGCGCCGACCATCTGCGCATGCACGGCCAGAACGTGCCGGTCCACGCCAAGGTGGCGACCATCGATGGACTCAGCAGCCACGCCGACATGAACGAGCTGATGCGCTGGGTCTCCACGGCTCCGCAGCCGCCGAAGCGGGTGTTCGTCGTCCATGGGGAAGAGGAGCAGTCGAGCCACCTGGCGGGGCTCATTCGTACGGCGACGGGGGCGGAGGTGACCGTTCCGGGTCTGAAGGATTCCTTCGCCTTGTGACCGGATCCGGGATAGGGGTCATACCTGATCCCGTCGCTCCGAAAGGCAGGTAGTCGCTCCGGAATCAGGTATGACCCCCATTCCCGCCGGCGCACATGGCGAAGGCCTTCCTGCCATTCCCGAAACAGCCGCCTCCGCTCGGATCGCCCCGACAGGGGGCCTACCTCAACGGCCTTGTACGGGGGATGTCCTGCTGGAGCATCGGAGATACAAACGAAGGCCCCGACGCGACTATCTGCCTTTCGGAGCGTCGGGGCCTTCGTTTGTATCTCCAGGGATCCTGTCAGGCATCCCCCGGCGCGACTGTTTGCCTTTCGGAGCGCCGGGGGCCCTGTCTGTTCATCTACTGCCGCCCAAGGTGAGAGCGACCCGCGGCCTCAATCCTGGTTCACGTCGGAGTAGGCGTTCTTCAGCTCATACCGCGAAACCCCGCGTTTCTTGTCCGGATCGCCCTCGTAGCCCAGGGCCTTCCAGTCGATGCGCCCCTGGCCTTCCTTGGGATGGCAGTCGACGCACTTCAGGGCGTACTGGGCGGGAGCGACCATGTGGTTGATCTTCCAGTAGGCCGAGGTCTCGGCGAAGCCGTACTCGCCGCCGTACTCCAGGCCCACCGCCTCCATGCCCTGCTTCATGGCGCTGTCCCAGTCCCACCCGTTCTTCCAGTAGCCGGTCTTGCCGAAGAGCTTGGGCACGGCCAGGATCCGGGCCTGCTTGTCGTAGGGCTGCTTGCCGCGCATGACCTTGAACGGGTAGATCTTGGCCTTGGGGTCGAGGCGGTTGCCCTGGAGCCAGTTCAGGTGGGTCACGCCGTCGGGGTTCATCGCATCGCCCAGGGTGTACTGGCCGCTGACCCCGTTGTACCACGCGTAGGTGGGGACGACGTTCTTCTCCCATTTGAAGGAGCCCTTCTTGATGTCGTAGACGGGCATCCCGAATTCGTCCACGGTCGCTTCGATGTTCTGGCCGGCGGTGGACCAGTCCCACCAGGTCTTGGTGGGATTGGCGCGGGCGAACTGGGGGATGTGGCAGGTCTGGCAGGCCACGGTCTTGTTGTGCCAGTTCAGGATCCGCTTGGCGTGCAGATCCTCGTCGTGGCAGCTGGTGCACTCGAGGTGGTTGGTGCCCCCGGGCGAATCGAACATGGCGTTGCCCGCGATGTCGTGGTCGGTGGTGGTGTGGCACTCCTGGCAGGTGAAGTCCTGGCCTTCGGGGCTCATGTGGACGTCGATGGCCAGCGGGGGTTCGGCCAGGGCCTTTTCCAGGTCGCCGTGCTTGACGTTGTTGCCGCCGCCGCCGTAGAAGTGGCAGGCGCCGCAGTTCTCGCGGCTGGGCATTCCGGCGCTGCGGGCGATGCTGGCCAGGTCCAGGGGCTCCCAGATCTTGCCCTCCCACTCGGTGGGCTCGTAGACGGGATGGCCCGCCCCGGTGGGGAACTTCCGGTAGGAGCCGGTCTGGTCATGGCAGACCAGGCAGTCGATGTTCCCGGGGTTGTCGAAGTCGAAGGTTGCGTCCTTCCAGCCGTAGCCCGCATGGCAGCTGGTGCACCGCGGCCAGTTGGAATCCAGGGCGATGCAGAAATTGTTCAGGGCGTTCTTCTTGCCGAGGGGGACCTGGCCCTTGCCCACGACGTCCTGGAGGGGCATCCAGGTCCAGTGGGACGTCTTCATGAAGTCGTGGGCGGCGTCGTCATGGCATTCCAGGCAGACCGCGGTCACGGCGGGGCCGTTTTCGAAGGGACCTTCGATGTCCTGGTGATCGGGGACCACGTTCAGGGCGAGGGCCTGACCGCAGGCGGCGGCCAGGACCAAGGCCAGGATGGTCTGGAATTGGGAAACTCGGCGCATGGACGTTGCCTCCGTGTGGAGCCCCCGATCCGTCACGTTCCCCCTGTCAGGGACCGGGTCGGAGCGCTGTGAAATCATTAACCCTGCCTCAAAATTCACCCAGCCCGGGGGTATAATCAAGAAATTTCATGACAAATTGATGACATAAAGGAGATTGGAACCGTCCGATATTCGTTCTGGGAAGTAAATCAAGAGAGCATTCTGCCGACAAAGAGGGCAGGAGGTCGCCATGATCCAGAGATTCTGCCCCCACCTCGAGGAATACGGGGTCCAGTTCACGAAGACAGCCGCGTCATACGAGGCGTTCAACGCCCACATGGACCGGTTCATCGAGGAAGGTCGCCCGCCGGAACTGGTCGAGGTCCTGAATCAGACGCTCGAGGAGTGGCGCAAGGAGAACAGGACCCTGCGGGCCATGTTTCTGGAACTGTACGAAAACGGCAGGATCCTGCTGCCCAAGGGAGCTCTGCGGCAGGCGCGCCGACACGACCATCAGGTCCACGGGAAGGCCAAATGCAGCGATTGCTTCCGGGAGGTCCCGCGCCTGGTCTTCGGCGAATGGCAGCTGGCCCACAACGGGATGGTCAACTTCCGCGGCCGGGAACTTCCCCAGGGGACGGGAGCGGGAGTCTGACCCTCAGGCTCCGAAGAAGTTCGTCTTGCCCAGGTTGTCGACGTCCTCGCCGAAGGCCATGACCTCGTCCTCGCTGATCACGAAGGTCGCATGCTGGCCGTAGACCCGGCTGAATTCCACGGACTTGTTCCTGGCGCCGGGGACCACCAGAGTCAACCGCGCGAAGTTCTTGTTGCTGGGTGAGGTCAGATCCTCGTGGCAGACGGGGCAACAGAACTTCACGGCCTCGCCGGTCTTCAGGCAGGTCTCGAGCTTCTCGTCGCAGATGAACTTGAAGTTGCCGGGCTGGGGACTGAGCAGGATGAGCCCTCGATTCTTCCTGCACCCGATGGTGAGGAGGATCTTCACGCTCGGGTTGAGGACGGCGTCGCAGTGGGGACAGATGTAGACTTTCTTCATTTCCCTACCTCTGGGCACGGAAGCAACGGGAACCCGGCGCAAGCACCGCAAGCCCGGATCCTATCACATCAGGAACGGGAATCATCCCTCTTTTCCTCTCCGCCGGAGAGGAGGCTCCAGCCGAAGGCCCCGCCCATCAGGACCATCAGGACCGGGTTGGAGGTGAGGCTTCAGCCACCCCCGTTGCAGGCGATCCAGCGGTTGGCGAGGAAGCCTGCGGCGGCGCCCAGCCCGGCCCCCAGGATGGGTCTCGATCGTTTCCAGTTCATGCGGTCCTCCTTGGATTCCTCCAATATCCCATGCGGGAGGGATTTTGCCAGGATCAAATGCCGGATTCCGATCATTCCCGGGATAAAATATGACCAATGTGGTGAATTTTTATTATGCTTAAAGTCATTCTGGATGGAAAAATCCGGTTGACATTTCCTTGTTTTTTCGATAAACTGAATGCATTGAATGTATTCGCAGCGCCAGGGGACGCAGTGCAATCAACCAGGAAAAATTCCTGATAACATTTCCCGGTCATGCCCAGGGAATCGGGTAAGACCCGGGAAATCCTGGAAACAATTCGCAAGGCATCGGTTTGTGATCGCTCAAAGCGGACATGAATCATCGGAATTGAACACCAAGAACTTCTGGGGGTCACACCATGATCAGTTTGGTCAAGAAAATGTCCCTGGCGTTGGTCCTGGCAGCGGTGCTGTCCGTGCCGGCCTTCGCCCAGGTCGCTTCCATCGATTATATCGGATTCGGGTACGAGACCGGAGGCATCTTCCCCAGCGATCCGGGGGATGAACTGGTGGTCGCCGCCATCGCCGACTGGGTCGACGCTGAGTTCGGCGTCGATCTCGGCGCGGATGAGCTGACCTTCCACGTCTACGGCCTGATCAGCACCGGCCAGTTCAGCTCCGGCGGCAACACCGTGGTCGGCTACACGGGCGGCGTCCTGGAGATCTACCAGGATTCCGGCAAGAACGCCGACTGGGGCGTCAATCCCCCCAACGCCACCTCTCCCGGCACCTTCTCCGACGGAACCCTCTTCTTCCAGGGCTCGTTCAACGACTTCACGCTCTTCTTCACGCCCGACGGCAACGGGGCCTTCGAGGGCTCCCTCGACGCCCTGGGCGGAACGATGATCGACGGCAGCTGCGCCGGGTGCGTGTACACCTGGGGCGGGGCGTTCACCCGTGATGCCGGGGCGCTGATTCCAGGGGGTTACGACCTCCAGATCGACGGCGTGTTCCAGATCGACGCCACCGTTTCCAGCGAGACCAGCAACTGGGGATCCGTCAAGGCCCTGTTCAACAACTAGGAAGATCAGCCCGGGCCGTGACAGGCCTGGGATTCCGGGAGGAATACAGCATGAAGAAGAGGATCATGGTTCTGCTGGTCGCCGCCGCCTCGGTCCTGGTTCCCATGACCGCCCAGGCCCAGCAGCTTTTCGATTTCAACGGCCAGACCGACCTGCCGGACATGGTGGGATCCGACCTGACGATGTACAGCCGGATGTTCGACGCCTCTCCGGCGGTTCCGCCCATCCCCCTTGACTTCGCCAACTACGAGTTCACCCTGGTGGTGACCGGGCTCGAACTGGTGACCGACGGGAATCCCCAGGCTTACGCCGGGGGCACCGTGATCATCTACCAGGATGACGCCACGCCGGCGGATTACGCCAACACCGGGACCTTCACCGACGGCACCGCCATCCTGGTGGGCAGCCTGGTCAGCCTGAACCGGACCATGTTCACCTCGTCCCTGGGCTCCGTCCTGGGCACCGTGGACTGGACCGGGGGGACCCGCCTGGACGACATCGCCCCCGAGGATCAGGACGGCTGGGCCTTCCTGTCGGGTACGATCAACCGGGCCGATTCCGTCGAACCCGGCTTCGATGAGGCCTGGGACGGGAAGGTCGAACCGCAGGAGCCCATCGTGGACGATCAGAACAGCAGCTGGGGATCCGTGAAGGCTCTTTTCAGTCGCTAGCCGCCATGCGAGGCTTGAGGCGCAGGGGCCCCGACCAGGTTCGGGGCCCTTTTTTGATAGGTGGCGTCATTTTCCCGCCCTGGTCATTTAGGAAAAATTCCTAATATTGTTGAAATCGTTCGGGAAATGGCGTAGGATTTTTCACAGACGATTCAAAATTGATGACATAGGGTGCCGGAGATGATGGGAATCACAACGGACGATCCCGGCCGTGATGCGGCCCGGATCCTGGGGGTACGACGATGAAGAGAACCTATGTTCCGAAGGTGCTGGTGGGCGCCTTGCTTCCGGCCCTGTTCGCGGTCCCAGCCCTGGGACAGGTCTATTCGATCGATTACTTGGGCTATGCCTGGGAAACCGGCGGGATCCTGCCCAGCGATGCGGGCGACGAACTGGTCATCGTCAGCGTCGCGGACAACGTCGATCCCGCCTTCGGGGTCGATCTGGGCACCGATGAGCTGACCTTCCACGTCTACGGCCTGATCAGCGGCGGCGAGACGGATTTCCTCGGCAACACCATGATCAACTATTCCGGCGGCTACCTGGAGATCTACCAGGATCCTTCGCGGAACGCCGATTGGGGCGTCGATCCCCCCAATGCGACCGCGCCCGGCTCCTTCACCGAGGGCAGCCTGTTCTTCCGTGGCGCCTTCACGGCGTTCACCCTGTTCTTCGATCCCAGCGGCAGTTACGGTTCCTTCGAGGGGACTCTCGACGGCCTCGCGGGATCGATCATCGACGATGTCTGCTCCGACTGCGTGTACACGTGGGGCGGGGCGTTCACCCTGGATGCCGGCGCCCAGATTCCGCAGGGCTATGACCTCCAGATCGACGGCGTCTTCGAGATCGACGCGGCCGTGTCCTCGGAATCCGCGAGCTGGGGTTCGGTGAAGGCGCTCTTCAACAATTGAGGTTTGCATCGCTCCGCGGGGGGCTTGTGACATCTGGAGGTTGCAACATGAGATTCACGGTAAAGATCCTGCTGGCCGTCCTGGCGCTGGCTTCGCTTCCGGTGGCCGTGCAGGCCCAGCAGCTGTTCGACTTCAACGGTCAGGCGGTCCTGCCCGCCGGAACGGGCGGGACCCTGACCATGCACAGCATCGTTTACGACGCGGCTCCCGCCGTGACGCCGATTCCCCTGGATTTCGCGAACTTCGAGTTCACGATCGTCGTGGAGAACCTGATCCTGGATGTGGACGGGAATCCGCAGACGTACTCCGGAGGCACGGTCACCCTGTACCAGGACGCTGCGACGGCCGCGGACTTCGGGGACCTCTCGACCTTCACGGACGGGACGGCGATCCTGATCGGGACCATCACCACCCTGAACCGGACGCTGTTCACGGCGACCCTGGGGTCGGTGCTGGGTTCGGTGGACTGGACCGGCGGGACCCGCCTGGACGACATCGCACCCTGGGATCAGGGTGGCTGGGCGTTCCTGAGCGGCCTGACCAATCGGGTGGATTCGGTGGTGCCGGGATTCGACGAGGCCTGGGACGGGAAGATCGAACCGTCCGAGCCCATCGTCGCCGGCGAGGCGAGTTCCTGGGGTTCGGTCAAGGCCCTGTTCAATCGTTGACCGCCTCCCGTTCATCTGCGAGCCCCGGCCTGCGGGGCTCGCAGTTTTTTGACCACATGTGCTCGAATTTGGTATATCGTTGCCATCATTGAAGTTGGTGAAAGATAAGAAAAATTCCTAATTCCATTGCATTTTCTGGCCGGCCGTGCTAGTCTCACCCTGAAATCGCCCACCAATTAAAACTCAATTCGATATATGCGACCCGCAACTCGAGTTCAGCTGGAGGGAAGATCATGAAGAAAACCTTCACCCCTTGCGCCCTGGTGAGCCTGCTGCTCGCTTTCGTTCTGGCGGTGCCGGCGCTGGGGCAGGTGTATTCCGTCGATTATCTCGGTTATGGCTGGGAGCAGGGCGGCCCCCTGAAGGCCGCCGGTGATGAACTGATCATCACGGCCACGTCGACCTACGTGCATCCTGCCTTCGGCGTCGATCTCGGAACCGAGGAATTGACCTTCTACGTCTCGAGCTTGATCAGCAACGGCCCGACGGACTACTTCGGCAACACCCAGATCAACTACACCGGCGGCATTCTCGAGATCTATCAGGATCCCCTGATGAACGCGGACTGGGGAGTCAATCCTCCCAACGCCACCTCACCGGGCAGCTTCCAGGAAGGCAGCCTGTTCTTCGCGGGGGCGTTCACCGCCTTCACCATGTTCTTCGATCCTTCCGGGTCCTACGGTTCGTTCGAGGGGACCCTCGACGGGGTGGCCGGCTCCATCATCGACGGGGTCTGCTCCGATTGCGTCTACACCTGGGGTGGCGCCTTCCAGACCGGTTCCGGGGCCCAGATTCCCGAGGGGTACTGGATCCAGGTCGATGGCGTGTTCGAGATCGATGCCGCCGTATCTTCGGAGGCCGCCAGCTGGGGCTCCGTCAAAGCACTTTTCAACTAGTCCGGTAGGATTCGCCGCGACGCCCTGCGGCATGGGAGGACGGAAATGAAGAACGCAATCAAGGGAATGCTGATCGTCCTGGCGGTGGTTGCCTTGCCCCTGTCCGCCTCGGCGCAACAGTTGTTCGACTTCAACGGCCAGGCCATGGTGCCTGCGGTGGTCGGCGGCACGCTGAGCATGTACAGCGTGATGTACGATCCCGCCCCGCAGACCACGCCCCTCCCGCTGGACTTCGACAACTTCGAATACACGCTGGTGGTTTCGGGAGCGACCCTCGACGTCAACGGCAATCCCCAGTCCTACGTCGGCGGCGTGCTGACGATCTACGAGGACGCGGGTACGGCGGCCGACTTCGCCAACACCGCGACGTTCACCGACGGCACGGCCATCCTGGTGGGGAGCTTCACCTCCCTCAACCGGATCGTCTTCCTGAGCACGGGTTCGGTCCAGGGCTACCTGGACTGGAACGGAGGCGCCTGGCTGAACGACATCGCGCCCGAGGATCAGACCGGCTGGGCCTTCCTTGCCGGCACCAACAGCCGCAGCCCCGAACCCGGATATTCGGAGACCTGGGACGGCAAGGTGGAGCCGCCGACGGTCATCGTCGACGACCACGTCTCCTCCTTCGGCTCGGTCAAGGCGCTGTTCAAGTAGCCGTTTCCGCCGGCCGGACAGAATGACGGACCGCCCTTCGGGGCGGTCCGTTCATTCATGCCCAAGGGTGCGGCGCCGGCTACTCGGCCGGCAGGACCGTCACGGTGATGGCGTCCTGGACGACGTCATCCCCGGTCCCCGCCCTCGCCAGGATGGTGATCTCCGTGGCCTCGGTCACCGCGGGAGTCCGCCAGGTGGCCGACCAGATCTCCAGCCCCTCCACCGCCTGCGGCTCCGATCCCGCCATGAGATCGACGAACGAAAGCGGGGCCCCTCCAAGGATGCCGGAGGCCGTCCCGGCGATGGTCACGTCGGTGTCGGCCTGCACCTGGGCTCCGTCGAGGGGTTCGGCGATGGCCACGAGCAGCTGGGAAACGGTGACGTCGATGATGGCCGTGGCGGAATCGGCGCCGGCCCACGCGCGGGCTCGCAGGACCCGCGGGGTGTCGGCGGCGAAGAGGGGGACGTTCCAATCGAAGGACCAGGCTTCCAGGCCGTCCGCGGCCACGAATCCCGCGCCGTCGCCCACGTCCACCTTGACCGAATCGATGGAGGTCTCCCCGGCGTTGCCGCTGCCCTGCACCATCAGAGGAACGCCGCCGAGCACCACGTCACCGTTGCGGGGGGCCAGGAAGTTGACCGAGACCGGCTGCTGGACGCGGATGACCGAGGCCGTCAGGATCCTGGAATCCGCCCAGTCGTTGCGGTACTGGGCGTAGACCGTGATCTCGCCCTCATCCGCTCCGAGGTCGATCGCGGCCGAGTCGGCATAGGCCTGCCACCCGGTGCCGCGGAAGTCGGGACTGAGGGAAAAGCGCATCAAGGTGGCCACCGCGCCGGAGATCCCGATCACCGTGCTCGCGCCGGTGACGCCGGAGGGCACGTCCAGCTCGAAGGTCGCCTCCTGGAGCAGATCGGGGCTGACGTCCCAGTCGGTGACGGCGGTGAACCCGAAGTCACCCTGGAATTCCCCGAAGATCGTCTGGGGAGAGGCGGAATCCGCCAGCTGGAAGCCGCCGACCGTCTCGGCCGGATCCCGCCACTCGGCGGAGGCGAGGGCCTCGGAGCTGGCGGCGAAACGCATGGCCGTGACCCCTTCGGTGGCGACGGTCAGATCGACCAGCCGGGTGGCGACGCTCGCGGGTTTTCCGGCTACGGAGAAATCAGGTTCGAAATCCACGGTCAGGGTCTTCGACCCGACGGCGGAGGCGGAACCGGCGGTATAACCCTTGGCGAAGATCCTGACCGTGTCGCCGTTCTGGGAGGCGGGACCGAAATCCCAGGGGATGGTCTGGGCGACTCCAGGCGTCACGACGGGATAGCTCACCGCCCCGGTGAAGTCCTCGACGGCTGCCACCACGAAACTGTCCTGCATGTTGACGGTGATCTCGACCTCCTGGTGGCGGGAGGCGACGGTCTTGCGAGCCGAATCGTTCCCCACCACGATGCGAGGCAGGGACAGGGCCGAGGCCGGGACTTGGTAGGAGAGGAGGGTGAAGTCGCCGCCCTCGTTGAAGGCCTGCACCTGGAAGAAGTGCATCCGGGTGGGGGACGGGTTGGGGTACAGGTACTGGTTGGACGGGGCGGTGGTCGCATCGACCGTCGCCACGTATTCGTACCCCGTTCCCGAACTGAAGCTGTGGTTGACGTCGTAGGTGGTGATGCCCAGTCCCTGGGGCTGGTCCCACATCAGCAGGATGAACGTGTCGCTGGCCGTGGCGCGCAGGTTCAGCGGACCGCCGCCGGCGAGCCCCGCGGGGTCGAAGGGGTTGTCGAACTCCGGAGCGGCGGGTTTGCTCTCGCAGCCGGCGAGGACGGCGCCCAGGGCGATGGCTCCGCAGGCGAGGAAGAAGATCAGGCGGATGATCCGGCGGTCGGACATGCCAGGCTACTCCTTGGATCGGTCAAAAACTCAGACGCAAGCCGGCGTGGACCGCCGGCTGCCAGGTCGTGGCCATCGCCCGGTCCGCAGGGGCGGCTGCGGCCCGGACGGGTGTTTCGCCTGTTCCCGCGGTGACGGCGGGGAATGAGAGGTAAGCGTCCAGGATGCTCACCAGCACGGCGCCGGCCGCGACGGCGAGGCCCGTGTTGCGCAGGGATTCCATGTCCTCCATGTCGGCATAGGCCTGGTCGGCCGCCGCCCGCAGCTCCGCCAGCCTGTCGGCGTTGATCGTCCGGTCGTACTCGTCCTGCAGCAGGAGGAAGTCGCGGCGCTCGTTGCTGCGCTGGATCTCCCCGGCCAGGGCGGCCAGGAGCCCGCCGATTTCCGCTGCGGAATAGACGAAACCCCGGGTCCGGTGGCCGAGATACTGCTGGCCGAGCCCGGCGAGCAGGAGGTTGCTGCCCAGGGCCGTGCGGCGGCTCAGGGGTTGCATCCTCACCTGGAGGCGCACCACGGCACCCGGTCCGTCGAGGACGATCTCCTGGCGGTAGTCGACGTGCCCCGGGAGTTCGCAAAGGAGCTCGTGGCGTCCGGGTTCCAGCTCGAGCGCCGCGTCCAGCGGGAAGAATCCCAGGGGACGGCCGTCGAGGATCACGGCGGCGCCCGGGGGGCCGGCGAGTTCGAGGGTGGCGGCTCCGGTCGCGGAGGCCGGGCCCGGAAAGGCCGGACCCAGCAAAAGAACGACCAGCAGAATGAAAGGCGTACGCGTCATGGTGCCAGCTTTCCCGTCTTCGAACCTGTGGCTGGGGGATTCCGGCCTCGACCGGCCTCGGCCTTGCGGTCCCCTTCCTCGAGGACGGACAAGGCGCGGTCATTATAGGACAGACCCTCGATCTTGACCCCCCAAAAAAAGGAGAGGGGTGTCCCGGGAAGTCCCTGATCGGACTGCGGTTGGAGGTCAGGCCCGGTGATAGGGCTTGCCCGCCAGGATCGTCAGGCCCCGATAGACCTGCTCCAGAAGCAAGACCCTCGCCATCTCGTGGGTCAAGGTCAAGCTTGAAAGTCGCAGGAAGCGGTGGGCCCGCCCGCGGGTACCGGGCCCCAGACCGTCGGGGCCGCCGATCACGAAGGTGACCGACCCGTGGGCGCCCAGCAGTCGGGCGAGGCTCATGCTGTCGAGGTCTTCCCCTCGTTCGTCCAGGGCCACGACGATCCCGCTGCCCTGGTCCGATCCCAGCAGGGCGGCGATCTCCCGGTCTTCCCTGTCGGGTCGCGAATCCTTGATCTCCCTGATTTCGAGGCGGGCCATGCCGCGTGCGCGCTGGAGATAAGTCTCCGCAAGCTGTCCGAGGTTGCGGTCCTTCATCCTGCCGACGGCGATGATCCTGATCACGGTCGCGGTTCCCTTTCCAGGGGCCAGGAGGCCCGAGATACAAGACCAAAAAGATACCCATTGGATTCGTGTAACTGCATGTAAGGTAACACACCTTTCCAGATTCCGTTCTTCATAATCAATCACTTCAACAAGTCCTTGACACTCCACGGAACGGAATATGAAATTGGCCCCGGTGGCTGTCATAAAAATGACATGCCCCCTCCGGGCCCCCGAGCGGGTTCGTTTCCCGGCCGGATCGCACCCTGCATCCGTGTCACAGAGCGGCGTCAGCCCGGGCCTGCCCGGGCGTCAACGAAATCCGGGATCCCTCTTATGAATCTCCTTCTTTCGCCAGGGACCGCGACCCCCAGCCACGTCGCCGATTACGCCACGGTCCTCATCTTCATCCTGGTCGGGTTCGTGTTCGCGGGAATCGCCCTCGGTGTGGCGAAGCTCCTGCGGCCAAGCAAACCCAGCCCCGCCAAGCTGACCACCTACGAGTGCGGCGAGCTGCCCACCGGATCCTCATGGGTGCGCTTCAACGTCCGGTTCTACCTCGTCGCCCTGTTCTTCATCGTCTTCGACGTCGAAGTCATCTTCCTGTATCCCTGGGCGGTCGTGTTCAAGCAGTTGTATCCCGTGCCCCAGCTGGGAGCCCTGGTCTTCTGGGAGATGATCATCTTCCTGGCCATCCTGAGCGTGGGCCTGGCCTACGTCTGGGTCAAGGGCGACCTGGCCTGGGTCAAGAAGCTGGTGGACCGGACCCCGGCCGAATCGGCCACTCCCGCCGTCCTCGAGGAGGAGGTTTCCGCTCCATGAGTTCCGATAGCAAGACGCCTCCCTCCGGGTACGACGTCCAGCGGGAGCATATGCTCGACTTCAAGGTCGACCAGCAGCTGGCCGAGGTCGTCGAATCCGATGCCAAGAACTTCATCCTGACCACGGTCGACGAGGTCTTCAACTGGGCCAAGCTCTCCAGCATCTGGCCGGTGACCTTCGGGCTGGCCTGCTGCGCCATCGAGATGATGGCCACCTCGGCCACCCGCTACGACATCGACCGCTTCGGGGCCGGGGCCTTCCGCGCCACGCCCCGCCAGGCCGACCTGATGATCGTCTCGGGCACCGTGACCGGCAAGATGGCCCAGCGCCTGAAGCTGATCTACGACCAGATGCCCGAGCCCAAGTGGGTCATCGCCATGGGCAGCTGCGCGATCGGCGGCGGTCCCTACTTCAAGTACGGCTATCACGTGGTCAAGGGGGTGGACCTGCTGGTCCCGGTGGACGTCTACGTTCCCGGGTGCCCGCCCCGGCCCGAGGTGCTGATCGACGGTCTGATGCGCCTGCAGGACAAGATCCGCGGCCGCAAGGGTCGGTTCATCACGCCCAAGTGGGTCACCGATTACGCCAAGAAGATCCCCTACAGGAAGTAGAGGCGGAAGGTCATGGAACAGAAGGCCATCTACGATTTGCTCGCCGGCAAGCTGGGGGAGGGCGCGGTCGCCTTCCACGAGGACGGGATCGAACCCTGGGCCGAGATCGCCGCGGGTGCGGTCGCCGAGGCCTGCGGGTACCTCAGGCGCGAGCCCTCCCTGGACTTCGACCAGCTGATGTGCCTGTCGGGGATCGACTGGGACGGGTTCGACGAGTCGGGCAAGGGCAAGTCCGCGGGCATCCTGGGTTACACCGACGACGGCAGGCCCGAGACCAGCGATCGCAAGGCCGAGGGCGATCTGGGCGTCGCCTACCACCTCTACAGCCACGCCCTGGACCACAAGTTCACCCTGCGGATCCGCCTGCCCCGGGACCGGGCCGAAGCGCCCACCGTCTCGGGCGTGTGGCCGACGGCGAGCTGGCACGAGCGCGAAGCCTGGGACCTGCTCGGCATCCGGTTCACCGGCCATCCGGACCTGCGGCGGATGCTGCTGGACGAGAAGTGGGTGGGCCATCCCCTGCGCAAGGACTACGTGATGCCCGATCGCTGGGAGGGCGTGCCCATGGACGGCAGGCCCTATAGCGCGAATCCTTTCCCTGCAACCGAGGAACCACCGGCCGGGGGGCCCAGGCCCGACGGCGACACCCCCCCGGCGGAGGCTTGAGATGGCGATGGATACCAAGAAGACCAACGGCTGGGCCGACCAGGACGACGTCCCGGAGATCAAGAGCGAGCTCCTGGAACTCAACATGGGACCCCAGCACCCGGCCACCCACGGCGTGCTGCGGCTGCTGCTGAAGACCGACGGCGAGATCGTCTACCAGGTCACCCCCGTGCTGGGCTACCTGCACCGCTGCGCCGAGAAGATCGCCGAGGGCGTCAACTACAAGCAGTGGGTGGTCTACACCGACCGGTTCGACTACCTGGCGCCCATGTGCTGCAACCACGCCTACGTGACGGCGGTGGAGAAGCTGATGCAGCAGGAGGTGCCCGAGCGAGCGGAGCACATCCGCGTCGTGGTGGCCGAGCTGTCCCGCATCGCCAGCCACCTGATCGCCCTGGCCACCTTCGGCCTGGACATGGGGGCCTGGACCCCGCTGCTGTACTGCTTCCGCGAGCGGGAGGAGATCCTCAACCTGCTCGAGCGGATCTCCGGCGGGCGCATGCTCTACAACTACATGGTGCCGGGCGGGGTGCGCTACGACGTTCCCGAGGACGGCTGGGTGAAGGACGTCCTGTCCTTCATCACCATGCTCGAGACCAAGAAGATCAAGGACTACAACCAGCTGCTCACCTACAACAAGATCTTCATCGAGCGGACGGCCGACGTGGGCGTCATCAGCAAGGAGGACGCCTTCGCCTACGCCTGCACCGGACCGGTGCTGCGGGGATCGGGGGTGAAGTTCGACTGCCGGCGCAACGATCCCTATTCGGCGTATCCCAAGTTCGACTTCGAGATTCCGGTGGGCCTGGGCGAGATGGGCACGGTCGGGGACTGCTGGGACCGCTACATGGTCCGCGTCCGGGAGATCGAGCAGTCCTGCCGCATCATCCGGCAGGCCCTGGACACCCTGCCCGAGGGGCCCTACCAGGCCATCGAACTGCACAAGCCCGTCAAGGTGCCCGCGGGGGCGGCCTACACCCGCACCGAGAGCGCCAAGGGCGAGATCGGGCACTACATCATCTCCGACGGCGGCCAGACCGCCTTCCGCAACAAGGTCCGTTCACCCTCCTTCTGCAACCTGCAGGTCGTCGAGAAGGTCGGAGTCGGCCAGATGGTTTCGGACCTCGTGGCCCTGGTCGGGTCGCTGGACATCGTACTCGGGGAGATTGACCGCTGATGGAAATTCTCACCGCTTGGCTGCAAGGATTGCCCGGAATGGGCGGAATGTCGGACCAGGGGCTGTACGTCACCGGGGCCGCCCTGATGGCCACCCTAATGTTCACGGTCATGGCCCTGTGCGCCATCGTCTTCACCTGGATGGAGCGCAAGGTCGCGGGCTTCATCCAGAGCCGCTACGGCCCCATGTACACCGGCCGCTGGCAGGGCTGGGCCCAGGCCGTCGCCGACATGCTGAAGATCCTGGGCAAGGAGGACATCATCCCCGCCCAGGCGGACAAGGGCCTGTTCGTGTTCGCTCCGATCCTGGTCCTGCTGGGCTCGCTGCTGGCCTGGGCGGCGATCCCCTGGTCGCCGGGCTTCATCGCGGCCGACCTCGACCTGGGTCTGTTCTACATCTTCGCCGTCAGCAGCATGGTGGTCATCGGCATCCTCATGGCCGGCTGGGCCTCGAACAACAAGTGGGCCCTCTACGGGGCGGCCCGCGGTGCGGCCCAGATGGTCAGCTACGAGATCCCGCTGGCCCTGGCGACCATCCCGGTGATCCTGAACGTCGGCTCGCTGAACACCCAGGACATCGTCATCGCCCAGCAGGGCGGGATGTTCAACTGGTTCGTGTTCCACGATCCCTTCCTGTTCATCGCCTTCTGGATGTACTTCATCGCCTCGATCGCCGAGACCAACCGCGGCCCCTTCGACATGCCGGAGACGGAGTCGGAGCTGGTGGCCGGCTACCACACCGAGTACACCGGCATGCGGTTCGCCTTCTTCTTCCTGGCCGAGTACGCCAACCTGTTCCTGGTGGCGATCATCGCCTCGGTGGTGTTCCTGGGCGGCTGGTGGGCCCCGATTCCGGGCCTGGACTTCGCGCCGGCGCTGACGCTGGTGATCAAGGGCGTGCTGCTGGTCTTCCTGAACATGTGGGTGCGCTGGACCCTGCCGCGCGTCCGCGTGGACCAGCTGATGCACCTGTGCTGGAAAGTGATGATCCCCGTGACCCTGCTGTGCATCGTGGGTTCGGGACTGTGGATGATCCTGTCGGGCGAGCTCGGGTAACGGTAACGAGCGGGCCTGTTGGCCGCGCCGCGGACGCCGGGCGCCTGCGGCAAACAAGCGGAGAATAGCCGATGGTCCAGTATTTCCAAGACATCTACTCGGCGGTCAGTTCGGCCCTGGTGGGGATGACCATCACCATCAAGCACATCTGGAAGAAGCCGGTGACCCTCCAGTTCCCGGACGAACGCCAGGTGATGCCCCAGCGCTTCCGCGGCTTCGTGCACAACGACACCACCAAGTGCGACGCCTGCAACATCTGCGCGAAGCTGTGCCCGGTGGACTGCATCTACATCGAGACCGACGGCAAGGGCAAGGACCGGTACATGACCCGGTACGCCATCGACTACAACAAGTGCATCTGGTGCTCCCTGTGCACCGAGAACTGCCATACCGGATCGATCACCATGAGCCACGACTACGACCACGCCGTCTACGACCGCCGGTCGCTGGTCTACGAGTTCATGGATCCCACCGAAGGGAAGGTTCCCTGCCACCGCGCCACGCGGATCGAGCTGGGCTGGTGGGTCGAACCCAAGGAAGACAAGTCCGACGGGGACAAAGGAGCGGAATCGTGACCGGTGACCTGATCTTCATCCTGCTGGCCCTGCTCACCGTGGTGCCCGCAGTCTGGGTGGTCTCCAGCCGGAACATCGTGCACGCCGGTTTCGGCCTGCTGTTCACGCTGTTCGGGGCCGCGGGCCTGTACGCCTACATGGGCGCGGACTTCATCGCCGTCACCCAGCTGATGGTCTACATCGGCGGGGTCCTCGTCCTCGTCCTGTTCACGGTGATGATGACCAGGGTGCCGTCCGGCGGCCGGCGGACCCACGGACTGGACCGCTACGTCCCGGCCGGGGTGTTCGCCGCGCTGGTGTTCGGCGTCCTCTACAAGACCATCACCTCGGTGGAGTGGGGGGGCTCCGAACAGCCGGCCATGCCCACGATCGCCGAGATCGGGACCAACTTCATGACCAGCTACATCTTTCCCTTCGAGTACGTCTCGCTGGTGTTGCTGGCCGCGCTGATCGGGGCGGCCATCCTGATCCGGGAACGCCGGGACGGGCAGCCCACCGACGGTGAGAACGGGACCGCCGAACGGGAGGTGCAGCAGTGAACGTCGGGTTGCCTCATTTCCTGACCGTGGCGGCCGTCCTGTTCTGCCTGGGCCTCTACGCCGTGATGTCCCGGCGCAACGCCGTCGGGATCCTCATGGGCGTCGAGCTGATGCTCAACGCGGCCAACCTCAACTTCGTGGCCTTTTCCCGCTACGTCCAGCACGGCATCGACGGCCAGATCATGGCCGCCTTCGTCATCGTGCTGGCGGCGGCGGAAGCGGCCGTGGCCCTGGCCATCGTTCTGGCGATGTTCCGCAATTTCGGCACGGTCCACGCGGACACCGTCCAAAGCCTGAAGCGATAAGGGAGTCGAACCGGTGATGAGCGACACCACGGTCCTGTATTCCGCGCTGGCCATCCTGGGGCTGCCCCTGGCCTCCTACGCGCTCACCTTCTTCTTCGGGAAGAAGCTGCCGCGCCGGGGGGACTTCATCGGGGTCGGGTTCATGGGGATCGCCGAGCTCCTGGCGCTGGGGATCTTCATCCACTTCTGGCGGGTGGGGGATCCGACCTACCGCGTCGAGGCGGCCTTCAACTGGGTGGACCTGGGCGGTTTCCGCATCGATGCGGGCATCCTGGTCGACGGCATGACCTCGGTGATGCTGATGGTGGTCTGCACCATCAGCTTCCTGGTCCATCTCTACTCGACCGGCTACATGCACGGGGACCGGCGCTACGAGCGGTTCTTCGCCTTCCTGGGTTTCTTCACCTTCTCCATGCTGGGCATCGTGCTGGCGAACAACCTGTTCTTCCTGTACGTGTTCTGGGAGCTGGTGGGCCTGTCCAGCTACCTGCTGATCGGGTTCTTCTTCCACAAGCACTCGGCCGCGAACGCCAACAAGAAGGCGTTCCTGACCAACCGGGTCGGCGACTGGGGCTTCTGGCTGGGCATCCTGGCCTTCTTCACGGCCACCGGCACGCTGAACTACTTCGAGCTGTTCGCCCACGTCGAGGCCGGGACCATCAAGGGCGCCCTGCTCTCGTGGGCGGGCGTCGGCCTGTTCATGGGCTGCGTCGGCAAGTCGGCCCAGATGCCGCTGCACATCTGGCTCCCCGACGCCATGGAGGGCCCGACCCCCGTTTCGGCCCTGATCCACGCCGCCACCATGGTGGCCGCCGGCGTCTACATGGTCGCCCGGCTGGCGCCCCTGTTCGGGGCGGACGCCATGATGGTGATCCTCTACGTGGGGGCGATCACCGCCTTCATCCCCGCCACCATCGCCCTGGTCAAGACTGACCTCAAACGGGTGCTGGCCTTCTCGACGCTCAGCCAGCTGGGATACATGGTCATGGCCCTGGGCGCGGGGGACTCCCCCAACGCCATGTTCCACCTGACCACCCACGCCATGTTCAAGGCCCTGCTCTTCCTCGGGGCCGGGTCGGTGATCCACGCCGTCCACTCCCAGGAGATCCCGGACATGGGCGGCCTGCGCAAGAAGATGCCCATCACCTTCGTGACCTTCCTGGTCGGGACGCTGGCGCTGGCCGGCGTGCCCTTCTTCGCGGGCTTCTACTCCAAGGACGGCATCCTGGGTTCGGCCCTGGCCTTCGGCATGACCAGCGGCCACTACCTGCCCTTCATCCTGGGCATCATGGCGGCGGTTCTGACGCCGTTCTACATGTTCAGGCTGGTCTTCCTGACCTTCTTCGGCAAGCCACGCGACCAGCACAGGTACGACCACGCCCACGAGTCGGGCCTGACCATGACCATTCCCCTGATGATCCTGGGAGTCCTGTCGTTCTGCGCTGCCGGCTGGCAGACGGCCGACAAGGGCTGGTTCAGCCGGTTCACGGTGCCCTACGACGTGCCCGCCATCGCCGCGGAGTTCCACCTGGCGGCTCCGGACCACGCCGACCCCGCCTTCGACACCCAGGGCGGGCACCCCGTCCAGGCGGAGGCCGACCACGGGGACGCCCACGCGGACGCCGGCCACGCCGAACCCGCCCCCGGCGGGGACGCCCATGGGGAACAGGCCCACGGGGAAGCCGCTCACGGGGGCGGCCATCACGACGTCGCCCACACGGCCCACCTGAGGGCGATGGTCATGTCCATCATCATGGTGATCGTCGGCATCGCCGGCGCCTACTGGGTCTACTTCCTGCGCAAGGTCGATACCCCCGCCATCCAGCGACGGCTGTCCGGGGCCTACGAGACGCTGCAGGGACAGTATTTCTTCGATGAGCTGTACGCGGCGACCCTCTACCGGTTCACCCTGTGGTGGGCCATGATGTGCGCCGCCTTCGATCGCATCGTCATCGACGGCATCGTCAACGGCACCGGCTACCTGACCCGCTCGGTGAGCTGGATCTCGGGCCTGGCCGACAAGTACATCGTCGACGGCGCGGTGAACGGCATCGCCACCGTCCTGCAGGGCGCCGGCGAAGGCATCCGTCGTCTGCAAACAGGCCGGATCCAGACCTACCTGGCGTACACCAGCGCTTCGGTCCTGATCCTGATCCTGGTCTACAAGGTTCTGTAACGTCCGGGTCGATTCGGAGAACCCCCGAGAGGAGCGCCACGCATGGGTGAGCACATTCTATCCTGGATGACTTTCTTCCCGGTCATCGGGGCGGCTGTGATCGCTTTCATTCCGTCGGAGCGGAAAGAGATCATCAAGACGGTGGCGGCGGCCGCGGCGGCCGTGCCCCTGATCCTCGCCGTGCAGCTGTTCATGAACTTCGACCGGGGGACCTCGGCCTTCCAGTTCGTCGAGCACTACACCTGGATCAAGAGCTTCAACATCGAGTACTTCATGGGGATCGACGGCCTCAGTATCCCGATGGTGTTGCTGACGGCGCTCCTGTCCTTCCTGTGCGTGATCGCGTCCTGGGGCATCGAGAAGGCCGTCAAGGGCTACTTCTCGCTGTTCCTGGTCCTTGAAGCGGGCATGTTCGGTGTGTTCTGCGCCCTGGACTTCTTCCTGTTCTACGTGTTCTGGGAAGTGATGCTGCTGCCGATGTACTTCCTGATCGGCATCTGGGGCGGACCGCGCCGCGAGTACGCCGCCATCAAGTTCTTCCTGTACACCCTGGCCGGTTCGGTGCTGATGCTGCTGGCGATGATCGCCTTCTACCTGAACACGGTGGACCCGGTCACCGGCGGCCACACCTTCAACATGCTGCACATGTTCGACCAGGCCAACCACAACAGCTGGCTGCAGCTGACCAACGTCCGCCACCTGCTGTGGCTGGGCCTGTTCATCGGCTTCGCCATCAAGGTGCCCATCTTCCCGTTCCACACCTGGTTGCCCGACGCCCACGTCGAGGCTCCCACCGCCGTGTCCGTCATCCTGGCCGGCGTGCTGCTGAAGATGGGAACCTACGGCATCCTGCGCATCAGCTATCCCATGCTGCCGGACCAGGCGCTGTGGTTCAGCTATCCGCTGGCGATCCTCGGCGCCATCAACATCCTCTACGGCGCCTACTGCGCCATGGCCCAGTCGGACATGAAGAAGCTGGTGGCCTACTCGTCCGTTTCGCACATGGGCTACGTGCTGCTGGGCATGGCCGCCTTCACCGAGGCGGGCATCAACGGCGCCGTGCTGCAGATGTTCAACCACGGCACCATCACCGCCATGATGTTCCTCTGCGTGGGCGTGGTCTACGACCGGGCCCACACCCGCGAGATCAACGGCTTCGGCGGCCTGATGACCCAGATGCCCGTCTACGGCACCGTGTTCTCCTTCGCCCTCTTCGCCGCCCTGGGCCTGCCCGGGCTGAGCGGCTTCGTGAGCGAGGCAATGATCTTCATGGGCGCCTTCCCCGTGTACCGGACGGTGGCCATGATCAGCGCCCTGGGCATCATCGTCGGCGCCGCCTACGTGCTCTGGATGCTGCAGCGGGTGTTCCTCGGTCCCAAGAACGAGAAGTGGGATTCGCTGCCCGACATCAACACGCGGGAGATGTTCACCCTGGTGCCCATCGGCGTCATCGTTCTGCTGCTGGGCGTGTACCCCATGCCGGTGCTGAACCTGATGAAGGTGTCCCTGAACAACCTGATCAAGGTGGTGGCCGGCTGAACCGGCCCTGCATGAGGAGTGCTCCTCGATGGAACTGTTGAACGTGAACATTCCCAGCTGGTCGGATCTGGGCTACTGGATTCCCGAGGCGGTGCTGTGCGGCACGTTCCTGGTCGCCTTGATCGCCGATCTGATCGTGCGCGGCCGCCGGCCCTGGCTGCCGTTCGCGGTCTCGGTCTTCGGCCTGATCACCGCCGGCAGCTACGCGGTGGCCGCCCTCCTGCCCGCCGATCCGACGGCGCGCACGATCATGGGCGATCTGGTGGTGGTCGACGGCCTGGCCGGATTCTTCCGTCTGCTGTTCATCTTCGCCGGCCTGATGACCGTGCTCTTCGCCTGGACCAGCGAGGAGATCATGGGCCGCAAGCGGGAGAACAAGGGCGAATTCTACGCCCTGACCGTCCTGATGACCGCGGCCATGTGCGTCATGGCCGAGGCCCGGGACCTGCTGATGCTCTACCTGTCCATGGAGGCGGTGGGCCTGATCAGCTACGTCATGGCCGGCTACATGCGCACCAGCCTGCGCAGCACCGAGGCGTCCCTGAAGTACGTGATCTTCGGTGCGGTGAGCAGCGCCATCATGCTCTACGGCATCTCCCTGCTGTACGGCATGACCGGTTCCATGCAGTTCGCCGGGATCCGGGAAGGGCTCATGGACGGCCGGACCAGCGCCTTCGGGCTGCTGGTGGCGACCGTCCTGGTGCTCGTGGGGATGAGCTACAAGATCGCCGCGGTGCCCTTCCACTACTGGTGCCCCGACGTCTACGAGGGGTCCCCGACCCCCGTCAGCGCCATCTTCTCCGTCGGGCCCAAGGCCGCCGGTTTCGCCCTGATGATCCGATTCTTCTACACGACGCTGGCCGACGGCCCCGACGCCGCGGCCGATTCGGGCCTGATCGCCGCCATCAACTGGCCCCTGCTGGTGGCGGTGATGGCCGCGGTGACCATGACCTACGGGAACCTGGTCGCCCTGCGCCAGGACAACGTCAAGCGCATGCTCGCCTACTCGAGCATCGCCCACGTCGGGTACGTCCTGATGGGATTCGTGCTGCTGACGGGCCAGGGCCTGCAGGCCATCCTGTTCTACCTGCTGGTCTACACCCTGATGAACCTGGGGGCCTTCTTCTTCGTGGTGGCCGTCAACAACCATCTCCGGAGCGAGAACCTGGCGGACTACGTGGGGCTGGGCTTCCGCGCCCCCTGGGCGGGCGTGATGATGGTCGTCTTCCTCGCCTCCCTGACGGGCGTCCCGCCCTTCGCAGGTTTCGTCGGGAAGCTGTACCTGTTCACCGCGGTCATGGACCGGCAATGGTTCTGGCTGGTCATCATCGCGGCCCTGAACAGCGTGGTCAGCCTCTACTACTACTTCAAGGTGGTCAAGGTGATGTTCCTGATGCGGCCGGCCGAGGGCGCGGATACGACCCCGTTGAAGTTCCACTGGCTCCAGTACACGGTGCTGGCCCTGCTGGCAGTCCCGACCCTGGCCCTGGGGCTCTATTTCGGCCAGTTCAAGGGGTTGGCCGACCAGGCGATCGCCATGATGACCACGGGCTTCTAGCCCGCTCCCCTCTTGCAACGAACAGGCCGCCCTCCGGGGCGGCCTGTTTCCGTAGATGGGCGGATGGCTACCAGGCCGGCCCTTCCCCGCTGCGGTCGCGGTCCTCGAAGGAGCAGGGCCCCTTCTCGACGTGACCGCGGTAGCATTCCTCGTGCGCATGGGCGTAGTGCTGTTCGAGGGCGCGGCACAGGGCGGGGCGCTTCAGCCAGCGGCCCCGGTCGTCGACCAGCACCGAATTGTCCAGTTCGGACTTCTCTCCCCGGTACAGACCGAACAGCCTGACCCGGTCGGGCCCGAACCCTTCCTCGTCGAGGCACTCCACCAGTCCGCAGAGCGTGTCCGAGAAGTAGTGGTCGTACACCGGTTCGGCGCCCTTGCCTTCGAGGATGTCCACCCGGCCCTCGTAGGTGTAGGGCAGGGTCCGGTCCTTCTTGGACTGCGGTCTGGCAGTCCCCTTGATCAGCCCCATCCCATCCTCCTTCGCGTCCCGCACACGTCATTGAACGACCACGTTCATCATAAGCGGTGGGCGGGGGGGCGTCAACGCGGGCGGGCCGCGCCGGAGGGGTAAAAGGAAGCCGCCCCCACGCGGGGGGCGGCAGGCTCACGAACCCTGGACGGTAGCGGGAAACTACCGGAAGAGCGACTTGACGGCGCCGAAGGATTCGGTCTCGGGGGAGTCGAAGGTCTTGGCGGGAGAGAGGTCCCGCATGAGGCCGGCGAAGTCCCCGCCGGCGGCGCTGGCGCTGGGGCCGATGATGGCGTAGGTGTTGACGCCGTCCGAAACGAAGGTGCTGTAGAACGTCTGGCCGTGGCCGCGGGCGCCGGTGCGGGAGTTGGCGATGCCGCCGACGGTCACGCCGAAGCTGGGGTTCCCCAGGATGTCGGGGTCGATTCCGGAGAAGGTCACGGACTCACCGGGGGAGAAACCGGAGAAGAAGGCGATGACCCGCTCGGTGTCGATGCCGGTGGTGCTGGTCAGGGTCGCCGGCCCGGAAAAGGCGCCGAAGGTGTCCCAGATGATGTGGCCGTCGTTGGCGCTCGCGCCGTCGATGCCCCAGGCGTCGATATCCACGGGGGCGTTGTTGACGATGGTCAGGTTGATGGCGAAGGAGGTCGCGGGTCCGGGGAAGGTGCAGGTGGCGTTGGCCACGTCGGCGAAGATGGGGGGTTCCAGGGTTCCCTTGCCCGCATGGGTGACGTTGAGGTCGGAATCGGCGAAGGCGGCGGGGCCGGCGATCATGACGGCGAAAGCCAGAGCGAGTACGGTCAGTTTCTTCATGGTGGTCCTCCGATCCAGGGCCTTTGGCAAGGCCGCAGGGTGGTATGCGTCCGGTGGGTCGGCACTCCGGATTCCGGCCCGTAACCCACGCGCGGCGGGTCGCCGACGCGCTGGCGCCATGGCCGGATCTCCCCTCCCGCCGACCGCACCCTGAGATTGGTTTCCAATGAAATTGGATCCAAGTTCAAAACCATACACCATGGACCCCGGGTAGAACAAGACCAAAATTGTCTATCATGAGCCCGATCCCCGGGATCATCCGAGGATCAGCACCTTCCGCGTCAGCTCCTGCCTGACTCCTGGCCCACTCACCAGCAACCGGGCGAAATAGGTTCCGTCGGCCACCGGCCGCCCGTCCCGGTCACGGCCGTCCCGACTGACCGCCTGGGGACCGAGGTCCTGTTCCGCTTTCAGCACGATCCGCAGGCGGCGGCCCCTGACGGCGAAGATCACCAGCCGGGCATGAATGAAATGAAGCGTTCAAACCCAATCGCAGTGCTAGGATTCCAAGCCTACCGGCACAGGCATTCCTTGGGTTGCGCCAAATCTCTTTTCATTGGATAAAATCGGAAAAAATCCTATTTTTGTCCTGGGGTTTTGAAAATTTATTTTCTTTTGTTGAAAATCTGTTACGATCAGTTGGCACCTGGGACTCGCCCCCGAATGCATCACCCTCGGGTCACCCGTCCCTCCATCCGGACATCTTGCCCTGCCCTGCCGCCGGCAGGAACCCTGGAGGTCTGCACTCATGAAATCCTTGCTCGCGATCATCGCCCTGTTGACCCTGGCCGCGCCCGCCCTGGCCGGTCCCATCTACGACATGGAGGTCGGCGGCCTGTACGCCGAAGGGGACTACGTGACCGTGGTCTGCGCCACGGTGACGGCCGTCACCGCCTACGGTTGCGCCATCGCCGAGTCCCCGTTCCAGATGGGCAACAGCACCTGGGTCTATCTGGGGGCCGGCCACACCGCGCAGGTGGGGGACATCGTCACGGTGTATGCGCCCTACTTCGAGTACTACGAGCTCACCGAACTGGATGTGGGCCACTACACGACGGCCGTCCCGGCAGCCACCTTCACCAAGGTGGGGGTCTGCACGATCATGCCCGATCCCATCCCCCTGACGGCCGCGGCAATCATGGCCGCTCCCGAACACTACGAGAGTTGCATCGTCTGGCTGACCGACGGGTTCCTGGTGACCGACATCCTGACCTACGGCGAATGGCTGGCGGACAGCCACGAGACCGGGACGCAAATCTACTTCGACGATTACTGGTTCGACGAGACGGGCCTGATGGTCGGCGACTGCGC
Organism: Candidatus Krumholzibacteriia bacterium; assembly: GCA_050174015.1. Taxonomy (GTDB): domain Bacteria; phylum Krumholzibacteriota; class Krumholzibacteriia; order LZORAL124-64-63; family LZORAL124-64-63; genus JAHJTW01. The sequence goes on from JBFXKG010000005.1 coordinate 149,640, forward strand.
CAACTGGGCCCTCGGAATGTGGACCTACAACTTCGGCGCCTTCAAGCTGGAGCCCTTCGTGGACGGCTTCCCCCCGGTGGATTGCACGGTGGATGCGGAGCGGTCGAGCCTGGGCGGCATCAAGGCTCTCTTCAGGTAGCCATCCCGGATCCGGATCGCAACGGGCCCGGCGTCTGCCGGGCCCGATTTTTTGCCGCCTTGCTGTCGGACTGTTTCACTCCGAAATTGTCGCGGACCTCGAACATCCCATCAGCAGGAGGACCAGATGAAAACCCCCGCTCTTGTTCCGATCCTCGCCGTCGCCCTGACCCTGAGCCAGGGGACCGCGGCTGCGGCCATCGCCCACAAGACCGTCACCTTCGAACACGACGGCGTCGTTCTCGAGGGCTACCTTGCCTGGGATGATGCCCTGGATGGCCCCCGGCCCGGCGTCCTGGTGGTCCACCAGTGGCTGGGACTCGGCGACAACGAACGCATGCGGGCGGACATGCTCGCGGAACTGGGCTACATCGCCCTGGCCACCGACGTCTACGGGCAGGGGGTCCGTCCTGCGGACACGTCGGAAGCCGGCCGGGAAGCGGGCAAGTACTACGGCGACCGGGAGCTGTTCCGTGCGCGCCTGGCCGCCGGTCTGGCGGAGCTTCGGCGCCAGCCGGGTGTGGATCAGGAGCGCATCGCGGCGATCGGGTACTGCTTCGGCGGCGGCGGCGTGCTGGAACTCGCCCGGTCCGGCGCCGACATTGACGGCGTGGTCAGCTTCCATGGCAGCCTCGACACGCCGTTGCCGGCGGAGGCCGGGGCCATCAAGGGCAAGATCCTGGTGTGCCACGGTGCGGTCGATCCCTACGTCAAGCCGGAGGCGGTCCATGGGTTCCTGGAGGAGATGGAGGCGGTGGGCGCGGACTACCAGCTGATCATGTACGCCGGGGCCGTCCACGCCTTCACCCAGAAGGGCGCGGGGGACGATCCGTCGCGCGGTGCGGCCTACGACGAGAAGGCGGACCGCCGGTCGTGGCGGGCGATGCAGGACTTCCTGGAAGAGGTCTTCCGATAGTGCCGGTCAGGACGTCGTGAGATCCTTCAGGACCCGGACGGTCCGCCAGACCTCGTGGAAGGTCCCGTACAAGGGCGAGGGGCAGATGCGGACCACGTCTGGGGGACGGAAATCGGGAACGATTCCCCGCTCGATGAGAGCCTCGCACACCTGAGCGGCCCCCGAGGGGATCTCCACGGCGACGTGGCCGCCCCGCCGCTCGGGCTCCCGCGGGGTGCCGATGACCAGGCCGTGGTCCGGTCCCGTCGGTTCGGCATCGATCAGCTCCATCAGGTAGCCGGTCAGGGCGAGGGACCGTGCGCGGATCCGCTCGATCCCGGCCTCGGCGATCACCGCCAGCGAACCGAGCAGGGTGGACGAGCCGAGGATGCCGGGCGAGGATATCTGCCAGCGCCCCGCCGTGGCCTGGGGCCTGAATTCCGGATCCATCTCGAACTGGGTGTCCTTGTCGTTGCCGAACCAGCCGCAAAGCAGGGGTTCGCGGTCCCAGTGCCGGCGGTTGACGTAGAGGAAAGCCGAGGCTCCCGGCCCCCCGTTGAGATACTTGTAGCTGCACCAGACCGCGAAATCGACGCCCCAGTCGTCGAGCCGGTGGATGACGGCGCCGGCGGAGTGGCTGCAATCGAGACCCAGGGGGATGCCCCGTTCCCTCGCCGCCGCCGCCAGGTAGGCCACGTCCAGCAGCTGGCCGCTCCGATACAGGACCGAGGGCAGGAAGACCAGGGCGACCTCCTCGGTCATCAGGCCGACGATGGCCCGTTCGTCGAGCGTGCGGCCGTCGGGGCTGGGAACGAGGACGAGGTCCCGCCCGGGGTCGCGGCCCCGCAGCTTCAGCTGGCCCTGCAGGGCGTAGAGGTCGGTGGGGAAGTTGAGGCTGTCGGCGAGGATCTTCACGCGGGCGCCGGCGGGCCGGTAGAAGCTGCTGACCAGGGCGTGGATGTTCACCGTGACCGTGGCCGAGTGGATCACGGCCTCGGGTTCGGCCCCCATCAGGGATGCCATCAGGGCGCCGACGCGCTCGGCGCGGTGGAACCAGGGGGACTCGCCGGTGAACCATCCGGACACGCCGCAGGTCCGCCATTCGTCCAGGGTCTGCAGGAGGGCGGCCTCGGCTTCCCGGGACAGCAGGCCCAGGGAATTGCCGTCCATGTAGATCACGCCCGGCAGCAGGTGGAACCGGGATCGGAAGCCGCGCAAAGGGTCGGCGGCGTCGAGAGCGAGAGCGCGGGCCTCGCTGGTGTCGATCGGTGCCATGGTCCTCCGGTCAGGTGCAGACCCGATTGCGGCCCGCCTGCTTGGCGCGGTACAGGGCCTCGTCCGCGCGCCGCAACAGGCCTTCGGCACCTTCGCCGATGACCAGGGCGGCGGCCCCGATGCTGATGGTGGGTTCGAGCGTGATCCCATCCTTGCAGTAGTCATGGGCCTCGACGGCGGCGCGGATCCGTTCGGCCACCTCGACGGATCCGTTGAGCGACGTTCCCACCAGGAAGGCCATGAACTCGTCCCCGCCGTACCGGCTGGCCAGACCCTTGCCGGCCACGAGGCTCCCGATCAGCTTGCCGGTCTCGGCGATCGAGAAGGCGCCGAACTGGTGTCCATGGGTATCGTTGATCCGCTTGAGCCCGTCCATGTCCATCATCAGCATGCCCAGGGGGGTGGACGAGCCGTGGGCGACGGCGATGTGGCGCGCCAGCTCCTCGTCGAAGCGGCGCTTCGAAGGCAGGCCGGTGAGCTCGTCGACGGTGATCAGCTTCTCCATCTCGCCCATGTAGTGGACGTCCACCGCGTCGGCCAGGGAGAACTTCAGGATGGTCTTGCCCATGATGATCTTGTCGCCGGTCGACAGGGGCTGTTCGGTGATGCGGCGATCGTTGACGAACGTGCCGTTGGAGCTGTCGAGGTCGCTGACCAGATAGCCGTCCGTTGCGGGGCAGTAGCTGACGCGGCCGTGCCTCCGCGAGATGGCGTTGTCCACCACCATGATGTCGGCGTCCGCCGAGCGGCCGAAAACGAAGGCGTCCTTGGCCAGGAGGATGACCCGGCCCATCTGGGGACCGTTCAGGAACGTGAGGATGGGCTGGCGCCGGTGGAACCGGCCGTCCTGGTTGAAGTCCGGATCGAAGAGTTCGGTGTCGGTGTGGTCGCGCATCCCCCGTCTCCGCACTTGGAGGGTTCGGTCCTTTCGGGCGCTTTCGGGAACCCGGCCGTCGCCGCTGACATGATATACCAAGCGAAGTGAGCCGGCCGATGCAGTTCGGCCCGTGAGCATATACCCTGTCGGGGCGGCTTACAACCGCGGGATGGACAGTGTGATGGACAGGCGGGGCGGAGTCTCCCCGGGAATTCCGAGCCCGGCTACCCTGCGGACAGAGTCCAAGTCGGTCATCGCCTCCTGCCGGCTCCGGTTGCTCGGCGCGCTCTGGCAAGGCGAACCATAGCCGATGGTTCCACTGACGAAACGTTGATCGGGCCGCGACGAACCGGCCGAGTCGGGTCGCCCACCGGTGATTCAGGTCTTCAACTTCTCACCTTCGAACCATCGCACTTGGTCCCGCTCTGCTGACGCTTCCAGCGCGGCTTCCGCGGGGAAGGAGATTCCCGAGGTGGCGCCCCCGGCGCCGGTCATCCCTGGGGCTTGACCTCCGCCGCCGGCAATCCCAGCGGCCTCGCCTCCGGCGCCGGCAACCCCTGCGCTCCCTGAGCCTTCTCGTGGACGTGCCGGTGGCAGGCGCCGCAGAGGGTGATCAGGTTGTCGGGCCTGTTCGTGCCGCCCCGGGCCCGCGGCAGGACGTGATGGACCTCCAAAAACCGGGTGTTCCTGCAACCGGGCCCCTGGCAGCGGTGGCCGTCCCGGGCCAGCACCCGCCGCCGCACACTCGGCGCAATGGTGGCGTTGTTGCGCCCGGTCCGGGGATCTTCGCTGCGGGAATCGCAGGCCACCCGTCCGGCGTCCCCCGGGCCGAAGGTCACCTCCCCCCGGCTGGTCGAAGCCGAAAAACGGCCGCAATCGGGGCATTGGCGTACGTGAACCTGGAAAGAGGTCCCCCGGAGGGCCCGCTCGGGGAGGGCGGCGGAGGCGCCGGCGGAGGTGCTGGTCGAGGCGCCGACGGAGGCATCGGCGGAGACCCCGGCCTCGGTGTCGAGCTGCCCCCCACCCAGGGCGTCCTCCAGCAACGCATCCAACCCTGCGAGGATCCGCTCGACCCGATCTGCGCCGTCACCAGCCTTGGTCAGGCGCTCCTGAAGGGCCTCGAACCGGGCGAACTGCTCGGGGGTCATCTCCAGGGACACCTTGACCGGGACCGCCGCTGCGAGCCGCCGCTCACGGGGCGCCGCCGGGATCAGTTCCCCCTGACCGGGCGAGGTCCTCAGGTCGGCGGCCTGGGCCCGGACCCTGGCGACGTCCTCAGCCAGTCTGCCCCTCGGGGTCGAGCAGGCCACCTTCACCCATTCCTTCTCGGTGGCCGGGGTGGCGACCTTGATGATCTCCCGGGCCTTGGTGTAGCCGAGCTTGCCTGTCTCCAGGGATTTCCTGATCTGCGGCAGGTCGTCCAGCTTGCGGGCCATGCGGACGAAATCCCCGGTCCTGGTCCGGGAGAAGCCGAGTTCCTGCCGGGCGTAGATCTGGATGGAAGGGAATCCGAGATCCCGGAACAGACCGCGCGCCATGACGTCGGCGAACCAGAGGACGGCGCAGTGGCGGGCATGGTCCATGACCCGGACGGCCTGCTGGAGGGCGGCGTGGGCGGCGGCGGCGGTCTGGCCGGGCTGGAAGACGGGTAGGACGGTGTTGGCAGGCATGGTTCTCCTCCTGGGAATCCGGGAGGAGTGGATTGGGAATATTATAGCGAAAAAACAGCGAAAACGCAAGGGGAAAATGAGATTTCTTTGACGCCGCGGCGGGGGCGAATCCATCCCCCGAGGGACCCAGAAGGTCGAAAACGGTCTCCAATTGGTGGTTTGGAGGCGTTTTCGACCAAGGCGGGGACCATCCCCCGACCCCATCACCCTCCACAGGAATCCGCCCTGGGGGCGGCCCGGCGGAGGGCGGGGTGGCGCTGGCGGAAATGTTCCGAACTCTGCGGCCGGTGGCGCGACTTCGGCCCTCTTTGGCGTGTACTCGCCCGAGCCGAGGCCTTATCTTGGCGGGATTCCGCCGTCGTTCGCCCCTTCCGGGAGCCGTGGATGAGGTCCCTGCAGACCCGTTGGCCCGAATTCCTCACCTGTCTGGTCGCCGTGGCCATGGCCGTCTCGGTGTCCGCCGGCAACATCGGCCTCGGCCTGCTGGCGGTGGCCGCCCTGGTCCGGACCGGCGCCGGGAAGAGGGGGTCGCGGGCCTCCCTGGGGCGTCCGATCCTCGCCTCCCTGCCGCGTCCGATCCTCGCCTCCCTCGCCGCGGCGATCCTCTGCAACCTCCTGGCGACGCTGCTGGCCGAACCCGGTTCCTCCCACTGGGCCAAGCTGGTGGAGGAATGGTGGATCAAGCTCGCACTGGTCGTCGTGCCCCTGGTCCTTGCGGGGACCGGTCGCTCCGCCGAGCGGGTCGCGGTCGTTGCCCTGACGGCCGGGCTGGCCGCCGGCGGGTACGGCATCGTGCAGCACTTCCTGGGCTGGGATTACGTGCGCGACCGGGAGCTCTTCCGCACCGGTCCCTATTACCTCATCGTCGGGTTTTCCGGGCACCACCTGAGCCTCGGCGGGCAGCTCCTCCTCTACCTGACGATGACCCTCTCCTGGCTGGCCCACCAGGCGGGGCTCCGCGCCCGAACCGCCTACCCGTCCGTCATCATGACCCTGGTGTTCGCCTTGGCCCTGGTCTGGACCTTCGCCCGCAGTTCCTATCTCGGCCTCCTGGTCGCAGGTGTCGTGCTTGCCGCGACCTTGCCGGCCTCCCGCCGCCGGTGGGGCGTTCTCACCCTGGCCGTGGTGGTGATCGCAGCCATGGCGGTCGCTCCGATCCGCGAAAGGGTGACCGAGACCTTCACCGACACCACGGAGATCGGGCGGGTCAACCTGTGGCGCAGCTCGGTTGAAGGGCTGAAGGCCAAGCCCGTCCTGGGCTGGGGACCCGGCAACTTCGACCGCATGATGAGCCGTCACGAGGTGCCGGGTTTCTACGAGGTCCGCGGCCACGCCCACAACGATTACCTGATGCAGGGGGTCAACGCGGGACTGCTGGGTCTGGCGGCCTTCCTGTGGCTGCAGGTGGAGATCTTCAGGCACCTGTGGCGGGGTTGGCGCCGCCTGGGCGGATGGGTGCTGCCGGGACTGCTGGCGAGCCAGGCCGGCCTGCTCGCGGCCGGGTTCTTCCAGGTCTACCAGACCGACGACGAGCCCGAGATGCTGCTGTACTTCCTGCTGGGCCTGGGTCTGGCCGCCTACGGGTCCCGCGGTGGGGAGAAGGGGGCCGCATCCGGCACTCCGACTCCTTGACCGGACCGGGACCCCTCCCTATCGTCATTCATCGACCAGCCTCGCGACCCGCTCGTCGTCCCGCCTTCGCCCCGTTCGCCATGTCGAGTTCGGCTTGACCCCACAGGCGAAAAGAGGGCATGACATGAATCGCACGACCAATCTCATCCTCCTGGCCGCGACCGCCGGGGCGGCGTTCATCTTCGCCGGATGCACCGACGAGGGGGTCATCACGGCGCCGGATCCGGGCAAGGGGTATCCCGAGGCCGTCACCCCGGACCTCCTGGTGGACAACCTGGTGAGGGCCTATGCCGAGCGGGCGATCGACGCCTACGCCCTGCTGCTGGACGAGGATTTCGCCTTCACCTTGCGGCCCTGCGACGTGGCGGACCTGGGCCTGAAGAGCGACCACTGGGGCAAGCAGGACGAGCTGGCGGCCGTGTCACGAATGTTCTCGGGCCGTCCCCACGTGCGGGATGACGGGACCGTCGTGCCGGCGGTCACGGCCATCGAGGTGGAATACTGTCTCCCGCTGACCGGGTGGGAGGATGCCGGAGATCCGGATCGCGACGGGGTGCAGCGCGCGGTCTACGACCTGCGGGTGCGTTTCATGCGGGAGGAGGCCACGGACCTGATGGTGTCCGGTCCGAGCACTTTCTTCGCGGTTCCGGTGGCTGATCCGCGCGGTGCGGAGCGCTATCGCCTGCTGGGCTGGATCGACCAGTCCTTGCCCTGCGATTGACGAAGACGGGACCGGGGGATGGGCCGGCCGTGCCGGCCTATCCCGTCGTCAGGACGACAATGCCGCCGATGGTCAGGGCCATGCCGATGAGGACGCGGGCGGTCAGGGGCTCGCCGCCGATCATCACCGCGAGCAGGGCCCCGAACAGGGGCGAGGTGAAGGCGATGGGCATGACTTTGGTCAACGGCGCACCCTTGAGCGCGGTGTAGAAGCAGAGCATGCCGATGGAGCCGGCCACCACGCCGCCGCCGAGGATCATGTACACCAGGGCCCGGGTCGGCGCCTGGGTGACGGCCTTCCAGTGGGGAGCGCTGGCCAGACCCAGGATCACCAGGGCCACGGCGGTGCGCAGGGTGATCCCCAGCTGGGGGGGCAGGTTGCCCAGGTGCAGGCCGCGTTTCTCGAAGTAGCCGCCGACTCCCCAGGCGATGGCGGTCAGCAGGGCGAAGATCTGGGGTTTCATGAAGCGGGGCGCCTCCCGGTTGGATTTTCCAGGAGGCACTATGCGCGGCGGTGGGGGTGGCGGTCAAGGGGATCGCGGACCGGTCAGACCCATTCTTCCCTGAGCACCTCGCCCTGCACGCCCACGATGATCTGCTTGAGGGGCACCTTGCGCTCGGCGTCCATGACGGCTTCCTGAGCCAACCGGAGCAGTCCGGAACAGCAGGGCACCTGCATCATCAGGACGGTCAGGGTGTTGATCCTCGACAGGTCGATCATGGCGGTCAGCTTGGCCACGTACACGTCCAGGTCCGAGTCCAGCTTGGGACAGGCCACCGCCACGGCCTTGCCCTTGAGGAACCGGTCGTGGAAGTCTCCGACGGCGAAGGCGCAGCAATCGGCTGCCAGCAGGACGTCGGCTCCCTGATAGTAGGGGGCCTTGGGCGAGATCAGATGCAGTTGCACCGGCCACTGCCGCAATTGGCTGGCGGCGGGAATCTGCGGTCCGGGTGCGCCCAAGGCCGCGGGGGCCGGGTCGGCGAACTGCATGGGCCGGGATCCGGGGCAACCGCCGCCGGCCGAATGCGGTGACGGGGCGCGTGAGGCCCCGGGCAGCACGGACAGGGGCACCGGAGCCGGCTGGAAATCGGGGGTGGGGCCGCCGCGGTCGGGACCGAGGGAGCGGCCGAGCCCGGCCAGGTGCTTCTCGACGGCATCCTCGTCGAATGCGGCGGCGTCGCGCTCAACGATGGTGATGGCCCCGCGTGGGCAGTCTCCCAGGCAGGCCCCCAGCCCATCGCAGAGCATGTCGCCCACCAGCCGGGCCTTGCCGTCGATGATCCGGATGGCCCCTTCGGCGCAGGAGGGGACGCAGTCCCCGCAACCGTCGCAGAGGTCCTCGTCGATGTTCACGATCTTCCGCAGCGCCATGGCCACCGCCCCTTGTCTTGCGAATCCACGCCCGTTTTCAAATCGGACATCATTATCCTGTTTAAGGTAATCCGACCGGTTTCCCGCGTCAAAGGGAGATTGGGTTTTGGGCGGAAGGCGGTCCGTGGCGTATGATGGCCGCCGTCGTCCCTTCCCCCTTCCCCTTCCGCCCGGAGCACCCATGGCCTGGATCGTTCTCGTCGTCGCCGGTATCTTCGAATGCGCCTGGGCCATCGGACTGAAGTCCAGCCAGGGGCTGACCCGCCTGTGGCCCTCGGTCTTCACGGGGGTGACCATGGCGATCAGCCTGTACCTGCTGTCGGTCGCCATGAAGACCATTCCCCTGGGCACGGCGTATGCGGTGTGGACGGGCATCGGGGCCATCGGCGTGGCGGCGCTGGGGATGATCCTGTTCGGGGAGTCCCGCGAGTGGGTGAGGGTGGCGTGCATCCTGCTGATCGTCGCGGGAGTGGTGGGACTGCGGGTGTTCTCCCGCGGTTCGGGATGATCGGCCCCGGGCGGCTCGTGGCCGCGACCGGATGCGGGGCGAAGAATCACCCGGTCGGCGGAACCCTGGGAATGCGGCTCCGGGCCGTCCGGGGCGCGATGATGAGGGCGGCTCCCAGCAGGGCGAATCCCACGCAGAGGGTCAGGGCGTTTCCCACCTGGAGATCCTCGAGGACCAGCTTGACGCAGGCGAACAGCAGGACCGGATAGACCAGCCAGGACAGCTCGGGCAGGGCCAGCCTGCCGGAGACGACGGCCAGGAGGACCGCGGTCAGGGCCAGGACGGCGGTCCGCAGGAGGGCGGTCAGGGCGGGATCGGGGTCCGGGGGCGTTCCGGCCGACAGTCCGACCAACCCCATGACGAGAAGCTGCCCCACGCCGCCCAGGAACATGGCGGCCGGGAAGAAGCGTGGGATGACCAGAGCGATGGAAAGATCCTGCTCCCTGTGGCCCCGGGCCATGATGAGATATCCGGCCAGGGCGGCCAGCATGACCACGGCCGACGGGAGGTCCGTCCCCGTCCGGATCGAATCGGGAGGGGACATGAAGGTGGCGAAGGAACTCCTCGCCAACCCCGAACCGACCGCGGCGAGGAATAGGTAGACCGCGGCATGGAACCTCAGGGTGACCCGGCGGAAGGCGGCCCCGAGGCCCGCCGCGGCGAGGCCGAGCAGGACCCAGCACCACACCAGCCAGGAGCCGTGGGCGACGGTCAGGCTGCCGATGGCCAGGAAGACCAGGGCGAGCGAAGCGAAGTAGAAGAATCCCCGGCCCCGGCCCCGGCGTGACCGGATGAAGATGAACGCCACGGCGTATCCTGCCAGGGCGGACAGGAGTGCGAACCATCCCAGGGCCACGGCGCCCTGGCCGTTGGTCTGGGCGATCCGGACGGCTCCTCCGAAACCCACCGCGACCGCGCCGACGGACTGGACCACGTCGAAGACCCTGACGCCGCGCCCCTGGATCAGGGCCCGCCAGGTGAAGATCCCCAGATAGACCAGCAGGTGGCAGACCGCCAGGGTCTGGACCCGGAAGGGATGGATCCCGGCGGGAATGCGGCCGGGATCGCCCGAGGCGGCGACCACCAGCCAGAGCAGAAGGACGTTGAGGAGACCGGCCACCACCCAGCGCTTGAGGTGCCAGTGGCGGGAATAGGCCAGCAGGCAGGTTCCGGCGCCCAGCAGGAGGAGGAAGGAGGCGCTCTCCAGGTAGGCCTCCTTCGACTTGATGAGGGTGACGACCACCATCAGCGCACCGAGGGTGAAGGTCCAGGCCAGGAACCTCAGGCGCCTCCGCCATGCCGCAAACATTCCGGCGCCCGTCACCAGGGCGAGGCCACCCACGGCTCCGAGGGGAGAGAGCAGGGCGCGGGTCCCGCCCGATTCGGCGATCAGGGGAAAGGCGATGACGGCGGCGGTCAAGCCGTGGGCGACGGCCCCGATCCCGTCGTTGCGCCCACCCGCCCGGTGGAGCATCCAGATCAGCGCGAGGCAGTAGCCCAGGCCGGCCAGGGCGCCGCCCAGGGCGGGGATGGTGCCCGCATCGGACATGAACCGCAGGAGGAAGGCTCCGGCCAGCACCAGGACCGATCGCCCGGCAAGGTACCAGAATTTCGCGCCGGAAAAGCCGGCTCTTGCCGGCGAGGGATCCGGAAGCCGGGGTGTGACCAGGGTGGAGGCGTCCGCCTGTCCAGCCAGGGAAACCCGGTCGCTGCCCGTTTCGAGGACCCGGACCCTGCTCTCGAGGCGGTTGACCGCCGCCTGGAGGCTCTCGATGGCCTGGAGCAGGGCTTCCCGGGTGAGTTCGGTCATGCCGGGTCCTCTCCGGCGGGCTCCTCGGGCCTGTTCGGGGCCAGGGGAAGGAACCGGTTGAAGACTCCCATGATGAAGAAAGGCAGGATGAAGATGAGCAGGGCCATGGCGACCCCCTCGCGTCCGAAGAGTTCGGGCACGTAGCTCTCGCGGAAGCCCACGCCGCTCTTGGAGAAGATCTGGCCGCCGATCACCACGTTCCAGCGCATGGAGAAGACCTGGATCAGGAGGATGCAGGCTGCGACGAAGGCGATCACGTGGCGCATGGGATCGGTGAGGTAGCGGCGCATCAGGACCACGATCGCCAGCAGCACGAAGGGGATCAGCGAGCCGAAGATCATCTGGATGCCGATGAAGGAGAACGCGATCTTGTCGAAGATCAGGGGCCCCACGATGAGCCACTCCTCGTTCTGTTCGTAGCTCAGGGACACGATCTCCAGGACCTCCAGGGTCACCGTCACGGTGGCGAACAGCCACAGCCACTGGGCGAGTGACTGGACGCATGCCCCGTCGATCCTGCGGCCGCCGGTCTTGCACAGGATCTCGTAGAGGATCAGGATCATGGCCACGCCCGAGGTCACCGCCGAGAACAGGAAGATGATGGGCATCAGGGGGGTGGACCAGAAGGCGTTGGCCTTGACCGACCCGAACATGAAGCCGACGTAGCCGTGGAGGATGCAGGCCGCGGGGATGCCCAGCCCCGCCAGGACCACGACCGCCTTGCGGTCGACTTCCCGGGCGGCCGGGGACGTGTCGTAGACCCCCAGGGCCAGGGAGGCGAAGAACCACCGCTTGAAGCCGCGGCTGCGGGCGGCGAGTTCGATGATCTCGACCCGGTAGATCAGCCAGATCTCCACGAGCACCAGGATGAGATAAAGGCCGTAGATCATGCCGAAGGCGCTCATGGCCGAGGTGAAGTGCGGCGTGAGCATGATGTTCAACGCGCGCTCGGGGTGACCCAGGTGGGCCAGCAGGGGCATGGTCGCCACCAGCAGGAACGACAGGCTGGCCACCATGGACAGGCGGGCCACCGGCTTCAATTCGGAGCGTCCGAACACGTGGTAGAGGGACGACACGATGAACGCTCCGGCCACCAGCCCGGTGATGTAGGGATAGAGGGCGATCATCAGGCTCCACATGATGTGGAAGTCGTTGGGGAACAGGAAATTCAGCCCTTGTTCGTGCATCACCGCACCTCCTTGCTCAGGCCCAGGTAGTTGCAGTTGGGCTGGGTGTGGAGTTCGGGCTTGAGCACCCGCACGTCCCGGGTGGCCAGGATCTCGGCGACCTCGTCGCCCAGCGCCAGGGCGTCGCCGATCTTGCGGGCACCGGTGGGGCAGTTCTGGACGCAGGCCGTGGTCATCCCCCTGGTCAGCCGGTGGTAGCACAGGGTGCACTTCGAGGCGGTGTGGGTCTCCGGGTGGATGAACCGCGATCCGTAGGGGCAGGCCTGGACGCAGTAGCTGCAGCCGATGCACCGTTCCTGATCGACCAGCACCACGCCGTCGGGACTGGTGAACGAGGCCCCGACCGGGCAGAGCTGGACGCATGGGGTGTTCGAGCAGTGGTTGCAAAGCTTGGGCACGAAGAAGGCCTTGCCGATGTCCTCGCCGGTCGCCCGCGGTTCGAACCCGCCGAGGGCGCCGTCGGGCGAATCGATGGCGACCTCGCCCGAGCGGGAGATCTCGTAGCGTTCCACCCAGGTCCGGAAGAAGTGCTTCGGCACCTGGTTCTCGTGACTGCAGGCGCGGACGCAGGCCCCGCAGCCGATGCACTTGTCGATGTCCACGAGGTAGATGTAGCGGTGGCGGGTGGGATCGTACCCCCCGATGGCGAGGTCCGCGCCCTTGACGGCCGAGCTGGCGGAGACCAGGGCGAGATCTCCGCTGAACAGGACCACGGCCACCGCCCCCGCCCCCTTGGCGGCGAGGCTCAGGAATTCCCGGCGGCTGCAGCTGCGTTCGTTCTTCTTGCTGGTCACGAGGGGATCCTCCGTTTCAGCGCGGGGCCGGTTCAGGGTTGGGGATCATGAGGGTCGTGGCACTCCAGGCAAACCCCTTCGGGGATGGGCTGACCTTCCTCGAGCTCGAGGTGTTCGCGGAGGTGGACGACGGGCACGAAAGCAGGCCGGGCAGGCAAGGGCGCGTGGCAGCGGGCGCACAGGATCACCGACCGGTCGATGGCCATGGGGGCGGCCACGTCCCCTTCGTTGATGTGGGTGGCCAGCGGCGCATGGCACGATTCGCAGGACAGTCCCCGGTGGCGTCCTGCCGCCTTGGCTCCGGCCATGGCGTCGTGGCAATCCCGGCAGGACTCCCGGTCCCCGTGGACGGCGGGGATGGCCATGATCTCGCCCAGGGCATGGTACCGGTAGAACCCGTGGGCTCCGAAGGATTCGGGAACGGCGAAATGGCGACCGACGATGACGAGAACGAACAGAAGGACCAGCAGGACGGCCATGCGCCAGAGATGTCGGGTGTGTTCCATGGCTCAATCTGGACTTTCGTCTGGAGGTGATGTCTTCGTGCCGCCGGGAAGCCGGGGCGGCGGCCCAGGCAGCTTGTCGGCCGTGGCGAACAGGATCCGGATGAGGGGCCTGGCGGAGGGAGCCGGGGGATCGAGCCGGGGCAGGGTGTCGCATGAGAAGAACAGGCGCCGCAGCGAGAAGGATCGTGGACTAGCGGGGAGGGGAGGTGGGAGGGGGACCGTGTCGAGGGCGTCCCGCGACCAGAACAGCGACCAGTTCGATTTCAAGGTCCGCAGCAGCATCGGAGACGCCCTTGGGGGGTGGTATCTTCCCTGTCCTCGGGAAAACCCTATCACAACGATATGAATTCAGTCAAGCGGTTTTCATGACTCAAAACAGCGAAACCTGTTGTGGGGTAATGATTAAGAAAACGGATATTGTTATCACAATTCAGGTCAAAGCCGGGCTACTCCGATCCAGGCGGCGTGCATGGCGGCCACCATCACGAAGAAGGTCGTCCTGGCCGCCGTGGGGGTCAGACCCGGGAATTGCAGGGCGATGCTGCCGGTGGGGCAGTTGCTGAGGCAGTCCCCGCACAGGGTGCAGGCTTCGCCGGGGACGCGGCGCAGCACGTCCTCGGGATAGAGGGCGTCGTAGCGGCAGGCGGGAGTGCAGGCCCCGCAATCGGTGCAGGCCGAACTGATCTTCAGGCGCCAGGGCGAGATCTTGCCCAGCCGGGTGGCGAACCAGCCCATGGGGCACCAGGCGGTGCAGTGGGCCATGTGCCCGGCGCGCCGCGACCACAGGACCATCACCGCGACTCCCGCCAGACCGAAGCCTGCCGCCAGGTAGCCGGCGGCGAGGGTGCCCACGCCCAGGCGTCCCAGCGCGAAGGCGGTGCCGAGAACCAGGATCCCGATGCCCACCCGCACGTGCGGCCGCCACCGCGGCAACCGGCCTGGCCGCTTGCGCGCGCGGGCCGCCCGGTCGTCCCAGGCCCCGATGTAGCAAAGCCAGCTGCACCAGGCCGGCCCCACCAGGAGGATGGACGAGGTGAACAGGATCGCCATGAAGATCCCGCCGCCCCGGAAGATCGGGCCGGCGGCGATGAGGGCCGGCACCGGCAGGTGCAGTTTCCCTGTCATCAGGAGCTTTTCCAGGCCGGAGAGGCCCAGCACCAGCTGGGTGAAGAAGACCAGGGAAAAGGCCAGCCACACCTTCGGCCGCAGCTTCTTGATGGTGCGGGGATCCCGCAGGCGGTCGGACAGCCACCCGGCGTAGAAGGCCAGCACCAGCCCTTCCCACCAGCCGGCGAAGGGCAGGAATCTTTCCGCCAGCAGCCCGGCCGGATCCATGAACAGCTGGACGGGGACGAGCAGGCCGCAGGTCAGCAGGAAGGCGGCCAGGCCGGCGGCCACGGGGTCGCGTTCGGGCAGGCGCCGACGCCGGCCGGACGTGTTCAGGAGCAGTCCGGACAAGGCGGTGAACAGGGCGACGCCCCCGAGGATGGCGGCCATGCGCCCGTAGGGCAGACCCGCCATCCGGCGGATGCCCACGAGGGACTCGATGGTCAGGATCCATTCGACCGCTCCGGCCGCGAGGACCCCCTGGATCGCCAGGTCGGCCCAGCGGCGGCGCAACAGGAGGGCGAAGGGGAGGGCCAGCCACATCCCGACCAGGCCGGGCTCTCCGCCCCGGCTGTGATGGGCGGCCATGACCAGGCAGGACAGGATCAACGGAACATAACGCATGAGGACCTCCTCTGAGATGGAAACTAACAGGTGACCAGTCCGGAGTCAAATCTTTAAAGGTATGCCTTTATTGGATATACGATGTCCATAACGGGATCGGGATGAAAAAGTGATGAAAATACTCCAGAAAACCACTTGGCAATTAATCTCCATGAATGTTAAAATCACACCTCGTCAGAATATCCGGGATTGTGATCCCGGATTTCCCAGTCACCAGGTCTCGAATCGTGGGGGGAGCCACCATGAATAGAATCAAGCTCGGATTCCTGGTCTTCTGCGCGGCGGTGATCGCCATGACCACGGTCGCGGGGGCGCGGCCCGAACAGGTGGAACTCGTGGGGGACGTCACCTATGTGGGGGCCCAGGGCGACGTGATCGTCGGCAGCCGCTGCGCAGCCTTCGATGACCCTGGAATCGTCGCCGAGCGGGCCCCCGCCGACCTCGACCGCTGGATCCGGGAGCGCGCGGGCGAGAAGGCCGTGATCAGCATCCCGGTGGCCATGCACAACATCTACGCCAGCCAGACCAGCGGTTACGTCACCGACCAGATGGTCACTGACCAGATCCAGGTTCTGAACGACGCCTATGCCGGTACGGGAATCAGCTTCTACCTGCACCACTTCGCCCGTTACCAGTCGTCCCGCTACTATAGCTTCGACTATTACACGCGCGAGGAGAAGGCCGTGAAGCAGTACCTCGCCATCGACCCGGCCCACGTGCTGAACATCTACCTGCAGAGCCCTCCGGGCGGCCTGCTGGGTTGGGCCTACTTCCCGTGGATGGCTCCGGAGAACCACTGGGGCCACGGCGTCGTGATGCTGGGCGAGTCGCTCCCCGGCGGGTCCGCGGCCCCCTACAACGAGGGCGACACGGGAACCCATGAGGTCGGCCACTACCTCGGCCTTTACCACACCTTCCAGAACGGCTGCTTCGGCAACGGCGACGAGGTGGACGACACGCCGTTCGAACTGATCCCCGCCTACGGTTGCCCCGAGGGCCGGGACACCTGCCCGGGCGCCGGCGCCGATCCCATCCACAACTTCATGGACTACACCGACGACTCCTGCATGGATCACTTCACCTCGGGCCAGTCGGGACGGATCGACTGGGCCGTGACGACCTACCGCCCCAGCCTGGGCGGGACCCCGGCCAAGGCCGCCGTCGCGGCCGACAAGGCGGGCGCCGATTTCGACGCGGCCATCGACGCCATCCTGGCCCAGGACCGGTTCGACGAGCCGGCGGCCATCGCAGCCTACGCTCCCGTGCTGGGCGACATCGCTCCCAACCCGTTCAACCCCATGACCACCGTGGCGTTCGAGCTGCCCCGCAGCGCGCACGTCAGCATCGCCGTGTACGATCTGGCCGGTCGCCAGGTCCGCACCCTGGTGGACGGGGAGCGCGAGGCCGGCCGCCACGAGGTCACCCTCGACGGAAGCGGCCTGGCCAGCGGCGTCTACA
This sequence comes from Candidatus Krumholzibacteriia bacterium, assembly GCA_050174015.1. Classification (GTDB taxonomy): domain Bacteria; phylum Krumholzibacteriota; class Krumholzibacteriia; order LZORAL124-64-63; family LZORAL124-64-63; genus JAHJTW01. The sequence goes on from JBFXKG010000005.1 coordinate 166,213, forward strand.
TGGTGCGGATGCTGAGCGCCGGAGTCGACGAGAGCCGGCGGATCACCTTGCTGAAGTAGGATCCGCCTCCAGGGATCATACCCCGGCCGTTCCGGATTCGTCCCGGAACGGCCGGTTTTTTCTTGGAAAGAGCCGCCCCCGCGTCACACCTTGAAGGGGTGATCGCGCCGGTCCGCAGGCCGGTCCAGCCCCACCGAAAGGCGCGCCCATGAGCACCGACGTCCGCGCCGCCCTGGCTTCGCGCCGGGACGAGATCAGTTCCGCCGTCTTCTCCCGGCTCCACGATTCCACCGCCGTCCATTACCGTCAGGCCGACCAGGAGCTCCTGCGCGGCCGCGCCGACCGCCTGGTGGACGCCTTCCTGGACGCCTTGCCCGGCCGCCCCGCGGTCTTCATCGATTTCATCGGGGCGATCGCCCGGGAGCGCATCGGCGAGGGATTCGCCCTCAGGGAGATCCAGCTCGCCCTGAGCATCCTGGAGGATCAGGCCTGGAAGCTGGTGGCCGCGGTGATTCCCGCCGGCGGCCAGGTCGCCGCCCTGGGGTTGGTGACCACCATCATCGGAGCGGCCAAGGACCAGCTGGCCAACGTCTACCTCCAGGAGATGCTCGACCTGCGGAGCCGCATGTCCAGCCTGGGCCTGGCGACCGAGACCCTGGCCGGGGGGACGGACAGCGGTCCCGCCTCGCCGGAGGATTGCCTGGCCCGCTGACCTTCCGGCCTGTGCGGGGACCAGGCGGCCAAGGCCCGGCAGGCCGGGGCCCACTCCGGAGCCCACGCGGTACAGGGCCCACACAGGGCCCACGCGGCAGTTGTGCCGTGGCGACGCTTCGTGATACGGTGGCAGGAGACCCCGTTCACCCCCAACCGGAGCCGCCATGCTGCGCATCCCCGACCGAGGCCGGCACGTCACCCGGGAACCATCGGTCATCGCTCAGAACCTGCTGGGCCGGCCGCTGGCCACATTCCGGCGCCGGAGCCTGGCCTACCTCTTCGACCTGACCCTGTTCGCCACCCTGTTCGGGGCCTTGTTCATGGGACTGACGCTGCTGAACATCCGCAGCGCCGATCCCACCCTGTTGCCAAGGCTGGAGGCGCTGATGTCCGGGGATGCGCCCGCGGATTCCACCAGCGCCTCGCGGCTCGCCCTCGACGCGCTGGTCATGGTCGGGGAGCGAATCCCCGACGCCCTGCCGCCGCGCGTGGCCGAGGCCGTCGCGGCGCGGGACCTGGAGGGAGTGAAGCGGGAATTCCTCGACCGGGACGTGGTGGTCGGACTGTCCTCGGGCCCCACCCGCCTGCGCGACGGCCGCTTCGAGGTCGGGCCCGATCTGCTGCTGGGCAGCTATTCCAGCGCCTTCAGCTGGGGCGCGTTCTTCGTGGGTTGGTTCACCCTGTGGACGAGGCTGCTGAAGGGGCGCACCCCGGGGAAGTTCCTGTTCGGCCTGCAGATCGTCAAGCTGGACGGCAAGCCCCTGTCCTGGTGGGACGCCTTCGGCCGCAGCGGAGGCTACGGAGCGAGCGCGGCGACGGCGTTCCTGGGTTTTCTCGAGGCGATCTGGCACCCCAACCGCCAGGCCATTCATGACCGCATCAGCGGAACCGTGGTGATCAGGCGCCCCCTCCGTCCGTGAAGGAGCCACCGTGTCCCTGCCCGACATCCGGTCCATCCGTTCCCGCTTCCCCGGCCTGGCCGGCGACTGGATCTTCCTGGAGAATGCCGGCGGGTCCCAGGTTCCCCGCTGCGTCGCCGACGCCGTCCACAGGTACCTGACCGAGACGTACGTCCAGCTGGGAGCGGGATACCTCCGGTCCCGGACCAGCACCCGGACGGTCGAGCGGGCCCACGAGTTCGCGGCCGTCCTGGCCGGAACGCAGGACGGCGTGGCCGTGCTCGGGCCGTCCACCACGGTCCTGCTCAACACCCTGGCTTCGTGCTACGCCGGAGTGCTGGAACCCGGCCGTGAGATCATCCTGGCCCGCTCCGGCCACGAGGCGAACCTGGGCTGCTGGAAGCGCCTGGAGCGGCAGGGTTGCACGATCCGGTGGTGGGATTTCGACCGGGAGACCTTCACCCTGCAGCCGGTCCTCCTGGAATCCCTCCTCAACGAGAGAACGGCCATCGTGGCCCTGCCGCACGTCTCCAACCTGCTGGGCCACGCCGTCGACCTGAAGGAAGTCTGCCGCCTTGCCCACGCCGCCGGCGCGAAGGTCGTGGCCGACGGTGTCGCCTTCGCGCCCCACCGGGCCGTCCGGTTCGACGAGTGGGGCGTGGACTGGTACGCGTGGTCGGCCTACAAGGTCTACGGGCCCCACATGGCGGTCCTGGTGGGGCGGCCGGACCAGATGGCCGAGCTGCCCGGAGCCAACCACTTCTTCATTCCGCCCGGGGAACAGGCCTACAGGTTCGAACCAGGCGGGGCCAATCACGAGAGCTGCGCCGGCCTGCTGGGCCTGGGGAGGTACCTGGCGTTCCTGGCGGGGGCGCCGGAGGACGCGGACTGCTCGCGGGGGAACGTGGAGGCGGCCTTCGCCCGGATGCCGGCCCTGGAAAGACCCCTGCTGGAGAGGCTTCTGGAGTACCTCGGCAGCAAGCCCGGCGTCCGGATCATCGGCCCGGCCTCGGCGGACGAGGACCGGGTGGGCACCGTGAGCTTCGTCCACGACAGCCTGCCCTCGAGGGAGATCGCCGCCAGGGTCGACCGCTCCCGGGTCGCCCTCCGCCACGGCCACATGTACGCCTACCACCTGTGCGAGGATCTGGGGCTTGACCCGGAAGACGGAGTGGTCCGGGTCAGTTTCGTGCATTACAATACCCGGGACGAGATCGAGGAACTGATCGGGGTGCTCGAGGGCATCCTCTGATCCTGGGACGACAAGGACGGAAGACCCATGCGGAATATCGACGTCACTCTGTTCCACCGGCTGTTCCGCGCGCACCCCTGGCATGGGGTGAGCATCGGGGACGAAGCTCCCGACGTCGTCACGGCATTCATCGAGATCGTCCCGAGCGACACGGTGAAGTACGAGCTGGACAAGCCGACCGGCCACCTGAAGGTGGACCGCCCGCAGAAGTTCTCCAACGTCTATCCCACCCTGTACGGGCTGATCCCCCAGACCTACTGCGGCGAGCGGACGGCCGAGTTCTGCATGAAGCAGGCCTCCCGCACCGGCATCGTGGGGGACGGCGATCCCCTGGACGTGTGCGTGCTGGCAGAGAAGTCCATCACCCACGGCGACATCCTGCTGCCGGTGACCCCGATCGGGGGGTTGCGGATGATCGACGGCAACGAGGCCGACGACAAGATCATCGCGGTGATGCGGGGCGACGCCATCTACGGCCACATGAAGGATCTCTACGAGTGCCCGCCCGCCCTGGTCGACCGGCTGAAGCACTACTTCCTGACCTACAAGGACGCCCCCGGCGCCCGCCGCAAGCGGGAGACCGAGATCACCCACGTCTACGGCCGGGACGAGGCCCACGAGGTGATCGAGCGCAGCGTCCTGGACTACGCGGAGAAGTACGGGGACCTGAAGGCCCTGTTCGAAAGACTGCGGACGCGCTGATCCCGACCATCCGACCGGATCCCTCTTCAATCGATCCATGAACTGCTGGATGGTGCGGGGCAGACCCCGGCCCTCGACGGCTCATCGCCCACTGATTTTCCCGGAAAAAATCCAATTAGTTGCCTAGTTGACATACTATTCAACCATGTGATACAAAGATAATAAGAAGGCAAAATCAGGTTGGATTTCCTTCCCCCTCCATTCCCAAACTCCAGCCCTGGAGGTCGTGATGAGCCAAGCCCAAGAGTACTGGAAGGCGAACCTCAGACTCGTCTCTCTCTGCATCGTGATCTGGTTCCTGGTGTCGTTCGGTTTCGGCATCCTGCTGGCCGAACCCCTGAACGCGATAAAGCTGGGTGGGTACAAGCTGGGCTTCTGGTTCGCCCAGCAGGGGTCGATCTACATCTTCGTCGCCTTGATCTTCTTCTATGCCCATAGGATGAACATCCTGGATCGCAAGTTCAACGTTCACGAGGACTGACGCCCTCCGCCGCCCGCCCTGCCGTTCCCAGCGGCCGGGCCGAGGGGGCATCAGGTTCAGGACGCTCAGGCAAGGGAGTAACGGTAATGGATCTTAAACTCATGACCTTCCTGGTGGTCGGCGCCACCTTCGCGATCTACATCTACATCGCCATCAGGGCCAGGGCCGCCACGACGGCCGAGTTCTACGTCGCCGGCAAGGGGGTGCACCCCGTCCTCAACGGGATGGCCACCGGCGCCGACTGGATGTCCGCGGCCTCGTTCATCTCCATGGCCGGCATCATCGCCTTCAAGGGGTACGACGCCTCGGCCTACCTCATGGGCTGGACCGGGGGCTACGTGCTGCTGGCCATGCTCCTGGCCCCGTACCTCCGCAAGTACGGCAAGTTCACCGTCCCCGAGTTCATCGGCGACCGGTTCTACAGCAAGGCCGCCCGCGGCGTGGCGATCCTGTGCCTGGTCACCGCCTCGCTCACCTACGTGATCGGACAGATGAAGGGGGTGGGGGTGGCCTTCTCCCGCTTCCTGGAAGTGCCGTTCGAGACCGGGGTCTACGTCGGCATGGCCATCGTCTTCGTCTACGCGGTGCTCGGGGGGATGAAAGGCATCACCTACACCCAGATCGCCCAGTACTGCGTCCTGATCTTCGCCTACACGGTGCCGGCCATCTTCATCTCGCTGCACCTGACGGGCAACCCCATCCCCCAGCTGGGTCTGGGCGGAAACCTCTCGGACGGGGGCGGGGCCCTGCTGGCCAAGCTGGATCTGATCTGCACGGATCTCGGTTTCACCCAGTACACGGCGCGCAAGGGGGGGACCCTGGACATCTTTCTGCTGACCATGTCCCTGATGATCGGCACCGCGGGCCTGCCCCACGTGATCACCCGCTTCTTCACTGTGCCCAAGGTGCGCGACGCCCGGTCCAGCGCCGGCTGGGCCCTGGTGTTCATCGCCATCCTGTACACCACGGCTCCCGCCGTGGGGGCCATGGCGCGCCTGAACCTGATGCGCACCATCCAGACCGGCCAGGTTGGCGCGGTCGACGGGAACGTCAAGTACGACGAGGCGCCGGCCTGGTTCTCCAACTGGGAGAAGACCGGACTACTGCAGTGGGAGGACAAGAACAACGACGGCCGCATCCAGTACTACGGTCCCGGCCTCGACGGGCAGGCCGCCCGGTTCGGCTGGCAGGGCAACGAGATGACCAAGGTCGACAACGACATCATGGTGCTCGCCAACCCCGAGATCGCAGGCCTTCCCAACTGGATCATCGCCCTGGTGGCGGCCGGCGGCATCGCGGCCGCCCTGTCGACCGCCGCGGGTCTGCTCCTGGCCATCTCCTCGGCGATCTCCCACGACCTGCTGAAGGGCATCTTCACGCCCAGGATCAGCGAGAAGTCCGAACTGATGGCCGGCCGCATCTCCATGGCGGGCGCCATCGTCATTGCGGGGATCATGGGGATCCATCCCCCCGGCTTCGCCGCCCAGGTGGTGGCCCTGGCGTTCGGCCTGGCGGCCTCGTCCATCTTCCCGGCCATCATGATGGGCATCTTCAACCGGCGCATGAACCAGCAAGGGGCGATAGCGGGCATGCTCGCCGGCCTCTTCAGCACCCTGATCTACATCTTCTGGTTCAAGGGGTGGTTCTTCGTGCCGGGGACCAACATGGCGCCCGATGACGCCGCCCACTGGTTCATGGGCATCTCCCCGGGTTCCTTCGGGGCCGTGGGCGCGTTGATCAACTTCGCGGTGGCCTACGTCGTGTCCAAGGTGACGCCCCCGCCGCCGGAGCACATCCAGGCCCTGGTGGAGGACATCCGCGTTCCCATGGGCGCCGGTGGGCCGCGCGGGCACTAGCCCCGATCCGTCCTGCGAGCGGCGCGCCTGCATCCTGGCGGGCGCGCCGCAATCCTCGCGTTGATAATCCCCGGCCCTTGAGCTTTACTTTCTCCATGCGCGGCAACAGGACCTTCAAGTTCATCGATCGTTGGATCGGCATCCCCCTGGTGGGGGTCGCAGGCACGGCCCGTCAGCTCGGCAGGGTGGGGCGTCGGTCCGTCGGCGCGCCCCTGGGCCCGGGCGACCGGGTGCTCGTGGTCAAGCAGGCTGCGCTGGGGGATACCCTGCTCCTATTGCCCGTGCTCAAGGCCCTCAAGGACCGGGTCGGACCGCAAGGCCGGGTGGTGATGGTGGCGACGCCGGTCAACCGCGAGGTGGCCGAGGCCTGCCCGTGGCTGGACCGGTTCCTGGTGCTGGATCCGGGTCGGATCGTGTCCCGTCCCCTGGGCCTGGCGGGGATGATCCGCCAGCTGCGGGGCGAGCGCTTCACCGTCGCCCTGGATTTCGACCAGTGGCTGAGGTCGTCGGCCCTGCTCGCGACGGCATCGGGGGCCGCCCGGAGGCTGGGATTCCGCACTCCGGGCCAGCATCGCCACCAGGGGTTCGACGGAACCGTGGACCAGGCGCCCGGGATCCATGAAGGCGAGCTGTTCGCCGGGCTCGCCGTGGCGACGGGGATCGATGCGGGAGCCATCGAGCCCTACCCCGGTTTCCTCCGGCGCCATGGCATCTGGTGCGATGGACCTCGGCCCGAACCCGGCGGCGATCGCCCCCCCCGTATCGTCTTCCACCCCGGCTGCGGATCCCATGGCTGGCAGCGGGAGTGGCCCCTGGAGTGCTATGCCGAACTGGGAGCCCGCCTCCAGGAGGACACCGGGGCGGACGTGGTCGTCACCGGGCACGGGACCCACGAGGTGTCCCTGGCCAACGAGCTCCAGCACCGGGGGCGGTTCAACTTCACCAACCTGGCGGGGCGCATGTCGTTCCGGGAGCTTGCAGGCGAGCTGGACCGGTCCGATCTGGTGGTGTGCGGCAACACCGGGGTCATGCATCTGGCGGCTGGCCTGGGGGTTCCCCTGGTAGCGCTGCACGGGCCGACGGATCCGGTCAAGTGGGGGCCTCACGGGGGATCGCCGGCGGGCGAGCCGAGATTCCAGGTCGTCGCCGCGGACCTTCCCTGTTCGCCCTGCCTCTTCCTGGGATTCGAGTACGGCTGTCCCGATCGGCCCTGCATGGATTCCCTCGCCGTCGAAACGGTTCTGCAGGCGTGCCTGAAAGCCATGGAGGCGGGAAGGTCCTGACCAGGGCCGCCGCGGAACGGGGATTGCAATCAAGGGTCCGGGAGAAAAGGGGGGGGAGCCCGGTCCGGAACTTGTCGTGCAAGTCATTGTTCGGTAGGGACTTGCCCCGTCGGAAAGGCGTGACCGATGCAGAGCGGGATTCGACTCTGGGAGATCCAGGACCGGCTGTGGTCGGATCTTGCCCGCAGTCACGATTTCAACACGACGCTGGCCCTGTGCTGCGATGCCGCGATCCGCCTGGCGGGAGGAGACTGCGGGGGCATCTACCTGTTCACCCCCGAGGGGTCCCTTGAACTCGTCCACCACCAGGGTCTGGGGGAGGAGTTCGTCACCCGGTCCTCCTCTTATCCCCCCGACAGCACCAACGCGGAGATGGTCCATTCGGGCCGCAGCCTCTACATCCATTCCGGCGACCTGCTGCTGGAACTGAACAAGAGGACCAGGGAGGGCCTCAAGGCCCTGGCCATCGTCCCGACCCTGTGCGACGGGCGCCCGGTCGGATGCCTCAACATCGCCTCCCACGAAATCGAATTGTTCCCCGAGGACGTCAGACAGGGCGTCGAGGTCCTTTCGGCCCAGATCGGCCTGGCCATCGACCGCGCGTCCGCCCTGAAGACCTTGAGGGAGAGGGAGGAGAATCTCCGCACGTTCTTCGGGACCGTGGAGGACATGCTCTTCGTCCTCGACCCCCGGGGCACGATCCAGCACTGCAACCACATGGTCTTCACCAAGCTTGGTCATGCCGGGGAGGAACTGATCGGCCAATCGGTTCTCGCCTTGCACCCCCCGGCCCAGCGCGAGGAAGCCGGCCGGGTGATCGGGGAAATGGTGGAGGGGAAGCGCGACCACTGTCTGATCCCGCTCCAGGCCAAATCCGGGGATCTCATCCCCGTGGAGACCAAGGTGGTCCTGGGGCGCTGGGACGGAAAGGCCGCCCTGTTCGGCGTCTCCCGCGACGTCAGCGAGAGGATGAAGGCCGAGCGGGAGCGGCGGGCCCTCGAGAGGAAGATGATCCAGACCCAGAAGCTGGACAGCCTGGGGGTCCTGGCGGGCGGCATGGCCCATGATTTCAACAACCTGCTGCTGCAGATGAACGGGTTCGCGGACCTGGCCCGCAGCAGCCTGGACGACCCCGGCCAGGCTGCCCTCTACCTGGACAAGATCGAATCCACCGTCAACAGGGCGGCCGGCCTGACCGGCAAGCTCCTGGCCTACGCGGGGAAGGCTCCCGGTTCGATCGAGACCCTTGACCTGGCCGGCCTCATCAAGGAGATCAAGGATCTCATCCGGATCTCCCTACCGCCGGGCGTTGCCCTGGACCTGGATGTCGAGCCGGGCCCGCTGCTGGTGAAGGCCGATCCCTCCCAGATCCGCCAGGTCGTCATGAACCTGATCATCAACGCCTACGAATCGCTGGGTGGCGGCCCGGGGACCATCGTCCTGAAGGCGGGCACGGACCGGGAGAACCCCTCCCTCGACGGGTTCTTCGTGGAGATCCGGGATACGGGCTGCGGCATGGACGAGGAGACCCTCACCCGGGTGTTCGAACCCTTCTTCACCACCAAGTTCACCGGCAGGGGCCTGGGCCTGAGCGCGGCCCTGGGGATCATCAGGGAAAGCGGCGGGGATATCGCGATCACTTCGGAGCCTGGCCGGGGAACTCTCGTCCGTTTCGTCCTGCCGGGCCTGAAGGGCGCGGACCGCCGTCCCGGGAGCGGGACGGGCGGGGAAGGGGGCGGGTGCGTCCTGGTCATCGACGACGAGGATGCGGTGCGCGAAGTGGCGGCGTGCATGCTGAACCGGCTCGGTTACCGGACCATCGAGGCTTGCGACGGAGCCGAAGCTCTCGAACTGTACCGGACCCGGGGCGAGACCATCGACCTGGTCCTGCTGGATTTGACGATGCCGGCCATGGACGGGGCGGCGACCCTCGACGGCTTGCGGCGCCTGGACCCCGCCGTCCCGGTCATGGTGGTCAGCGGCGTCACGGCTGCGGCTTCCCAGGAGATCCTGAACCGGCCCCAGACGGTGGGCTACCTGACCAAGCCGTTCACCCTGGATGAGCTGAAGGCTGCAGTGAGCCGCATCGTCCAGCCGAGCGCCTGACGGATCCTGCTGCCGTCCCCCCTCAAGCCAGCTGATTCGTCCGGAACCGCTGGGCCACGGCCTGCTGCATCTCCTGGATGGCGCCGAAGGCGTCCTTGAGGTGCCTGTGTTCCAGCGAGGACAGGGACGCCAGCCGGATCTCGTTGTCCACCTCCCCGCCCGTCCGCATCTCCACGAGCTGTTCCTGGAGCCTCAACTGGAGCAGGAACCGGTAGGTTTCGATGAGGGTCTGGCCCAGGTCGCGGCTCAGGTTGCCGAAGGCCATGGCGGCCTCCAGCCGTTCCCGGGTGGGGCGGGACCGGGCGCGCGCCTCGAGGGCGAAGACCCGGGCCGCAGCCGCGATGGGGGCCAGGCCGCGCTTCTTCAGGTCGATGCGCCCGTCGGTGCTCCGGATGCGCCGGAACAGACCCAGCGGGGGCTTGAACCGCAGGGAGACCCGCGCCAGGTGGGCCATGAACAGCTGGTTCTCCACCGCGCCGGCCACGCGATCGGCGATGGGGGCGGTGTCGAGGGAGCCGGCGACCGCCCGGAAGTCGAAGAAGATCGAGGCGACCATGAGGTTGTCCGGAGTGGGGCTGCGGATCCATTCGGCGACCGTCCGATCCCAGCCGTCCACCGTCCTGCACCAGTTGGTGGCCATGCAGCCGCCGGTGCAGGGGGGGAAGCCGGCGGTGATCAGGTTGCCCACCACGGTGGCGGCGAACTCGGGGAAGTACGCGGCCGCGGCCGGGGACTCCTCGGCGTAGACCAGGGCGTTGTCCTGGTCGGTGAGCAGGGCCTGCTCCATGCGGCCCTCCGACCCGAAGACCAGGAAGGCGTAGGGACACGGCGCCGGTCCCAGCTGCAGTTCCGCCAGCCGGCACAGCCGCCTGATCAGCGCGTCGTTCACGCTGGCGAGGATGCGCCCGATCTGCGCCACCTTCAGGCCCCCGTTGAACAGCCGGTTCACCATGGCCGCCGTGTCACCGGCGTAGTTGCCCAGGCCTGCCGCCGATTCCAGGTTGTCCAGGTTCCGCATCAGGTACAGGGGGTTGCGGGTCTGCTGCCGCAACAGATCGGTGGCCGAGACGATGCCCAGGATGGCGCCGTCCCCGGTGACGGGGAGGTGATGGATCTTCTCCTCCAGCATGAACAGCAGGGCGGTGTGGACGGGCGTGTCGCCGGGCAGGGTCTTCACCGGGCGGGACATGACCTCGGCCACGGGGATCTGCGGCCCCCGCCCCTCGGCGAGCACCTTCACCTGGAAGTCGTGGTCGGTCAGGATGCCGGGCTCCATCCCCTCCACCAGGACGACGTCGGTGCGGCGGTCCCGCATGGCCCGGGCGGCGTCGGCCACGGTGGCCGTCGCGGGCACGGTCACCGGCGCGCTCTTGAGGAGTGAAGCCAGCGGAGCGGTCAGCTCGCCGCCGATGGAGGTGACCTCGCGCTGGGTGAGCCGGCTCAGGCGCTCGCCCAGACTCTTGAGGAAGAACTCGGCGAAGGGGCCGTTGCCGAGCAGGCCCTTGAAGACGGCGGCGGGGACGCAGTGAAGGGTGACGTCCTCGGCGGCGACCACGTCGAACGCCGGAGCATCCTGGCTGATGATGGAGGGATAACCGAAGCAGTCACCTTCTTCCAGGATCTGGATCTCCACGCCGTCCCGGGTCAGCCGGACGCTCCCGGCGGCGATCAGATGCAGGCAGGGGCTGACCGCGCCGCCCTGACTGAGGATGACCGTGCCCGCGGGCAGGGTGCTGGTGCGCGAGGCCCGGCGCACCGCCTCCAGCTCGTCCCTGGACAGCAGCATGAACGGGTGCTGGGTGGACAGGAAATCCATGATCCTGGCGATCATCGGGAGCCGCCTTTGTCAGTGGTGCCGGTCACCGGACGGACGAGGATCCTGCCGAACAGGTTGGCGGTCCGTGGTTTCCCGGAGTATGGGATAACCGAGGAAAGAACTCCAGCTTGGTTTCGGGGATGTGGTAGACTCGCAGGCAACACCCGCGACGCCTGGGAGGTTCCGGCAGGCTTGGAGAAACCCGCCTACAGGATGATCAAACGCGACGCCATCCGGGCTTCCCTGTGCTTCCTGGCGATGGCCGCCATCCTCGCGGCCGCCCTGCGCAACGGCGATCCGGTGCGGCCGCTGGCGTGGGCGGCGGCGGTCCTTGCGGGGGTGACGGGGCTCGCCCTCCTCGGCCGGATCTGGGGCGAGGCCGGCCGGCTGGGTCGGGGCCTGGAACGCGTGCGGGGGGCCCTCCTGAACGTCACCTCGGATCCCAACGCGGTCCTGCCGGCGCCCGATCCGGCGACCATGCCTCCGGAAATCCTGTCCCAGCTGACCGCGTTGACCCAGTTCCACGGTCAGGTCCTGCAGGAGCGCCATGGGCCCGACAAGCGCCTGTCCACCGTGCTGGGTTCGCTGTTCTCGGGGGTCGCCGTCATCACCGGGCAGGGCCAGGTCAGCCTGGTCAACACCTCGGGCCGGGAACTGCTGGGACGCGAGCGCGTCCGGGTGGGAACCTCCATCTTCGCAGCCCTCGACCGTCACACGGTGCTGGATGCGGTGAACCGGTCGCGGGCGGAAGGCAAGCAGGTCCAGGCGGCCTTCCGACGGCTCGATGCGGTGGAACTGCACGGCCGCCTGTCGGCCTTGCCGGACGAGGACGGCGCGATCCTCATCTTCCCTCCCGTGGAACTGGAAGAGCACAGGCCGGGCGTGGACTTCGACTTCGGCCTGCACCACCTGCCCCCCGAGACCGAACCCCTGCACCTGGGCGTGTCCCTGGACGACCTGCCGGTCCTGTTCCTGGACACCGAGACCACCGGGCTCGATGCCCAAAACGACCGCATCGTCTCGATCGGGGCGATCCGGGCGCACGGGACCCGCCTCTACAACGGGGCGATGATCGACGCCCTGCTCGATCCTGGAGTGCCCATTCCGGCGGTCTCCACGGCCATCCACGGGATCACCGACGCGATGGTCAGGGACGCCCGCCGGTTCCCCCTGGTCTGCGCCGATCTGAGGAAACTTGCGGCCAACAGCATCATCGTCGGACACAACATCCCCTTCGACCTGACCATCCTGAAGGCGGAGTGCGAGCGCCACGGCTGCCCCTGGAACCACCCCGTGTTCATCGACACCCTGCGTTTGGCCGCCCTGCTCGATCCGGATCTGGACGGCCACGACCTGGAAACCCTGGCCGACCTCTACGACCTGGAGATCCAGGGCCGCCACACCGCCCTGGGCGACGCCCTGGTGACCGCCGAGATCTTCTTCCGCATGCTGCCCCGCTTCAAGGAGCGCGGGCACCGCACCCTCGAGGACCTGCTGAGATTCCATTGCACCGAGGCCCGGGTGATCATCCGCCACCAGGGGGCCCAGGGGTGGATCACCTCCCAGCCCGATTCGTTGCAGGGGTCCTGAGAACCGTTGCACCGTTTCAAGGTTACGAATATTGGTTGTCCTCCTCCCACGAAAATGGTATAGAATCCTCCTTTATCGAATGGCGGAACTCCACCCCATCTCCCGCCCAGGAGGGTGCCCGATCATGGCCGAGAACAACGCCCCCAGGACCTACGGACCCAACCCCGACGTCGCCGCCACCAGCCACATCGGCTCCATGAAGGAGTACGAGCGCCTCTATCGCCTGTCCCTGGACGATCCGGAGACCTTCTGGCGCAAGCAGGCCGAGTCCATCACCTGGTTCCATCCCTTCCGTCAGGTCTTCGATCACGATTACGAGAACGTGGACTTCAGCTGGTACCTGGGCGGCCGCCTGAACGCCTGCTACAACTGCGTGGACCGGCACCTGGAGACCAAGGGCGACGAAACGGCCATCATCTGGGTCAAGGACGAGCCGGGCGAATACGAGCACATCACCTACCGCAACCTCAAGCACCAGGTCGCCAAGGTGGCCAACGTCCTCAAGGCCCACGGCGTGCGCAAGGGCGACCGGGTGGCCATCTACATGCCCATGATCCCCGAGCTGGCCTACACCATGCTGGCCTGCGCCCGGATCGGCGCCATCCACTCGATCATCTTCGGCGGGTTCAGCAGCGAGGCCATCCGGGACCGCATCCTGGACGCCGAATGCAAGCTGGTGGTCACGGCCAACGAGGGGCTGCGCGGGGGCAAGGTCCTCAAGTTGAAGGATACGGTGGACCGGGCGGTGGACGGCCTCGATCTCGTCGAGACCGTGCTGGTGGCCCGGCGCACCGGCGCCGACACGAAGATGAGGGCGGGCCGCGATTTCTGGCTGGACGAGGAGTGCCGCAAGCAGCGTTCGACCTGCACGGTGGAATGGCTGGGTGCGGAGGATCCCCTGTTCATCCTCTATACCAGCGGGTCCACCGGCAAGCCCAAGGGCGTCATGCACACCACCGGCGGCTACATGGTCTACGCGTCCATGACCCACCGCGTCGTCTTCAACTACCGGCCGGGGGACGTGTACTTCTGCGCCGCGGACATCGGCTGGATCACCGGCCATTCCTACATCATCTACGGGCCCCTGGCCAACGGCGCGACCACGGTGATGTTCGAATCCATCCCCACCTATCCGGACGCCGGACGCTACTGGCAGATCATCGACGACCTCAAGGTGAACATCTTCTACACCGCGCCCACGGCCATCCGCGCCATCGCCCGCGAGGGGGACGGGTTCCTGGAGAAGAGCACCAGGGAATCCCTGAAGATCCTGGGCACCGTGGGCGAGCCCATCAATCCGGACACCTGGCTCTGGTACTTCGAGAAGGTCGGCAAGAGCAGGTGCTGCGTCGTCGACACCTGGTGGCAGACCGAGACCGGGGGCATCCTGATCACGCCCCTGCCGGGCATCACGCCCCTCAAGCCGGGTTCCGCGACCTTGCCCTTCTTCGGGGTCAAGCCGTTGCTCATGGACGAGCAGGGCAGGATCATCGAGGGCAACGGGGTCAGCGGCAACCTGTGCATCGAGAAGACCTGGCCCGGCCAGGCGCGCACCGTCTGGGGCGACCACCACCGCTTCTTCGAGACCTACTTCGTGCAGTACCCGGGTTACTACTTCACCGGCGACGGCTGCCGCCGCGACGAGGACGGCTACTACTGGATCACCGGCCGCGTGGACGACGTCATCAACGTCTCGGGCCACCGCCTGGGCACGGCGGAGGTCGAGTCCGCCCTGGTGGCCCACGAGGCCGTGGCCGAGGCGGCGGTGGTGGGCTTCCCCCACGAGATCAAGGGCCAGGGCATCTTCGCCTACGTGATCCTCGGCGCCGGAGCCAACGGATCCTTGCCCGGGGAACTGGTCGGCGCCCTGAAGGAGCAGGTGCGGCACGTGATCGGACCCATCGCCACCCCCGACGCGATCATGATCTGCCCGGGGCTGCCGAAGACGCGCAGCGGCAAGATCATGCGCCGCATCCTGCGCAAGATCGCCGCCGGGGAGTACACCGGGCTGGGCGACGTGACCACGCTGGCGGATCCGGGCGTGGTGGAGAAGCTGATCGAAGGGCACCGGGAGCTGGCGGGATAGGTCCGGGCTTGGCTTCCCGGTCCGGGGGTAATAGAGTGGCGGCAGAGCGTGGCCACGAGGGACGTTTCGGCCGGCGGTCCCGCCGGGCGGGGCGGAGTGCATAGGGAGGCGCCCTGCCGGTGAAGGAATCCCCGTTCGAGAGCCCCGGACAGCCCGCCGCGGGACCCGGAGGCATCCAGGTCCACCCTCACCGGGTGGCCCTGATCTACGCCCTGGCGGGCATCCTCTGGATCCTGGTGACCGACCGGGTGGTCGGCTTCCTGTTTCCCGGCATCGATTCCCTGAAGTGGGCGCAGACGGTCAAGGGGCTCGCCTACGTCGCCGTCACCGCATTGCTGGTCTACTGGCTGGCCCGGCGCGCCGTGGCCGACGCCCGCGCCCGCTGGATGGCTGGTCGGCTCCGGGACGCCCTCGACCTCTCCGAAGCCCGTCATCGGGCCCTGGTGGACGCCATCCCCGATCTCGTCTGGCTGAAGGATCCCTCCGGGGTCTATCTCGGCTGCAATCCCACCTTCGAGCGGTTCTTCGGAGCTTCCGAGCGGGAGATCATCGGCAAGACCGATGAGGACTTCATGGATGGGGACCTGGCGCAATTCTTCCGCGGTCACGACCTCAGGGCCCTGGCGGCCGACGGTCCGGTCACCAACGAGGAATGGCTCACCTTCGCGGATTCGGGCTACCGCGGCCTGTTCGAGACCATCAAGACGCCCATGCGCGACCCTGCGGGGAACCTGATCGGCGTCCTGGGGATCTCCCGCGACATCACCCGCCGCACCGAACTCGAGCAGCAACTCCTTCAGGCCCAGAAGATGGAATCGGTGGGCCGGCTCGCCGGCGGCCTGGCCCACGACTTCAACAACATGCTGGGGGTCATCCTGGGCAACGCGGAGATGGCGATGGAAGGGCTGGATCCGGCGGATCCGCTCAGGGATCACCTCGCCGCGATCCACCGGGCCGGGAAGCGTTCGGCGGACCTCACGCGACAGTTGCTCGCCTTCGCCAGGAAGCAGACCATCGAACCGGTCGTCCTCGACCTCAACGAGGCCGTGGCGAACCTTCTCAAGATGATCGGCCGCATGATGAGGGAGGACATCGCCCTCGCCTGGCAGCCCGCCGGGGATCTCCCTCCCGTCAGGATGGATCCCGCCCAGATCGATCAGATCCTCGTCAACCTGGTGGTCAACGCGAGGGACGCCATCCTCGGGGCAGGGGCCATCACGATCCGGACCGAACGCGTCGACGTCACCGGCGACCGTTCCGGCGAACCCTTCGACGTGATGCCCGGTCGCTACGTGGTGCTGGGGGTGAAGGACGACGGCCCCGGAATGGACCGGGAGACCAGGAACAAGATCTTCGAGCCCTTCTTCACCACCAAGGCCCCGGGAGAGGGGACGGGTCTGGGACTGCCCATGGTCTACGGCGTGGTGAAGCAGAACGGCGGGTTCATCCAGGTGGAGAGCGGGCCGGGCGCGGGCACGGAAATCAGGATCTTCCTGCCGGCGCACGAGGGTCCGGTCGAGGCCGGGGCGGAAACCGTCGAGGCGGCGGGGATCCCGGGAGGAGCCGACAGCATCCTCCTGGTGGAGGACGAACCCATGTTGCTGGAACTGGGCCAGAGGATCCTGAGCGGACTCGGCTACCAGGTCGAAGCGACCGCAGATCCGCAGGAGGCCATGGAACTGATCGGCAGCGACCCCGGCCGCTTCAAGCTCCTGGTGACCGACGTCGTCATGCCCCGGATGAGCGGCCATGACCTGTGGCTCCGGGTCAGGGAAATGGACCGCGGTCTCCGCTGCCTGTTCATGTCAGGTCACGCCTCGGACGTCCTGGACCTGCGGGTCGGTCCGGACATCGGGGTCCATTTCATCCAGAAGCCCTTCACGATCCGGACCCTGGGAGACAAGGTCCGGGAGGTTCTCGAGGATCCCGCGTAGGGGTCCTCCCGCATCGTTGTCGGGGTTCGAAACGCCGACCGCTCTCGCCGTCCGGCAGGGTCAGGATCGTTTCTCCGGATTCGCCGAGCCCGGAGTAGTCGAAGGTCCAAGCCAGGAGATTGTCCACTCCCGAACGGATCACGATCACCCCGATGAAGCGCCCGTCCAGGAACCTGGGGCCGGACAGATGGACCCGCGGGGCGCCCTCGTCGTCGAGGTAAAGATGATCGACGACCGGACCGGCACTCCTCGAAAAAGACCCGGTCGAAATGGGACTTCCCCACCATTTCCGGATCGGTGGAGGCGACGGCCGTCCCCAGGGGATCGTAGACCTCGATTCCGACCAGTTCGGCGATGGAGCCGGCCGCGTCGACCAGGATCCGATCCAGGCGTTCCCGGTCCTGATGCAGGATGGCGCCCAGGAACCTGGTCTGGAGCTTCCTGGCCGACATTCCGCCCTTCGCTCCGAGGGGGGCGCTGGTGGGAGATCCGCCTCCAATGCGTCTCAGCCTACCCGAAGAGGCGAGGAATCCCAGTGATTGTGGACACTCCGGGGGGGAAAAGCCCGGCCCGGAAGCCGTCCGGCTTCCGGGCCGGGGTCGTCGTGCGTCGGGTTGCTAGACCTCGATCATCTCGGATTCTTCCTCGAAGGTGCTGAAGTCCAGGTCGTCCAGGGGGATGACGGACGAGGGTTTCTTGGCCTTGGGGGCGGGGGCCGGTGCGCGGGTGACCGACTCGGGCTTGAGGACCTTGGCCTTCTGGGTCGTGTGGTGGAACACCGAATGGATCGACCTGGCGTCCTGCGCCTTCACGCCGGCATCGTCACCGCCCACCATGGTCAGGAGCTCCTTGACCGTGGAGTTGAGCTGCTCGGCCTGGCCGCTGAGCTCTTCGCTGGCCGAAGCGGACTCCTCGGCGCTGGCGGCGTTGGACTGGGTGATCTGGTCCATCTGGCCGACGGCCAGGTTGATCTGATCGATCCCGTCGGCCTGCTCCCTGCTGGCCGAGGCGATCTCGGCGACCAGGCGGTTGACCTGAGTCGCAGCTTCGCCGATCTCGGCCAGGGCTTCCCCGACCTCCTTGCTGATCGCCACGCCGTTGTCCGCGTTGTTGACCGAGTTCTCGATCATCTCGGCGGTGTTCTTGGCGGCCTCGGCGGAGCGCTGGGCCAGGTTCCGGACTTCCTCGGCCACCACGGCGAAGCCCTTGCCCGCCTCGCCCGCCCGGGCTGCCTCGACGGCGGCGTTCAAAGCCAGCAGGTTGGTCTGGAAGGCGATCTCGTCGATGGTCTTGATGATCCGGGCCGTCGAATCGCTGGACTGCTTGATGTCGTCGATGGCCTTGCTCATGCGGGTCATGGCGGTGATGCCCTTTTCGGCGCTGGATTTGGCCGATTCGGACAGGTCGCGGGCCTGACCGGCGTTGGAGGCGTTCTGCTTGGTCATCGAGGACATCTCCTCGACGCTGGCCGCGGTCTCCTCGATTGCGGCCGCCTGGCGGCTCGCGCCCTCGGCCAGTTCCTGGCTGGCGGCCGAGACCTGGCCGGCGGCGCTGGCGGTCTGCTGGCTGCCGCTGGAAAGGCTGTCGATGATCCGGCGCAGGGGACCGACGATGGAACGGGTGATGAACACCGCGAGCACGATGCCCACGATCACGCCGATCCCCAGGCCCATCACCATGGTGGTCGATGCGGTCGAGAGCCGGTCGGTCGCGTCCTCGGCGATGTGCCTGGTGCCTTCCATGCCGGCGTTTGCCGTCTCCTGGGCCACCTTCAGGACCTCCATGGCCGCGTCGGTCCGCTTGGCGCCGACCTTCTGGAGTTCCAGCCAGTTGGCGAGCAGGCTGTTCATGGCGGTCCGGTAACTGTCGGCCGCCTCCTCGGTGGACTGGATATTGCGGATGTCGACGTCCAGCCGGGTGATCTTGCGCAGTTCCGCGAACTTCTCCTTCATGACGCCGAAGTTCTTGTCTGCGGCCTCGATCAGGGAGGGGTCGCGCAGGGCCTGGCTCTTGAAGCAGGCGATCCGGGTGGCGTTGCCGACGTCGATGATGTCGTTGACCACGGTGATCTTCACCAAGCGCTCGTTGAGCTTGTCCTGCGGGGCGCCCTCGAGGATTTCCTGCTTCATGGCCTCGTTCTGGGAAGCCAGGAAGGTGTTGCAGTTTTCGATGTACTTCGCCGCCGAAGCGTCCAGGGCCTTGCGGTTCTCCGCCAGCTTGGCGTTGATCTCGACCGTCTGGGCCAGGAGGTCCTTGTAGCCGTCCACCGCCTGGCGGGTCTTCTGGACGGCGGGGCCCAGCTTGACGAGATGGGTGGCCCGGGCGGCCAGATCGTCGCAGGCCTCGAGGTAGGTGTCGACCTCCTCGAGGTGGGCCATGCCCTTCTTGTAGTAGGAATCCTCTTCGGTGAATCCGTAGCCGCGGATCTCGAACATGGTGAGCAGGGATTTGCGCTCGACGTGGCTGGAGAGTTCCACTTCCGGCACGTACTCGGTGGACAGGACGGTCGATTCCTCCTGGACGGACTTCATGTTGAAAACGGCAAGTCCGCCCAGCATCACGGCGATGGCAAGCAGGGATCCGAATCCCACGGCGATCTTGGTTCCGAGCTTCATCTTGTTGAGCATCGCGATTCCCTTTCTCCACTCGGTTTGAACACAGGTGCCGGACCTCGGGCGAAGGGCCCAACCGATGGTCGTCTCAGGTCGCCGCCAGGATCTCCTCGACTTCCTCGGTCTCCAGGACCCTGTCGATGTCCAGGAGGATGGTGACCTTCTCGCCGTTCTTCCCCATCCCGAGGATGAATTCCGTGTCGACCTGGGGGCCGAATTCCGGAGGGGGTTCGATCTGTCCGGCGTCGATGTCCAGGACCTCGGACACCTGATCCACCAGGATGCCGATCTCCTTGTCCCCGACGTGGGCCACGATGATGCAGGTCTCTTCCGTCGGCGGAACCTCGTCCATGCCGAACTTCAACCGCAGATCGATGACCGGAACGACCTTGCCCCGCAGGTTGATCACGCCCTTGACGTGGGGGGGGGTCCGGGGAACGGAGGTCACGGTGATCAGCCCCATGATTTCCCGGATCTTGAGGATCTCGAGGCCGTAGAATCCCCCGTCCAGTTGAAAGGTGAGGAATTTTCCGGCTTTCAGCTGGATGTCGGCCCTGTCTTGGTTCGAGTGTGCCAATGCAGGCCTCCTTTGCTGGTTGGAACCATACAAGGTTACACGGATCAGCAACCTCGTGATCACTTGTCGGGCCTGTACGGGAGATCTTTAGAAAAAATGGAAAACGGATATCAAGAAGGTGGAGTGTGCCGGGAATCACCGCACGTCAAAAGGGCTGCCCGGGTGGGCAGCCCTTCCGGCCGGATTTCGTCTATCGAGGGGTCGTCACCGGAACAGGCTCTTGATCCCGCCCCAGGCGGCGGCGTCCACGTCCACCGCGTTCTCCTCGATGGCCACCAGGTCCAGGAACACGTCCGCCCCGTAGGATCCGTAGTAGTGGAAGCAGATGTCCACGTCGTTTTCCCCGCTGTGATTCGTCTGGCCCAGGTCGACCTCCACCAGGCCCCAGACCAGATCGAAGAGCGTCCAGTCCGTGCTCGAGTCGAAGACCACGTCGCCGCCGACGGTGACCCTCAGGCCGCCATTGACCGCGGGCGTGGTCATCAGGGCGAAGGAGAGGACGTCGTCGGCCGTGTAGGTCGTGTGGAAGCCCAGCTTCTCGTTCACGGGTTCGCCCATGATGTCCATGGGCGCATGGGCGCACTGGCTGCCCTCGTAACCGAAGTTGGACCAGATCCGCCAGGTCGAGCCCTCATTGGAGGTGGTCTGATACCAGCCGCTGGGGGGCATCCCCGCCTCGAAGCTCTCGCCGGCCAGCAGACCGGGGCTCTTGGCGTTCAGCGGGGTGACGGTGACCAGGGGGCCGGCGAGGGAGGAACCGGTGATCAGGAGGAAGGTCGCGATCAACAGGGATGTCTTCATGATGTCTCTCCGGAGGATGTTGGGGCGCGTTGAAGTTGTCCTGGCAATTTTCGCATAATGACCTGAAAAATTCAAAAATAAAAACCGAACGTTAAACTGGATGCAGTGGGTATTATTTTGTGCCGCAATGCGTTATCGCGGTCGCCCGTTCCAGGGCCTCGTCGATGTTCCCGCAGAGGTTGTCCAGGCCGATCTCCTCCAGGAGACCGGCGTTCTTCAGGACGGTCAACGGCTGGGCGTGGATTCCCGAGAGGATCAGGGCCGTTCCCTCCCGTCTGGTCTTGACCACCAGGCTCTCCAGGGCGTGCAGGGCGGTGGCGTCCATGGCCATGACCTCCCGCAGGCGAAGGATGAGCACCCGGGGCGCCGTCTCGACCATGAACATGGCGTCCTGGAACTTGCTGGCGGCTCCGAAGAAGAAAGGTCCGTAGATCTCGAAGACCTCCACCCCCTCGGGGACGGTCTTGCGGGAGATGGCCAGGGGATCGCCCTGGGCTTCCTCTTCCTTCAGCATCGAGGTGACGAATCCCGACTGGCTGAGACCGGCCATCCGGCGCATGAACAGGAAGGCCGCCAGGACCATGCCCGCCTCGAGGGCGACCGCCAGGTCCACGATGACCGTCAGGCCGAAGGTGGTCATCAGCACCAGCACGTCGCTGCGGGGGCTGCGGAACAGGCGGACGAACAGGCGCCATTCGCTCATGTTGTAGGCGACGACCAGCAGGATGCCGGCCAGCGTCGCGATGGGGATCAGCCCGGCCCAGCGGCCCGCGAAGAGCATGATGACCATCAGGGTCGCAGCGTGGACCATGCCGGCGACGGGAGTGCGGCCGCCGCTCTTGATGTTGGTGGCGGTCCGGGCGATGGCGCCGGTGGCGGGGATGCCCCCGAACAGGGGCGAGGCGATGTTGGCCACCCCCTGGGCCACGAGTTCCATGTCGGAGCGGTGGCGCGTGCCGGCCATGCCGTCGGCCACCACGGCAGAAAGCAGGGATTCTATGGCCGCCAGCAGGGCGATGGTCAGGGCGGGGGAGAACATGGGCCGGATGGCCTCCCAGGACAGGTCGGGCAGCTGGGGAGCCGGCAGGCTCCGGGGCACCTCGCCGAAGCGGCTGCCGATGGTCTCGACGGGCAGGTGGAACAATGAGACGGCCAAGGTGGTGACCAGGATGGCCACGAGTGATCCGGGCACCTTGGGGGTGATGCGCCGCCACCAGACGACGATCACCACCGTCACGGTCCCCAGGGCGGCGGCCCAGGGGTTCCAGGTGTCCAGGTAGACCGAGTAGGCGGCCAGCTTGCCCAGGAAGTCGGCGGGCACAGCCTCCATCCGCAATCCCAGGAAGTCCCTGCCCTGGGAGGCCGCGATGATCAGGGCGATGCCGGTGGTGAAGCCCACGGTCACGGGATAGGGGACGAACTTGATGACCGAGCCGAGGCCGGCCAGACCCATGACCACCAGGATGCCGCCGGCCATCATGGTGGCGATGACCAGCCCGGAGTATCCGTGCTGCGCGACGATGCCGTAGACCACGACGATGAAGGCCCCGGTCGGCCCGCCGATCTGGACGCGGCTGCCGCCCAGCAGGGAGATCAGGAATCCGGCGATGATGGCGGTGTAGAGGCCCTGTTCGGGTTTGACCCCCGAGGCGATCGCGAAGGCGATGGCCAGGGGCAGGGCCACGATGCCGACGATCAATCCGGCGGTGGCGTCCTGGAGGAACAGGCGGCCGGAATAACCCTCGCGCAGGACGGTCGCGATCTTGGGCATCAGGCGGGTGGCCGGGCGGGTCATGGAGCATCGGTCCGGCGAACAGGGGGCGGATGCCGGCCTCGGCGAGAGCGCGGGAGCCGGGGACACCAGGGAGCCGGCGGCCGGACGGCGTCGGGGCGGGGTGTGCCGAAACGGCCGCCAATCTCATCCATTTTCCTCCGGATGACAAGCGGATATTATCAGGGGGTCCGGGGCCGCCCCTCGGAGGCCCGGATCCGGAGATACCCGGAACACCTGTTCGGAAGTCCCATCATGGGGAGGGGCGCATCACCTCCCCGGGAAGTGGTCGTCATGAAGAAGTTGCTCGCCGTCATCGTTCTCGCGCATCTTGCCGGAGCCGTCCCGGCGGCCGCCGGATCCCTGGAAACGCGGCTCCAGGCCGTTCTGGAAACCTTCGCCGCCGCCAACCCATCCGCCCCTGGGGTGGTCGCCTGGGCGGTCTGTCCCGGTCAGGGCCTGGACTGGGCGGGGGCGGTGGGCTCGGCGAATCCGGAGACCGGGGAATCCCTCACCACGACGCACACCTTCCGGATCGCCAGCAACACCAAGACCTACCTCGCGGCCGCCGTCCTGCTGCTGGCGGAGCAGGGCCGGCTGGGCCTGGACGATCCCCTGGCCCGCCATCTGACGGGTGAGCGCCGGTCCCAGCTGGCCGCCGACGGCTATGACCCGGAGGCCATGACCATCGCCCAGGTCCTGGCCCACACCAGCGGGCTGTTCGAGCACCCGGCCGATCCGCGCTACGCGGAGGCGATCATGGCCGACCCCCATCACCGCTGGACCCCCGACGAGCAGGTCGCCCGGTGCATCGAGTGGGGAGACCCGGTGGGCGAGCCGGGGGAGGAGTTCTCCTACTCGGACACGGGGTACGTCCTGCTGGGGGAGATCGTGGCCCGGTACGCGGGAACGGAACTGGGTCCGGCGGTCCGCAGCCTGGTGGGTTTCGAGCGCCTGGGCCTGGATTCGACCTGGTGGGAGATCATGGAACCGGTGCCCGCGGGGGCCGGGCCGCGCGCCCACCAGTTCTACGGCGAGTTCGACACGTATGACTGGGACCCGTCCCTGGATCTCTACGGAGGCGGGGGCCTGGTCTGCGACGTCGGGGACCTCGGGCTCTTCATCCGGCGACTGCTCAAGGGCGGGGTGCTGGGCCGGGAGTCCAGCCTGGCGGCGATGACCGGGCGGGGGACGGCCGGCTACCGGCTCGGCCTGATCTGCACCTCGCTGGCGGACCGCCAGGCCTGGGGGCACTCGGGGTTCTGGAACACCTTCGCCTACCACGTTCCGAGCCTGGACCTGACGGTGGCGGGGTGCGTCCTGGACCACTTCGCCGAGCGCGGCCAGGTGCTCGCGGACCGGCTGGTGGCGGCGGTGGCGGATGCGGATCGGTGAGGCGGATCTTCGAGAGGTTCACTGGAACTTTGACTCGGGGGGGGTGTTGATGATAGAATGTCAGGAGCTGGGAGCCCCCGGTTCCTCGATGTTTCCTTCGACCCTCCGGAGATGGTCCGACCCGTGTCACCTTCCCTGCGTCCTGTCCTGAGCCTGTTCGCCCTGGTCCTCATCCTGGGCGGGATGGTCTCGCACCCGGAGGACGGTCTCCGGGTTCCGGGGCAGCCTCAGGTCGGCGGCGCGGTCCCCGAGCAGGCCGGAACCTGTTGCCCCTGTCGGGATTGTCCCGATCGGGAGACGGCGCCCGCCTGTCCGAGCCGGCCGGTCCCCCGTTGCCCCTCGGAGTCATCCTGCGGCCGCTGCGGGGGATGGGGTCAGGTGGGGGTCTACCTGGTTCCTGCGGCCGTCGAGGTCCTCTCCGACCGGGGCCGTGAACACGTGCCTGCGGTCGTCGTGCAGGCCACGGACATGGCCCTGTCCCCGCCGGTGCCGCCTCCGCGGCGTCTCATTCCTTCCTGATCGATCCTTGCCACGAGAAACCCGTCGAAAGGATGAGACGATGAAATCCAACATTCGCCTTTTCGCCCTGCTCGCCCTGCTTGCCGCTGCGGTCCTGGCCGTGGGGCTCGCCCTGGCCGGTGACGAACCCGCCAAGACCGGGGAGGCGGCCAAGACCTCGAGCGGATGCAGCGCGACCTGCAGTGCCACCTGCACCGGCGAGGAGGCTGCCGCCAAGGTGGAGACTCCCGCGCCGGCAGTACCCGTCGAGGCCGGGGTCAAACCCGCCTGCGAGGGCCACGCCGCCCATGCGGTCCATGCGGTGCATGCCGCGCAGGACGGCGCCGCCGTGGCCTGCACCCATGAAGGCGCCTGTGCCTGCCCCCAGTGCAAGGACGGCAAGTGCGAGCCGGGCAAGTGCGATTGTTCCCAGTGCAAGGACGGCAAGTGCGTCTGCTCGCACACCGCCGAGGCCTGCAAGGCCCATGCGGAGGCCTGCGCCGGTCATGCCGCCGGGGGCGAAGCCCCGGCCGAGGCCACCCAGGCGGCCGTAACGACGACCGACGCCCCCAAGGCCGGCTGCGGCGGGTGCCCGTCGGCCAAGACCGGCTGCGGCGGGAAGTAGGTTCTCCATCCGAACGCAAGGCGCCCCCCTGCCGGGGGGCGCCTTTTTTGGGCCTCGGATGTGCGGAGGATCAGAAGGTCAGGACGGCGCCCAGCTCGAAACGGGTCAGGTCCGTCTGGGATTCCGAAGGCCGGAAGATCGTGGTGCTGCCATCGACGGTGATGGATCCCTCGGTCAGGTACTCGGCCTCGCCGCCCTGACCGAACATGACCTTGGCGTCGATGAAGACCGTGGGCTTGTCCTTCCCGTCGCCTTCGCTGACCCTGATCTTCAATCCGCCGCCGACACCGTACTGCAGGGTGAAGTCGTCGAAGTTCACCTGCTCGGCGACGTCGTCGTCGTCCCACCAGTCGGCATCCACCAGCTTGGATTCGGTCCACAGGTACTGGCCGCCGAACCGGCCCTCGAGATAGGGGACGATTCCCCCGCGGGCCACGAGGTTGAACTGCCCGAGCAGGAAGAAACCGGCGATGTTGTTGTTGGTCTCGATCTCGAAGTCGTCCACCAGGGGCAGGGTCTCCCTCCGGGTTTCGCTGCCGTAGATCACGTAATCGGCGCCGAGACCCAGGGAGAGCCTGGAGTTCATCGCATAGGCGTAATGGGCGATGATGCCGAATCCGGGGTCGTCCACGGTGTCGCCGAACTCCCCGGCGGGAGCCGCGAGTTCCAGCCGGATCCCGGCTTCGTGCTGGGCGTCCGCAGGGGTGGCGGCCGCGCCCAGGAGCGCCGCGCAGGCCATCGTCAAAGTCAATCGGGTTATGGTCGGCATGTTATCCCTCCACAGGATGAATGGGTCCGTCGCACCGGGAAAAAATGTCCCGGAGGATGGGGATTCACAAGACATTTCAGCGGATGGGGTCCTCGATCCGGTAGACCGCGGTGTTGTGGTTGACGATGTCGTAGTCGAACAGCTTGACGAGGGTGAGCCTGGGGGCGAGGCCACCGGGCAGGGGCTGCTGGAGCAGAGGGTCGAGCCCGGGCGCCAGGGTGTGGGTCACCAGGACGTTGGCGATGATGTACTCGGCGCCGTGGTTGCGGGCCCAGGTGACGATCAGGTCGGCGCTCTCCTCGTCGGGGATCTTGATGAAACGGCATCCCGCCCAGTAGCTCGTGTAGGGTTTGTAGGCGGCGATGATCGTTTCCCGGTCCACCCGCTCCCTCAGCCACAGGCCGGCGTCGCGCAGGCCGTAGTAGGCCTCGGTGTTGGGACGCACCCAGCGGGCGTCGTCACGGTTGGCGATCCCCAGGCCCCCCAGGGCGAGCACGGCGAGGGCGGCGCCGGCCCACCTGCGACCGCCGGTCCTGCGGACGATCCAGCCTGCGCCCAGGCCTGCGGCCAGCAGCAGGAAGGGCAGGTAGGGCTGCCAGAACCGCACGACCATGGGGTTGATGATGAAGGGGACCGGCAGGAAGGGCGCCAGCATCCACAGCCAGCGTCCGCGGCCGGCAACGAGCCCCACGACGGCCAGGATCACCAGGGGCAGCCCCAGCAGGCCGGGCAGCATGGGGGCGAGCTTGGCGGAGTTGCCGGCGAACAGACCGAGGTAGGACCAGCCCGGGTGGGCCTGGAGGCTCAGGCTGAGCGCGACGTCCTTGCTGCTCAGGCCCCAGGCGCCGCCGGCGACCCGGACGTAGACGAGGTAGGGCAGGATGGGGACGGCGAGCCCCGCGACCATCCGCCAGCGGATGCGGCGCTCGCGCAGCGCCTCGTGGAGCAGCAGGCCGGCGGCCGCCAGGACCGCCTCCGGCCGGATCAGGTAGGTGAAGCCGAACAGCAGGCCGGCCGCCGTCCAGGATCGCCGGCGATACAGCAGCCAGGAGCCCAGCAGGCCGCAGGAGAAGCTCATCTCCGAGAGATCGCCCTTGCTCAGGATGATGTTCTGGGGCAGGAAAGCCAGGATCGCCGATCCCGCCAGGCTCCACCAGCGACCCAGGAAGGGCCTGAGGACCAGAAAGGCCAGCAGGGGCAGCAGGACGCCGCAGGCCACGTTGGCGGCCTGGGCGGCGCGGAACAGCTCCAGGGGATCGCCGGGTTCGACGAAGATCAGGGGTACGGCGATGAGCAGGGGCCAGCCGGGCGGAAAGCAGCTGAAGGACATCCGGCCGGTGGTCAGCAGCTGCCGGGCCTGGTCCAGGTAGTTGACCCCGTCGACCGTCGGCCATTCGTTGAGCGAGGCGTAGCGAATGCGCAGCAGCAGAGCGGCGGCCAGGATGACGGCCAGCAGTCCGGGGGCGATCCAGGGACTGTCGAGCCGGGTGGTCGTCGTGTTGCGGTCGGTCATGGTGATCGGGTTCGCCCTCGCTCGGGTGCCGGGTGCGCGCGCCGGGGAATTATACCCCGGCGGCGGGAATTTTCCATGCTTACCCGGATCGATGGCGGTATTCTCCGGATGAAGGAGGCGAGGCAAACATGACGACGAGAATTCGCATCCCCAACCGCGGGCGGCCCGGGGCGGTCGCGGCGGCGGCATTGCTGCTGGCGGTCTGGGCCTGCGGTCCCCGCATCAGGCAGGTGGACGTGGCCGCCGGCTTCGATCCGGCGGATCTGACCGGGGCCAGGGTCGCCGTTTGCGGGGCCGTGCTGGGACCCCGGGCGGAACTGGACCGCACCGCCGCTTTCCCCGGCTTGACGGGAATCCCTGACGACCTGATCCAGTGCGACCGCTGGGCTCCGGTCCTCTACGGGGCGCTGATGGAGACGCGGCCCGACATCCACCCCTGGCCCTGGGATGCGGTCGGCAGCCAGCTGCCCACCGACCGCTTGATGCTGTTGCTGGATTCCTGGGGAGGTGGCGGGACGCCCGATCCGGCGCTGGTCCGGGAACTGGGTCGTTATCTTCCGGGAGTGGGGTATCTGGCCCTGGCGCGGATCGAGGGGAACGAGGTGCTCACCCGCCAGAGTCTCGAGACCACGGATTCCGACCAGAGGGTCCGCGACGGCCGGGACGTCCACGGGGGCATGGTGGACCGCACCATGAACGTGCAGCGCAAGGTCTCGGTGGCCGTGGAGATCTTCGCAGCGGAAACGGGGCTGTCCGTCTGGTTCGCCGAGGGGACGGCCGACCGCCGCGCCCTGTTCAACGCCCCCGACCTCGAGGAGGCCACGGCTCCGCCTCCGCTCGAAGGGCCGGAGGGGACCCGGCCGGTGATCGACGTCCAGGGCGCCCCGGTCAAGGCTCCCGATTTCGACGCCGTGTTCGGGGACGCCTGCCGCGCCTTGCTGGCGAAGCTGCCGCGGCCGGAAGGTCCCGGCGGCGGTTGAGGGCTCGATGCGTCGGTCGGGCGAAGGCCCGCCGGGCAGCCGCCCGGCTCAGCCCACGATCATGGTCGTGGGGGCGGGACGGGGGCCGTCCTTCGGCCGCACGATCTCCGGCCGGTTCATCTCCGCGATGATGACCGTCACCAGGCTGCCGGTCACCAGGGCGCCGAGGAACACCACGATCCAGATCCAGGGTCGGTCATACAGCCATTTGCGCATCATGTTCCGATCGGCGTCCGGGTCAGGGCCCCCGGAAGCGGACTTCGACGTCCAGGCGCTCGCCGCTGGTGGAGTCGGTGAAGGTGAACTTGAAATCCTCGGGCAGAGAATAGCTGGATTGCGGCATCATGGCAAAAAGGGTCAGGGCGATGTCGTCGAGACGGTCCAGTTCCACCCGGGGCTGGGGAATCAGGAACTCCACGCCCTCGCGGCCCGCCAGGGCGTCGGGGGCGGGTGCGACCAGGTAGACCTGCCGCCGGTCCGACTTGTTCTGCAGGCTCATGGTGTAGAGATTGCGGATCACCCCGTTCTCGATGGTGAACGGCAGGCCCCGGGATCTCATGACCGTCACCTGGAACGATTCACGCTGGCCGGTCCGGACGACGAACAGGCCGGCCAGGGCGGCGATGATCGCCGCGTAGATGAAGAACCGCGGCCGGAAGAAGCGCGCCCGGCCGGTCTCGAAGCCGCGTGAGCTGTCGAAGCGGATGAGGCCGCGGGGCTTGCCGATCTTCTCCATGATGTCGTCGCAGGCGTCGATGCAGGCCGTGCAGCCGATGCACTCCATCTGCAGCCCGTTGCGGATGTCGATGCCGGTGGGGCAGACGTCCACGCAGCGGTTGCAGTCGATGCAGTCCCCGCCCGTATCCACCCCCTTGTGCCGGGGTTCCCCGCGCTTCCCGTCGTAACCGATGATGACGGTGTCGTAATCCACCAGCGTGGACTGCAGCCGGCCGTAAGGGCAGATGATCAGGCAGGTCTGCTCCCGGAACCAGCTGTAGTCGAAGTACAGCATGCCGGTCCAGAACAGGCTCCAGACCAGGGCCGTCACGTTGCCGGGGAACAGGGGGATGCTCTCCCACATCTGCCGCGTGGGAATGAAGTAGCACATGAAGGCGATGGCCAGGTTCCAGGACAGGAAGATGAAGATCCCGTGCTTGAGGATCTTGCGCCACCACATGTCGAATCCGCCCTTGCGGTTTCGCTTCATGCGCTCGATGCGGCGGCCCTCGATCAATCGCTCGATGGGCCGGAAGACCCCTTCCATGAAGACCGTCTGGGGACAGGCGAACCCGCACCAGACCCGGCCGAACAACGAGGTCGCCACGAACAACCCGATGCCCAGGCCGATGAGCACGAAGAAGAACAGGTGGAAGTCCTGGTTGGTGAAGGTGGCGCCCATGAGGTAGGCCGCCCGGCCGGGGATGTCGATGAGGATGGACGGGTGCCCGCCGACGGTGATCCAGGGCGCGGCCAGGTAGATCACGATCAGGAAGGCGTAGGCGACGTACTTGCGGGTCGTCCACTTGCCCTTGACCTCGGCGACCTGCAGGAAATTGCGGGAGCCGTCCGGGTTGATGGAGTAGACGGTGTTGAGGTCGGGCCGCCGCTTGTCCCTGAGGGCGCGGTTCTTCCCGGGGCTGCTGGTTTCCTTGCCGTCCTCGGCGGACATCGGGCTCTCCTTGGCGCAATAGCCTAGATTACAGCTGTGTGTTCCGGGAATGCGAAGGGCGGCCCCTTCAGGTTGCCGCCCCAACGCCTCCATCGCAGCGGGATGCCCGGGTCAGAAGGAGCACGGGTTCCCTTCGGGGGCCTTGCCGGGCACCTCGGTGCCGCGCAGGGTCAGGACGTAGGCCAGGACCGTCTGGGTGCGGGTGGGACCCAGCTGGTTCATCCAGGCGGGCATGCCCTTGGCGGCGACCCCTTCCCGCACGACCTTCAGCATCTGCATGGGCTCGCAGCCGTGGATCCAGAACCCGTCCGTGAGGTTGGGCCCGACGCTGCCCTGGCCCCGGTCGAGGTGGCAGGCCACGCAGTGCTTGACCCAGAGATCGCGGCCTTCGGCCACCCTGGCGGGAATTTCGGTCATCATCATCAGGGTCTCGTTGCTGATGCCGGCGGCCTCCGCCCGGGCGAGCTGCTCCTCCTGGGCCTGGAGCATGACCGCGTCGAACCTCTCGACGGGGAGCGGGCGGAGTTCCAGGGTGTGGAACACGACCCAGTAGAACAGCGCGAAGACCATGGAGCCCCACATGATCCACATCCACCAGTTGGGCAGCCGGTTGTCGAACTCCTGGATCCCGTCGTACTCGTGCTCCATGACGGTGTCCTGGCGGTATTCCTCCCGGTTGTCCCGGGCGTTGTCCATGTGCTCGGTCATTTAACGACCCCTCCCATCGGCAGGACCCAGTTCCTGGGTATCGGTTTCGAGCGGCAGGGCCGCGATTTCGTCGATCTTCTGCTTGTCGCGCAGGCCGAGGAAGACGTAGGCCAGCACGCCGATGAAGATCACGGAGAAGATCAGCAGCCCCAGGGTGGGCCAGATCAGGTGATCGCTGTTGGCGTAGAATTCCCGGAACATCACGTCCTCCTAGTTCCCGCCCGCCGGAGCGGCGGGTTCGGCCGTCCCGCCGGTCGCTGAGGCCGCGACGGGGACGGGGGTGACGGGCTGCGGTCCGCGGCCGAGGCGCTGCAGGTAGGCGATCACCGCGGCCATCTTGGAGTCCGGAGCCAGGGTGATGCCCTTGGTGGCCAGGTCGTCGGCGATCAGCTGGCCCTGGCCGGCGAACCGCTGGACGGCCAGGTCGATGTCCTCGTCGGTGTAGGGGACTCCCAGCCTGCGCAGGGCCTGCATCCGTCCCACGTAGACTTCGGGATCCAGGGTCTGGGTCTGGAAGTGGGGGTAGGTGGGCATGTTGGACGCAGGCGAGGTCGACCGCGGGTCCATCAGGTGCAGGTAGTGCCAGAGGTTGTCGTACTTGCCGCCCACCCGGGCCAGATCCAGGCCGGTGCGCTTGCTGCCCCACTGGAAGGGGTGGTCCAGGATGCTCTCCTCGAGGCGGGAGTACTCGCCGTAGCGGAGCACCTCGTGCCGGAAGGGGCGGATCATCTGGCTGTGGCAGACGTAGCAGCCTTCGCTGACGTAGACGTCGCGACCGGCCAGCTCCAGGGGGCTGTAGGGTTTCTGCACCCACTTGGCCGTCTCGGCCAGGGCGGGATCGGCGGCGATCATCTCGTCGGTGATCGGCAGCGGGGTCTTGTCGCCGGCGATCAGGGTGGGGATGATCTCGACCGCGCCGCCCACCAGGATGGCCAGCAGGGCCAGGACGGTGAACACCAGGGCGTGGCGTTCGACCAGCCCGTACCAGTGGCCCCACTTCTTCTGGTGCAGGCCGTAGGAGATGATGGCGGCCACGCAGACCACGATGAACAGGGCCAGGATGACGGGGCTGACCACGGGGCCGGCCACGCCGAACCAGATGGCCAGCACGATGATGGCCGACAGGAAGAGCATGGGGGCGCTGGTGACCAGGGCCCAGCCGTTCTCCTTGTCGGGACCCTGCCGCTTGACCGGCACCTGGATGCTGACGGTCGCGGGACTGCCCTGCCTGGCGGTCATGATCAGGTTGTAGACCAGCAGGAAGGAGCTGAGGAAGTAGAGGATGCCGCCGGCCAGTCGCATGTGATACATGGCCAGGCTGTTGGTCAGGCCCTCGATGAAGTCGGGGTACTTCAGGAAGCCCTCGGCGTCCAGGGCGCGCCAGAACAGGCCCTGGCTCACGCCGCTGACCCACATGGAGACGACGTAGAGCAGGATGCCGACCGTCGCGAGCCAGAAGTGGGTCTCGGCCAGCGTCTGGGAATACAGCTTGGTCCCGTACAGCCGCGGCCACATCCAGTACAGGATGCCGAAGGTCATGAAGCCGTTCCAGCCGAGGGCGCCCCCGTGGACGTGGCCGATGATCCAGTCGGTGTAGTGGCCGAGGGCGTTGACGCTCTTGATCGAGAGCAGGGGACCTTCGAAGGTGCTCATGCCGTAGAAGGTCACGGCGACGACGAAGAACTTGATGACCGGGTCGGTGCGCAGCTTGTCCCAGGCCCCGCGCAGGGTCAGCAGGCCGTTGAGCATGCCGCCCCAGCTGGGCGCCCAGAGCATGACCGAGAAGATCATGCCCAGGGTCTGGGCCCAGTCGGGCAGGGCGGTGTAGAGCAGGTGGTGGGGACCGGCCCAGATGTACAGGAAGATCAAGGACCAGAAGTGGACCACCGACAGCCGGTAGGAGTAGACGGGACGCTGGGCCGCCTTGACCATGAAGTAGTACATCAGGCCCAGGGGGGGGGTGGTGAGGAAGAAGGCCACCGCGTTGTGGCCGTACCACCACTGCACCAGGGCGTCCTGCACGCCGCCGTAGATCGAGTAGCTGTGCAGCAGGCTCGTCGGCAGCTGGAGGTTGTTCACGATGTACAGCACCGCGATCGTGACGATGGTCGAGATGTAGAACCAGATCGCCACGTACATGTTCTTCTCGTTGCGCTTGGCGAGGGTCCAGAAGAAGTTCACCGCGAAGACGACCCAGACCACGACGACCAGCAGGTCGATGGGCCAGATGAGCTCGGCGTACTCCTTGCCCTGCGTCAACCCCAGCGGATAGGTGACGGCGGCCGAGACGATCACCAGCTGCCAGCCCCAGAAGTTGGCCCAGCTCAGGAAGTCGCTGGCCATGCGGACCTTCAGCAGACGCTGCGTCGAGTAGTAGATGCCTGCGAACATCCCGTTGCCGACGAAGGCGAAGATGGCGGCGTTGGTGTGCAGCTGGCGGAGGCGGCCGAAGCTCAGCCATTCGAGGCCGAAGTTCGCCTGCCAGAAGGACAGTTGGGCGGCGATCAGTACGCCCACCAGCAGCGCGACCACGCCCCACACCACCGTGATGATGGAAAAGGCGCGGACGATGCCGTCGTCGAAAACGACGGTTTTCGTCTGGGTGTTCGCGGTGTTCGTGGCTTCCATGGGGAGCACCTTCCTCCTCTACTCGATCGGTCGGGTGACGGACCTGGCCCTCGCGGGCCGCTTTCAGGGTCCTGGATCGGCAGGCTTGGCAATTGAATGGGCGGAACCATTGAAGCCCACCTCGTCCGGTTTGTCATCAGACAAATCCGGTGCGGATTCGATCGCGCCCTCGTCGTCGGCCAGGGGCAGCAGCGACAGCCGTTCGCCATGCTCGAAGTCCCCCTCGAACAGGCGGGAAAAGAAGAAGACCAGCCCCGCGATGACCAGCGTCACGCTGACGAAGACCAGGGCGATGATGATGTCCATTTCAACCTCCCGGGCGCTAGTCTCAGGGCCGTCAGGGTGACCACCGAGACGGAACTCAGGGGCATCAGGATGGCGGCGACCACGGGCGTCACCCAGCCGGCGAGGCACAGCCCGACGGCGAAGAGGTTGTAGAGGACGGCGATGGCCAGGTTGTCGCGGACCACGCGGCGCAGGAGCCGGGCGGCGGCCAGGGAGCGGCCGATGGCGGCGATCCCGTCCCCCAGGAAGTAATAGTCGGCCTTGCCGGGCAGGACGGGGCGGTCCACCGCGGGGGTGGCTGCGCAGAGGGCGGCGGCGAAGCTGGGGCTGTCGTTCAGCCCGTCTCCCACCATGAGGGTGTCGTGCCGGTCCAGGTGCCGCACACGGGCGGCCTTGGCCTCGGGAGTCAGGCCGCCCAGGGCGCGTTCGGGCGCGATCCCCAGCAGGCGGGCCGCAGCATCGACCTTGTCCTGGCTGTCTCCGCTCAACAGGTAGACTTCCAGGCCCAGGTCCAGGAGCTTGCTCACCTCGTCGGCGGCGTCGGCCTTGAAGTCCTCGGTGAAGGAGAACGCGGCCAGGAGCTCGCCGTCACGGGAGAACACCGTTTCGCTGCCCGGGGACGTCCCGTCCCGCCCGGGGTCCGCGAAGCCGCGTCGGCCCAGGCGCCAAACTCCGTCGGGCAGGGCCAACTCCAGACCGGACCCGGGGATCTCGACCAGGTTCTCACCCTCGGCCCGGCCCCCGTCGAGAGGCGGGGAATCGGGGGACCGGAGGTGGGAGGCCAGGCAGACGCTCACCGGGTGATTGCTGCGGGCGGTCATGTGCTGAAGGACGGCCCGGGGACGGCCGGCCAGGCGGCCGAGGCCGGCGGCGGCTTCGGCGGTGAGGGCCAGCCGGCCCAGGGTCAGGGTTCCGGTCTTGTCCAGCAGCACCTTGCGCACCTGCAGGGCCTTCTCGGGAAAACTCGGCTTCCGCAGGAAGATCCCCGCCTTGCGCAGCCCGACGTGGATCAGTTCCTCGGCCAGGGGCGTGGCCAGGCCGAGGGCGCAGGGGCAGGTCACCACCAGGATGCTGATGGTGACCTTCAGGGCCTGGGTCGGGTCCTTGGCCGCCCACAGCGCGAAGCCGAGGGCGGCGGCCACCAGCACGGCGGTCACGTACCAGCTGCTGATGCGATGCCACCACTGGGGCCGGAATTCCTCGTCCGCGACGGTGGCCGAGGTCAGCAGGTCCTGCAGGCGGCTGTCCCGGAAGCCTTCCACGGCGGTGACGGTGAAGCCGTGCCGGCTGGCGTTGAAGGCGCCCGCCGGGATGGTGTCGCCGGGCGCGAAGGCGATCTGGTCCGATTCCCCGGTGATCCAGTCGAGGCTCACCTCGGTGGGCTTGCGCATGAGGATGCCGGCAACCGGGAGCAGATCCCCCGGCGCGATCCAGAGCTCGTTTCCCGCCTCGATCCCGGTGGCGGCCACCGATTCGAGATCCCCGCCGGGAAGCTGGCGCTTGACGGTCAGGTTCTCCGCGCCGCTGGAGTCGAGCAGGCTGTTGCGGTTGCGTTCGAGGATGTGCTCCTGGGCCCAGCGGCCGACCAGCATCAGCGCGATGAAGATGGTCAGGCTGTCGAAGTAGGCGTGATCGGGGCCGCCGGTGAGGAAGCCCCAGGTCGAGCCCGCATAGGCCATGACCATCCCCAGGGAGATGGGCACGTCCAGGTGGAGGACGCCCCGACGCAGGCCCGCCAGGGCGCCCTTGAGGAACACTCCGCCCCCCGCCAGCAGCGAGACGGTGGCCATCCCCAGGCTCAGCCAGCCGAAGAACCAGAAGAGGTTGCCGTCCGCCAGGCCGAAGTAGAAGCTGAGGCTGAACATCATGACGTTCATGGCCATGGAGATGGAGATGGCCATGCGCAGCAGCAGGGTGCGGGAATGGCGGCGGACGCCGCGGGTGGCCGGTCCCAGGCGGTAGCCGAACTTCTCGACCTCGGCCAGGAAGTCCTCGAGTTCGCCCCTATCCGGATCCCAGTCCAGCTCGACCTTGCCCAGGGTGGGGTTGATGCGGATCTGGATGCCCGCCGGCCGGCGCTTGAACAGTTCCTCGATGAGCCACACGCAGGCTGCGCAATGGACGCCCTGGATGTCCAGGTCCAGGTGGAGAGGGCCGGTGGCGTCGCGCTCTGCGAGGATCCGGTCCAGCCAGCCGAAACTCTCGGGCCGCAGCACCGGAGAAGGTGCGGTTGCCCCGGGCTTCAGGTCGTAGAACCGGCAGAGATCCTCCTGGTGGATCAACCGGTAGACCCCGGCGCAGCCCCGGCAGCAGAACGGCCCGTCATCCTGTTTCCAGAACCGGCCGAGAGGATTGCCGCAATGCAGGCATTCGCCACGCTCGGCGGCGCGGCGGAATTCGGCAGGCCAGTCCTCGGGCCAGGTCATGTCGAGGGTGGAGGTGGTCATGACGGTTCCTTGTCAGTCCGAACCATCCATGAAGCGTCTTCACGCATGATCCGGTCGGGGCTGGGTGGCCGGGCGAAACGTAGACAGAAATTGTCCTGTAGTCAACCAAGTGAAACGGTGGGATTTCCTTGACTGACAATGAGTTGCAATTTCAATCCAGCCCCGTTCCGGCCTGGGTCAGAACACCGGCCAGAAGCCCCACTTGATGGCCTCGATCAGCCCGAACAGCTTCCCGGCCCGGAACAGGAATTCCAGGCCGACGACCATCACCAGGATGGAGGCCACCAGGTTGAACCAGCGCTGGAGGGAGGGGGCGAGGCGTCCTGCGCCGAGGCCTATGGCCACCAGGACGGGTATCGTACCCAGGCCGAACATCACCATGATCCCCGCCCCGTGGACGGGGGTCGGGGCCGTCAGGGCCGAGATGGCCACCGCGTAGACGGGCCCGCAGGGCAGGAATCCGTTGGCGACGCCCAGGAAGTACCGTCCGGCCATGCTGGGGGTGCCGATGAGCCCCATGAACTTCTCGCTGGTGAATCGACCGAGCTTGCTGCTCTCGATGAAGCGGGTGGTGGGCAGCCAGCCCCGCAAGCCCATGCCCATCATGAACATGAGTACGCCGGCCACGAGGAACAGGCCGCCGCGGACCTCGCTGGAAGGACCGGCCGCCTGGGCGGCCGTGGCGAGCAGGCCGAAGAGCAGGCCGATCACGGCGTAGCTGTTCAGGCGCCCGAAGTGGTAGATGAGAAGTGCGGGCAACAGGGAGCGCAGGCGGCTGTCGTGCCTCCCCTGGGCAAGGGAGAAAGTGCTGATCAGGGGACCGCACATGCCGATGCAATGTCCGAGGCTGGTCGTCAATCCGATGCCCAGGGCGGCCCAGAAGGTCAGGACGGCGTTGACCTCGGGGGCGGAACCGCAACAGCTTTCCATCAGATCTCCCAGTTCCCGAAGGGTTTATCGACAGGATGGCGCGTCCCGGGCAAACATAGGCAACCGGCGGCTTCCGGGCAACGGGATTGACGCTGGGAGGCGGGATCGCTAACTTCGCGGTTCCCCCATCCGGGACCGATGTCACTCCCTGTCTTTCCGGCGAGGACCGTGGTGAACGAAAAGGTCCGGCACACCGTCTGGCGCTGGCGCGATACGGATCCGGCGGAGCCGGAGCACCCGGTTCGCGACGTCCCTGGCCGTATCCTGCGCAGCGGGCTGCCCGGCCTGGTGATCGGCGCGGTCCTGTGGTTCCTGGGGTGGCGGTGGCCCGGGGGGATCGTGATGGGCGCCAGCCTGGCCTTCGTCCTTTTGGGGCTGGTCGCCCCGTCCATCCAGCGGCAGGCGACGCACCTTCTTGAGCGGCTCGGGACCTGGACTGGCCGCCTGCTGGGCGTCGTTCTCCTGACTCCGGTATTCCTGCTGGTCGTCGTTCCGGGCGGACTTTTCCTGAAGGCCGCAGGCCGCGATCCCCTGCATCGCCGGCCCCTGCCCCCGGGACTCACCTACTGGATTCCGCGCCGCAACCGGCCCGAGCCCGCGCAGTACCGGCGCCAGTTCCTGGTCGAGGATCCCCAGGCGAGGGCCCTGGAACGCCCGGTTGAAGGGACCGCCGAATGAACATCCTGGGGATCAGCGCGCTCTATCACGATGCGGCCGCCTGCCTGGTGCGGGACGGGCGGATCATGGCCGCCGCCCAGGAGGAGCGGTTCACCCGGCGCAAGCACGACGCCGGCCTGCCCGTCCGGGCGACCGCCTATTGCCTGGCCGAGGGCCTGCAGCCCGGCGACCGGATCGATCGCGTCGTCTTCTACGACAAGCCTTTGACCAAGTTCGGGCGCATCCTCAAGACGGGCTTCGCGGTCGCCCCCCGCGGGCTCGCCGCCTGGCTCCAGGCCCTGCCCGTCTGGTTGCGGGGAAAGCTGTGGACGCCCGGACGGCTCGAGGACATGCTGGCGGAGCTGGGGATGCCGCCGCCCGGAGCGGTGCTGTTCACCGAGCACCACGAGGCCCACGCAGCCAGCGCCTTCTTCCCTTCCCCCTACCCGTCGGCTGCGATCCTGACCATGGACGGGGTGGGGGAGTGGGCGACCACCAGCATCGGCCGCGGCTCGGACAACCGGATCGAACTCCTGGAGGAGATCCACTTCCCCCACAGCCTGGGTCTGCTGTACTCCGCGTTCACCTCATTCACGGGATTCAAGGTCAACAGCGGCGAGTACAAGCTCATGGGACTGGCGCCTTACGGCCGGCCGGTCCACGTGGACGCCATCCGGTCCCATCTCGTCGACCTCCGCGAGGACGGCTCCTTCCGCCTGAACATGGACTACTTCGATTTCGCGGGCGGGCTGACCATGACCAACCGGAAGTTCGCCGACCTGTTCGGCGGGCCGCCGCGCGCGCCGGAGTCGGAGCTCACCCATCGCGAGATGGATCTGGCCCGTTCGGTGCAGGCGGTGACGGAGGAGGTGGTCCTGAAGATGGCCCGCCACGCCCGGCGCCTGACGGGGGAAAGGCACCTGTGCCTGGCCGGGGGCGTGGCTCTGAACTGCGTGGCCAACGGGGCCCTCCTGCGGTCGGGGATCTTCGACGACGTGTGGATCCAGCCGGCATCCGGGGACGCGGGCGGGGCCCTGGGCGCGGCGCTGTTCGCCTGGCATCAGCTGGAAGGCGGACAGCGGCGGGCCGACGGCCGCCGCGACGCCATGCAGGGCGCCTACCTGGGACCCGCCTTCGACTCGGCGGAGATCGAGGCCTGGCTCCGGGCCAATGGCTATCCCTACCGCCGCCTGGAGCCGGGCGCCCTGGAGCCGGAGGTCGCCCGGATGATCGCCGACCAGAAGGTGGTGGGACACTTCCACGGCAGGATGGAGTTCGGGCCGCGCGCCCTGGGCAACCGGTCCATCCTGGGGGATCCGCGCAGCGGGACGATGCAGTCGGTGCTCAACCTCAAGATCAAGAAGAGGGAGTCGTTCCGGCCGTTCGCGCCGAGCTGCCTCGAGGAGCGGGCCGCGGATTTCTTCGAACTGGACCGGCCGTCGCCCTACATGCTGCTGACGGCCCAGGTGCGCCCGGACCGCTGTCTCGACCCCGGTCCCCCGCCCCCGGACGCCGACGTGACGGCCCTCGTCAACCGCGAGCGCAGCGACGTCCCGGCCGTCACCCACGTGGATCATTCGGCGAGGATCCAAACCGTGTCCCGGGAGACGAACCCGCGCTACTGGTCGATCATCAAGGCCTTTGAGGATCTGACGGGATATGGCATCCTCATCAACACGAGCTTCAACGTGCGGGGAGAGCCCATCGTCTGCACGCCCGCGGACGCCTACCGTTGCTTCATGGGCACGGGCATGGACGCCCTGGTCCTCGAGGATCTCGTGCTGGTCAAGGACGACCAGCCGGCCTTCGACTCCGCGACGGCGGGCGGGGCGCAGGATTTCCCCCCGGACTGATCTCCGGGATACCAGGAGGGCCATGAACAAGGTGCGGCGCCTCGGCGACCTGCTGGCGGAAGTCTGGATGTTCGCCCGGGCCAACAAGGCCTGGTGGATCGTACCCCTGGTGGCCGTCCTGCTGGTGATCGCCGCGCTGATCGTGTCCGGTCAGGCCTTCGCACCCTTCATCTACACCCTGTTCTGAGGATGTTCCGGGGATCATGCGACCTGCGTTCTTCCCATTCCTGGCCGGGCTCGCCCTGGCGCTCGCGGCCTCCGGACCGGGGGGGCGGCCGGCCCTGGCCGCCGATCCCCCGCAGGCGGCCGTCCCGCACCGCGCTCCCCGGGTGTCCTGGGCCGAGGACGAGGACTGGGCGGCAGTCGTGGCCCGGGCCGGATCCCTGGATAAGCCGATCCTGGTCGACTTCTACGCGACCTGGTGCGGTCCCTGCAAGCTGCTGGACGCCATGGTCTACAACGAGAAGCCGGTCATCGCGGAACTGGCGGACGTGCTGACCTTCAAGGTCGACGTGGACAAGGAGCGCTACGACGATCTGGAAGAGGTCTTCGGCATCGAGCGCCTGCCGACCCTGGTCTGGTGCGATGCGGACGGAACCGAACTGGGACGGTTCACCGGTTACGTGTCGGCCGGGGAATTCCTGGCGACGGTGCGCGACTGGAAGGCCGACCGGGAACGGGAACGCAGCCTCGCGACCGACCTGCGCGCCTCGCCGCGCGATCCCCGGCTCCTGACGGAACTCGCCCTGCGTCGGCTGGACCAGGGCCGCACCGGGGACGTCTCCGGCGCCGTTGACCTGCTGGCGGCGCTGGCCGGGGATTCCCTGCGCTCGGACGCCGCGGAGGGCGTCCTGAAGGTGGCCGTCCGGGTGGACGGGGCGGGCGACCGGGGTCGGGCGGCCGAATTCGGTCGACGGGTCCTGGGAATGTATCCGGCCGAGGCTGCCGCGGACCGGACCAGACGGACGTCCGACCTTGCCGGTCTCGACCGCCTTGCCGAGTTCCAGGCCGCCTTGGGGGACACCGCCGGCCTCATGGGGACCTACGAGCGGATGCTGGCGTGGGACCGTTACCACCTGCCGGCGCTGGCCGGCTTCGCCGGTCTGGCCCTGGCGCAGGACGCCCGGTTGCCGGAGGCCACCACCCACGCCCTGCGGGCCGTCATCCGCAGCGACAAGGATCCGGAGATGATCCGCCTCCTGGCCGCGTGCTACCACCGCAGGGGTTTCACCGAGCGGGCGGTCAAGTGGATGGCCGAAGCGGTGTCCGGGGCCCCCGGAAACTTGGACCTTCAGGCGGACCTCGCCCGTTACCGGGAACTGGCGGCGCCGAAAACCCACCGCTGACCGGGGAAACCGAATCGGGATTGGTTTTTATCTCATGTACGGTAAATCCCCGCTAAAAAAAGTGGACCGGCCCCGTATAACGAGACCGGTCCGACGGCATGCCGGTGGGGGATTGGAGGGAGATACCGACAAGCCGCTTTTCGAGGAGCGTGAACCGTGTGCGAAAATCCTTGATTGAAGGATAGGATGGACGGGACGGTTCGGCAATGAAAAAATTCAAAAATTACAGAAAAAGTTTTTAGCCTTTCCCGGACATTTTCGAAACCTTTCGGGGATGGATGATGGTGGATTTTCAAATCATGGGTCATCCAGTTTCCTCATCAAGAGGGTTTTGCAAGGGCGGCCGCCCATCCTGGACTGGAAACATGACAAAGGCGGAAAGGGCCAGGGGCCCTTTCCGCCTGGGAATAATCTAAAAAATAGTAAGTTTTTTCCGTATATCACACAATGATTTATCAATCATTGTGGCGAAGTTTGTACAGGTAATAAGACAGGGGAATGACCACCACGGTCAACACTGTTGACAGGAGCGAGCCCATCATCAGGCTGATGGCCAGCCCCTGGAAGATCGGGTCGAAAACCATGACGAAGGATCCGGTCACGACCGTGCCGGCAGTCAGGGCGATGGGCAGGAAACGGACGGCGCCCGCCTCGATCACCGCCTCCTTCAGGTCCAGGCCGTCCCGCAGCCGGGCTTCGATGAAGTCGATCAGCAGGACGCTGTTGCGGACCATGATGCCCGCCAGGGCGATCACGCCGATCATCGAGGTCGCGGTGAAGAAGGCGCCGAACATCAGGTGCCCGGGGATGATGCCCACCAGCGTCAGGGGGATGGGGATCATCATGAGGAGGGGCACGGTGAAGTTCTGGAACATGCCGACGATCAGCAGGTAGATGATCACCAGCACCACGGCGAAGCTGATGCCCAGGTCGCGGAACACCTCGTAGGTGATGTGCCACTCCCCGTCCCACTTCATGGCGTAGTTCTCCTCGGTCAACGGCTGCACCGTGGAGAACTTCCGGATCTGCGAGCCGTCGGGCATGGTCAGCTGGTCGATCTTCCCGTTCATGTCCAGGATGGCGTAGACGGGGGACTCCAGCTCCCCGGCGACGTCCGCGGTCACGTAGACCACCGACTTGAGGTTGCGGCGGTGCCGGCTCTTCTGGTTCACGCCCTCCTCCACCTTGACCACGTCGGACAGGGGGATCAGGGAACCGGCCTGGCTGTAGATGTACAGGTCGCCGAGTTCCTCGGCGCTGCTGCGGTCCTCGAGGGGCAGGCGCACGTTGATGGGCACCGGCTCGGCCGCCTCGTCGATGTGCACGACTCCCTGGTCGTAGCCGTTGAGGGCGACCCCGAGGGTCATGGCCACCTGCTGGGTGCTGACCCCGCGAACGGCGGCGCGGTCGGTATCGACGGCCAGCTCGTAGCGGGTCTGGTCGTCCTCGACGTACCAGTCGATGTCCACCACCCCGGGAGTGGACTCGAAGATCTCCTTGATCTGGCGGGCCACGGCCACCCGACCCTCGAAGGTCGGGCCGTAGACCTCGGCCACCAGGGTCGACAGGACCGGCGGACCGGGCGGGACCTCGACCACCTTCACCGCGGCCTCGTACCGGGCCGCCAGCTCCTGGATGGGTCCGCGCACGCGCTTGGCCAGGGCGTGGCTCTGATCGCTCCGCTTGCTCTTGTCCACCAGGTTGACCTGGATGTCGGCGACGTTCGGCCCCTGCCTCATCATGTAGTGCCGCACCAGGCCGCTGAAGTTCACGGGTGCGGCCGTGCCGGCGTACACCTGGTAGTCGGTCACCTCGGGCACGGTCGCAAGATAGTCGCCGATCTCGCGGGCGAGCTGGGTCGTGCTCTCCAGGGTGGTGCCCTCGGGTGTGTCGATGATGACCTGGAACTCGCTCTTGTTGTCGAAGGGCAGCATCTTGACCTGGACCGTCCGCGTGACGAACAGGAAGGTCGAGGCGACGGTCAGCAGCGCCACGACCAGCAGGGCGACCACGCCCTTGGCGGGCGAGTCGACCAGGGGCCGCACCAGCTTGTCGTACGTCTTGTAGATGGGGGTGGTCTGCAGGCTGTAGCTGTCCGCGCCGGCGCCTTCCAGGGTCCCGTCGCCGACCATGTCGTCCCGCCAGTGCTGCCTGGGCTTGAGCAGGCGGATGGCCAGCCAGGGGGAGATCGTCAGCGCCACCAGCAGGCTGAACACCATGGCCAGGGAGGCGCCGATGGGCATGGGCGCCATGTAAGGTCCCATCAACCCGCGCACGAAGGCCATGGGCATCATCGAGGCGATCACCGTCAGGGTCGCCAGGATGGTCGGATTGCCGACCTCCATGATGGCCCCGAGGGCGGTCTTCAGGCTGCGGTTGCCCCGCATC
Source organism: Candidatus Krumholzibacteriia bacterium (assembly GCA_050174015.1). Lineage (GTDB taxonomy): Bacteria > Krumholzibacteriota > Krumholzibacteriia > LZORAL124-64-63 > LZORAL124-64-63 > JAHJTW01. The sequence continues at coordinate 209,384 of JBFXKG010000005.1, forward strand.
TGGAAGTGGCGATGCATGTTCTCGACCACGATGATGGTCGCGTCGATCACGATGCCGGTCACCAGGATGAGGGCGAAAAGGGTCACCCGGTTCAGGGTGTAGCCCATGATGTAGTAGATGAACAGGGTCAGCGAGAAGGTGGTGGGAATCGACAGGAAGATGATCGTCGCTCCCCGCCAGCCCATGGCGAGGAAGACCACCACGACCGCCAGGAAGATGGCCATGCCGAGATTGGAGATCAGGTTCTGGGCCTTGTCCTTCGCGGTGGCCCCGTAGTTCCTGGTGACGGTGACGTTCACGTCGCCGGGGATCAGGGAGCCCTTGACCTTCTCGACCTTCTCGAGGATGGAGTCGGCGACCCGGGTGGCGTCGCTGCCGATCCGCTTGGCGATGGAGATGGTCACCGCGGGGTACTCGGTGCCCACCGTGAACTCGTCGGCGATGCCCTGCTGGACGCCGGCCGGACCCACGCCCATGAAGGAGTAGCTGTCGATCTCGCCCGGCCCGTCGGAGATGGTCGCGACGTCCATCAGCCGCACCGGCCGCTCGCCGAAACTGCCCACCACGAGGTTGCCCACGTCCTCGGCCGAACGCAGGAACATGCCCGTCTCCACCAGGAACTGGTCGTTGCCGGCGGCGAACCCGCCCGAAGGCAGATTGGTGTTCTGCATCTTCAGGGCCGGCAGGATGGCCAGGGTGGTGATGTTGAAGGCCGCCATGCGCTGGGGATCGAGTTCGACCCGCACGGCGCGCTTGCGGCCGCCGACCACCTCGGTCACCGACACGTCGGTCAGGGACATGATCTCGTTGCGGAGCTCGGAGGCCAGCTGGCGCAGGCCGTACCAGTCGTAACGGTCGCTCCACAGGGTCAGCGACATCATGGGGACGTCGTCGATGCTGCGGACCTTGACCAGCGGCGGGGTGATGCCGTCGGGCCACAGATCGGCGTTGCCGTACATCTTGTTGGCCAGGCGGGTCATGGCCTTTTCCATGTCCGTGCCCACCAGGAAGCGGGCGGTCGCCATGGAGAAGCTGGGGAAGCTGGAGGAGTAGACGTACTCCACCCCTTCGATCTCCCAGATCTTCTGCTCCATGGGCCGGGTGACGATGTTCTCGACTTCCTGGGGGCTGGCGCCGGGCAGCATGACCATCACGTCGATCATGGGCACGACGATCTGCGGCTCCTCCTCCCGGGGGGTGAGGGCCAGGGCGAACAGGCCGAGCAGAAGGGTGGCGATGATCAGCAGGGGGGTGATCTTCGAGTTGATGAAGATCGCCGCCAGGCCGGTCGCTCCGCCGTACTTAGGCTGCGGCTCGGGGACTTCGGCCAGGGGGGACTTGTTCTGTTCCATGATCACCTCACCACCCTGTCGCCCTCGACCAGAGGCTGGTCATGGGACAGCACCACGGACTCGCCGCCGTCCAGTCCGGAGAGGACCTCGACCCGGCCGTCACGGGCGTTCCCGAGGCGGATCCAGCGCAGGTGCGCCGTCTGGTCGTCGGCGACGGTCCAGACCCCGGTCAGCTGACCGCGGCGGACGATGGCCTCCTCGGGGGCGAGTACGGCTTTCCGGCTGCCCACCGGAATCTTCACCCGGGCGAACATCCCGCTCTTCAAACGGCCGCCCTCGTTGGGAATGATGGCCTCGATGTCGTAGGTTCGGCTGCCCGGATTGGCCGTGGGAACGACCTTGTCCAGGACGCTTTCGAATTCGGCGCCCTGCAGGGAAGTCACGTCGATGATCACCGGATCGCCGGCGGCCACCGCCGAGACGTCCTGTTCCCCGATGTGGGCGACCACCTTCATCGCGGCGGTCTCCTCGAGGATGAGCAGTGGCATGCCGGGGTTGGCCATGTCGCCCTCCTCGATCATCCGGCGGCCGATCACGCCGTCGATGGGCGCCACGAGATCGAGGTAGCTGAGGTGGACCTTCAGCTCGCGCAGGCCGGCTTGGGCCATCTTCACGCCGGCCGCAGCCCGGTCCCGCCCGGTCAGCACGTCGTCGAGCTGCTGCTTGGAGACGGACTTGTCCGCGTAGAGGTTCTCGAACCGCGCGGCCATCTTCTCGGCGTTGGCCAGGACCGCCTCGGCTTCGGCGATGCCCGCCTCGGCCTGGGCCTTCCTGGCCATCAGGTCGGTGTCGTCGATGCTCAGCAGGGGATCGCCCTTGCGGACCCGCTGGCCCTCGGTGACGTGGATCCGCTTGACCCAGCCCATCATGCGGGTCGAGACCATGACCGACTGGGCCGCCTCCAGGCTGCCGGTCGCCGTCACGTGGCGGGGGACGGAGGTCAGCTCGATTCGACCGACCTCGCACCGGACGTCCCTGGACACCGGCTCGTTGGTTTCGGAATTCCTGCTGCAGCCGCCGGCAGGGAGCAGTCCGGCGAGCATGATCGCCAGGGCGACGAGGCCCGGGAATGTGCTGCGATAGGCCATGAATGGATTCCTCCTGTAGGTCACCGGCCCGGCCGGGGACGGGGGTTGTCGTTGCCTGGATCGCCGGCGGCCGCGCCCGATCGCGCGGCGCCCATGAACGTCAGGTTGGCCAGGCCCACGTTGAAGTCGTGGAGGGCCTGGACGAGGTTGCCTTCGGCCATGGTGGCGGCGGCCTGGGTGTCCAGCAGGTCGACCATGCCGGCCAGGCCTTCGCGGTACTGGTTGGTGACGATCCGCAGACCCTCGCGCGCCGCGGCGACGGCGTCCCGGGCCACCTGCACCTTCTCGTGGGCGGCCTTGACGTTCAGCCACGCCTCGGTGGCCTGCACCCGGGCCTGCCGCGTCTCGAAGTCGACCATGTGCTCGACGGCCCTCTTCTCGGCGCGCGCCTTCTTCAGTTCGCTGATGTTCTGCAGACCCTTGAAGACGTCCCAGGTGGCGTAGACGCCCAGCGACCAGCTGTCGGCGTCGTTGCCGAACAGCCTGTCCAGGCTGTAATAATCCTTCTGCAGGCCCAGGTTGATGTGGGGGAGCATGGCCCCGCGGGCCACGCCGACCATCTTGCCGGCCGCCTGCGCTTCCTGGCGCCGGGCCTCCAGGTCGGAACGCTCCAGGGCCCGGTCGGGGTCGAAGGTCACCGGAGCCGCGGCCGCCGCCTCGTCCAGGAGGGTCGTGTCCGCGGCCAGGGGCAGGTCGGTCTCGGTCGCGGTCAACAGCTTGACGTACTCGCCCGCCACCGCGACCATGTTCCGCGCCTCGATCAGGCGTTGCTTCAGCGCGCTGAGGTGGACCCGGGCCTGGAGTAGGTCGGCCTCGGTGGCCATCTCGTTGTCCACCATCGACTGCGCCTGGCGGACGTGTCCCTCGGCCGAGGCGACCGCCGCCAGCATCACGCCTTCGTAGGCCCTGGCCAGGGCCAAGCCCTCGAAGGCCTGGACGGCGCGGAACTCGATGGTCTCGCCGGCCCGCAGGTGCTGGAATTCCGAGGCCCTGCTGGCGGCGTTGGCCGCCTGCTTTCCGTAGATCCCCATCCCCCCGTTGAACAGGGGCTGCATCAGCTGGATGCGGGTGATGTGATTGTTGGTTTCGCCGGGCTCGTTGAGCAGGCCCGGCACGAAGCCGGCGTCCGTGAAACCGAAGTCCAGAGGTGTGGCCCCCCGGTTCATCAGCTTGAAGCCGAAGGCGCTGAGGGCGTCGTCGGAGCGCAGGAAGAACTCGCCAAGCTGGAGCTGGGGCAGGAAGCCCCGCCACGCTCCCTGGGCCTGGGCCGCCGCCGCGTCCTTCATGGCGGCCGAGGCGGCCAGCATCTCGTTCCGCTCCAGCGCCGCGGCGATCACCTTGTCCCTGGCGACGAACAAGGTGTCGCCGCGGACCTCGCCGAGGCGACCGGGGTCGTCGGCGCCGATCCCGGCTCCGGCTCCCAGGGCCGTCAGCAGGGCGGCGATGGTTGCTGCCTGAATCCAGGTTCGTTTCATGATCCACCTTTCCCGTGGCTGACCGGTTCAGCTGTTGTGCGGGGCGGACTCGGGAACGCCCAGCTTCTTCAGGATGACGTTCATCAGGCACCAGTTGGTGAAACCGCTCTGCAGGAGGTTCAGGCCGACGAAGGCCGTGAACCACAGCCAGTTGGGGTTGACGTAGTGGGCCAGGGCGAGGCTGGCCAGGATGAAGACCCCGGCGATGACGTGGACGAGACGGGTGATCGTCATGAGGAAACCTCCTGGATAGGACGGAATCGGTTATTTTTGTTTTTGCAGTTTCGAATATTATAATATAAATCCCCGCCTGTCAAGCGGGGAAGTGTGTCCTGAATCCCAATTTCCATGCCGCCTCCCGTCAATTGAATGTTTACAGTCTTTTTCAATCTCCTTCAACCTTGGATTTGAAGGCTGGATGGGGTGGCACCCGCCCGGGGCAGGCCTTATCGTGTCCTCTTTCACCCTGACCCGCCGGGAAGGTGGCCGTGAACCAGGATCCGCAACGCCGACTGCTCATCGCCCGCCCCCGCGGCTTCTGCGCCGGGGTCGTCCGTGCCATCGAAGTGGTCGACCGCCTGCTGGAAAGGGAGGGCGCCCCCCTCTACGTGCGCAAGGAGATCGTGCACAACCGGGCCGTCGTCGAGGACTTCCGCAGCCGCGGGGTGGTCTTCGTGGACGAACTCGACCAGGTTCCCGACGGGCAGACCGTCGTCTTCAGTGCCCACGGGATCGCGCCGGAGGTCAGGGACGAGGCGGAACGGAGGGGATTGCACGCCGTCGATGCGACCTGTCCCCTGGTGACGAAGGTCCACAACGAGGTCGTCCGGCTGGTCCGGGAAGGGTTCCACATCATCCTGATCGGCCACGCCGGTCACGACGAGGTCCTCGGGACCATGGGCGAGGCTCCCGACCGGATCACCCTGGTGACCTGCCTGGGGGACGTGGCGGGTCTGGCGTTCCCCTCGGGCGCGCGCCTGGCCTACGCCACCCAGACGACCCTGAGCATCGACGAGACCATGGGCATCGTGGAGGCCCTCAAGGAGCGCTTCCCCGATCTGATCGAGCCCCGCAAGAGCGACATCTGCTACGCCACCCAGAACCGGCAGGACGCCGTCAAGGCCCTGGTCGGCAAGGGGCTGGATCACCTGCTGGTGGTGGGGTCCCGGACCAGCAGCAACAGCCGCCGGCTATGCGAGGTCGCCGAGAATCTGGGCGTGCCCGCCTCCCTGATCGACGGCGCGGCCGACATCCGCATCGGCGACCTTGCCCGCTGCCCCCGGATCGGGTTGACAGCCGGGGCCTCGGCTCCTGAACATCTGGTCCAGGAGGTCGTGGCCTTCATGGGGGATCAGGGTTGGCTGCCGGAGGAAGTCGTTGTCCTGAAAGAAAATGTCAATTTCAGTTTGCCAAGCGAACTGATGGGATAAAAAGCAGGACTCTGAATAACTATTAAGATTTGCATAAAATAGACTTTGACAACTGCAGATTGAGTGATTATCCTCAATTTGACCGCTGACATGCATTTCCGATTCCCGCCCCCGGTCCCTGACCCCCGCGTGGCCGGCGGCTGGCCGGCCAACTTCGAGGTATCGGCATGGAAAAGAAGCTCTACGAGATGCAGGCCGATCTCTGCAAGACCCTGTCCAACCCCAAGCGCCTGGAAATCCTCGACATCCTCAAGGAGCGCGAGGAAATTTCGGTCAACGCCCTTGCGGAGATCCTGGAGATTCCCAAGGCCAACACCAGCCAGCATCTGGCGGTCCTGAGGCAGGCCGGGGTGGTCAACACGCGCAAGGACGGGATCAACGTCTACTACAGCCTGAAGTCGACCAAGATCAGCGAAGCCTGCTCCCTGACCCGGCAGATCCTCCTGGAGCGGCTCGAGGATCACGTCAACCTGTCCGATCTCATCAAGAAGACCGGAGACTGACGGGAACCCGCCGTTTCATTCCTGCGCCAGGAAACGGTCCACCAGGCGGTGGACCGTTTCCATGTCCAGCAGCCCGCTGCGGATCTCCTCGCCGGCACCTTCCAGCACCGCCCCGAGCAGGGCGTCCCGTTCGAGTGGGCGGCGAGAGTCCAGGTATCCTGCCGATTCCAGCTCATCCTGCAACTGGTCGACGTTGGCCTTCTGGAATCGGGGGACTTCACCGCCCCGCAACCCGGCGAGCAGGGCGGCGCCGTCGCCATCGACCTTGGCCAGCAGGTCCGCCACCCGGTCCAGGAAGCGGTCCGAGACGGCGGAGGATTCCTCGAGCAAGGCGAGGGGGACCCGGGGAGGACGCCCGACGGCCCACGCCCCGTGGAACCGGCGCCAGACCTTGATGCGTGCCTCGAGGGCGGTTGCCCGGTCATCGTCGAGGATGCCTGCCGCCAGGAGGCCTTCGCGGGCGGACTCCCAGCGGCCCACGGTGGCGCACCCCGCCAGCAGGAGGACGTGAAGCCGGTCCAGGTGGTCGGTCAGGATATAGAACAGGGGGAGGGCCCCGGGATCGCCGCGGAGATCGACCCGCGGCACCCGGAGCCGTTCGCCGTACTCCGAGGCGGTCAGGCCCCTCGGTTCGGGGGGCGTGCGTCCGGGGGCGTCCATGGCCCGCAGGATATGAGGACCGGCCGATTCGGCGCGCCCACGGATGGCGGCCAGGTCGATGAGGCGTGGCGCGTCCAGGCCTTCGGCCTGCATGATCCCGCTCCAGGCCTCGGCCTCACCGGGACGGGGGCACAGGTAGAAGACCTGGCGGTCGCCCCCGGCGCACAGCCTGCCGAGGGCGACGGCGATGGCGCGAAAGCGGACGGGGTCGCTCGATCCCAGCGTATCGTCGAGGACGAGAGGCGGCCTGGCGTGGCTGCCGAGGGAGCCGAGGAACCCCAGTCTCACGGCCAGGATGAGCTGGACCCTGGTGCCGGCGGAAAGCTGGGCGGGAGAAAGGTGCGTCCCGGTGTCCAGCCGGACGGCCGTGAAGGCCGGATCCTCGTTTCCGGTCTCGAGAAGCGCCAGACCGTAGGCCAGGCCGGTGAAGGACCTCAGGTAGCGGTCGGCCTGCTCGAGGGCGACCGGCCGCGTCTTCTGCCGGTGGTCACCCCTGGCGCGGTCGAGCATCAGCCGGCCGCACTGGTTCAGCAGCTGCACGTCCAGGATGTCCAGGAGGTCATCCTTGGCCCTTTCCCTGGCGGCCAGGGCCTCCTGCAGCTCGTGCCCCCGGCGGGCCAGCTCCAGGGACTTCCTGATGGAACCGATCCGCTCGGAGATCCCGGCGAACCCGTCCGCCAGTTCCCGTTCCCGCTCGATCCTCGCCGACAGGGCGGCCGGGTCGAGGGCGGTGGGATCCTCCCCGGGGAACAGGTCCCGTCCCCGCTCGATTTCCCCGTCAAGGTCGGCGATCACGGTCTCCAGGTTCAGCAGGGTGCTGGCCAGCTGCTTCCGTCGGGGGAGCTGGGATGCGAACCGGTGGACTTCCCGGGCGGGATCGGGGTCGTCCTGCAGGCGGAGGCGCGAAAGCAGGGCGTCGATCTCCTGTTCGCGGCGGGCGAGCCCGGCGGCGCAGTCCGCCAGCCTGGCGGACCATTCGCCCCGCTTCTCCACCAGGGCCTGTCGGCGCTCCCATTCCCGGGTGAGGGCGGTGAGGGTGGATTCGACCTCCGCGACGGTCTGACAGGCCGCGGCGCCCAGGGGGGCGAGCCGGGCGTTGATCTCCGCGAGCAAGTCCACCCGGCGGGATTCCAGTCCCTCGCACTCGGCCAGGCTGCGGTCGGCGTCCGCACGGGCCCGCCGCGCCTCGAGGGCGGCCTGGAGGACCAGGGGCAGGGCGGGGTCGGCGTCTTCCGCGGCCAGGCCCAGCCGCTCGCACGCGGTCGTGTACCTCCGCCGCGCTTCCTGCTCGGCGATCTCGGCGGCATGCCTGGCGGCGTCGAAGAGCTCCCGGTTCCGGCGCCGTGACGCGCGCCCCTGGGCCCGCAGCGCCAGACCGCCGCCCAGAAGGGAGAGTCCGAGGACGATCCCGGCCAGGCCGGCCTCGCGCAGGCCGAATCCCAGCAGGGCGGCGGCGCCGAGCACGAGAGCGCCCATCCCGCAGGCCATGAAGATCCGGTCGGCGCCGGTCCCGGGATTCCCGTCATCCACTGCCGTCGGGTCGAGGGCGGCCAGCGAGCGCCGGTGCTGGATCAGATCTCCGGTATGCTGGACGAGGGCCCGGATGGCCTCGGCGTCGATGGCCTCCCAGCGTCCCGGGGGGATCGCCCCGCCGGGCAGGTCCCGTCCCGCCTCCTCGAGCCGGGCGAGCGTCTGGTTCCTCTGGCTCGCGGCCTGGTCGAACTTGCCGCCCAGTTCCCGCAGGGTCCTGGCATCGTTCCGGATCGGCTCAAGGACCGGCAGGGGGTCCTCGGTGAGGCGGCACGCGGCGAGGTCCGCTTCCACCTGCGCCAGCTCCTGCCGCAACCCTTCCCTTTCCTGCAGCCGGGCCGCCACGTCGGTGCGGAACCGGTCCAGGTCCTCGGGATCGCCGGGACGGACGAACTCGACCCCGGCCGGGATGGTCTGGAGCTCCCGGCGCGCCAGCTCGGCCTCCGCGGCCCTTTCCAGGCGCTTCTGGACCTGCTCCAGCAGGGTGAGCCGGGTCCGGGCGCGCAGGGCCGCCTCCCGGTCCGCCGTCAGCTCGCCGAGCGCCGATTCCTCGTCCAGCAGGCCGCGGTGGGCGGCGACGATCCGGGCGATCCGGGCATCGGCCTGGCGAAATTCATCCTGCTTCCCCCGGGTCGCCGTTCCCCGTCCGCCGAAGAGCTGGTCCCGGAGCCTGACCAGGTTGACGCCGCCGCCGAGTTCCTTCATCAGGTCCTCGGCCAGACGCACGTCGTCTTCGTGGAGAAGGATCGGCATCAGGTCCAGCACGTCCAGATGGTGGCAGGCGGCCAGGCTTTCCGGCGGCAGGTCGGGGGCCGGGACAGCCCGCCCCTCGCGGGTCCAGGACACATCTCCGACGCCCCGGTACCCGGCCCGCAGGACGTGGGTCCCGACCTGGAAGTCCGCGTGCACGGCCAGGTCGGTCGAAGGCTGGCCCCGCCGCGGCCACAGCAGGAAGTGAAGGGCGCGGGCGAACGAGCTCTTGCCGATCCCGTTGGGGCCGACCACGAGGTTCAGGCCTGGTCCGGCGGCGAATCCGAAGGGGGTCGGGATGCCCGGCAGGCGATCGGACCGGAATTCAAGCAGGCGCATCGTCGCCCCTCCTTCCGGACATGATCGCGTCGAGGGCCCTGCGGCCGGCTTCGGCCAGCTTCAACCGCAGGGTCGCCCTGACCTCTTCCCTTCCCTCCGGCTCGAGGCCGACCTGGCGGAAGGCCCCTTGCCTGACGATGGCTTTCCAGCGTTCCTCCGCCTCGTCCAGCAGGGATGCGGCGAGCCGGTCGGAATCCGGGACCAGCGCGGCCGCGGCTCGGGGATCCTCCAGGACCAGGACCTGCCGGGCCAGCAAGCCGACCGGATCGTCGCTCCTGGCCAGGGCGGCCAGGTCGTAGGCCGCGGTCACGGCGCACTCGACCCTGTCGGCGAAGAGGGAGACAGGCCCGTGGACGGCCACGAGTTCCTGGCTTTCCAGCTTCTCGACGGCCAGGCTCTGGGCGTGGGGATCGTGGCTGGTCCCGGTCAGCCGGATGCGGAATCCGAGGGCGCGCAGGGGCCCCGGATCCGCAGTCTGTCCGCGGGCGTGCTCCACCATGGCGCCCAGGACGGTGGCGGCCGTGTCGGAGGGATCCCGGCTGCAGGAGACGTCGAGGTGGGCCCAGCGGAGGGGAGCCAGCGGAATCCTCTCCCGCGAGATCGAGCCGTCCGGGCCGACCTCGACGAGCATGGGGCCGTGCACCCCGGTTTCACTGGGGTCGAGCGGGGAGGCGGATCCCAGGTAGAAGGGGGTCCCGTCGGCGGTCGGGGGATCGGGGCGGTGGACGTGGCCGAGAAACCAGGCCTGGTAGCCCACGGCCCTGAGATCGCCGGGTGTCACCGGCGCGTAGCGGCTCGTCCCGCCCGCAAGATCGGCATGCAACAGGCCCAAGGTCGTCACGCCCGGGAGCGGGGCGGGAGGCCGCGTCTCCAGGGGGCTCCGGTCCCAGTGATCCCGGGGGAACGACCAGCCGACCAGGCGCACCGAGGGCCTGCCCTCGGGGGAGACGACATGCTCGGACCAGGTGCCCTTGGGCCCCAGCAGATGGAAACCCCGGGCGAGGACCCTGGCCAGCCTGGGCAGGGTCTGGGTGTCGTGGTTGCCGGCGACCGCACACACCTCGAGGCCGGCCGCGATCAGGTCGCCGATACCCTTTTCCAGGGGGCCGTAAGCCTCGAAGAGGGCGTTGTCCCCGTCCACCACGTCCCCGGCCAGGGCGACCGCGTGGATCCCGTGGTCGGAGTCGCATGCCCAGCGGACGATGCCATTCCAGGCGGCCTCGGGCCCGAGGGTGCGGGCGTCCAGGCCGACGGGGGCATGGGCAGGCAGCCGGCCCAGATGCAGATCGCCGACGAACAGGATGCGGGTGGATGCGGTCGGGGGCAAGATCGGGTTCTCCATTGCTGATCACCGGTGGCGGGGGTCAGTATGGAGCAGGGGAGCGGTCCTGTCCAGATCAGGCTGGCACGGGCTCCAGGAGCTTGAGGATCTCCATGGCCTGCAGGATCTCCTCGGTCACCGCCGGCAGGAACCGGCGGCACTCGTCCAGGGTGGTGCCCAGGGTCCTGAGGGCCAACGGATCGCATTCCTTGGGAGGCCAGGCGCCGGGTGCCCCGTAATCCAGCTCGTAGGACAGGAAATCCGCCACGTGGACCAGGGCGGTCAGGTGGGGCGCCCTCGTGGCGGTGGACGGGTCATGGTGGTGCTGGACGGCCTCGACCACGCCGGGAGGGAACTGCCATTCCCGGAACACCGTCTTGCCGATTCCCGCGTGGTTGGTCTGGAAGAGGGCCTTCTCGCAGTCGTACCAGGAAAGGTGCAGCTCCTGGGCGGCCTTGCAGACCTCGTCGAAGTCCGCGCTGAAGTACTGCTTCTCGATGAGCTTGCCCACGTCGTGGAGCAGGCCCACCACGAAGGCTTCCTCGGCCTGGTTGATGTTCAGCCTGGGGGCCAGGGCCTTGCAGATGCTGGCCGTGGCGATGCTGTGCTCCCAGAACTTCCTCAACTGGCAGGTCTGGCCGTCCTCTTCCTTGAAGAAGTCGAAAACGCTGGTCGCCAGGGCGGCGCTGCGCACGGCCTGGAACCCCAGGATCACCACGGCGCGGCTGATCGTGTTGATCTGCCTGGCGTAACCGTAGAAGGCGGAGTTGACCAGGTGCAGCACCTTGGCGGCAAGGGCCTGGTCCTGCGTGATGATCTCCGCGATGGCCGGCACCGAGACGTCGGGATCCTGCATCTTGCGGAACAGTTCCTGGTAGATCACCGGCAGGGTGGGTATGTCCTTGATGACACCCTTGAGCTCCCGCGGATGCAGGTCCATCAGGGATTTCGAAAAGGATCCGGCCACAGCGGCTCCCGGGATGGGGGTTCTGCTCCTCCAATCCCCCACCCTATCGTCCAGCATCCCCATGGGTTTAAAGAAAACTGCTAGTGGAAGATCAGGAAGGGATCCCCCGGGACCCGGGTCCGGACCCGGCCGATGACGGCCGTGGCGAGGGCTCCATCCTGCTCCAGGACGGCCACCAGGTCGCCCGACCGGTCGGCGGGGATGGAGATCAGAAGCCCGCCGCTGGTCTGGGGATCGTTGAGAAGACCGATCACGTCCGGACCGATTCCGTCGGCGTACCTAATCCGGTCCCCGGTGAACCGGTTGTTGGAGTTGGTGCCTCCGCAGGTGAAGCCCATGCCGCAGAGTTCCACGGCCCTCGGCAGGAGCGGCAGGTCCGCGCAGGCGATCTCGAGGGAGACCCCGGACCCGAGGGCCATCTCCAGGGCGTGGCCGGTCAGGCCGAAGCCGGTGACGTCGGTGCAGGCGGTGGCGCCGGCGTCCCGGAGGCGCAGGCCGCTGCGGTTCAGGGTGGTCATGCAGGCCACCAGGGCCTCGAATTCAGCGCCGTCGAGTTTTCCCGCCCTCATGGCGGCCACCAGGGCTCCGGTGCCCAGGGGTTTGGTCAGGACCAGGACGTCGCCGGGCCTGGCGGTGCTGTTGCGCAGGATGCGGTCCGGATGCACGGTCCCCGTCACGCTCAGGCCGAACTTGACCTCGTCGTCGCGGACGGAGTGGCCGCCCCCCACGCTGCAACCGGCCTCGGCGCAGACCTCGGCCGCACCGGCGAGGATCTCGCCCAGGACCGGGTTGGGAACCCCGGCGGGGGGATAGCCGAGCAGGTTGAGGGCCACCAGGGGGGTTCCCCCCATGGCGTACACGTCGCTGAGGGAATTGGCGGCGGCGATCCGGCCGAAGGTGAAAGGGTCATCGACGACGGGAGTGATGAAGTCGGCCGTGCACACCAGGGCCCGCTCGGAGTCCAGACGATAGACGGCGGCGTCGTCCGCGGTCTCGAATCCCACCAGCAGGTCGGGACTCGAGGCGGCCTTGATGGAGGCGACGATGTCCGCCAAGTCCCCCGGACTCAGCTTGGCCGCTCAGCCGGCGCTCTTGGCGAAGCGGGTCAAGGCGATGCGCTCGTTCAGGGACATGGTCACCTCCTTCCCGGAAACGGCAGGCTGGACGGGTCAACCGGTCTCGCCGCGCGCCTCCAGCTTGCCCCAGGTGTCCTTCAGGGTCACGGTGCGGTTGAACACCGGCCGGCCGGGCCGGGAGTCCTTGGGGTCGACGAAGAAGTACCCATGGCGCATGAACTGGCAGCGGTACCCGGCCTCGACGTCCCCGAGCATGGGCTCGAGCTTGCAGCCGGTCAGGGTTTCCAGCGAGTCGGGATTCAGGTTGTCGATGAAGTTGCCGTTCTCCTCGGGGAACGGTTCCCGGAACAGGTTGTCGTACAGCCGGACCTCGGCGTCGAAGGCGTGGCGGGCCGACACCCAGTGCAGGGTGCCCTTGACCTTGCGGCCGTCGGGGGAATCCCCCCCGCGGGTTGCCGGATCGTAGGAGCAGCGCAGTTCGACGATCTCACCGGTGGCCGGATCCTTCACCACCTCGTCGCAGGTGATGTAGTAGGCGTGCTTCAGCCGCACCTCCCCGCCGGGCTTCAGCCGGAAGAACTTGTTGGGGGCGTCCTCGCGGAAGTCGTCCCGCTCGATCCAAAGTTCCCGGCAGAAGGGCGCCTCGCGGGTGCCCGCGTCCGGATCCTCGGGGTTGTTGATGCAGGTGATCTGCTCGACCTGGTCCTCGGGATAGTTGGTGAGGACGACCTTCAACGGCCGCAGCACGCCCATCACCCGCGGGGCGGTCCGGTTCAGTTCCTCCCGCAGGGCCCACTTCAGCAGATCCAGGTCGACGGTGGAATCGCGCTTGGCGACCCCGATCCGCTCGGTGAACTTCCGGATGGACGAGGGGGTGTAGCCGAGGCGCCGCAGCCCGCTGATGGTCGGCATGCGGGGATCGTCCCAGCCGGTGACCCGCCCCTCCTTCACCAGCTGCAGCAGCTTGCGCTTGCTCATCACGGTGTAGGTGAGGTTCAGGCGGGCGAACTCGATCTGCCGCGGGCGGTGGGGCACCGGCAGGTTCTCGATGAACCAGTCGTAGAGGGGCCGGTTGACCTCGAACTCCAGGGTGCAGATGGAGTGGGTGATGCCCTCGATGGCGTCGCTCTGGCCGTGCGCGAAATCGTAGAAGGGATAGATGCACCAGGTGTCGCCGGTGCGGTGGTGGTGCGCCTTGCGGATGCGGTAGAGCAGGGGATCCCGCATCTTCATGTTGGGGTGCGCCATGTCGATCTTCGCGCGCAGGGTGTACCTGCCCTCGTCGAACTCGCCGTTCTTCATCCCCTCGAACAGCCGGAGGCTCTCCTCGGCGGGGCGTTCGCGGTCGGGGCTGGGCCGGCCGGGCTCCGTCACGGTGCCGCGGAACTCCCGGATCTGCTCGTCGTTCAGGCTGCAGACGTAGGCCTTGCCGGTGCGGATCAGGTGCTGGGCCCAAGCGTAGAGCTGGTCGAAGTAGTCCGAGGCGTAGAACTCCCGGTCCTCCCAGTCGGCGCCCAGCCAGCGCACGTCCGCCTTGATGGAATCGACGTACTCGGTCTCTTCCTTCTCGGGATTGGTGTCGTCGAACCGCAGGTTGAACTTCCCGCCGAATTCGCGGGCGATGCCGTGGTTCAGCAGGATGCTCTTGGCATGGCCGATGTGCAGGTAGCCGTTGGGCTCGGGCGGGAACCGGGTGTGGACCCGGCCCTCGTTGCGGCCGGCGGCCAGGTCGTCCTTGACTTGGGCGCGGATGAAGTCCACGGCGGCATCCTCGGACCCTGCGGCGGGCCCGGATTCGCGGGGATCGCGATCGTCGGTCATGAGCGGATCGACCTTTCTTGCGGACGGAGTTCGCCACGGACGGGAATTCGGGTCCCGGCTAAGCTAATGTGCCACGCTCCGGATGTCTACCATCCGGGGGGCGGGCCCGGCCGGACCGGACTTTTTGACTGTACTCCCTCCGATTCCGGTATTATAAGACAATTGAAATCCTTTTTGTGGGGGTTCGATCCGTTGAAAATGAAAATGTCCGTCCACTCCGTGCTGCTGGGAACGCTTTCCCTGGCCGTGGCCGCCCTGGTCCTGTCGGTCCTGGTCCAGGGGTGGGATTACTATGCGACGCCTTTCGCCGAGCGGCCTCACCACGAGGGGTTCCGGGTTTTCCGGTCCGCAGGAGACGTCGGCCACGGCCTGGGCATCCTCGGCAGCGCCATGGTCCTGCTGTTGCTGCTCTATTCGGTGCGGAAGCGCCATCGCCGCCTGCGCAACCTGGGCCCCCTGCGGACCTGGCTGCGCTACCACATCTTCCTGGGGGTGGCGGGCCCCGTCCTGATCACCCTCCATACCGCCTTCAAGGTGGAGGGGCTGGTCGCGGTCAGCTATTACTCCATGGCGGCGGTGGCGCTCAGCGGCGTCTTCGGCCGCTACCTCTACCAGCAGATCCCCCGCAACGTCCTGGGCGAGGCGCTTTCCGAGCAGGCCATCGAGGACGGCCGGGAGGAACTGCTCGTCCGGCTTTCGGAACGGTTCGGGATGGACCAGGCCGCCGCCGACGCCCTCGACCGGATCGCCCTGGACCGTCTGGGGGCCAGGTCGACCGTGGCGACCCTCCTGGTCCTGCCGGTGGTCAACCTGGGGCTGGCCCGCAGATTGCATAGCTGGGCGATGGGAATTGATGGACAAAGACCCGATGACGTGGTGGACCTGGCCCGGCGGTGGGTCCTGCTGACCCGCAGGCTCCACCTCTTCCGCCAGATCAACGACCTGTTCCATTACTGGCACGTATTCCATAAGCCGTTTGCGATCATCATGATCCTGGTGATGATCATCCATGTCGCCGTTGCGGTGACCCTGGGCTATACCTGGATCGTCTGAGGACACGTGGGGGGCGGAGGGTTCCTTTGATTCGTAGAAGACACGGCCCGGCCGGCCGATTCCAATGCAGGACGCCATCGTCCTTTTTCGTGTCGATCTGCATGGCGCTCGCTCTGGGCCTCAGCCCGGGAATCGCCACGGCCCAGCTGTCGCCGGGGAAGCTGAGCCGGCCCCATGCGCACCTCGAGGGCATCCGCAACTGCAACGAATGCCACAGTCTGGGGGATCGCCAGGTCCAGCCCCAGTGCCTGAAGTGCCATGCGGAGATCCAGGCCATGCGCGACGAGGGGAAGGGCTTGCATTCCCTGGAGGATTTCCAGGATTGCGTGGATTGCCACGTCGAGCACAACGGCGAGGACTACGACCTGCTCTACTGGCCCCTGGGCAAGGACGGGTTCGCCCACCAGGACGTGGGGTTCAAGCTCGAGGGCCGCCACGCCCGCCTGGACTGCCGCCAGTGCCACACCGTCAAGTACGTCCAGGATCCCGGCCGGCTGCGGGCCATGGGCAAGGACCTGGGGCGCACCTATCTGGGACTGGATACCGCCTGCACCGCCTGCCACCAGGATCGCCACCAGGGCCAGTTGCCGGCCGATTGCGCCGCCTGTCACGGCCAGGAGACCTTCAAGGATCCTCCCGGATTCGACCATGGCAGGACGGCGTTCGCCCTGACGGGCAAGCACGTGGGAACCGAGTGCGCCAAGTGCCACCGGCCCGAGTCCATCCTGGCGGGCGCCGATCCCACGCCCCGCTACAAGCCGATCGACCATGCCACCTGCATTTCCTGCCACAAGGACGCCCACGCCGGCGCCCTGGGCCCTTCCTGCACCGATTGCCACACCACCGAGGGCTGGCGCAGGATCAGCGGCGGATCCTTCGACCACGACCGCACCAGGTACCCCCTGCGGGGACGCCATGCCGGTCTGGAATGCTCGCGGTGCCACGGGGTGGCAGAGGGCCGGGCCAGACCGGCCTTCGCCCGGTGTTCCGATTGCCACAGGGACGAGCATGCGGGTGAAGCGAGAGGCCGGCCGCAGTGGCTCCAGTGCGAGGGATGCCACACGGTGGAGGGGTTCCGGCCCGCGGGATACGTCCTGGAACGCCACGGCCAGGGCTCTTTCGCTCTGCGCGGCGCCCACCTGGCCGTTCCCTGCGGAGCCTGCCACCGCCCCGAGCAGGACGGCCAGGCGGTCCTGGATCTCGCTCCGGATCACCGGAGCTGCGGTTCCTGCCATGGGAATCCCCACGGGGAGGCGGTTTCCGATCCTGTCCGGGGCAGCGGCCGGCTGGAGTGCGCCCAGTGCCACACCGAATCGTCCTGGCGGGCTACAGCCGCGGCGGGCGGGTTCGACCATGACCGCACGGCGTTTCCCCTGGAGGGCCGCCACCGGCAGGCCGCCTGCCGGCAATGCCATCCCCCGATCGAGGGCCAGGCCGGCCGCCTGGTCTTCAAGGGTGCGCCCCGGGTCTGCCGCGAGTGCCACCCCGACCCCCATCAGGGCCAGTTCGCGGGCAAGTGGGACGATGCCGCCGGCGGTGTCGATTGCGCCCGCTGCCACGTCAACCAGGACTGGTTGGCCGAGAAGTTCGACCACGAGCGGGATTCGCGGTTCCCCCTGCGGGGCGGCCACGAACGGACCCCGTGCCGCGCCTGTCACCAGGCTGAAGAGACCCCCGCCGGGACCATGGTGCGCTTCAAGCCACTGCCGGTGACCTGCGCCGAATGCCATGCGGGCGATCCCGCTCCCCGAAGGATGGAACCATGAGCATCCGCCCTTCCCTTCTCGTCCTCTTGACCGTCTGGGCCGGGGCTTCCGGCGCCGGGGGAGCCGAGAGCGTCAATCCGCACGGATCGATGTCCCTGGAATGTTCGGCCTGCCACACCGAGGAATCCTGGCGGGTGACCCGCGCCCCGGAGGGTTTCGACCACGCCGGGACAGGATTCGCCCTGGAGGGTCTGCACGGCCACGTGGAATGCCGGGATTGCCACCAGGATCTCCGTTTCGCCTTCGTGGGCATCCGGTGCGCCGACTGCCATGACGACTTCCACAAGGGCCGGCTGGGGCCGGCCTGCGAGGAGTGCCACACGCCCGACGGCTGGACCGACCGCGACGAACTGGTCCGTCGCCACGACGCGACGCCGCTGCCCCTGGTGGGAGCCCATGCCCGTCTGGACTGCGAGGCCTGCCACGTCGGGGCAGTCGCCTCCGATTACGCGGGGACGCCCTCGGACTGCTTCCAGTGCCATGCCGCCCAGTACGAGGCCACCACCAATCCGCCCCATGCCGCTGCGGGCCTGGGAACCGATTGCGTCCGGTGCCATGGCGTGTTCGCCGCGACCTGGGGGCCCGGGGACTTCGTCCATTCCCCGGCGTTTCCCCTGGAAGGCGGCCATGCCGGTCTGGAATGCATGAGTTGCCACACCACCGATTTTTCGGCGCTGCCCCTGGATTGCGCCTCCTGCCACCTGGAGGACTTCAACGATACCGACGATCCGGACCACGAGGTGGGGGGATTCCCCCAGGAATGCACGCAGTGCCACTCGACCCAGGCCTGGCAGCCTGCCTCCTTCGACCATGACCTGACCTCCTTCCCCCTGACGGGCGAACATGTGGAGGTGGACTGCGCGAGCTGCCACACGAGCGGCTACACGGGCACCCCGACCGCCTGCGAGTCCTGCCACCTCGACGACTACAACGGGACCACCGACCCCGATCATGCCGGCAGCAGCTTCCCCCTGGACTGCGCGCAGTGCCATGCGACCACCGGCTGGGAGGGCGCGGGGATCGACCACGATCAGACCGCGTTCCCATTGACCGGGGAACACGTCACCGTGGACTGCGCGAGCTGCCACACGAGCGGCTACACGGGCACCCCGACCGCCTGCGAGTCCTGCCACCTCGACGACTACAACGGGACCACCGACCCCGATCATGCCGGATCCGCGTTCCCCCTGGACTGCGCCCAGTGCCATGCGACCACCGGCTGGGAGGGCGCCCAGATCGACCACGACCAGACGGCGTTCCCCCTGACGGGCGAACACGTCACCGTGGACTGCGCGAGCTGTCACACCGCCGGCTACACGGGTACGCCGACCGCCTGCGAATCCTGCCACCTCGACGACTACAACGGGACCACGGACCCCGATCATGCCGGCAGCGGCTTCCCCCTGGACTGCG
>JBFXKG010000006.1:0-221218 GCA_050174015.1 Candidatus Krumholzibacteriia bacterium
TCCACGACGGCGGAGGGAGGCCCGGCCTCGCTCCCCAGGTGGCCTCGCAGGTGGGGATTCCGGGCGCCACAATCGAGGCAAGCGCCCGCCAGGATGCCTGGCGCCCGGCGCCGGTGCCGCCGCCGGGCTCCGGAGCCCCGCGTGGCGCGCCACCTCCAGGCCCGGGCAGGAAGCCTTCCGGGAAGACCACGAGTCCGACGCCCCCGACGCCCAGGACCCGCGCCAGTCGCCCCATCCGCAGGGCCGCGGACCTGTTGCCCAGATCCCGGGAACCGAGGCACCAGACCAGGTGCGTACAACCCGGCCGGCCGCCCATGCCGGCGGCCGCCAGCCCCTCCCAGGCGCCGAGCACGGGGTCGCCCACCGGACCGAGATTCTCGACGACGATCAAACCGCCGGAGGATGTGGCGGGACCTCCGGAATCCCTCGTTCGAGGGGAGAACAGCCGGACACCGTCGGGCAAGGGGGGGGAGAAATCGGCTCCGGACAGGTACGCGAGGGCCGAGTGGGCCACGCCCGGGGGCTCGGCCAGGCCCACGGAAACACCTTCATCAGGCCAGGTCGCCAGGACGCCCACCAGACGTCCGGCGATGAAGGAAGACAGCAGTCCCCGGCCCGAGGAGGCCACTCCCAGCCGGACCCTGAACCCGGTTTCCTCATCCCCATCCCGGACCAGGAAATGGTGCGCGATGCTGGCGATGTGATGCCGGTCCGCGCTCCCGGCACCCGCCCGGAGCCCCTTGCGATGTCCCTTCTCCACGTTGCCGCTCCCAGGACGTTGCTCAGACGACGACCAGGCTGTTGGCCCCTCCGAATTCGTTGGCGACGGTCTGGCTGTTGTGGGGGTCCGGCAGCCAGGTCCCGTCCACGATGAACCGGTACTGGTGCTTGCCTGCCTCGAGAGTGAGCCGGCATTCCCACATCCCGTCGGCGCGCCGCTCCAGGGGCAGCCCCTGGGCGGACCAGTCGCAGAAGGAGCCGGTGATCCGCACGGTCGTGGCCCGCGGGAAGTCCGCCTCGAACTGGACGCCGGACTGCGTGACCTGCGGCCCGTGGAGCAGGGCGGTCCAGTGATCGATGGCGTTGATCTTCAGATCGACTTCCTGGTCCGCGATCTCCCTGGCCAGCACCTGGAAGTCGTGAGCGCCCCGGGACTGGGGATCGTGCCGGATCACGGGCAACCCCGAACCGGCCGCCTCACGGAACCTGATGGTATGGTGGATGATGGTGTCCAGCAGTTCGCGGCCGTAGACCTCCTCGAGCTCCTCCATGATCTTGCGGACGAACAGGGGACGCGTGTCGAAGTTGGCCATCAGGACCTGGGGAACGAGGTCGTGGCCCCGCTTCTCGCGGAGCACCGTCAGCGTTTCCCGCATCTTGCGGAGGGCCTGCAGGCTGTAATAGCTGGGATCCACGGGGATGATGACCTCGCCGCTGGCCAGCAGGGCGTTGAAGGTCAGGAGGCTGACGCTGGGCGGACAGTCGATCAGGATGTAATCGTAAGGCATCGCGCTGCGCCGAAGGCAATTGCGCAAACGCTGATCCTTGTCCGGATCCCTGGCGAGGGCCTGGTCCACGGCGCTCAGTTCGATGCCCGCGGGGACCAGGTGGAGCTGGGGGCCGACCTCCAGGAAGGCGTCCTCGACGAGGATGTCGGTGGTCAGGTAGAGATCATAGGTACTGAGGGTGAAGTCCCGTTCCCGGATGCCGAAAGCCAGCGTGGCGTGCCCCTGGGGATCGTTGTCGATGAGGAGGACTTTCTTGTCGAGCTGGGCGAGGGCAGCGGCGAGGTTGGTCGAGACGGTTGTTTTCCCACAGCCCCCTTTCTGGTTGGCCAACGCGATGACTCTCATAGCGAATCCTTTCGACCATAGAATCCGTCGGACCGGACCGATCCCCGGTCCGGACAATCTATCGCGAAAGGGCGGTCGCAACCGACCTGAGCCGGGCCGCAGCCGGAGCCTGTGCCCGTGATCATACCTGCGGCATCATCCCTGTCAACACCCGATTAAGGGTTCCTTTATAAAAAATCAATGAGCCGCCAGATAATAGAAAGCGGCCCCGAAAACCACTCCACCCACGACTTCGCCCCAGGTGTGCCCGAGGAGTTCCCGCAGACGCCGACCGGCCATCCCCCCCCGGCCCAGGCCCCCGTCCAGGAGCTGGTTGAGCAGTTGGGCCTGCTTTCCCATCTCCAGGCGCAGACCGGTGGCCTCGAAAACCACGAACAGACCGAAGACCAGGGCCAGGCTGAACAGGTCGGATGTGAATCCGGACTGGAAACCCACCAGCAGGCAGAGGGTGGTCACGGTGGCGGCGTGGCTGGAGGGCATGCCGCCGTTGGCCAGGAACAGCATGGGCCGCCAGCGCCGCCGGACCAGCAGTTCGACCACGACCTTGGCGGCCTGGGCAGCCAGCCCGCTGCCGAGCGCGATCACTCCGGGATTTTGCCAGAAGGACACGTTCACCCCCGGATCGAATCCGGGACGGAGCCGGCCGGCCCGGACCCGTCCGGGACGCAGATTATCAGTATTCCAAAAAACAGCCAACGAGCAACTTGAGAAATCCCGCCTTTTCTGCCATCTTGTACCACTGTTTACCGCGACGGGGCTCGGTCGCCGGGACGTTTCCGCCTGCCCCGGCGGTTGTCATGCCGTGTCCATTCAAGGGGATGTCCGCGATGTTCAAGTTTTTGCGCTCACAGGCCAAGCTCTTCTACTGGGTGATCGCCGCCTCTTTCATCCTTTTCCTCATCCTGGGCGGCCTGACAGGCAGGGGATGCCAGGCTCCCGGAACCGCCTCCTACGAGCCCGGGGTCGTCGGCGAGGTCAACGGGGTGAAGGTCAGCGCCCAGTTCTACGACGACATGGTCCGTCAACAGATCGCCTTCATGAGGCAACAGGCCGGCAACCGCGAACTGAACGCCAACCAGTACGCCCTGGCCCGCCAGCGCGCCTGGGACACCGTCGTCCAGAGCGTCCTGGTCGATCAGGCCATCGAGGACCGGAAGATCAAGGTCACCGACGACGAGGTTCTCGACGCCTTCCAGAACAACCCTCCCCAGGCCCTCCTGGAGAACTACCGGCGCGAGGACGGACAGATCGACATGGACCGTTACTTCGCGGACCTGCAGAATCCCGACAACGACTGGAGCGGCGTCGAGCAGTACGTGCGCACGCTGTTGAAGCGCCAGAAGCTCAATGACCAGATCACCGCCGGCGTTTCCGTGAGCGAGCAGGACGTGCGCGAGGAGTACATCCGGCAGACCGGGCGCGGGGTCGCCGAGTTCATGGGCGTCGCCTTCGTGGATCTCGCCGCGGACTTCAGCCCGTCGGACGCGGAGATCCAGGAATACTATGACTCCCACCAGGACGAGTTCCTGAGCGACGAGAAGGCCCGGTGCCAGTTCGTCAAGTTCGCCAAGGAAGCCAGCGAGGCCGATTACGAGGAGATCAGGACACTCATCCTCGACATCAAGAACGAGATCGAGACCGGCAAGCGGAACTTCGAGCAGGCCGCCATGGAATACAGCGAGGACGGGTCGGCCAGCACCGGCGGCGATCTCGGCACCTTCGACCGCAAGCGCATGGTCGCCCCCTTCACCGAGGCGGCCTTCAGCCTGCCGGTCGGCGTGATCAGCGAACCGGTCCGCACCCAGTTCGGCTACCACCTCATCGAGGTTCTCGATCAGATCAACGACGCCGAAACCGGGGAGCTGGCTCAGGTCCACGCCCGCCACATCCTCCTGAAGGTCACCCCCAGCCCGGTGACCCTGGATCTCATCTCCGAGGCCGCCGGTGATTTCCGTTCGCGGGTGGACGGGGATTCCTTCATCATGACCGCCGAAGCCGAGGGCCTTGAAGTGGTCACTCCGGTGCCCTTCGCCGCCGGGCAGGACATTCCGGGGCTGCCCCTTTCCCTGGAGGCCAGCAACTGGGTGTTCGCCGCCAAGGCCGGAGCCGTCAGCCCGGTCCTCGAGAACGACAGCTTCTTCTTCGTGGTCCGCGCCGACGGCAAGGTGCCCGCGGGCCCCACCCCCCTGGAGAACGTGCGGGGCGCCATCAGCGGCAAGCTGATCCAGCAGCGCAAGGTGGACCTGGCCCGCGAGAAGCTCAACCCGGCGGTCGGCGAGGTGCAGCTGGGGGCCAGCCTGGCGGAAGCGGCCGCCAAGTTCGGGCTCAAGCACGCGGTGACCGACACCTTCACGATGAACTCGAACATCCCCGATGTAGGCTACGGATCGTCCTTCAACAAGGAAGTGATCTACGGGACCGTCGATTCCCTCCTGCCGGAGATCGAAACCAACCGCGGCCTTTTCTCCGCGGTTCCGCTGTGGATCAAACCTGTCGACGAGGCTGATTTTCAGACCCGCCGCGCCGGCATCATGGGCTTCCTCCTCGACCAGGCCAAGAACCAGGCCCTCGAGGAATGGTTGAACGACCGGACCGCAGCAGCCGAGATCACGGATTTGCGTTACGTCGCGCGCCCCTCCGTGTGACCCTCCGACCGCTCTCTCACGCGGAAGACCGGGGCCAAGGCCCCGGTCTTCTGCGTCCTCCCCCGGTGTTCAATCGTCACCGAAGGGATTGGGCGGTTTCTTGCGCTGGAATCCCTTCAGCTTCTGATCCATGTCCTGGATCTTTTGCCGTCGCTGTTTTTCGTGGTCCCCCGAATCGAAGAGCCGGGACATGCGGTCGGCCTCCTCCTGCTTGCGCCGGTCGAAGTCCTTGAGGTCGTCGGTGATGGCCGGCCCCGCCTTCTCGGGCAGGGATTCGATCAGGAGGTGGTCCCGCACCTCGGCCCTGGTCTGGTTGGCGTTGACCACCAGGGCGACCGCGCCCAGTTCCCGCAACTGGTCGAGTTGCAGGCGGACTCCGCTGGGGGACATCTCCAGAAGGTCGGCGATCTCCTCGGGCGTGGGCGGCTGGTGTCCCCGGTGCCCGAGCACGCGGATGGCGCCCAGCAGGAGGTGCGCTTCATCCCTGGTCAGCGTGTTCATTCGATCCTTCCTCACTGCCGGGTGGACAAGCCCTCCCGGCCCGGCCCAGCTTCCTCTGCAGGCGGCGGACCCGCCGGGGTTCCTCCGATTGGAACGCATGCTCCAGGGCCCTGTCAAGCTGCGGCAGGCGATGTTCGAACAGGATGGCCGCCTCCCGATGGAGGCGGGGGCTCCGGGGGTCGGCGGCCAGCGCCGCCTGGAGGATGCGGCGGGAGAGATGATGCCGGCGCGCGCGCTTGGCCAGCACCAGGCCGTCCCGCCAGAACCCCGCCGGAGCGGGGTCCACCGCTGGGTCCTGCCCCTGCCCGGCGAGATCGTCGAGAGCGCTGGCCAGCCAGACGCAACCGGCGTCGAGATTTCCCCTGGCGGCGGCCAAGCGCGCCAGGCTCCAGGCCAGCCGCCAGCCCACCTGCGCGTGCCGGCCCGGCTCGTCGATCACGCCGGCCCAACGGCAGACGGCCCGGAACACGATCCCCATGCCCTCCATGTCCCGCCGGTTGTGGCGCAGGACCCGTTCCAGGTCCCCCGCGTCCTCTCCCCTCAGGAAGGCGAACCAGGTCTGGGGAATGAGGGACCCGTCGATGTCGCCCTCCCCCCGGGGCGCCCCCCGCAGGTGGGCCTCGATCGTCTGTTGACGGCAATCCGTCAGGCTGCGCGACCACAGCCGTCGCGCAGGGACCAGCAGGTCCCAGCTTTCGAGCCCGGCCAGAGGGTCGCGCGACCTGTTGACCACGGACCGGGACCGCAGCAGGGGCAGATCGAAGGCGGCCCCGTTGTAGGTCGCCACGGCCCGGAAGCGCCGGGCGAGATCGGCCAGGGCGGCGAGCATGGCGTCCTCGCGACCGGGATCGGGCAGGAAGTACTGGCGGATCTCGAATCGGTCCCCGTCCCACCAGGCGACGCCCACCAGGAAGGGAATCGTTCCGGCCCCGCCGGCCAGGCCGGTGGTCTCGGTATCCAGGAAGAGGACGTCACCGGGGGCGATCCCCTCGGCGCAGGCGCGGCCGAGGAATCCGCCCAGGTCCGGGACTCCCCCAGGAGGAGGGTCCAGTCCGACCTCGCTCGCGGACATCCACACCGGACCGCCGGGACCGGGCGTCTCGACCAGCCCCAGGCGGGCGAGGACGGCGCCGGGTTCCTGGACGTCCGGCCGCCTGGGCGGTTCCGGTTTGCGATTCAGGCCGTCGAGTCTGGCCAGGCGGGCGCGCAGATCCATGGTCAATGCCGGCTTTCCGGGAGGGTCACCTGTTCGAGCAGGAAAAGGGCACCCTTCCGCGCGGTGCCGCCGCTGTCGACCGAGGCGCCGACGCAGGACGGGCAGCCCGATCCGCAGGGGCACTTCTGCAGATGGGAGCGGGCCGCGGCGCAGATCTCGGCGAACTGGTCGAAGATCCGCCTCGCGAACCCGACCCCGCCCGGAAACGAGTCGTAGAGGTAGATGGTGGGATGCCCGGTGAACGGCGACCTCACCATGGCCTGGGCGCACAGGTCGGAAGGATCGGCCATCACGAAGAACGGAGCCACCCGTCCCAGCAGGTGAGCGGCGCCC
This sequence comes from Candidatus Krumholzibacteriia bacterium, assembly GCA_050174015.1. Classification (GTDB taxonomy): domain Bacteria; phylum Krumholzibacteriota; class Krumholzibacteriia; order LZORAL124-64-63; family LZORAL124-64-63; genus JAHJTW01. The sequence goes on from JBFXKG010000006.1 coordinate 6,549, forward strand.
TTGAGGGCGTCCCCGGGGTCGAGGCCGGCGGCGCTCATGCGCTCGGCCAGATCCTCCGGTACCTCCCACCAGAAGCTGGTCGTGTGCATCTCGATCTCGGGCAGGTGGACCCGCCCCGCCCCGACGTTCTCGTGCGTACCCAGCTTGATCTTCTTGTACACCGTGACCTTGGAGACCAGGCCGACCTCGCCCAGGGCCGACCTGCCCCAGGGATTGTCCTTCTCCGTCTCCGCCGTCAGGGTCTTCAGCTCGCTCTTGCGCTGGGCGTCCGTGTAATAGTCCACGGTCACCGGCTGGACGTGGGCCTCCCTCCGGTCCCAGTCCAGCGTGTCCACATGGTACTGCTGGGCGCCGTGGATGTAGACGGCGTCGTCGTGCAGCATCTCCTGGGCGCTGAACAGGTCCATCTCGCCGATGACCCGGCCGCCGGAGACGCTGCGGTCGATGATGACCACGTTGTCCGGAGCGGCGCTCCTGAGGCTCACGTCCTCGGCGGGATAGGTGTCCGACATCCAGTGGTACTTGTCGGCCCCCCGGTGGAGAACCTTCATGTCCACGAGGTAGTCCAGGATCTCGACCACCCGCCGCCCCCCGTACTCCTCGTCCACCAGGAACGGCAACTCGAAGGCCGCGCACTTCAGGTGGCTCATCAGGATGATCAGGTTGTCGGGATCCACCGTCGCCTGCTCCGGGCTGCGGCCGAAGAAGTAGTCGGGATTGTTGATGATGTACTGGTCGGAAGGGTTGCTCGAAGCGATCAGCACCACCGCGCTGAGATTCTGCCGCCGGCCGGCGCGTCCAGCCTGCTGCCAGGTGCTGGCCACCGTTCCCGCGTAACCGGCCATGATGCAGGCGTCGAGCCTGCCGATGTCGATTCCCAGTTCCAGGGCGTTGGTCGAGACCACCGCGCTGATCTCCCCGCTGCGCAGCCCCGCCTCGATGGCCCGACGCTCGCCGGGAAGGTAGCCGCCCCGGTATCCCCTCACCTGGCCGCTCTTGATCCCGACCTTCCGCCCCGACTTCTCCAGGTAGGTCAGCAGCAGCTCCACCCGGATGCGGCTGCGCGCGAAGACGATCAGCTGGGCCCGGCTGGCCAGGAAGCGCTCGGCGATGCTCCGCGCCGTCTTGATCACCGAGGCTCGGATGCCCAGCTCGGCGTTCACCACGGGCGGATTGTAGAAGATGAAGTGCTTCTCGCCCCGCGGCGCCCCGTTCCGCTCCACCGCGGCCATGGGCATGCCCGTCAGCTTTTCCGCCAGCTCCCGGGGGTTGGCGATGGTGGCCGAGCAGCAGATGAACTGCGGATGCGAGCCGTAGAAGGCCGCGATGCGCTGCAGCCGGCGCAGCACGTTGGCGACGTGGCTGCCGAAAACGCCCCGGTAGTGATGGACCTCGTCCACCACCACGTACTTCAGGTTCTCGAAAAGCTTCACCCACAGGGTGTGATGGGGCAGGATGCCCTGGTGAAGCATGTCCGGATTGGTGATCACGATGTGGCCGCTGCTGCGGATGGCCTGCCGGGCGGTCTCCGGGGTGTCCCCGTCGAAGGTGTAGGTCTTGATGTCGGCGCCCAGGTCGGTGATGAGGCCGTGGACCTCGTGCATCTGATCCTGGCTGAGGGCCTTGGTCGGAAAGAGATACAGGGCGCGGGCCTGGGGATCCCCGAGGACCGTGTGGAGCACCGGCAGGTTGTAGCACAGGGTCTTGCCGCTGGCGGTGGGGGTGGGAATGACCAGGGAGCGTCCGGCCAGGGCCAGGTCAACGGCCTCGGCCTGATGGCTGAAGAGCCGGTCGATCCCGCGGTCCCGGAGCACGGCGGTCAGACGCGGATCGAGGGCGGCGGGAAAGGCCCGGAATTCCCCCGCCTCAGGGGGAAGAACCTCCCAGCGGGTCACGTCGCGCATGAAACGCCTGTCGCCGCGCAGCTGGTCGAGGAGCTGGGCGAGGTTCACGCATTCCTCCCTGAATGCGACGCCGCACCCGGCGGCGTCAATCCCGCTTGTCGGAGGAGGAGGATCCGCCGTCGCCGGTGGACTTGCCCGCGTCCTCGAGCTCCTTCTTCACCTCTTCGGTGGCGTCGCGGGTGGCCGACTTGAACTTCCGGATGGACTTGCCCATGGCCTCGGCGATCTCGGGCAGACGCTTGGGGCCGAAGAGGATCAGGGCCAGCGCCAGGATGAGCAGCAGTTCCGACCACCCGGCCATGCCGGGGATGATTGCCGGATGGAAATTCATACGCCCTACCTCCCTTGGAGGGGCTAGCGGTACCAGCGGAGTATCTGCGACCCGATGAAAACTCCGATGACGCTCATGAGATTGAAATGGATCTGGAACCCGAAGGTGAGATCCAGGATCACCAGGTTCCAGTGCGTCACTTCCGGTCCGAAGGAAATGTACTGGACAAAGAGCTGCTCGGCCACACTTCCCTCTTCGAGGAAGAGACCGACGGCTTCACTGAAGATCGCACCGATCATGACCCCCAGGATGACGGTCAGGATCACGGTGCCCAGGGATTTCCGCATCGATCGCCGCTTTCGGTTGGTTTCCGGAGTCGAGGCCGGACGGGATGGGGTGACGCAATAATAGGCTGCGACCCCCTTCCCAACCACCATTCATTTTTCCGTTCCCGCGAGGGCCAGCTTGACCTCCGCATGATCCGCGCCCAGGACGATGAGCGCGTCCTCCAGGGCGCGGCCGTCGAATTCCCGGATGACCGGGACACCCCCCAGCAGTTCCGCCAGGCGACGGGCCACCCCGTCATCGAGCCTGCGGTTCACCACGAAGGTGGAGGCGTATTGCTGGGGAGGGGCGTTGCCGAAGCCGACGGGAGCCAGCCCGGCCCGGCCCAGCAGCAGGCCGAAGTCCCTGGCCAGGCCGGGCACCTGCGTGCCGTTGAGGACCTGGACCCGGAGTCCCCGCTCCCCGGCCTCAGGCCACGGAGCGGTCTCCGCCTGGCCGGCGGGCCCCGCAGCGGGCCCTTTGACCGTCAGCATCCCCCTGCCGAAGAGCAGGGAGATCCCGCACACCGCCACCACCACCAGCAGCCACAGGTTGAGTGGGCGCCTCATCCCTGGCTCCGGGCGAGCCGGGCGATGACCGGCCTGAGCAGCTCGTAGCTCTGATCGAGGGTCTGGGGCATGACCCGCGTGCTCCCGATCGTACTCATGAAGTTCGTGTCCCCCGCCCAGCGCGGCAGCATGTGCACGTGCAGGTGCTCGGGGATCCCGGCCCCGGCGCTGGTCCCGCCGTTGTACCCGCAGTTGATGCCGTCGGGCCGGTAGGTCTCCTGCAAGGCCCGCTCCATGACCTGCAGCAACTGGCTCATCTCCTGGACCTCTGCGGGCGTGCACCCGGACAGCATCGGCTGGTGGCGGTTCAGGACCAGCAGGAGGTGGCCGCTGTTGTAGGGGTAGAGGTTCAGGAGGATGTACCAGGAACACCCCCGGTGGAGGACGAAGTGCTCCCGGTCGTCGCAGTCGCGGCGGTTGCAGAAGACGCAGCCTTCTTCCCGGCGTTCACCCTTCACGTAAGCGTACCTCCAGGGCGTGCAGAGCCGATCCATCTCAGTCCCCGCGATCCGCGAGCAGGACGGCGGCGGCGGCCAGTTCGTCCAGGGTGTTGATCCCCACCACCTCGCCGGGGTCGGCGGTGGCCGCGGCCTCGACCCTGCGGCCGCGACCGACCAGGTAGGCCACGGTGTCGGTGAGGTAGTATTCCCCCTGGGTGTTGTCCGTCTTCAGGCTGCCCAGGGCCTCGATCAGGTCGGCCGTCCTGAAGCAGAAGACCCCCGTGTTGTACTCGCCCACCGCCAGTTCCTCGGGAGTCGCGTCCCGCGCCTCGACGATGCGCAGGAGGGCCCCACCGGAATCCTTGATGATGCGGCCGTAGGCCCCGGCATCGGGAACGACGCAGGTCAGCACCGTGGCCGCGGCCCCCGACGCTAGGGTGTCGTCGACGAGCCTTCGGACGGTTTGCGGACGCAGCAGGGGCACGTCCCCGGCCAGGACCACGCAATGCCCCTCGGGGTCCAGCCGGGGGGCCGCGCACTGGACGGCGTGTCCGGTTCCCAGCTGGGGCACCTGGAGCGCGAAATCCAGCCCCGTGCGGGCGCAGCGCTCCCTGACCAGATCGGCCTGGTGTCCCACCACCACCACGGCGTGCCCGATTCCGGCGGCCTCGACCGTATCGAGGACGTGGTCCAGCAGCGGCCTGCCCGCCAGCGGGTGCAGCACCTTGGGCAGGTCCGACTTCATCCGCGTGCCCTTGCCGGCCGCGAGGACGACCGCTTCGATCTTGCTCATTCCCGTCGCCCTTCCTCCCTGCGATCCGCAGGTCGGGTCGCCAGCAGCGCGGTCTCACGCACGGCGGCGCCCTCGATGTCCAGCACCACGTTGTCGATGAGCCGGGCGGGCCCCACCCTGGCCGCGACCGCCAGCAGGATCCGGCCCCCGATGACCGCTGGCCGTTCAAGTTCGGGAACGGTCAGGACCTCGGCGTATTCCGGGCGACCGCCGGCTGCGAGAGCCGTCGCCATGAGGGCCGCCACCGGCGCGGGATCACGTTCTCCGGCCTCGATCGCGGCCCGGCCCGCGGCGAGGGACGCCTGCAGGCAGAGGGCACGGAGTCGGTCGGCGGGCCCGAGATAGCGGTTGCGCGAGGACATGGCCAAACCGTCCGGCTCCCGCACGGTCTCCCCATCGATCAACCGCACCGGCAGGTGCAGGTCCTCCACCATCTGGGCGATGACCAGGCATTGCTGGGCATCCTTCCGGCCGAAGACCGCAACGTCGGGACGGACCATCCCGAACAGCTTGGCGACCACCGTCAGGACCCCGGCGAAGTGGCCGGGCCGTCCCGCCCCGCAAAGACCGGCGGCCCTCCGCCCCGGCTGGACCGTGACCTCCCCCGGACCTCCGTACATGTCCGAAACCTCTGGGGCGAAGACGGCCGCCACGCCCAGGGGATCGAGCAGGGCCAGATCCCCGGCCAGATCCCGCGGATAGGCGGCGAAATCCTCCCGGGGACCGAACTGCGTCGGGTTGACGAAGATCGAAACCACCACCGGTCCCAGATCGGAACCCCGGCGCACCAGGCTGAGATGGCCCGCGTGCAGGGCGCCCATGGTGGGGACCAGAACCAGGGGACGATCCCGGCGCAGGCGGTCCAGGCGATGCAGGTCGGCTGCGGTCTTCAGGACGTCCACGGTCAATCCCCGCCCCCGTCCTGGCCGCCCGGGTAAACCTGCCCGCTCGCCGATCCATCCTCGCCCGGGGCCTTCTCCCTGGCATCCCCGAATTCGTGCTCCGAGCCGGGAAAATCCCCGGACCGGACCTCCTCCACGTAACGCCCCACGGCCTCGGCGGCGATCCTGCCCAGCTCGGCGTAGCGCTTGACGAACCTGGGCTTCAGCCCCTCGAAGAGGCCCAGCAGGTCGTGAAAGACCAGGACCTGCCCGTCGCAGCCTGCCCCCGCTCCGATCCCGATGGTCGGGATGCCGATCCGCGCGCTGATGCGGCGGGCGAGCTCCGCGGGAACGCATTCCAGCACCACGGCGAAACAACCGAGATCCGCCAGGTGCAGGGCCTCGTCCTCCAGGCGCGCCGCGGCCTCGGCGCCGCGCCCCTGGATCTTGTACCCCCCGAAACGGTTGATCGATTGTGGGGTGAGGCCGAGGTGTCCCATGACGGGGATCTCCGCCGCCAGCAGGGCCGAGATGGCCTCGGAGCGGTTCCGCCCGCCCTCGATCTTCACGGCGTTGACCCCCGTCTGCTTGACCAGATCGAGGGCCTGCCGCACCGTCTCCCCGGGCGAGACGTGGAAGCTCCCGTAGGGCATGTCGGCGATGACCGGCACCCCGGGGCCGGACCGCATGACCGCCTTGCAGTGGTGGATCATCTCGGACATGGTCACCGGCAAGGTGGTTTCGTAGCCGAGGACGACCATGCCCACCGAATCCCCCACCAGGATGGCGTCCACCCCGCCGGCGGCCGCGATCCTGGCGCTCGTCAGATCGTAGGCGGTCAGAACGGCCAGCTTGCGGCCCGAGACCTTGGCCCGCGGAAAGACGTCCAGCGTGGAACTCCTGCCCTTGGCGGTCATCGTCCTGGCCTTCCTGCCTGCCCGGAGGGGGTCATTCCGCCCGCCCGTCCGGGGCGAAGTACCGCACCCCCGAGAACCTTTCCTGCAGATGTTCGAACAGCAGTTCGAAATCGCCGGGCACGTTCACGAAATCCAGGTGGTCCGTGTTGACCACCAGCAGGGGCGTCTCCTTGTAGTGATGGAAAAAATAGCTATAGGCGCCGTTCAGCGCATCGAGATACCGCCGGTCCATGTCCTGCTCGTAGGACCGCCCGCGCCACTGGATGCGTTGCAGCAGGACCTCGGTCCGGGCCTGAAGGTAGACGACCAGGTCGGGCCTGCGCACCCTCTGCTCCAGGATCACGGCCAGCTGGTTGTACAGGGCGAGCTCGTCGTCGCTGAGGTTCAAGGTGGCGAAGATCTTGTCCTTGGCGAAAAGGTAGTCCGACACCAGGTTGGTCGCGAAGAGGTCGTCCTGGTGCAGACCCTGCTGCTGACGGAACCGGCTCAGCAGGAAGAAGATCTGCGTCTGGAAGGCGTAGGCCGAGCGGTCCTGGTAGAACTTGGCGAGAAAGGGGTTCTCCTCGACGACCTCGAGATTCAGCCGCCCGTCCAGACGGGTGGCCAGCAGCTTCGTCAAGCTGGTCTTGCCGACGCCGATCACTCCCTCAACGACAATATACGGCCAGGGCAGCACGCCATTCCTCCTTGGTCAGGCCATCGCCCGGAATCACCGCAGGCGCCAGGGACAGGCCGGCCTGGAGCCTCACTCCGGCATCCGATTTACGCCTTATTTTCGCACAGGCCTCGCCGATTGTCTCCCCCGAATCCGGAAAAACCCAGCCCGGGGCCACCTCGGCCAGGGGCTCCAGGACGAAGGCCCGGTCCCGGATCCTCGGGTGGGGAATTGTCAATTGATTGCCGGAGAGAGTGTTATCCCCATAGAACAGGAGATCCAGGTCGATGGGGCGGGGCTTCATGTGCCCCCCCGGCATCCTGCCGTGGCGCGCCTCGATCCCCTTGAGGACCGCGAGCAGCACCCCGGGGGCCAGGGCCGTCGCCACCTCCAGGCAGGCGTTCAGGAAATCGTCCTGGCGGCCGGGACCGACGTAGGTCGTCTCGTAGATGCTGCTCCACGCCGTGACCTCGATCTCGGGATGCAGGTCGAGGGCCTGCACCGCCCGCCTCAACTCGCGCAGGCGGTCGCCCTGGTTGCTGCCCAGCCCCAGCAGGACGGTCACGGCCTCGGCCGGACGGAAGGATGCCGCAGGGAAGCGCACCATCATGCGCCTTCCCGCCGGTCGAACCAGTCCCGGTCGCGTTCGAAAGTCACCGAGGCCCGTCCCAGGAAGTTGGGGATGGGCGGATTGGGTTTCTCGACCCGCAGCCTCACCCGCAGCACCGGAAAAGCACGCAGCAAGGCGGCGCAAAGGTGCCCGGCCAGGGCCTCCAGCAGGTGGAACGAGGTGTCGGCCGTCGCCCGGCTCAGCACCCGGTGCACGGCGGTGTAGTCGAGGGCCGCCCCCAGGCTGTCCGACTCGGCGGCCTCGGCGCAATCGATCCACAGGTCGGCGTCGATCACGAAGCGCTGCCCCAGCTCCCGCTCGGCGGGATGGACCCCGTGATGGGCGTAGACGTCGATGCCGTGCAGGCTGATGCGGTCCATCACCGCCACTCCCTCAGGCGCTTGGCTCCTTCGGCGATCCGTTCGTCGGGGGCGGTCAGGCTGATGCGGAACCAGCCCTCTCCCCCGGGCCCGAATCCGACGCCGGGAGTGATGACCAGCCCGATCTCCTCGAGAGCCCGGCTGCAGAAGGCGACCGAACCCTCGCCGGCGGGCACCCGAACCCAGACGTAGAATGTCGCAGGCGACGGGAACACCTCGAATCCGGCGTCCTCCAGCGCCCCGACGATCACGTCGCGGCGGAGGGCGTAGGGCGCCATCACCCCCGCCAGCAGGGATTCGCACCCCGGCCCCAGGGCCAGGGCGGCCGTCTCCTGGATGGCCCCGAAAACCCCGCTGTCCATGCTCTCCTTGACGCGGCCGAGGTCTGCGATCACGCCGGCGTTTCCGACGGCGAAGGCGACGCGCCAGCCCGTCATGTTGAACATCTTCGACAGGCTGTGGAGCTCGATGACGCGCTGGGTCCGGTGGTCGACGCTGGCCAGCATGCTGACCGGTCGACTGCCGTCGAGGGTGACCTCCAGGTAGGCGGCGTCGTTGACCAGGACCGCTCCGGCCCCGCCGCAAAGCTCCGCGGCGGATGACCAGAACGCCGGGGTCGCCACAGCCCCGGTGGGATTGTTGGGATAGTTCATGAACACCAGACGCACCCGCTCGTCGAAGAGGCCGGGCAGCGTCGAAAGATCGGGCAGGAACCCGTTTTCGGGCTTCAGCCCGAACGTCCTGGGCTCGCCTCCGGCAAGAAGAGTGCCCTGGGCGTAGACGGGGTAGCCCAGGTCCGGCACCAGGGCGACCTCACCCTCCTCCAGCAAGGCCAGGGGCAGATGGCCGAGGCCCTCCTTGCTCCCCAGGAGGACCAGGACCTCGCCGGCGGGATCGATCGTCACCCCGTGGCGCTTGGCCATGTAATCGGCGACGGCCGACTTCAGGAGGGTCCCGCCCCGCTGGGCCGGGTAGCGATGGTGGGCTGGATTCCGCACCGCCGCGGCCATGGCGTCGAGCAGGGAGGGAGGCGTGGGCAGGTCGGGATCCCCGATGCCCAGATCCACCACGTCCACGCCTGCCGCCCTGGCCTTGGCCTTGGCGGCGTCCAGGGACGAGAAAAGGTAGGGAGGAAGCGATTGCAGGCGGCTCAAGTCTGGCTGGACCTCCGATTGAGGACACGAAAAATCCCGCGGACCACAGGGCCCGCGGGACCAATATCGCACACCGGGACGGGATCATCCACCCCGCTCATCCACCCTGGGCGGCTTTTTTCCTCTGGTACTCGGCCTGGGCCGTCAGGTCGTCCATGCGCTGGACCATCGTCCGGGCCGGACCGGCATACCGCAGGTTCCCGCTGGAGGCGCACTGCTGGAACTTGCCCTTGGCCGCATCATACTCGCCGGAGCATTCCAGGGCGGTCCCCCAGTGGTACCAGATCGGAGCCATGCTCTCGCGCCCCTGGTTCTCGAAACGCTGGGCGGCCACCGCCGCCTCGGCTTTGGCCTGGGCGCACTGGCCGCTTTCCACCATGACCCGCAGCATCTCGCCCAGGTTGTTGGCGTCGTTGGGCTTCAACGCGACGTACCTCTCGTACGTCTCGATGGCGGCGCTCTTGTTGCCCAGCTGATCCTGGGCGCGGGCCATGGTCAGCAGGGCGCCCGTGTGATCGGGGGTCTGGGCCAGCAACTGGGTCAGGATGGCCACGACCTGGGAGTAGTCCCGTTCGTTGAACTTCTGGACGGCGAGCTGATAGGTGGTCGACCCGCCGGCCTGGCTCCCGTACTTGACGGCCAGGTCATGGTAATGCTGGGCCTGGCTGTTGTTGCCTGCCTTGCGCTGCTGTTCCTCGGCCTTGGTGGCCGATTTCGCCAGCTGGGGCATGATGTTCTGCTCGATCTGGGGACACACGTCCAGGGCGTGTTCGAAGACGTCAACCGAAAGGGTGTGGTACCCGGCGGCGCTGTGCAGGACGCCCAGGTTGAACAGGAGGTTGCAATCGTCGGGAGCCAGCAGGGCGGCCTTCATGTACTCGGCCCGGGCTTCCTTGTACATCTTCAGCTTGGCGTACGTCTTGCCGAGGTTCCCGAAGTCGCCCGCCTCGACGTCCTCGCCTCGCAGGTCGATGACGGTCTGGTAGTATTTCGCCGCGGTCTCGAAATCCCCCTTGCCGGCGTAGGCGGTTCCCAGCCCCCGGTTGGCCTCGACGTGCTCGGGGCAGACCTGGACGATGGACTGCATGCGGGCGATGGCCTGATCCCACTGCTGGGCGTCGAGGAACTCGACGGCGGACTGGTAGGCGAGATTGGCCTCCTGCATCTGCCCGGGCATGCACTCGGCAAGGGCGGGGCCGGAGGCCGCCAACGTCAGGATGGTCAGGGTCACCATGACCACCCGGCTGGAACAACGGAAAATCCTCGTCGGGAGCACTGGGTACCTCCAGGCAATGGGGCTGAAGTTCGGAACGGATGGGTCCAACAGAAGAATCCCGGCTGGCCCGGGACCGCTGCTGAAGATAAACCCGATCCCCATGCGCTGTCAATCCAACCCCGGTCACCCGGTCCAGGTTCCCGAATCCTCGGGCAGGATCCCCGCGCGCAGAAGGCACTCCAGGACCCCGCCGCCGATGGCCAGGGCCTTGTCCGTGATCCTGGCCGGATCGACCGCCCTGCCCCGAGGATCGACGTCGGCGACCTTGACGCCCTTCCGGAGCTCGGCGCGCCGGTCCACCAGCCCCCTCAGCAATCCCGTCAGAGGCGAGATCACGGGGGCGCCGGCGACGGCGCCAAGGACCTGGCCTTCCTGCACCAGATCCCCGATGGCGGCATGGGGCTCCAGGCGACCGGCGCCCGGGGAGTAGACCACCCGCCGCGCGGCTTCCCCACCGACCAGGCCCGGAACTCCCGTATCGGGAGCGGCGCTCCCCCTGGTGATCACCTCGCCCAACCTCGCCCCCCGATGGGTCTCGACGACGAAGGAGGCGTCGTCCGGAACGGTGAATCCGGGGCCGAGACCGATGACCGTCCCCCGCCAGCCGGGGATGGATCCGGGGGCCCGCTTGAGCATCCGGCCGTCGATCACCGCGGCCGGATCCAGCAACCCCGGCGCCTCCTTCCCCGGGTCGATGCAGACGGTCACCCTGCCGGCAACGAATCCCGCCTTCTCCAGCGGGACCAGGACCCCCCGCACACCCTCCACGGTCGTCTCCCCGGCGTGGACGGCGCTGCTGAAGGAGACCAGGCGCCTGACGGCCAGGGGTTCCGGGAGTTCCGTCATGAGGACACGGTACCCGCAGCGGACCAGGCGGACGGCGACCCCGGAAGCCAGTTCCCCTGCTCCCAGGATGATGAGGCCGCCGGTCTTCATCCCTTTCGCCTCCTGTGCAGCCTCACGCCCAGCGGCCGGCCCTGGTCGTCCAGGAGCAGAGGGCGGCCCCTGAGGACGGCCGACGCCTCGGCCAGGACGCTGAGGGCGATCTCAGCCGGCGTCTCGGCGCCGATGTCAAGCCCCACCGGAAGCTGGGCCCCCTCCAGGCGCAAGGACGCAGCCGCATCGCCCGCGAACCTCCGGCGCAGGACGGCCGCCTTGGCGTCGCTGCCCAGACCGCCGAGGAAACCGAAGGTCTGCCCGGACCGCCGCTCCGCCTCGAGAACGGCCGCCCAGTAGTCCCCGTCGAGCTCGTGGGACCGGCTGGCCACGAGCAGGGCTCCGCGGGGATTCACCCTCACCAGTTCGGCGAAGGCCTTCGGATCCGCCTGCAGGATTTGCAGATCCGGTCGTGGCCTCAGATCCTGCAGGAACTCGGGCCGGTCGTCGACCAGGGTGAAGCGGAAGGGCAGGGTCCGGCCCAGCTCGACCAGGGCCCGCCCCACGTGCCCGGCTCCGATGACCCAGAAGGGGCTGGACTGGAGCACCGGTTCGAGGAACACTTCCATGACCCCGCCGCACACACCCAGCCCGCCGGCCAGGTCCAGGTCCAGCATCCGACAGACTCCGGTCGCCAAGACCTCGCCCGCGGCCTCGATCACCTTCGCTTCGGCAGCCCCGCCTCCGATGCTGCCGGTCACCGAACCGTCCACGTGGACGATCATCTTGCTCCCTGCTTCACGGGGAGTGGATCTCCGGGTCCGGATCACCGTGGCGAGGACCCCGTCCTCACCCTGGTCCACCATCGCCGCCAGACGCGGGAAGACCGTCTCACCCCCCCCGCCGATCACCTTGCTCATGATTCGCTCCTGACCAGTGGTTCACCCAGGTTCCCCGGGAAAACATACATCCTCCAGATCCTCCGGGGAATCGAAGTCCCTGGCGACCCCGGGGTCGTCCACCTCCACCAGTCCGCACCGCCCGCCGAGGAACGCCCCGGCGGGGCCCGGGTGGTAATCGCATGCCCCGGCCAGGGCGGCCACGAGGGCGGCGGGGATGACCACGGGATGCCCGGGTTCACCCTGCCAGACCGGGCGGTGAGCCCTCTCCGGGCGCAGCGCTGCAGCTTCGTTCAGGCGTTCGAGGGTGACCGGGCGGACCAGAGGAAGATCCACCGGATGGGCCCACACCCGTTGCGGATCGCCCGTGCGACCGGACCAGGCCAGGCACAGGGTGCGGGCCGTATCGTCGCCCCCGGCTTCCCCCAGCACCCGGACGTTGCTGCGTCCGGCCAGGACGGCCCGGTAATCCTCCGCCGATCCGGCCAGGGCGACCACGAGGACGTCTGCCCACCCGGCGTACAGGTCGGCGATCCGGGCGACGAACGGCTCGTGGGTTCCCGGGACGGTCAGAAGGCCCTTGGGCCGTCCCATGCGCAGGCTCCGGCCCCTGGCCAGGATCACCGCCAGGTCATTCCGCCGCATCGGACCCGCTCCCGTCGGGCCAGGCGGTCCGGTAGGCGGTCCGGAACGTGTAGCCCTCCTCGCCGCCGCTGCAGAAGAGGACCAGAGGGACGCCGGCGTTCATGGCGAATCCCACGAACTCGAACAGTCCGATGCTGTCGGCCACCTGGTCGAGACCCGAGAGTCCCAGCACCGCCGGAACCCCGGGCGGGGTCCGATCGAGGTAGCCTTCCTCGCCGGTGAGCAGGGTCTGCAGATGGTCCCACTCGATGACGGTGAAGGGAGGCAGGTCCCTCAGGACGGCGGGGGTGACGCCCTCCCGTCCCAGCCGCTGCAGGTTGCCCCCGGCCGAAGAGCCCACCGCCCCGGCGCCCATCATGACCACGGCCAGGGAGGTCGCGTCCGGCCAGCGGGGTTCGCCCGGCTTGTAGAGCTTCAGGGGGGTCTTGGCCGAGCCGTCCACCTCCGCGATGACGATCCGGTCGGGATGGCGTGCGAGGAGGCCGTCGACCTCACCGGGGGCCAGCCCCTCCCACTTCCCGTCGCTTCGCGATCCGCCGTGGAGATAGGCCGCAATCGGCAGGTCATCAGGCGCGGGAGCCTCGTCCAGGGCCCAGGCGGGCACGCCGTCCACGGGCTCGGTGCGGGTGGTGCAGGTCAGCAGGATCCGCAGTCCATCCTCCACGTAGTGGGCGGCGAGCGCCTTCAGGAGGGAGGTCTTGCCACCCGAACCGCTGATGCCGATGAGGTGTCCGCCCTCCCGCGGCAGGAAATCGGACCATGGATCGAGAAAGGCGAAATCCAAACCCCACTCCTTTCAACCGGCCGCGAGGACCCCGGCGTACCAGCGACGCAGGCCGGCCACCATCGAGTCACGGGTGTACCGCTCCCTGAACAACCGGCGGCCTGCGATTCCCATGGCGGCGGCACGTTCAGGATCCGCCAGCAGCCCCGCCATCGCCGCCGCCAGGGCCGCGCCGTCCCCCGGGGGGCAGAGGATGGTGGTCCGGTCCCGGATGCCGACCTCGGCCACGCCGGTCGGCAGGTCGGAGGCGATGACCGGCAGCCCCGAGGCCATGGCCTCCAGCTGGACCAGGCCGAAAGTCTCACCGGCGTCCCGGCTGGGCAGGACCAGCGCCCTGCTGCGCCCCATCAGCCGGACGAGTTCGCGCTCGGGCAACCACCCGTGGACCGCCACCCGGTCACGGAGATCCCCTGCAGCGACCGTGTCGAGCAGGCGAGGTCCCAGGGGGCCCTCCCCCACGATGTCCACTTCCAGGTCGGGCGCGAGCCGCAGGGCCTCCAGCAGGGTGTCGAGTCCCTTGTAGCCGACAAGCCGTCCGACGAAGAGGAACCGCGGCCCCCGCGAGGGTTCGACCAGGACCCAGGGTTCCCCATCGATGCCGAAGGGGATGACCTCGACCTTGTCCCGCCAGCGCTTCAGCTCCCGGGATCCCTCCCGCAGGGCGTCCGAAGAGACGCAGATCCCCGCCGCAGCGGCCAGGCAACCCTGGACCACGGGTCCGACCAGGAGGCGACCCACCCGCTGCCGGGTCATGTCAGCATGGTGCCACACAACCAGGGGCGGCAGGGCGAATCCCCCGGCCCGCAGCAGCATCCAGCCGGCCGCCGCAAGGGGATTGGGCAGGTGCAGGTGGACCAGTTCGGGCCGGTGAGCGGCAAGCACCCGCCGCAAGGCGGCGGGAAGATCCAGGACCAGGGGCTGGGAGTTGAGGACGCCCTGGACCGGCAGGCGGATCACCCTGCCTTCGGCAGGCGAGGATGAAGCGCCGATCGCCTGAAGCCGGGGCGCCCCGTCCCCCCCGGCGGCCAGGACGGTGACGTCGTCCCCGGCGTCGACCAGGCCCTCGGCCAGGTTGGCCAGGACCGTTTCCATCCCCCCCGGAGAGGGAGGGTAATATTTTCCCAGGTGGAGGACCCTCATGTCCGGATAGTAAATCAATCGCCCCGGATTACAAGGATGTCGGGAAAGACAATGTCTTGCAGCGCGCGCCCGGCCTTGTTAGCATGTTAACATCTTCTCCCCGGCGCCCTCGGTCCGGGCCATCCCTGGCGATCGTGGCGGGCCGTGGGCCGGATGCGGCCGGGGCGGGAACAAGGGGGTCGCCATGCCCATGCCCATTTCCGAGAAGCTCATCCTCCGTCAGATCAACCACTGGAACCGACTGCGCGAACTGCTGAAGGCCGAGGAACCTCCCGCCCCCCGGAAGCGCGGCCCGGTCATCACCATCTCCCGCCAGGCCGGAAGCGGCGGCCGCCTCCTCGCCGCCGCCCTCGCCTCCCGGCTCGGCATCGAGCTCCAGGACCAGTCCCTGGTGGACAGGATCGCCCGCGACAGGAACCTCGAGAAGGAGTTGGTGGCCAGGCTCGACGAGCAGGTGATCGACCAGGCGGCACTCTGGGTGGAGGGGGTCATCAAGCGGCGGATCTTCCTCAAGGACGAATACCACGTGGCGCTGGTCAAGGCCATCTCGAGACTGGCCGCCCGTGGCGGCGTGGTCTTCCTCGGCCGCGGAGCCGAATTGATCCTCAAGGAAAACGCCGATCTCCGCATCCGCCTGGTGGCCTCCCGCCAGGTGAGGCTCGCCAATCTCCAGGACCGGACCGGGCTGAGCCGGGCGGAAGCCCGGGCGCTCATGGAGGAGAACGACAGGCGACGGTCCGAGTTCATCCGCAGCATCTTCAAGGTCGAACCCGGCCGGCCCGAGGACTTCGACCTGGTCCTCAACGCCGACCGCATGAGCGTCGAGCAGATGACCGAGCTTTCCCTCCTCGCCATGATCCAGACCCAGGGTCCGGGACTCGCCGCCGCGGCCGGGAGCTGAGAGACGCGGCTCCGAGCCCCCCGCCTTCACTCATCGAAAAACCCCCTCCGGTCCGGGACCGGAGGGGGTCTGCCTTGCGCGGGGCCGACAGGGGGGATTACATCATCCCGCCCATGCCGCCCATGCCGCCCATGCCGCCCATGTCGGGCATGCTCGGGGATTCCTTCTCGGGCTCGTCGGTGACGCAGGCCTCGGTGGTCAGCAGCATCGCCGCGATGGAGGCGGCGTTCTGGATGGCGCTGCGGGTCACCTTGGCGGGATCGATGATGCCCTGCTCCATGAGATCCTCGTAGGTGCGGGTGACCGCGTTGAAGCCCACGGTGGCCTTCTTCTCGTCCCGCATGTGGGCGACCACGAGGGAGCCCTCGATGCCCGCGTTCTCGGCGATCATGCGCAGGGGCTCTTCCACGGCGCGCGCGACGATGTCGCGGCCGACCGCTTCCTCGCCGTCGAGATCCAGGGCCCGGATGGCCTTGGCGCAGCGCAGCAGGGCGACGCCGCCGCCGATCACGATGCCTTCCTCGACCGCGGCGCGGGTGGCGCTCAGGGCGTCCTCCACCCGGTGCTTCTTCTCCTTCATCTCCACCTCGGTGGTGGCGCCGACCCGGATCACCGCGACGCCGCCGGCCAGCTTGGCCAGGCGCTCCTGGAGCTTCTCCCGGTCGTAGTCGCTGGTGGTGTCCTCGATCTGGGCGCGGATCTGGCTGATGCGGGCCTTGACGTCGGCCCCCTTGCCCTTGCCGCCCACGATCGTGGTGTTGTCCTTGTCGATGGTGACCTTGGCGCAGGCGCCCAGGTCGGCCGTGGTGGTGTTCTCGAGCTTCAGCCCGGCGTCCTCGCTCATCACGCGGCCGCCGGTCAGGATGGCGATGTCCTCGAGCATGGCCTTGCGGCGATCGCCGAACCCGGGAGCCTTGACCGCGGCGACGTTGAGGGTGCCGCGCAGCTTGTTGACCACCAGGGTGGCCAGGGCCTCGCCCTCGATGTCCTCGGAGATGATCAGCAGGGGCCGGCCCATCTGCGCGATCTTCTCGAGGATGGGCAGCATGTCCTTCATGCTGCTGATCTTCTTGTCGTGGATGAGGATCAGGGGCTCATCCATCTCCACCCGCATCTGCTCGGCGTTGGTCACGAAGTAGGGGCTCAGGTAGCCGCGGTCGAACTGCATGCCCTCGACCACGTCCAATTCCATGGCCGTACCCTTGGCCTCCTCGACGGTGATGACGCCGTCCTTGCCGACCTTGTCCATGGCCTCGGCGATGATCGTCCCGATGGTCATGTCGTTGTTGGCGCTGATGGCCGCCACGTTGGCGATGGTCTTGCTGTCCTTGACGGGCTTGGCCATCTTCCTGATGGCTTCGACGGCCGCCTCGGTGGCCTTCTCGATGCCCTTCTTGACGAACATCGGGTTGGCGCCGGCGGCCAGGTTCTTCAGTCCCTCGTGGATGATGGACTGGGCCAGGATCGTGGCGGTGGTGGTGCCGTCCCCGGCCACGTCGTTGGTCTTGCTGGCGACTTCCTTGACCATCTGGGCGCCCATGTTCTGGAACGCGTCCTTGACCTCGATCTCCTTGGCGATGGTCACGCCGTCGTTGGTCACCAGGGGAGCGCCGAACTTCTTGTCGAGGATCACGTTCCGGCCGCGGGGACCCAGGGTGATCTTGACGGTGTTGGCGAGGACGTCCACGCCCCTCTTCATCTGCTCGCGGGCTTCCTCGCTGAATTTGATCATCTTGGCCATTGTTCTTCCTCTCCTTGGTCAAGCCCCCGGGTCATGGCCGGGGCGGAATGAAATTGGAATCCTGTCCCCGGATCAGTCCAGGATGGCCAGGACGTCGCTCTCGCGGAGGATCAGGTAGTCGGCGCCGTCGACGTTGACCTCGGTGCCGGCGTACTTCCCGTACAGGACGATGTCGCCCTTCTTGACCTCGGGGGCGACCCGCTCGCCCTTGTCGCTGAGCTGGCCGGGGCCGACCGCGACGATCTTGCCCTGCTGGGGCTTTTCCTTGGCGGTGTCGGGAATGATGATCCCGCCCTTCATGGTTTCCTTCTCCATGGGGGCGACGACGACACGGTCGGCCAGGGGCTTCAACTTGATGGCCATGGTCTTTCCTCCATCAATGGCTTCCATTGTATCCGGGACTGTCTTGGCAGTCCCGGGCTTCGACTGCTAATCGTGGCGGAATATACCCGATCGATGGCGGGGCGCAAGAGGTTTGGGGGTGGTTTGGCCAAAAAAATGAATTAGCGCAGGGGGTCTGCCAATATGGCAGGGCATCAAGGGCGGAGCGGGCGGTTCGTTGTCCAGGTGACGATTTTCCAGATACTTGGGTCACCTTCCCATTCCCACCGGATCTCAGGGGGCGGGCCGTCGATTGACAGCCATCCAGGCGGCGCCGCGCAGGGTCCAGAAAGGGTCATGAACCCAGCCGGGCCGTTGCAGGAAGCGGGCGAGTCCGCCGGTCAGGACCACCGGCCGCTCCCCGTAGACGGCCAGGAGGCCGTCGATGGTTCCCAGAACGCCGAAACGGCCGGCGTGCCACGACCCGGCAGCCAGGGCCCCCGCGGTATCCGCCCCCACCTCCAGGGGGCGGGGCCCGAAAGGCACGGGGTGGAGCCGCGCCGCGGTCTCGCCGATCTTCCGGGCGGCGAAGGCCATGCCCGGAGCGATCAAGCCGCCCCGGAACACCCCGTCGGCCAGGAGGTCGAAGGTGGTCGCCGTCCCCGCGTCCACGATCAGGGCGTCCCGCAGCCCGCAGGCCGCCGCCAGGGCGACGTTGGCGATCCGGTCGGGTCCCACGGCGGCCGGATCGGAGACGCCCCAGACGAAGGGCGCGGGCCAGGTGTGGTCGAGGATCTCCACATCCGGCAGGACCCCTGCAAGGGCGGCCGTCAGCGCCGGCACCACGGAGACCAGGACCCGGCGCCCGAATGCCGGATCTCCGGAAAAGGCCGCCACCTCGGCCAGGAAGGAATCCTCGGCGGAGGCGCCGGGCGGAGGGTTGTCCAGGTGACGCACCCGATCCAGGGGGGCCAGGTCCTGCGGATCCACGGCGCCCCGACCGCCGATCCCGGGCAGGTGAAGGGCAGGTCGGCAACCGGCCATCGTCAGCCGGGAATTCCCGGCATCGAGCACCAGGATTCCATCGTCCTTCCGCTTCCCGTCAGCCAGGGACACCCATACCCTCCTCAGGCCTGATCCAGGGCGAGCACGTGCACGTCGCCGACCTGGACGAGTTCGATCCTGCCGTCGGCCGTTTCGAGCCGCAAGGCTCCGCCGTCGTCGATGCCGACGGCGCGGCCCTCGTACACCCGGCCGACCGACTTCACGATGATCGAGCGTCCGAGCAGGCAATCCAGGTTGGCCAGCCCCTGGCGATAGGGTGCCCACCCCTCCTCCTCGAACCGGTCCAGCTCGTCCTCCACGCGGTTGACCAGGGCGCCGGCGATCAAGCCCGGCCGGACCTCGCGACCCGTCTCCATCACCACGCTGGTGGCCTTGCCCTGCAGGTCGGCGGGGAAGCCGCCCGGGCCGGTCATCAGGTTGAGCCCGAGGCCCGCCACGGTGAGGGACCGGTCGGCGATCACCTGCCTTTGGAGGAGGATCCCGCCCAGCTTGCGGTTGCCCACCACCAGGTCGTTGGGCCACTTGAGCCTGGCGTCGACGTGCAGCGACTCCCGCACCACCAGGACCGTCATCAGGCCCAGCCAGACCGAGAAACCGCGGTCCAGCGCCACCCGGTGCTGGGGAATGACGACCGAGAGGTTCAACCCTCCGCAGTCCAGCCAGGATCGGCCCTGGCGGCCGTGCCCGGCGGTCTGTCTGCGGGCGACCACGACCGTCCCCGGGCCCGCGTCGGCGACCGGCGGCCAGACCCGCTGTTCCTGGGCCCGCCAGCCCCAGCCGTCCCAGAGGCACAACCGGCCGGACGCCGGGCCTCCCATCCCCCGCAGGAAATCGTTGGTGCTGCCGACCTCATCCAGGAGGTACAGCCGGCCACCGCCGCGGAGGAAGCGTTCCCCGGGTGTGAAGGCGGCCAGACCGAACCAGTCCCGGTGGATGGGCCCGCTGACGCGGTCGCGAAGGTTGCTCATCACGCACCCCCGCCGGAAGCGCCGCCAAGGGACGCCATGTCCAGACCCAGGTCCCAGGCCGGCGCAGAATGCGTGAGCCTGCCGATCGAAACGGCATCGCTGCCCGCGGCCGCATAGGAGCGGATGCTCTCGAGGTCGACGTTGCCCGAGGACTCCAGCCGGGTGGGGACCGCGGCCTCATCCCGCAGACGGACGGCCTCGCGGGTCTGATCGACGGTGAAGTTGTCCAGGAGGATCCACTCCACGCCCAGGCCCAGCACCTGGGCCAACTGGTCCAGACCGTCCACCTCCACTTCCACCGCAAGGTCGGGAGACAGCCGGCGGGAGCGGGCGACCATCGCGGCGATCCCCCCGGATCCGCCGGTCCAGTGGTTGTCCTTCAGCATGATCCGGTCGAAGAGTCCCAGGCGAGGGTTGACGCCGCCGCCGCAACGGACGGCGTACTTCGCCAGCAGGCGGTATCCCGGCAGGGTCTTGCGCGTGTCCAGGACGAGGCAATCCGTCCCCCGGACGGCCGCCACGTAGCGCGCCGTCAGGGTGGCGATGCCGCCGAGGTGCTGCAGGAAGTTCAGCGCCGTTCGCTCCCCGGTGAGCAGGGAGGACACCGGTCCTTCCAGACGGGCGAGGACCCGGCCCGCGGGCACCGGGGCGCCTTCGGGCTCCCGGATCGAGACGACGACCCGGGGGTCCAGGGCGCCATAGACCATGCCGAGCAGCGGCAGCCCCGCGACGACCCCCGGCTGCCTGGGGACCAACAGGGCTTCGCCCCGCACGTCGGGATCGACGGCCACCGCGGTGGTGGCGTCCCCGGTCCCGACGTCCTCCTCGAGACTCTGCCGGACCAGGGCATCCAGCCAGGGCCCCCGGGGGAACGTGCGGTCCAGGTCGCGGTTCCTCACTCGCTCATCCATTTCCGATGCCCCACTGCGCCTTGAGATCGTCCAACCGGTCCCGCAGCGAAGCCGCCTTCTCGAACTCCAGGTCGGCGGCGGCCCGGCGCATCTCCTGCTCGAGCCATTCGCACAGTTCACGGGGAGAGAGCTTCTCGTCAAGGACGATCTCCCACGGCCGGTCGGGTCGGGACCGGTCCTCCAGCCCCCTCTGGCCGGCGGCGGACGTGGACTGGAGGATCTCCTCCCGGGTCTTGGTGACGGACCGGGGAACGATCCCGTGCTCCCGGTTCCAGGCGAGCTGGCGTTCCCTTCTCCGGTTGGTCTCGGCGATCGCCCGGTCCATGGACCTCGTCACGGTGTCGGCGTACATGATCACTTCCCCGTTGACGTTCCGGGCGGCTCGGCCGGCCGTCTGGATCAGGCTGCGCTCGCTGCGCAGGAAGCCCTCCCGGTCGGCGTCCAGGATGGCCACCAGCGAGACCTCCGGCAGATCCAGGCCCTCCCGGAGGAGGTTCACCCCCACCAGGACGTCGCTCTGCCCGAGCCTCAGCCGACGGAGGATCTCGATCCGGTCCAGGGCCGTGATGTCCGAATGCAGGTAGCTGACCTTGACGCCGGCCTGCGCCAGGAAGTCGGTCAGATCCTCGGACATCTTCTTGGTCAGGGTCGTGACCAGCACCCGTTCCCCCCGCCCCACCACGACCCGGATGCGCTCCAGCAGGTCGTCCACCTGGTGACGCACGGGGCGGACGGTGATCGGCGGATCCACCAGCCCGGTGGGGCGGATCACCTGTTCGACGACCACCCCGCCCGACTTCTCCAGCTCGTAGTCGCCCGGAGTGGCCGAGACGAAGATCGTCTGGGGCATGACCTGTTCGAACTCGGCGAAGGTCAGGGGCCGGTTGTCCAGGGCGCTGGGCAGCCGGAATCCGTGTTCGACCAGGTTGAGCTTGCGGGAGCGGTCCCCCTGGTACATGGCCCCGATCTGGGGGATGGTCGCGTGCGATTCGTCGATGACCAGGAGGTAGTCCTCGGGAAAGTAGTCCAGCAGGCAGGCGGGACGCTGACCCGCCTCGCGGCCGTCGAAGTAGCGGGAGTAGTTCTCGACCCCGGGGCAGTGGCCGATCTGCTGGATCATCTCCATGTCGTACCGCGTCCGGGAGGCGAGACGCTGGGCCTCGAGGGTCCTCCCATCCCGGTCCAGTTCGCCGAGCCGGATCTCCAGGTCCCTGCCGATGGCGTCGATGACCGGTCCGGTGCCGCCGCTTCCGGTGACGAACTGCGTGGCGGGATAGACGGCCGCGGCCCCGGCCTTCTCGAGACTCCGCCCGGTCAGGGGTTCGATCCAGGTGAGCGCCTCGATCTCGTCCCCGAAGAACTCCACGCGCAGGATGCGGTCGTCGAATCCCGAACGGATCTCCACCGTGTCCCCGCGCGCCCTGAAGGTCCCGTAGTCGGTGGCGATGTCGTTGCGGCCGTAATGGACCGCGACCAGGCGTTTCAGGAGTTCGTCGCGTTCCAGGCGGTCTCCCACCGCCAGGGGAATGATCCCCTCCCTGAAGGTGGTGGGATTGCCCACGCCGTAGATGGCCGACACGCTGGCGACCACGATGACGTCCCGACGCGCCAGCAGGCTGCTGGTCGCCCGCAGGCGCAGGCGTTCGATCTCCTCGTTGATGCTCGTGTCCTTCTCGATGTAGGTGTTGGTCGCGGGGATGTAGGCCTCGGGTTGGTAGTAGTCGTAGTAGGAGATGTAGTACTCGACGGCGTTGGCGGGGAAGAAGCCCTTCAGCTCCCCGTAGAGCTGGGCGGCCAGGGTCTTGTTGTGGCTGAAGATCAAGGCGGGCCGTTCCAGCTGGGCGATGGCGCTGGCGATGGTGAAGGTCTTGCCCGACCCGGTCACGCCCAGCAGGGTCTGGCAGCGGGCCCCACGCCGGATCTCGGCGGTCAGTTCCCGGATGGCCTGGGGCTGGTCGCCGGTCGGTCCGAAGGGTGCAACGAGCTTGAAGGTCGCCATGTCTAGCCCTGCCCTCCGCAGCAGGCCCGTCCGGGACTCGCTGGATCAGCCGCCGGTCGAATGGCGGTCGAGCAGGATCTCCTGGCCGATCCCCAGCCCTTCCACCTGGTGGAGGTTTCCGTTGAGGTGGACCTCGACGCCCCTGGTCCGGCCGAGGCGCAGGCTGAAATGATCCCCAGCCCCCCAGTAGACGACGAAACCCTCCCGGCATCCGTAGACCAGGCCCGGGCGGATGTCCCCGGCGGGCAAGGGCGGCGGGTCCCCCTCCCGGGGCCAGACCGCAGCGGTGAATCCGGCGGCGGAATCCGAGCGGACCTCGACCTCCATCTTCTCCGGGCACAGGACCCGCAGGACGAGGTTGGGTGCGACAGTTCCCTGAAGGTCGAGGTCGGTGGTGCCCGGCAACGCCGGCGGCGGAAGGACCAGGGTCTCCGCCTCTTTTCCGACGACCGCGCCGGCGGCAGCGCTGTCCGGCGGGGTTCCGACCGCTTCCAGCGAATCGGCGAGGGCGCCCGCCTGATCCACGATCCCCCCGTCTCCCGCCCCCGTTCCGGATTCACCGGACGGGGCCGATCCACCGTCTCCAGGGGAATCCTCACCCCGGTCGAGCAGGGTGAACAGCCCGGCGCCCACCAGGATGCAGACGACCGCGATGCCGAGCAGGGGTTTCCAGGGCACGCCGATCTTCTGGACGACGACCTCCTCCTCCTCCCAGACGGGGTGGTCGGCCGTCCCGGCGTTCGGAGTCCTCTCCCCGGACATCTTGGCGTAGAGGTCGAGGATCCGGTCGGGATCCAGACCGATGTCGGCGGCATAGGTCCGCAGGAAGCTGCGCACGTAGAGGTGGCCCGAGATCTTGTGGTACTCGTCCGCCTCGATGGCCGCCAGCATCGCCGGCGGGATCTTCGTGCGCGCAGCCACGACCTCGAGGCTGTCGCCCTGGGCCTTGCGCGCGCCGGCAAGCATCTCGCCCGGAGTCTGCAGCAGGGGCTGATCCGTCATCCCGCTTTCCTTTCCGGGGACGGCGGCTCCGCCGTCCCGTATTCCGGCCCTGGCGCGCCAGGCCGGATGCTAATCCCGGCCCATGGCGGCCAGCCGCTCCCTCAGGGTCTCGGCCTTGGCGCGGTTCTCCTCCAGCAGGCTCCGCTGCTGCTCGACCACCTCGGCCGGGGCGTTGGCCGTGAACTTGGTGTTGGCGAGCTTGGCCTCGCAGCCCTTCAGCCACCCCTCCAGCTTCTCGAGTTCCTTTTGCAGGCGTGAGCGCTCCTTGTCAAGGTCCACCAGCCCCGCCATGGGCAGGAAGATCTGGACGGTGCCCGCCACACCCACGCCGGCCGGCGAAGGGTCGTCGCCCCCATGGACGACCTCGACCTGCTCCATCTTGGCCAGCAGGCCGATCATGGACGCATCCTCGAGCAACGGGGCGGTCGCCTCCGGGCCGCCGACCCTCAGGACGGCGCGGCCCCGCTTGCCCGGGGGCACTCCCAGTTCGTTCCGGAGGTTGCGGATCACGCCGACGATCTCCTTCACCCGCTCGAAACGCTCCCGCTCGGCCGGGCAGGGCGCCGGGCCGGCGTTCTCGGGCATCGCCGAGGTCATGAGGTATCCGGCGGCGGGGGGAAGCCAGCTCCACAATTCCTCGGTGATGAACGGCATGACCGGATGGAGAAGCTTGTAGCTGAGGGCGAGCTGCAGCACCGCCGCCTGGACGGCGACGGGGCGCCCCGCGTCGTCCCGCAGGCGGGGCTTGATCGCCTCCAGGTACCAGTCGCAGAACTCGTGACGGAAGAAGTTGAAGACGAGATAGGCCGCGTCGTTGAGACGGCGCTTCTCCATGTTGGCCTGGTACTCGTCCACGACCTTCAGGAGGGTCCCGAGGGACCAGCGGTCCTCGAGGGTCAGGTCCCCGTCACCGACCTCGACCGGCGGGGGGCAGCCGAACACCGCGGTCCACAGGCGGCCGAAGGCTTCGCCTCCGCGGGCGTCCCAGTCGCATCCGGCCATCTCCGCCCCGAGATCGAGGATCCGGGGCGGCGCGGCCGCACCGGCCGGGGCGCCCGGCAGGCCGGCCTCGTCCCAGGCGCCGAGGACGAGCTTGGTGGCCTGGAAGATCTTGTTGCAGAAGTTCCGACCCACCTCGAGGGTCGTCTCGCTGAAGAAGATGTCCTGGCCCGTGGGCGTGAGCATGACCAGGCTGCAGCGCAGGGCGTCCGCCCCGTACTTGTCGATCAGGTCGATGGGATCGGGACTGTTGCCCAGGGACTTGCTCATCTTGCGGCCCTGCTCGTCCCTGACGATTCCGGTGAACAGCACCTCGCCGAAGGGCTTCTCGCCCAGGAACTCGTAGCTGGCCATGATCATGCGGGCGACCCAGAAGAAGATGATGTCCGCGGCGGTGACCAGCAGGCTGGTGGGATGGTACTTCCTCAGATCGGCGGTGTCCTCCGGCCAGCCCAGGGGCGAGAAGGTCCAGAGCCAGCTGCTGAACCAGGTGTCCAGCACGTCCTCGTCCTGCACCAGGGCCTGCGACCCGCACTCCGGGCAGGCGTTCGGGGCCGCGGAGGCGGCGATCTCCGCAGGGCAGTCCTGGCAGTACCAGACCGGGATCCGGTGCCCCCACCACAGTTGCCGGCTGATGCACCAGTCCCGGATGTTGCCCATCCAGTTGTGGTAGACACCGACCCAGCGCTCGGGAAACAGGGTGATCTCCCCGTCCTGCACGGCCTTGACCGCGGGTTCCGCCAGCTTGTCCATGCGCAGGAACCACTGCCGCGACAGGTACGGTTCGATGATGTTCCCGCACCGATCGTGGTGGCCGACCTGGTGGATCTGCTTCTCGATCTTCGGCAGCAGGCCCTGCTCCTCGAGCGCGGCCACCACCGCCTTGCGGCACTCGTACCGGTCCATTCCCGCGAACGCGCCCGCGGCCTCGTTCATGACCGCCTGGGGCGTCATGCAGACCACCTGCGGCAGGTCGTGCCGGCGTCCGACCTCGAAGTCGTTGGGATCGTGGGCCGGCGTGATCTTCACGAACCCGGTCCCCTTCTCCGGATCGGCATGATGGTCGCCGATGATGGGGATCACCCGATCGGCCAGGGGCAGGCGGACCTGCCTGCCGATCAGGTGCTTCCGTTCGGGATCGTTCGGGTGCACGGCCACGGCCGTGTCGCCGAACATGGTCTCCGGACGGGTGGTCGCCACCGTGACCGAGCCCCCGCCGTCGGCCAGGGGATAGGTCAGATGCCAGTAGCGTCCATCGAGCTCCCGGTACTCCACCTCGTCGTCGCTGATGGCGGTCAGACAGTGGGGGCACCAGTTGACCAGGTACATGTCCCGGTAGATCAGGCCGCGGTCCTTGAGCCGGATGAACGCCTCGGTCACCGCCCGGTTGCGGGCCTCGTCCATGGTGAAGGCCTCGCGGCTCCAGTCCAGGCTGCAGCCCAGGCGCTTGATCTGCTGCGTGATGCGGCCATGGGTGACGTCCTTCCAGGCCCAGGCCTTCTCCAGGAAGACCTCCCGGCCGACGGACCGCTTGTCCAGACCCTCGGCGGCCATCTGCCTGCCGACCACCTGCTCGGTGGCGATGCTGGCGTGGTCCGTGCCGGGCACCCACAGGGCGGGGCGCCCCCGCATCCTCGCCCAGCGGATCAGCGTGTCCTGGATGGAGTTGCCCAGGCAGTGCCCCATGTGGAGGATGCCGGTGACGTTCGGTGGAGGCAGGGTGACGACGAAGGGATCCCCCTCCAGATCCTCGTCGGGGGCGAACAGTCCCGCACCCTCCCAGGCCGCATACCATTTCTGCTCGATGCCCTCGGGGTTGTACTGGGACATTTGCCTGATGTCTTCCACGCGATTCTCCTGGATGTGGCCCGTACCGGCGAAAATTGTTCGAGTCGGGGAATTTAACACCTCGCAGGGTGCGGGGCAATATGGGCCTGACGGGCGGCCCGGGCTCTGCTATGCTGGGATCGACGGCACCCCGGATGACAGCGGCCCCGGAGGTCACCTTGCGCTACCAGGGCGTCTACAGCGAAAGCAGCTTCGAACGCTGGTCCCGCCGCTTCGGTCTCTTCATCCTCGTCCCCCTGTTCCTGCTCACGAGCCTCGCCGTCGTCATCCGCATCGCCCAGAAGCCCGAACTGGGATTGACCGTCCACGAGCTGCGTGTCGTCTCGGTGATCCCGGACGGCCCCGCCGCGCGCGCCGGCCTGCGGGAAGGCGACCTCATCAAGGGTGTGGGCCACCGCCTGGTCCGGGACATGACCGGATACTACGCGGCCCTGGCCAGGCATCTCGAGCTCGCCCCCCTGCCGCTTCTGGTCGAACGCGAGGGCCAGGATTGCGCCCTGGTGCTCGTGCCGGCCCTGCCCGGCCAGGCCAGGCTGATCCGCAACTACAGCCTGTGGGTGGTGGGATTGACCTTCCTGATGATCGGCTGGTGGGTTCTCCAGCGCCGTCCCGACCCGGTGACGCGCAACTTCTTCTCCCTCTGCTTCATCTTCGCGTTCTTCCTGATGGAGATCCCCGACCTGCCCGTCGACGCCTACATGTGGATCAAGGAACGCCTGCGGCTGCTGTTCCAGTTCCTGCTGCCGGCCTACTTCCTGCGTTTCTTCCTGCAGTTCCCCAGCCTGCGGCGGACCTCCCGGGGCGAGGCGGCCAAGCTGCGGCTGTTGCTGGTCCCCGGCTGGCTCCTGTTCGCCGCCTCCCTCGCGGTGGACCTGGCCCGGCTGGATACCCCCGGCCGGACGCTCAAACCCGTGCTGGAGATCATCGCCCTGGTCTACATGTCGGGATTCTTCCTGGCGGGACTGGTCATCTTCGGGAAGCGGGCGCTCCGGAAGGACCGACCCATCCAGCAATCCAAGATGCGGGTCATCCTCATCGGGCTGGTCGGGGGTCTGGTGCCGTTTCTGGCGGCCGCCGTCGTCGGCAACCTCGCCCCGGGCAGCGCCCTGCCCCAGTGGCAGTACCTGGCCTTCTCGCTGCTGCTCGTGCCGGCCAGCTTCGGACTGGCGATCATGCGTTTCGGCGCCCTCGACCGCAACTTCATCGTCCGCACGAGCATGACCTACGGGTTGCTGACCGTCCTGGTCCTGTGCGGCTATCTGGTGGTGATCATGGGTCTGAGCCAGGTCTTCGAGAACTGGCTCGAGGTCGACTCGGAGCGCCTCCTGCTGGTGCTGGTCGCCCTCAGCGGACTGGTGGTCCTGCCCTTGCGCCGCCTGGTCCAGGGCTGGGTGGACCGGGCCTTCTATCCCTCCCGCATGGCCACCCGCCGGGCCATGACCGCCATCGCCCAGGAGCTGACGGGCCTGATCGAGTCCGAGGACGTGATCAGCCACATGAAGGGGAGGCTCGTCGGGCTCTTCCGCCCCCAGACCT
Organism: Candidatus Krumholzibacteriia bacterium; assembly: GCA_050174015.1. GTDB lineage: Bacteria > Krumholzibacteriota > Krumholzibacteriia > LZORAL124-64-63 > LZORAL124-64-63 > JAHJTW01. Next base: position 34,358 of record JBFXKG010000006.1, read on the forward strand.
TCCACCTTTATCTCACGGCGGACTCCGCTCCCGGAGTCCTGGTCCCGTGGGGGGAGTCGGGCGCCATCCCCACCGCCGACGCCGGCCTGCCGCCCCTGCCGGTCGACAGCGGTCTGGCCCGGCTCCTGGACAGGCTGCGGCGACCCATCTTCACCGAGGAGATCGACGACCTCCTTTTCGCCGCCGGAAGCGACCCCTCGTCCAGCGGACTGCCGGCAGGTCTCCGGGCGCAGCTGCTCGTCCCCCTGGTGACCGGCAACCGGTTGCTGGGATTCCTGGCCTTCGGCGACAAGAAGGGCGGATCCCTCTACAGCCAGGACGATCTGGCCAACCTCCAGGCCCTGGCCGTGCAGGCCGCGCCCGTCATCGAGAGCCGCCGGCTGTACCACGACAGCCTCCGCCAGAAGCGTCTGGAGACCGAGCTGCAACTGGCCAAGGAGATCCAGTCCTCCCTGCTGCCCACCGGTCCGCTATCCGGTCCCGGCTTCGTCATCGCCGGACGCAACCAGGCCTGCCGCATGGTGGGAGGCGACTACTTCGACTACTTCCTGCGCTCAGACGGCACCCTCGGCTTCGCCATCGGTGACGTATCGGGGAAGGGCATCCCCGCATCCTTGCTCATGGCCTCCCTCCGGGTGGCCTTCCGGAGCGAGGTGGAGGCGGCCGGCCGGCCCCGGGAGGTGGTGAGCCGCGTCAACCGTCAGATCTGCGCCCTGATCACCCAGGACCGTTTCGTGTCCTTCTTCTACGGGATCCTCGATCCGCGCACCAGGTGCCTGCGGTTCTGCAACGCGGGCATGGATCCTCCGCTGGTGTTCCGCCGCGGCACCGGGATCCTCGAATCCCTGAAGCGCGGCGGCATGGTGCTCGGAGTGGCGCCGGATCACCCCTACCGGGGCGGAGAGCTCACCCTCGGAACGGGAGACGTGGTCTTCCTGTTCACCGATGGGCTTTCCGAGCAGCAGAACCCCGACGGCGAATTCTTCGACGCCCGGAGGTTGCAGGATGCCGTGGGAGCGAACCTCGACCGGGAACCGGAGGACCTGCTGGAGGAAATTTTTGGCATCGTGGATGCATTCGGATCAGGGGTGGAATCCGATGACAGGACCGCAATTATCTTGAAAATCAACGACTTGAATAATTAAAGATATCCCGGTATCCAAATTGCTCAAGCTGCCTGGGATGCGGCCGATTCCCAGGGATTTTCCACGATGAAATTCCCCTCAAGCAGCAGGAATCCCGGTCGAAATCCTGGAAGTCCACGATCCATTCACCTTACAAGGAAGAAAGGGGGGATCGGCAATGGGACCTGAAACCTACATCGTCATCGGTCTTTCACTGATCGATCTCTTTTGGTGGCTGAGGAAATGATCACAGCCTGCTAGGCCCCTGGCCGACCGGTGAGAACCCAGGCCAGGGGCTTTCGTTTGCCCTGAAGCCGGTCAGCCGCCCATGACCTGACGGATCATCCCCTCGTACTCGGCCTTGGTCTGGCCGCCGATCCACATCTTCCGCACGATGCCCCGCCCGTCCACCAGGTAGGTCGTCGGCAAGCTGGAGACCCGGTAGTCCTGGAAGACCTGCGGGCTGCCGATCGCCATGGGAAAGGTCAGCCCCCTGGCCCCGACGAAGGAGCGGACCTTGGCCTCGCCTTCCTGGCCTGCGGCGATCCCGACCACCACCACATCCCCTGAGAATCCGACGCTGATGTCCTGCAGGTGAGGCATGGCCTCACGGCAGGGAGGGCACCAGGTATCCCAGAAATCCAGCAGGACGGTTTTCCCCCGGAGGTCGGACAGGGTGAGGGACTCCCCGTCCAGTCCGGCCAGGGTGAAGTCCGGCGCCACCTGCCCCACACCTGTTCCCGTGGACGCATCGCCCAGGGATCCGGTCTCCGCCTGGTTTCCGTCGTCGGTGCCGCACCCCGCGGCCACCAGGGCCAGTGCGGCGAACATGAGGAGCGACCATTTCCTGAACATCACTTCGGGGTCCTTTCCTGGCTGTGGAAAACCCGGCGCAGCCGGCCGGGCGTCGTCCATTCCATCCTTCAGGAGGAAATATCGTATATCTTCAATTTTTTGCAACCATTGGTGGGATTCGGGGTTCACCCTCCTTGAATCCTGGTGGGATATTCGTATAGTAGACGCACCCGATCGGTGCGATACACCAACCAAGCGAGGATCCGGCTTGACCCGCAAAACCCTCAGCCCGGCCGCCGCCCTGGCGCTGCCCCTTTTCCTGTTCATCTCTCCCGCCTCCGGACAGACCCCCATCCCGGGTCTGGAGGTCGAGGTCAGCCTCCGGAGCGAAGTCGCCGAGATCGGCAAGGATCTGGTCCTGGACGTCGCCGTCGATCCCGGTCCTGGAGCCAAGCTCCTGGCCGAGGGCTGGGCCATCGCCGTCCGCGACGCCGCCGATCCCCTCTTCCCGGCCGAGCCCTATCCCGTACGCCTGGTGTCGGCCGCGCCGGAAGGACGGGACCAGGGATTCCTGCCCTCGCCCGCCCGGTTCGAGTGGGCTGCGCCGATCCCCACCGGGACCGAGCCCGGGGTCAGGGACCTGATCGTGACCGCGACCGCGATGCAGGAGGACGGGACCGTCGTCGAGGGCCGCTGGGAAGGTCCGGTGACCGTGGATTTCGGCGAGGACTGGTCGGCGGACAAGATCACCGCCTTCATCGAGCGCAGGGGCCTGGGCCTGTTCCTGGTGGTCGTCTTCGGATTCGGCCTGTTGATGAGCCTGTCCCCCTGCATCTATCCGATGATCCCCATCACCCTGGCGGTCATCGGCGCCCAGAGCCAGGAGAAGGGCGCCCTTCACGGCCTGGTCATGTCCGTGACCTACGTCGTGGGCATGGCCCTGGTCTACGCCATCCTCGGCGCCCTGAGCGCCACCGTGTTCAGCGGCATCACGGCGTTCATGCAGAGCCCCGCCGTCCTCGTGCCCCTGGCCCTGCTGCTGGTGGCCCTTTCCTTCGGCATGTTCGGGGCCTTCGAGCTGGAGGCACCGGCCTTCATCCGCGACCGCCTGCAAGGATCCGGCCGCACGGGCAAGCGCGGCGGATTCATCGGCGCCTTCGTCATGGGAATGGTGGCCGGCCTGGTGGCGTCGCCCTGCGTGGGGCCCTTCCTGGCGGCCCTCCTGGTCTGGGTAGGCACGACGGGGAACTGGGTCCTGGGTTTCTTCTCCCTGTTCACCTTCGGCATCGGCATGGGGCTGCTCCTGATCGGGGTGGGAACCTTCCCCGCCCTGCTGGGATCCATGCCCCGCAGCGGCGGCTGGATGGTGACCGTGAAGAACTTCATGGGCCTGCTGCTCCTGGCCATGGCCTTCTACTTCGTCCGACCCGGCGCGGTGCTTCCGGTGACCGCCTTCTACCCCCTGCTGGGGGCCACGGCCATCCTGGTCTCGGTCTTCATGGGGGCCTTCGAGGGGCTCGGATCCGCGGAGTCCTGGTGGCCCCGGGCGCGCAAGGGCCTGGGCCTGATCGTCTTCCTGTTCGGCCTCCACTTCTTCCTGGGGGGCCTGATCTGGCACACCAACCTGATGCCCCGGCCGGCGGTCGAAGCGGTCCCGCCCGCGGCCATGCCCCGGGATCCGACCCGATCCCTGACCGGGGATGCCGATCCCGGCGTCGCCGGCGCAGCGACGGCGTCCCTGCCCGCCAAGGTCCCCTGGGAGGTCCTCGCCACCGGTGCGGGGCCCCGCCCCATCCTGGACGCCCGGCTGGCCGAGGCCAAGGCGGCCGGCAAGCCGGTGATGATCGACTTCTGGGCCGAGTGGTGCGTCTACTGCAAGAAGCTGGACAAGCTGGTCTGGAAGGATCCCGCGGTCGTCGAGGAGTCCTTGCGCTTCGTCACGATCAAGTTCGACGCGACCGCGCCCGACGACGAGGAGATGGCGGCCATCAAGAAGCTGTTTCAGGTCACGGGACTGCCGCGGGTGGTGTTCATCGACAGCCGGGGCGAGATCCTGCACGGCCGCAGCCAGGGTTTCCTGGAGGCGCCCGCGATGCTCGAGGTCATGCAGAGCATCCGCTGAGAATCCGGGGCCTCCGGTCCGGATCGGACGAGGCCCGCCCTCCCGTGGATGGGTAGGCGGGCCTCGTCGGAAGTTCGAGGGCTACTGGAAACGGACTTCCGACCGGCGGTCGACGTCGAAGACCTTCACCGGCCCCCCCACCTCGTTCTCGGTGATGACCTCCGGCATGCCGTCCCCGTCGATGTCCAGCAGCTCGATCCGGCTGAAGAAGTTCTGGTCCTCCCACTCCAGGTTGCCGCTGATGGGATCGATGACCTGCCCCGTGTTCAGGACGACCTCGACCCGACCGTCGCCGTCCACGTCGCCGCAGCGGATCATCGTGGCGGAATACTCGTCGATGCTCGTGAAGTCCTTGGTGAAGGTGGCCCCGTCGATCTGCACCAGGCGGCCGTCGGCGATCATGACGATCTCCCGGGCCGGATCCTCGTCCAGGTTCGCCGTGGTGAAGCAGGCGATCTGCTGGTATTCCCCCGTCAGGGATTCCCAGAGCTGGTTGTAGTCCTCGAGCGACCACACGTAGATCTTGCCCGTGCCCGTGTTGCAGATGAGGGCGTCGTCGAGCCCGTCCCCCCCAAGGTCGGCCGCCAGGACCGTCTCGGGCACCCCGCCCAGCTGGTTGCTCTTCCAGACCCGCTCGGCGCCACGGCCGTTCATCCTGATCACCTGGACCGTGCTGAACCGGTCACCCAGAGCGACGTACATGCCGGCTTCCCCCTGCAGGGGCTCGAACATGGCCATGTGATCGAGCCGCTGGGCGGCCCAGGACAGGTCGCGGTACTGCTCGTAGGTCAGCTCCTCCTGGGCCAGGACGGGCAGGCAGGTGAGGATGAGGGCGATGACGCCCAGACAGGTCGCGGTTCTCTTCGGCATGATCCACCTCGTCCAGGATAGACAAGGCCGCCGGAGCCTCGCCCTCGAGCGGGCCGGCCGGCGACCGGAGCAGGGGTTCACGACCAATATAACCGATCCGGTCCGGAGGGTCATGCCCTGAGTCGCGCTACCAGGGCAGGAGGGTGCCGAGCCCGAACCGCGCCGACCAGTTGATGTAGTCGAGATCGTGGTACGTGTAGTGCTTGTACTGCCCGCGCAGCAGCACGAGGTAGCGGTCGGCGAGAACGACCTCGCATCCCAGCTCCGCGACCGGCGCCCAGTAGGTTTCGCTGGTCCGGTCGCCCTCGACCGGAAAGCTCACCGAGCTGAGACCGACTCCCGCCCCGCCGAAGGGCAGGACGCGGGTGCCCTTCCGCTCGGCCGGTTGCAGGTACTTGCGGAACAGCAGATCTCCCGAGCGGATGCGGTAGCTGGTGTACATCTCCTGATAATCGACCTGCAGGACCATGGCCACGTTCCAGCCGGCGAGAGCGTTGATGAAGGAGGCGGCGGCTCCCGGATGGAAGATGATCGCGCCCCCGTATCCGAACTGGTCGTTGGCATGGGAGAACCCGCCGCCCACTCCGACCTGGCCGACCAGGAAGACCGGGGAGTCGAGGTCGTGTCCGAGGTGGGAACGGGGCAGGGCCAGGCGCGGATTCACGCCGCCGTCCTGGGCCAGGAGGGCGGTTCGCGGTCCGGGCGCAAGAAGGAAGACCAGGGCTGCGAGGGCGGCCCACCGCCGCGGTCTGCCGCCGAAATGTACGGGCATCTCAAGGACCTTCCGTTTCCGGTTGGAGTGTCCAGCGACCACCAAGGAACGCAAGGGGGATGCCAAACCGGGCGGCTCCCATTTCATCCCTATTGCATTGTCTTTAAAAGGGTTGTAGTTTCCATGCAACGATCCACCGCACCAGTGCGAAGGACGGGTTCCGGTTCGTGGCCGGAATCCTGGCAGCGAAGGACGCCCACTCATGCGAGAAACCGGCTCGGCGGACCCCGGCCTTCCGGACGAATTCCTGACCCTCGCGGGGCCCGGCGGGTCCGAGATCAAGATCCAGCGGTCCCGATTCCTGGGATTCGCCGCCCCCGCCCCGGACGAGACCGCAGCGCGGGAGTTCCTGGCGGATCTGACCAGGAGGTACCATGACGCTCGCCACCACTGCTCCGCCTGGCGGCTGGGACGTCCCCCTTCCGTCCAGGAGGTGCGCAACGACGCCGGGGAGCCGGCCGGCACCGCCGGCGAACCCATCCTCGCCGCCCTGCGCAGGATCGACGTCTCCGACGCGGCGTGCGTCGTGGTCAGGTATTTCGGGGGAGTCAAGCTGGGCACCGGCGGTCTGGCCAGGGCCTACGGTGAGGCGGCCGCCGCCGCCGTGGCGGCGGCCGGCACGCGCACGATCCTGCTGGGTCGTAGGTTCGCCCTGCGTTTTCCCTACGCCCAGCAGAGGACGGTCTCCCACCTCCTGGTCCGGCACGGGGGCCGGGTGGAGCAGGAGGAGTTCGCAGCCGAGGTCCGGTGGATCGTGTGGCTCCCCCATTCCTGTTGGCGGGGATTCGCCTCCGCGCTGACCGAGGCCACGGCGGCTGCGGTGACGGCCGACCCCCTTCCCGACCCTTGAGAACCCGGCCTGCCGGAGGAAGGGGTGGCCGCCGGGCGCCCATCGAAGAAACGGCCCCGGCTGATCGCCGGGGCCGTTTCCGCTCGCCTCGTTGCAGGGGAACGCGGTCTAGAAGTGCGACTCTTCCGCGTAATCGTGCATGTACTTGAAGGCCTTGCTGGTGCGGATCTTCTCGAAGGCCTCTTCCTTGATCTGCCGGATCCGCTCGCGGGTCAGGCCCATGATCTGACCGATCTCCTCGAGGGTCATTTCATGGTCGGAGCCCAGGCCGTAGTACAGGCGCAGGACCTTGGCCTCACGCTCCTTGAGATCGCCGAGCATCCGGTCGATGCTGCTGTTCAGGTCGTCGTCCATCACCTTGGTGTCGGGCCCCACGCCGGAGGTGTCCTCGAGGAAGTCCAGGTAGGTGCTGTCCTCGTCGTTGCCGACGAAGTCGTCCAGGAAGAAGTTGTCCTGCATCAGGGGCAGGGTGTCCTTCACTTCCTCGACCGACAGGCCCAGCTTGGCCGCGATCTCCTCGGGCTCCGGCTTGCGACGCAGCTTCTGCTGCAGCTCGCCGCTGGCCTTCTTGATCTGGTTCAGCACGCGGGCCCGGTTCAGGGGCATCCGGACGATCTTGCTGTGGTTGGCCAGGGCCGCCAGGATGGACTGGCGGATCCACCAGACCGCGTAGCTGATGAACTTGTAGCCCCGGGTCTCGTCGAACCGCTGGGCGGCCTTCAGCAGGCCCAGGTTGCCCTCGTTGATCAGGTCCTCCAGGGGCACGCCGTAGTGGGCGTATTCCTTGGCGATGGACACGACGAAGCGCAGGTTGGCCTTGACCAGCTTGTGCAGGCTCTCGTTGTCGTTGGTATGGATCCCGCGGGCCAGTTCGCATTCCTCGTCCCGGGTCAGCAGCGAATAGGCTTTGACTTCCTGGAAATAGAGATCCAGGTTGCTCATGAGCTGGGCCGCGGGAGCGGCAGCCTTGTGGCTCTTCTTGCCCTGGCTGCTTTTTTCGATCTTGGCCATTTTATTTCCTCTCCTGGGGGTCTTTTGATCCCCCGTTCGAGTGATCGTCGACGCGGTGGGGGTATGCTTTTGACGGACCATTTACAAGTCCCGTTCCACAAACAGGAGTTTCCTGTACTTTTTTAGCAACATGCAAATCATTCATTGACAAAGAGTTAAAAATTTCAACAAATGCTGTCCCGATAAACGAACCCGAATTCCATCCCGGGATTGACATTTTGACAAAACACCCCCCTGGAGGCCCGGCCACATTGTCAAATCCTTTTTTGGCGAGCCAACTGGAGGTCCGGGTGATAGGATGACGGTCGAGCTCTGACGGGAGGGATGAGGATGACCCGCGATGCAGGCAACCGACAGGAATTCCAGGTGAATAGTCGAGCGAAGACCTCGGGGCGGATCTGTCTGGCGGCAAGCTGCCTCGCTTTTTGCGGTTTGGTCGTTCTGTTCTCCCACCACTCCCTGAGCGACCTGGACATCTGGTTCCACTGGCGGGCCGGCCAGGATATCCTCGCCGGGGAATTCCCCCGGACCAACCACTACTCCTTCAGCGAGCCGGACCGGCCCTGGACGAACCACGAGTGGCTCTTCCAGGTCCTCGTGGGGATGGTCGGCCGGGCCGGCCAGGGCCGGGACGCGGCTCCCTCTCCGGAAAACCTCGCCGAGGCCTGGAACGCCCTCAGGACGTTCCTGGCCCTCATCCTCGCCCTGGTGATCCTGCGCCCGGTTGTTTTCCCGGCGCCCACCGGCCGCGGATCACCGGGCCCCCGGACCTGGCTGGTGGCGGTCATGCTGGCGGGACTGGGCACCCTCTGGACCCGGTTGACCCTGAGGCCCGAACTGGTGTCCTCCATCCTGTTGATCCTGGTCCTGGACGATCTGGAGGAGGAACTCCGGCAGGGCAGCGGAAACCGGCCCTGGTGGGACCTTCGGGGCGCCGGCGCGCGCATCCCCTTGTGGACCCTGTTGTGGGCCCAGTTCCACGGGTTCGCGGCCCTGGCCCCTGTCCTGGTCCTGGGCGCCGGAATCCTGAATCCCCTGCAGCGTCGCATCGACGGGGGAGCCCGTGGGGGCCGCGGCCGGAGGCTCGTCCTGATCGGCGGAGCGACCCTGGTCGCCCTGCTGCTCACCCCCGGGGGAATCCAGGGATTCCTCTATCCCCTGCAGGCAGCCGGCCAGTTCGGGAGCGGCCGGGTGGATCTGAGGGGCACCATCAGCGAACTCGTCCCCCTGTTCTCCTCTCCCAACAGCCTGCACGCCACCCTGGGCTGGTACCTGGCCGCCCTGGCTGGGGGACTGGTCTGGCTCCTGGCGACCTGGCCCCGGGTCCCCCTCCTGCGGGCGCTTATCTTCTGCCTCGCGGCCTGGGCGGCCCTGATGACCCAGCGCAGCCTCGGAATGTTCGGGCTGGCGTTCATGATCCTGTGGCGCAGCGGCCTGCCGGAGGGTTCCCGGCTTCTCGGCCGGCTCCGCGCGAGCCCCCTCGCCGCCCGGGAAACCCCGGTCGCCGCGGCCGGAGCGGCCGTGTGCCTCGGGGCCGCCGTTCTGGCCGCCATCCCGCTCGTCGCGGACGGATTCTACCTGGGCGAGGGCGTGGCCCGAAGGTTCGGGTCCGGCCTCACTCCCGCCCAGCAACCGGTGGCGGCGATGGAGGTCCTGGCCGAAAAGCCGTCGGACCGCCTGTTCGCCAACATCGACGCGGCGGGCTTCGTGCTGGGCAACACGGGTTCGCGGGTCTTCGTCGACGGCCGCACGGAGGCCTATTCCGACCGGACGTGGTCCCGCTATCTGGCCATCAAGCAGGCGGGACCCGCGGGGCTCCGGGAACTCGCGGCCGCCGAACCCGGCGCCGTCTGCCTGGCCCTGGCCGGGGGAGCCTTCAAGCCGCTGGCCAGGGACCTCCTCGCAGGCGGCTCCTGGCGGCTGGCCGCCGCGGACGCCGGCGGCATCCTGTGGGACGAGGGCGGCGACCCCGGGCACCAGGACGCGCCGGGCGTGCTCCGGGAGGCGGGCCTCAAGGCCCTGGCCGACGCCGGGGCCCAAACCGCGTCGGCCCGGCGGGCGGATCTCGCCGTCGCCGCTGCCGGACTGTTCCAGCTGGCGGGGGACGACGGGAGCCGGCTGGAAGCCCTGCGCCAGGCGGTCGCGGCCCGGGGCGACCATCCCCTGGCGCTGCACAATCTCGGCAACGCCTTGCTGGAGCGGAGGGAATTCCGGGAAGCCGGTCCCCTTTTCGAGGCTGCGGTGGCCGCCAATCCCCGGCTCGCGGGCAGCGCCCTGAACGCCGGAGTCTGCCGCCTGCAGCTCGAGGAACATGGACCGGCGGCCGAGTGGTTCGAGCGGGCCCTGGACATCGACGGGGAGTCCTTCCAGGCCTGGGCCAACCTCGGGGCCGCGCGCCTGGCCCTGGGGGACGAGGACGGGGCGGTCGCCGCCCTGGAAAAGGCTCTGGCGATCCGCCCCGGCGAGGAGCGATTGCGCAGCAGACTGGAACAGCTGCGGCGGCGGTGATCGACCGTGGCTAGGACCTGACCTCGACCCGGTACTTGAGTTCGGCCTTCCCCCCCGCCTTGACGGGGACCTGGAATCCCAGTTCGGTTGCGCTCAGACGGGCGGCCGGATGCGTGGATTCGATCACCTCCCAATCTCCACCCACCGGCTCGACGACGTCAACGACCACATCGTCTTCCCTGTGATTCCTGATGGTGATCGTGAAGGCGTACCGGAACAGCTTCTCGGCCACCTTGCGGCTCTCGTCCCTGACCCGTTCGGCCACCAGGTCGAAAGCCTGGCCCACCGTCAGCTCCACCGTCTCGTCGCGGGGCGTGTGCCCGATCCTGTCCTCGCCCAGCAACTGGCGCGAGCCGTCGGCCGACTGCCCGTAGACCCGGAACACGCCCGCCGGCAACGGCAGACCGAGGTTGTTCCCCTCCGCGTTCTCGAAGCTGTAGCTGACGTCGATCTTCGTGTCGTCCTTCAACCAGCCTTGGCCGCGGAAGAGATGGGATCCCGCCCGCAGCCGGTAGTGCTTCGCCAGCTTGATGCCCTCGGCCTCGAACAGGGAGATCTGCTTGATCTGCTGATCGAGAAGGTCGGTGGGACGGTCCAGGGTGTAGAGGTGGTAATCGTAGAGGGTCTCCTCGGTGAACTTGGGGGCGCCGCCCTCGGCCATGCTCATGACCATCATGTCCCGCATGACCTCGGGACCCGGGGCGGCCCGGTTGACGTCACCGGCCACCAGGAGCAGCTTGGCACCCGGGAATCCCGCCCCGGACCTGTTTTCCACGCTCACCCAGGCCTGGAGATCGCCGGACTTCCCCTTCCCGTCCAGTTGCAGGACGTAGTCCGCATTCCAGGACAGGCCACCCGTCAGGTAGGAGGTCTCCACCGTCGCCTCCCCCGCCTCATCGGCGTGGGCCCGCCAGACCAGGGTGGGTCGCGCCCGCAGATTCGCCGGCAGGTCGGGCAGCACGATCCGGCCGGGAACCTCGAACTGGATCTCCCCGGCCACCTCGAAGACAGGGCCGGCGTTCATCCCAAGGAGGACGCCCTCGATGCGGGACCCGTCCTCCTGGACCCAGGCCACGGGACGCCCAACGTACTTCTGCAGGATCTTCTCCCGCGACATCAGATCGAACTCGTAGTTCTGCTCGTAGATGGCCAGGCCCGACCGCCGGTCCCCCTCCACCAGCAGGGTCACCGGATTGATGGCCGAGGGCACTTCCCGGTACTCGAGGGTGAACTCGCCCGCCGGCAGGTCGACGGTCCTGATCTCCCGGACCAGGGCCAGATTCCGGTTGTAGACGGTGATGTCCACGCGGGTCCGGTCGCTGGAATCGGAACTCAGCAGGGGGGCGTCCCCGGCGGCTCCCTCCCCCGCCGCCGTCAGGACGGCGACGGCCAGCGTCGCCAGAATCAGACCGAATTTGCGCGTGATACCCATGGTTTCCCTCCCTGCCGATATCCCCGGGCATCCCCGCCGCGCTGCCGGGGGTCGGGGCGGCGGATCGGGTCCAAGGGCGGTACTAAAGTTCGCCTGGATCATGTCGATCAAGGTATGGACCTGTTTCAACAGGTATACAACAATTGCGTTCCCGGTGTCGAAGGAATCCCTGCGGCGCCGCGATCCCGCACTTGCGGAGGTACACGTTGGGCAACACCGTCCTCATCGTCGATGACGCAGAATTCATGCGGGTCATGCTCCGTGATATCGTGGAGGACATGGGCCTGGTCGTGGTGGGCGAAGCGGGCGACGGCGAGGAGGCCGTCCAGCAGTTCGAACGCCTGCGCCCCGACCTGGTCCTGCTGGACATCACCATGCCGACCCTGGATGGGACCGAGGCCCTGAAGGACATCCTGAACGTGGATGGGGACGCCCGCGTGATCATGATCACGGCCCTGGGCCAGAAGGAACAGGTCATCGCGGCGCTCAAGGCCGGAGCCAGGGACTTCATCATCAAGCCCTTCGACCAGGAGCGGGTGACCGAGACCCTGGAGCACTTCCTGGCCACCAGCCCCTGCTGAAAGACCCCCGGTCAGAAGACCAGCAGAAGCAGGGATGCCAACCCCACGGCCACGCAATAGAAGCCGAACTTCCAGAAGTGCGCCTGCACCACCGCCAGGGCCGTCAGCCTGATCGCCACCAGTCCCACCAGGAACGCCGTGAGCGCCGACAGGGCGAAGGGGACGGTGTCCGCGCCGGTCGCGGTCACCCCGTCCACGAGGTTGAGGACCAGCGCTCCCAGGATGGCCGGCACCGCCAGCAGGAAGCTGAATCGCGCCGCTTCCTCCCGGACCAATCCCAGCCACAACGAAGCGGCGATGGTCGAACCCGACCGGCTGATGCCAGGGCAGATGGCCGCCGCCTGCGCGCACCCGATGAGGAAGGCCTTGCCCAGGTGAGGGGGGCGGGGTTCCCACTCCGCCCGGGCCGGAGCGCGCCCGCCCCGGGCGTATCGGGTGGAGAACAGCAGGGCTGCCGTCACCAGCAACGCCGCGGCGGGATAGATCGGTTTCTGATAGAGACCCTCGAAGAAATCCTTGAAAAGCAACCCCGCGAACACCGCCGGGATCGTCCCCACCCCCAGGGCGACGACGTAAGCGACGGCCGCCCGGTCCAGGCGGAGCAGACGCAGGAGTTCCCGCCGGTAGACCACGATCACCGACCCCAGGGTCCCCACGTGCAGGAGCACGTCGAAGAACACGTCCCCTTCCCTGGTGGCGAGGAAATGCTGGAGCAGGACCAGATGGCCGGAACTGCTGACGGGCAGGAATTCGGTCAAACCCTGGGTCGCCGCCAGGATCAGGAGATTGATGATTTCGGGCAAGTCCGCATCCTTCGGTCGGGTGGTCGGGGGTCGAGAGCCGGATCAGGGGTCGGCCAGGGAATCGGCGGGTCAGCCGTCCCGGCCCGAGGCCCGGGACTGCCCGTAATGCAGCCGGGCTTCCTGGTGCATGCCCAGGGCGTCGCAGGTCAGGGCCAGTTGATAATGCAGGCGGCCGTCCTCGGGAAAGAATTCCAGGGCCTTTTCGAGGCTGCGCTTGGCCTCGGCGAAGTGCTCCAGCTTGTGCTGGCAGGTTCCCAGGTGGTAGGGGATCCGGACCAGCCTGGCGTCCAGTTCCCAGGCCCGGTCGAAGCTGCGGCAGGCCTCCCGGTAGTTACCGCTCTTCATCAGGCACAGGCCGCAGTAGTAGTGGCCCCGGGCGAACGTCCCATCCCGCTCCACGCACTGGCGGAAACAGCTCAGGGCCTCCCCGTACTCCTCGTGCGCGTAGTGGACCAGTCCCAGGTTGAGATATCCCTCGGCATCGGGATCCAGGGCGATGGCCGCCTCGAAGGCCCGGATGGCCTCGGTCCGCCTGCCCTGTTCGGCATAGATCGCACCCAGGTTGTGGTTGGCCACCGCGGTGCCCCGGCCGTCGAGGTTGGCCTTCTTGTAGGCCCGGATGGCCTCCTCCCGCCGCCCTTGACGGTCCAGGGCGACGCCCAGATTGGTCAGGTAGGCGCTGTTGGCCGGGTCGTGGTCGAGGGCCTCCAGGAAGGCCGTTTCCGCCTCGCTCGCCCGGCCCTGTTTCAGGAAAGAGCAGCCCAGCCGGTAAAGCCAGCGGTGATCCCGGGGTCCAAGGTCCAGACCCGCGAGGTAGGCCGCGCAGGCCTCGGCGAAGCGGCCGCCCTTCTCCAGGCTGCGGCCCTCCTCGAAAAGCTCTGCACTGGTCCGGGGTCCGGTCCCGCTAGGGGTGATGTCCTGCCTGGGTGTCTCCATGGCTGGAACTCTAATCCAGCGGCGCCCGGTGGTCAACGCCCGTCAGGGCACGACCCGCCGGGCTCAGTCCTCGATCTGGACCTCGAGCAGGATCCTGAGCTGGCCCTTGTGGTTCTGGAGGAGCCGGCGGGGAATGCGAACCGGGACCACCAGGGGCGGGCTCATTTCGTTGTAGATGGCCTCGCTGCGCAACCGGGTCGAGTCGATGGGCTCGCGGCCGGGAACCGGCGGCCCGTTGTCGAACCCCAGGGTTTCGGCCGGGAGGTCACGGACGTGGGAGGCCTGGACCATGGAGACCTCGAGGGAATCGTGGTCATCCAGCCTGCTGCGCTTCTCGTTGATGTGGTTGATGGCCAGGCCCAGGACCGCCTTGAGCGTCTCCCTGACTCCCTCGCCCTTCAGGGTGTTGGAGGGGAACGAGAGCAGGCCCCAGGGGTTGAGCAGGGATTCGAGCCTGTCGACCGAGATCGCCTCCCCGGTGGGGCGGCGGTTGTACTGCAGGACCACCGGGACCCGCATCAGGTCCAGGCCCCAGGTATCCAGGAAGGTCTTGAGGGATTCGAAGGCGGCCAGCGACTGATCCAGCTGCGAGGCCACCGACGGCACCACGAAGATGACTCCGTCGAAAGGTGGCCGTTCCATCATCCCGGCGGCGCGGAATCGTTCCTTGCCCACGTCCACCGCCTGGACCAGCACCTGCCACTCGCTCTTCCCTTCCTGGCGGAACTTGAAGGCGATCTGGCGCTCCGGGTCGTCGGTGGCCACCACCAGCCGCTGTTCGGGCGGTATGAACTGGTGGATGAGCCGCAGGTTCTCCCGCTTGCCGGTTCCCGGCTGCCCGTAATAGAGCAGTCTGCAGGTCCTGGTGGCTGTCAGCGATGCTGTGGTCACGAGGGATTCTCCCTGGATCCGGCGATGCCGCTGCGAAAAGAACGCCTCTTGGCTTCCATTTACCCTCGAAGCAAGGGATATGCCACTTGTTTGGGGGGTTCCGGGAGGCGGATCAGGGCCCTTTCCGGAAAAGTCCCAAGTTGGGCAAGCATTTTGCAATACCCCGGTCGGAAGGAACCCGGGTCCATCCCGCACCCCCGTTTTTCCGCCCCCAGGGAGCGGTTAACCGGCCGAACCGGCAACCAGGAGTGGCCAGATGACCACCAATACCGACAAGATCCTCAATACCATGTTTTCCCGCCTCCTCCAGATGAAGGTGGACGACAACCTGGCCGCCAAGCTCTGCGCGGTCATCGACAGCGTGACGGACAAGGTGGGCGGCAACTTCGATCTCGAGACCGTCCAGGGGCAGAACACTTTCCGGGCCCTGCTTTGCTCCATGGTGGTCCACGGCTGGGGCAACGGCATGCACCCCTTCCACAATCCCTGCGAGAACGAGGAAGGCCGGGCCATCGAGGTCAGGGTCTCCAAGGACATCCTGATGTCGATGGAGGATCTGCAGAGCCTCAGGTACGTCAAGAAGGACGAGCACGGCAGGGTCAAGCAGGCCCTGTTCGAGCCGGACCAGAACGTCCGGGTGCGGCAGCAGATCGACGACATCCTCGGGGAGATCAGCCGCAACAAGTGGGGGGCCTGACCCCGGACCTCATGACGCCAAGAAGCCCGGGCCGTCGGCCCGGGCCCCTTGGCGCGCCCTGGATGAATCAGAAGACCTTGGCTCCGTCCGCGAGGATCTCGTTCAGGGCGGCCCGGAAGTGGTCGGAGTTGTTGGCGACCTCGGGGGTGACCTTCTCCTTGTAGAGCTCCCAGCTCTTCTTGATCTCGGCCCCGAGCGCCTCGACCAGATTGCCTTCACGGAGGGCCTTGTCGCGGGTCTCGCGATTGTAAGCCAGGATGTCGGAGACCAGGGCCCGGGCGTACATCTCCTCCTTGCTCCGGCGGCGTCGCACGCCCCGTCCCCCCGGTTCCGCATCCGGAGTCTCCTGCCGGTCCAGGACGGCGACGCCGGCGGGTGCAGGCGCGGCCGCAGCCGGCTCGGTGCGGGCGGCGGGCGCCCTGGCCGGCTCGGCAGCCGGGACGGCATCTGCCATCTGGGCGAAGCCGCCGTGTTCGATCTCCAGCGGGACCTCGGCCGGGCGCGCGGTTCCGTCCAGGGTGAAGACCCCCCGGCAGCCCGGACACCGCACCTTGATGACCCGGTGGGGAACCTTGTCTGCATCCAACTGGTAACGCGCCTGGCACTCGGTGCAGGTGGTGATCATCCCCGCTCCTCCTCAGCGTCCTGGGTCGAAAGAATTTCCGTCAACCCAGTGATCGACAGGATCCGGGAACAATTTAGCTTTGTTTGCAGGGCCGGGAAATGCGTCCCGGACGTCCGGCCCGACCGTCATGGCGACAGGATGAGATCCAGGACCAGGCTGCCGACCTGAGCCAGGCTCCCGGCGGAGCACTTGTCGGGCGTATCCTCGAGAGTGTGCCAGAACCGGTAGTCGAATTCGATGAGATCCAGGGCAGGAATGCCCCTGCGCAGGAAGGGCACGTGGTCGTCGAACACCGGCGGCCCGGGGAACGGCTGGAAGGCGTCCAGGCCCAGGGCCTGGGCCCGTTCGAAGACCGTCCGCGTCCACTCCGGCGCATACTGCAGGGAATAGGCTTCCTGGGGAATGAGCAGGTCGCGATCCCCCACCATGTCCAGCAGGATCAACCCGCGCGGGGCGGCCTGAGGCAAGGGGCTGCCGAACTCGCCCCAGGATTCGGCCATCCGGGCGCTGCCCAGGCAGAATCCCCGGGGGTCGCCGCCCAGACCGGCGTCCTCCCCGTCGAAGAACAGCAGCTCGACGCCGGCGGGAGGAACCCTGCCGGCGAGGACTTCCATCAGGTGCAACAGCACGGCCACGCCGCTGGCCCCGTCGTTGGCGCCGACCAGGGGCTCCAGACGGGCGGTGGGATCGGGATCGCGGTCGCAGTGGGGTCTGGTGTCGAGATGGGCGCCCAGCCACAGCCCCGGGCCCTCGCCTCCTCCGGGGATGGACACCACGACGTTGCAGATCCCCACCTCCTCGCCGGTGAGGGGCAGGACGGCGGAGAAGCACTGGTCCCTGCTCGGGAAACCGCAGCGACCGGCTGTATCGTGGATCAGGCGACGCAAGGCGGCGTTGCCGGGGCTTCCGGGAATCCGGGGACCCAGGTCGCACTGGGCGATCACCAGCTCCAGGGCCCTCTCGCCGGAGAATACGGTTTCCGCCGATCCGGCCCCGGAGGCGGGACCCGGCCACACGAGGATCGCCCAGACCAGGGCGACGGCAGCCGGACGGAGCAGGCGGAAGATCCCAGTTGGATCCGGCACTCTAGAAGACAAAGGTCGCCTCCACTCCCAGTCCGAGCGAGGTGGTCGACTGGTCCGTCGCCACGTTCTTGGTGTGACTGTAGATGAAACGCACCGCTCCGTTCAGGTTCCGGGTGACCTGGTAGCTGAAGCGTGGATTGACGCTGTACCTGGTCTGACCCGTCGGTGCGGCCGGCCTGCCCCCGGGGTTGAGACGTTCGGTCCGGTCGCGCTGGTACGAGATGTCCACGTCCATGTTGACGGTGGGATTGTTGCCCGGGCGGTAGAGGCCCAGCTTGGCGAGCAGGCCCTGGGCCCGGAACTGGTGCCGCAACTGGAGTCCGAACCGCATCTTGTTGGAGGTGGTCAGAACGCCGTTGGACAGGCTTTCGTCCTTGTTCAGGGTGCTGTTCAGCGTCGCGGTCAGGCCGCTGTGGAAGTTGAAGGTCCAGCGGGGGCCGACGGAGGTCGAAACGCTCGGGTTGTAGGAGACGTCGGTGTAGTTGTTGACGGTCTTGGTGCGCTTGTAGCTGAGGTTGAGGTTCGAGGAACGGAACCAGCCGCTGTTCGGGTCGTCCTGCTCGCTCCCGAACACGCCCCACTTCTCGATGCCGTTGAGGGTGAACTGGACGTCGGGCCAGTCGGTCTTCATGCTCCTGCTCCGGGTGCCGACCTGGTCCCGCAGGGAGTTGGTTTCCCCGTACTTCACGTCGAAGCCGACGTTGCGGTTGATCTTGGTGGTGGTCGAGAGGTTCAGGCTCCGGCTCTCCTGGGAGGCCCGGGCTGCGTACATGGTGTCGGGCAAGTCCAGGGAATTCTCCAGGCCGGCCATGTACCAGAAGGGCGCCGTTTCCTCCAGACGCGTGTAGCTGCTGCTCTTCTTGTCGGACAGCGTCACCTTCACCGGCGTGGATTCCCGCAGGACGTTCAGGATGGGGTTCAGGAGGGCCAGGGGGTCGAGGCGGCCGCCCTCCCCTTCGACCGGCGCGGCGGGTTCGGGAGTCGCGCCCAGTCCCTGGGCCTGCTCCTCCTCCAGCCGCTCCTGGGCCTCCTCCAGGAGCCGCTCCTCCTCCAGCCGCCGGCGTTCCTCGGGGGTCAATCCGCCGAGGTCTCCGCCGCCTGGTCCCCCCACCGAGGTGCTGTCGGTCGGGGCGCCTCCCCGTTCCCGGCCCGAGCCCCGCAGGGATTGCTGCTCGCGGCGGCGCTGCTCCTCGATCATGCGGCTGCGCTCGGCGGCGGTGATCTTCTTCTCCGGAAAGACCGACTTCACGGCCTCTCCGAAGGGCAGGTCGAACCTCAGGTCCCAGTTCCCGTTGTTGCTGACGCTGCGGACGTCGTCCGAGTCGCCCGCCTGCCGGATGGCCGGATCGTGCTGGTCGGCGGAGTTGCCCGTGAACTGGATGCTCGGCCGCAGCTTCGTCACCTGCCGGGCGGCGGCGCGCAGCGGGGCGAACACCGCCCCGTCCGGCAGATCCTTGGCCTGGGGCGGCACGATCGTCATGCGCAGGTCGTAGCTCCGCTTGTTCTCCTCGCCGATGTTGATCCCGAACGCCTGCCTCTCACGCAGCAGGTCGCGGTCCGACTTCACCGTCACGCTCATGTCCAGCAGGTTCATCGGCTGGTAGTCGATGCTACCCGAAAGAACTCCCGGCCGGGTCAGGACCTCCGGACGGGGCAACACGTTGCCCCGGTCGTCGATGGTCGCCGAACTCTGCCAGCTGCTCGTGAAACTGGCGCCCATCGCGATCTTCTTCGGCACCAGGGACAGGCCCCTCAGCAAGGGGATGCTCTCCAGCACCGGATAGGAGGCCAGGGTGTATTTCCCCGTGATCCGCAGGTCATAGTTGAGGGATCCCTGCAGGCTCTTCTGCCGGCGCCTCTCCAGGGGACCGTCCAGCCGGGACCGCGAACCGTTCAGCAGGAAGGTCCAGGGATCGACCAGGTAGCGGGGAAGGGAGCCCTGGCTGGGGGAATGGCTGACCCGGGAGCTGAAGCGCTCCTGGGTGTCGATGGTGGACATCACGTTGCGCATGTCCTCGTCGATGATCTCGATGTCGCTGTTGGTCACGTACTTCGGCCGCTGGAGGGTCTGCCGGCGGCTGAGGTTGACGGGCAGGCGGAAGCCCAGCATGGGCACGAAGTCGTCGGCGTTGAAGTTCGCGGCGACGTTCCAGTCCTCGTGGTCGATGCCGGACCCGGTGTTGCGGTCCAGGCCGTGGTACTCCGAATCGGTATGCTTCCAGTCGAGGTCGACCTTGATGACGTCCGCCATGTTCACGCGCACGCCGGCCCGCTGGGCCATGCCGATGTCCTTCTTCACGTCCTCGAGGATGACGTCGTTGAAGTAGATGAACCCCGTCACCGGTTCGCTCAGGCGCTCGTTGCGGATGCCGAAGTAGTAACGCTTGACCCGGCGCAGGTCCGGGCGGCCGACCACCCGCGCCTGGTAGACGTCCCCCGTCCGCTTGTCCACGACCGTCCCGTGCGCCACCCCCGCTTCGTCCAGTTCACCCTGCTTCACGTTGGACAGCTCGGCCAGGCCGATGGTCAGGCCGTGCCAGCCGGTCTTGGCCTCGGAATCGGCGAACCGGTAGGTCACCTCGTAGAAGTTGAGGGAATCGGATCCGACGCGGAAGAACAGGTCCAGGTCCGCGTTCCGCTGGTCCTGATTGAAGAGGTACCAGGACAGATCCCGGTATGGGGTGTAGTCGTCCCCGCGCGGGGAGACCTGCTTGCCGATCCGGATCATGTGCCCCTGCTGCAGATCCTTGAAGTCCAGGACCAGGGACTGCTCCTTCTCGGGAATGTTGTTCAGTTCGGGCACCGGGAAGGGCGGGTTGTAGTCGGGGTTCTCCTTGTTGTTGACCTCCCCCAGGAAGAACTCCGCGCCGCGCCTCTCCACGTCGCCCAGCAGGGCCTCGTCGCTGGATCGCCGCACGCCCTCCCGTTCCCAGCGGCTGCCCAGGAACTTCAGCTCCGACAGCTGCAGGTGGACGGTATTGTCAGAAGCCCGCGTTTCGGGATTTTCATACCAAATTCTCACATGAGTGATGGCCTTGATATTGGGTGCAGTATTTTCGGAAATTTCTTCAACGTCACTAATTCGAATCCTATATTTCCGCCAGGCAATCCGGTTCGATTTCAATTCTGCGATCGAAGATGCGACCTGAGGATCGGCTGAATCGGCAAAATCATTGATCACATCGACCAATGGTTGGGTTTTCTGCAAATCAATGATGGCCGAAAAGTACCCGTTATCCCTGTCAAGTCGAGTATTCCCATTCAGGTCCTCAGAATCCTCCCGGTTGTTCCTCGCCGTTCCATTGATATTGGGAAATGGAGAATCCCCATCAATTTCATACTCCACCCCATATCTTTGAGCACCATTCTCATTCCCATCCAGGCCAACATCTTCATCATAAGTCCAAACCCCATCCCGACTATTTCCGGCGATACCGTCTTCTTGTTCAAATTGGCCGACAATCAATTTCCCATCTCCACCAAGGGGCCAAAAACCATCCTCACTTATGTAGCCGAAGTCAATATGAACTCTACCGGACCTATTCTCCATTTCGGGATTACCATCATTGATCCAAATTTCGATAAACTGAGATTTGGAAAGGTCCAAACCAGTGCGACTGATGCCGCGCATAATTCCTCCCCAACTCTCGCGGCGCCAGCCTCCCGGATGGGTCCGTAGATACAAATCCATTGCCTGCTGAGTTTCGTCACGCTCCTGGCCTTCCAGCTTTGGATTCAAATACCACCGCAACACCCTATCCTTGGAAAGAAACCACCGGTTGACGGGGACTCGGTCTTCAGGGTCAAAAGTCCGGAAATCCCCGGTCTGAGATTGGAACAAATCACCGAGTAACGGGGAACTGGCCCAGGACCAGCCCGTCCGGTTCAGGCTGACGAAGTTGGAGGAGTCGACGCCCTCGAAGTCCTCGAGAAACACCCGGCCCTTGGTGTTGGGATTGGGGACGCTGACCGCCAGCTCGCCGCTGAACTGGACGCTGCTCTCCCGGTCGGAGTCCTTGAGGCTGAGGAAGTTGGCCGCGTGGGTGAGGAAGTAGGGTTTGAATGTGTTGCTGAAGTTGACGTTGCCGACGAGGTTCTTGCTCGGTTCCTCCCCCAGCTTGGCCTTCTCCCCCACGATCGCCTCCGCCTGGTAGAGCCAGGTCGTCGAGAGCTTGCTCTCCCGGCCCAGGTCGTAGCCCAGGTTCAGCCCCATGAGGCTGGTCTTGCCTCCCCCGATGAAGGGGGCGTACTGGTAGTTGACCGAGATCTGGCTGTCGGGCGTCAGGTTGGCGTTTTCCCCCATGAGGGTGATCTCGCCGAAGGTGTAGTCGATCTCGTAGTCCGTGCCGCGGGTCAGGGTCCGGCCGTCCAGGGTGACGGATTCCGAGCCCTCCTCGATGTTCGAGACGCCCAGGCTGATGTTGTTGCTGGCCGAGGCGTGGGTGGCCACGAGGCGGAAGAACTGGTACTGGTTGTACTCGGTCGGCAGAACGCCCGGATCGTAGAGCCGCGGGGCCTGGTTGTCATACAGGAAGGTGTTGGGCTCGAAGGCGAAGGACGGGGTATCGGCGTAGGCTGCGTACAGGTCCCCGGAGGCTGCGAAGGGGGTGGGGAAATCCAGGGGGAACTTCAACAGGCCCTTGTTCAGGTCGAAGAGGTACTCGTTGTGGAAGTCGACCACCCCGTCAGGGCCGCCCGTGCGCTGGGCGTTCTCCCGGTCCAGGCCGAAGATGCGGATGTAATCGAGACCCGCCTCGTCGAGCTGGGGCTGGGCCTCGGTCGTGGTGTTCCGCTCGATCCGCAGGCTGAAGGTCTGGGGATCGATGTTGGCTCCGCCCAGGGAGTAGATGTTCCGCAGGACGTAGTTGAAGATGTGCGGATGGTTGTCGTTCACCGGGGCCTTGAGCAGTTTCAGGCGGTAGAAGAGCCCGGTGGCGTCGGGCAGGGTCTGGGTGGGCGCCGCGCCGGGGCGGTCGCCGACCGTGGCGACGATGGCCCCGGCCTGGTCGATGATGTTGTAGGTCACCGCCAGGACGTCGTCGTCCTGCATGCGGGTGCGCATGTCGATGGCCACCAGTCCGCCGTCCGCATCCAGCAGGGGATCGTAGCTGGTGATCTCCCGCCAGCGCTGGCCGTAGATGTGCGGGTCCTCGAAATCCATGCTGGTGGGATTCCAGAACTGGTAGCCCAGGGAGTCGACGTAGGCCGCCACGTTCTCGATGTCGTCCCCGGTCAGCGGCCCCGGGCCCATCATCAGGTAGATCTTCAGGGAGCTGAGGTCGATCTGCAGGCCCTGCACCCGCCCGCCTGGCTCGACTTCGGGGCGGTCGAGCCGGAAGAACCGGTTGTTGAGATAGTCGGAGGAGTAGATGATCCGGTCCTCGACGGTGCCCCCCTTGGCGTTGAAGGACTTGGAGGACGACTCGGCCTTCTGCTTGGATGCCACCGCGGTGAAGTCGGCCCGCCCGACCTGGCCGGTCACCTTGATGCCGAACAGGCCGGACTTGTTGGAACTGTAGCCCAGCAGCTGGCTGCCCGGCAGCGTCAGCCCCACGTCGCCGCTCTCGATGGTCTGGATGATCTCGTCCTCCAGCCCCTGGTACATCAGCTTGATCTTGGTGGCCTCGGGCCCGATGGCCGCGCTGTTGTGGTCCACCTCGATGATGATCTTCTCGCCGATGGTGCCCGAAAGGTTGACCTGCAGCTCCTGCTCCATGTCCAGGGACGGGAACAGGGACTGGTTCTGGACCCGCTCGCTGCCCACGAACGGCTTGACCACCGTGCTCTCGCCGCTGAGGGAGATGTGCTCGCGGCCGCTGATCTTGATCCTGGTCTTCTCGCCCCGGCCGATGATCCTTTCCAGGGTCCGGGGCAGCTTGATGGGGATGGTCAGGTTGATGCCGTCGGACTGCTGGGTGCGGCCCTTGCCCACGACGCTGAGGGACTCGACCCACCCCCGGACCTGGTCGACCCCGTGGCGCCGGGCCATCCCGGCTGCGATGTCGTCGACGAAAACCTCGACCAGGGGGTCGCCCAGGGGACGGGGGGGGTAGTACTGGAACCCCCCGGGCAGGGTCTCGGGGGCGGGGAACAGGAAGAAGAACTTGGGATGCCTGATCTCGATCAGCAGACCCGCGGGACCGTGGTACTCGACCAGGTGTTCCATCCGCACGAGATCGACCCTGGATTTCTCGAGCCAGATGGACCTCAGGGAACTTTCGAGACCGGGCCTCGTTATCCCCGTCCGCCGGGGTTCGATCCCCAGGCCCTTCATGCGCTCCAGCAGGACCAGGCGCTCGAGGCCCAGCAGGCGGGGATCGTCCGTGGCCCGGATCACCGGGTCGAGGCCGTAGAGAAGCGGGCCCTGGTAGACCGGGTCGGCGAGCCCGGTCCGGGCTGCAAGAACCAGCAGCAAAAGAAAGCCCAGGATCGGCGGACGGCGAACCCCCACGCGCCCGGCCTGGGCGCCCATGACGGGGCGCACGGCGCGGTTCCTCTCGCTGGCGGATGCCTGGACCAAGCTTGCTTCCCCTCGCGGCTGGGTACCGGGAGAATCTGATGTGCGGATGGAGCTTGAATTCGTCCCCGAAAATGGTCATCCTGACCCCAGGACCGGCCAGATTCACTCCCGCCCTTCCGGAACCCCGGCAGGGTGGGACCCACCCCGCCGTGGACCCGGGGTCCAGTCCCTGACGTTCAGCGCCCAGGTTTTCGGGAAGAGCCCGGAATCAAAGATGAACCCGCGGTCCGGGAGACACCGAAGAACGCAACTGGCCGAAAGGGCTGTATGTACCTGATAAACAGACACTTGCTCTCATCGGTCAAAGGTCCGTTCTTCTTCGGGTTGTCCGTCATCACCTTCCTGCTGATGATAGACACCCTGTTCAGCTTCGTCGATCTCTTTGTGACGAAAGGAGTACCCTTCTGGGTCGCGACCCAGGTCCTGCTCCTCAGCCTTCCCCATACCTTTGCATTATCCATACCAATGTCCGTCCTGGTGGCGGTCCTCATGGGTGTCGGACAACTCGCCGCCGACAATGAAGTTACAGCATTGAAAGCCAGCGGGGTGAGCCTCTATGCCCTTCTCCGGCCGCTCCTGCTGGGAGCCGCCCTGGTCGCGCTCGCCCTCACCGCCTACAACCACTTCTTCTTCCCCCGGATGAACCACACCCTGGCCGGACTCCTCCAGGACATCAACCGGACCAAGCCCATGCTCCAGATCCAGCCCCAGCAGTTCACCGACCTGAACGACCGGATGACCATCTTCGTGGGGAACAAGGACGACATCACCGGCCGCATCGATGACGTGACCATCATCGAGAAGGAGGGTCCCGGGGACCTCTCCCCCCGGATGACCTTCGCCGCCTGGGGCCGCATCATCACCGACCACGAGAACGACCTGATGACCCTGGAGCTCCATGACGGGGAGACGCACGAGAAGCAGGACAGGAACGAACCCGACAAGTATCAGGTGATCCGCTTCTCCCAGCACAACCGGACCATCACCGATGCCGAGCAGGACCTCCAGCGCACCGAGCGCAAGGCGAAGACCGATCGGGAGATGGATCTGAACGAACTGCTTGCCGCAGCAGCCGAGGAGCGCAAGATGCAGGACGGGGTCAACGACCGCGTCCGGGACATCACCGGATCATTCCTGCGCTGGGAATGGAACCTGCTCAGCGCTGCCGGCCGGAACATGGTCCTCGCCTCGGAGGACGGCAACCCCAAGACCAACCGCAAGCCCCGCATCCGGGAGGAGCGGTTCGAGGAGGCCAGGACGAAGGTCCGTCGGGTCGCCGAGCAGGCCC
The DNA here is from genome assembly GCA_050174015.1 of Candidatus Krumholzibacteriia bacterium. Classification (GTDB taxonomy): domain Bacteria; phylum Krumholzibacteriota; class Krumholzibacteriia; order LZORAL124-64-63; family LZORAL124-64-63; genus JAHJTW01. Next base: position 59,268 of record JBFXKG010000006.1, read on the forward strand.
AGTTCCAGACCCGCGTGCTGGACACCTACGTCGTCAAGGAGAACAAGTACCTGGTGGAGTTCCACAAGAAGTTCTCCATTCCCTTCGCCTGCGTGGTCTTCGCGGTCCTGGGCGTCCCCATGGCGGTCACCACCAGCCGCAGCGGTAAAGGCATCAGCGCCAGCTTGGCCATCGCGGTGTTCCTGGTATATTACCTGTTCCTGGTGGGGGGCGAGAAGATGGCCGACCGGGGCCGCCTGGACCCCTTCCTGGCCATGTGGTCCGCGAACTTCGTCCTGCTGGCGGTGGGCGTCCCCATCTTCGTCAAGACGGTGAAGGAATCCTCCGTGGTGAGCATCACCCTCAAGCCCAGAAGTCCGAAGGCCGGGAGTCCGCGGGTCTGGGGGCCCAGGTCCGGCCGCGACGGGGAATGCATCCCCCGATGACCATCATCGACCGCCACCTGCTTTCCACCTTCCTCCGCAACCTGGGCCACACCCTGGTCGGAACCCTGGTCCTCTTCACCTTGATGGACCTGCTGGACCACATGGGCAGCTTCGTGGACAATTCCGCCGACCTCTCCATGGTCCTCCGTTACTACCTGTACAAGAGCGCCTGGACCATCGACACCGTCCTGCCCGTCGCCACCCTCATGGCCGTCCTGTTCACCGTGGGGACCATGGCCCGCTACCTGGAGATGACGGCCCTCTTCGCCGTCGGCCGGTCCCTCCTGCAGGTGTGCGCCCCTTTGATCGCCGTGGCCTTCCTCCTGTCCCTGGGGTCCATGGCCTGGCGGGAGTACGTCCTGCCCGAGGCCAACGTGCGGATGCACAAGGTCTGGGAGGTGGAGATCCACAAGAATCCCGACACCATCAACCCCACCGAGCACATCGCCATCCGGGGGCCCGACGACCGCAAGTACTACGCCCGCAAGTTCGACCCCGGCACGGGCATCCTGCGGGGCCTGAAGATCATGACCGTGGACGGCGCGAAGGTCGTCGAGCGCATCGACGCCGACCGGGCCGAGTGGAACGGCAGGCAGTGGACTCTCGTGGGCGTGGTCAAGCGGGAATTCCGGGGCGAGGAGGAGATCACCACCCAATACGCCCGGCTGACCGCGACCGACCTGACCATCGACCCGAAGGGTTTCTACCGTGACCGCATCCGGCAGGAGGACATGAACATCCGGCAGCTGCGGGACCACGCGGAACTCATCCGGGAAAGCGGGGGAAATCCCACGACCGCCCTGGTGGACATCCAGTTCCAGCTGGCCTTCCCCTGGGTCAACCTCATCGTGGCCCTCATCGGGGTGGTCCTGGCCTCCGGTCCCCGCAAGACCACCATCGCCTCGGGCTTCGGCCTGACGCTGCTGATCAGCTTCGGCTACTACATGTTCATGAATTTCGGGAAGAGTTTCGGCCATTCGGGGACCCTGCCTCCGGCCGTGTCCGCCTGGGCAGGCAACGTCTTCTTCCTCACGCTGTTCCTGATCCTGTTCCTGAGGGCCCGCCGCTGACCACCGGCCAGGGCCGCCGGGTCGGGGGATTTGACTGGACGGCTTGTGCCCGCTATCCTAGTTTCCTAAATTGATGCGACCAGGCAGGGGGCGATCCTCCTGGGCGGCAGCCCAGGGATCACCCGTTTCCAGCCACCCCACAGGGAGAATACCAATCTCATGAAACGCGCCTGTTTGATCCTGCTTCCGGCTGCAGTGCTCGCGTGCGCCGGTCTGACCGGATGCAACGACGAATCCAAGCCCGCCTTCACGCGGATCAACGTCACCCCGGGTTGCGGGGTGGTCCCTCTCCTGGTCGAAGGCTACGCCGTCGTTTCCGGAGGCGACGAGAGCGGGAGCCCCACCGGCGGCAACAACAACCTGGACATCACCTGGAGCTTCGGGGACGGCCACACCGCCAACACGTCCATCGCCTACAACCGCTACACCGATCCCGGCGACTACCTCGTCACCGTCCGGGCCGAGGACCCCTCCGGCAACACCACCACCATCACCTACCCCGTCCGGGCTCTTGCCGACAGCCTCGTCATCGAGGGTTACAGCAACTTCCCCGACGGAATCGTGACCACAGCGGACACCGTCCGCTTCGATTGCCTGGCGGCCTCCTGCGACATCGACCCCGATTCCTACGTCCCCGACGATCCCGCCACCGCGATCGACGAGGAGATGTTCGGCGACTACGTCAAGCTGACCTTCGAGTGGGACATGGATTACGGATTCCTGGACGTGGGCGATCCCTTCAATCCCGACGATGACGAGTGGTTCCAGTACGTCTACCGCACGAAGAACCCGGTCTTCAGCTTCCCCGAAGCCGGGGAATACGACGTCGTCCTGGCCATGACCTACCCCGCCTGGGCCGTGACCCGCTGGGACACCCTGCACTTCGTGGTGAGCGAGGCCCCCTGAGCCGCAGCCGGACGGCGTTCCCGACCAGGAAACAGGGCCCTTGCGGGCCCTGTTCCTTTTCGCCTGCAGCTTCCCGGGCTAGACGTTCTTCTTGAGGGCCTCGACCAGGTCCGTCCGCTCCCAGGTGAATTCCACGTCGTCGCGGCCGAAATGCCCGTAGGCCGCGGTCCGGCGGAAGACGGGCTTGCGCAGATCCAGATGCTCGATGATCCCCGCCGGGGTCAGATCCATCACCTTCCGCAGGGCCTGGTTGATCACCCCGGAGGGGACGGCGCCCGTCCCGTAGGTCTCGACGGACACGGAGACCGGCTCGGCCACGCCGATGGCGTAGGCGATCTGCAGCTGGCAACGGTCGGCCAGGCCGGCGGCCACCACGTTCTTGGCAAGGTACCGGGCGGCGTAGGCCGCCGAACGGTCCACCTTGGTGGTGTCCTTTCCGCTGAAGGCCCCTCCCCCGTGGCAGGCCGATCCCCCGTAGGTGTCGACGATGATCTTGCGCCCGGTCAACCCGCAGTCGCCGACCGGTCCCCCGGTGACGAACCTGCCGGTGGGATTGATGAAGACTTCCATTTCGTCGTGATCCACGCCGAAGTCGCGGAGGACCGGCTCGATCACGTGGGTGCGGATCCCTTCATGGATCTCCGGATTCCCCACCGCCGCGTCATGCTGGGTCGAGACCACGACGGCCGTGACGGCCACGGGCCTGCTTCCCTCGTAGGCCACGGTCACCTGCGTCTTGCCGTCGGGGCGGGCCCAGGGCAGGGTGCCGTCCTTGCGCACCAGGGACAGGCGGCGGGCCAGACGGTGGGCCAGCGTGATGGGCAGGGGCATCAGGACGTCGGTCTCCCGGCAGGCGTAGCCGAACATCAGGCCCTGATCGCCGGCCCCCCCGGTGTCCACGCCCTGGGCGATGTCCAGCGACTGCTTGTCGATGGAGACGTTGACCGCGCAGGAATCGGCGTCGAAACCCATGGTCGAGGAGGTGTAGCCGATGTCCCGGATGACTCCCCGGGCCAGCTCGGGCAATTCCACGTAGGTCCGGGTCGAGATCTCCCCGGCGAGGAAGACGAGTCCCGTGGTGACCAGGGTCTCGCAGGCGACCCGGCCGTTCGGATCGTCCGTCAGGATGGCGTCCACCACCGCGTCGCTGATCTGGTCGGCGATCTTGTCCGGATGCCCTTCCGTCACCGATTCGCTGGTGAACAGGTTTCTCTCGCTCATTGTGCCTCTCTTCCGGCGCCGGCCACCCGACCGTCAGGAGCCGCGCACTTTACAGAAATCGCCGACGTTGACCACGCCGGCGGCCTTTTCCAGGATACATTCGTTGCCGACCAGGCTCCGGTCAAGCCTGCAATCCCGCAGGATGGCCCCGTCACCGATCACGCAATCGCTCAGGACGCAGTCCTCCACCACGGTCCCCGAACCGATGGACACGTAGGGCCCCACCCGGGATCCCCTGATGACCGCATCGGCGGCGATGTGGCAGGGATGGATCACCTGGGCGCCGCCCCCACCCTCGCCCGCCCGGTCCAGCAGGATCCGGTTGGTCTCCAGCCAGGTGTCAGGCTTTCCGCAATCGTACCAGTCGGTGACCGGGGCGATGGTGAAGTGCACCCCGCCCTCGACCATGAATTGCAGGGCGTCGGTAAGCTGGTACTCCCCCTTGGTGCGGACGTCCCCGGTCACGACCCGGTCCAGGCCCGACCAGAGGGCGGGGGCGTCGCGGAACAGGTAGGCGCCGACGATGGCCAGGTTGCTGGGCGGAACGTCGGGTTTCTCGACGAACCGGGCCACCCGGTCCCCGGCCATCTCCACCACGCCGAAGCGCCTGGGATCGGCGACTTCCCGGACGGCGATCAGGCTCCGGTCGCTGCCCAGAAGGGCCGCGTAGTCGGCCTTGAGGATGGTGTCTCCCAGGATGCAGAAGAAGGCCTGGTCCCCCAGGGCTTCCCGCGCCGTCCAGATGGCGTGCCCCAGCCCCAGCCGCTGTTTCTGCTCCACGAAGGTGATGTCGAGCCCGGGCCTCTCGCGCTCGAACCAGCGGCGGACCTCTTCGCCGTGGTAACCGACGATCAGCACGAACCCCTCGATCCCGGCGTCGGTCAAGTCATCCATGATGTGGGCCAGGATGGGCTTGCCGGCCACCGGCAACAGGGCCTTGGGCTTGTTCAGGGTATGGGGACGCAGCCGGGTGCCGATCCCGGCGGCGGGGATGACTGCCTTCATCAGGACTCCTCGGGGCGACGGCCGCTTCCCCGGGGCGCGGGCCCCCGGGCAAGGACCCGCTTGAGCCGCTCGATCCGTTCGACGGGAACGGGATCGAGCCCCCGCCGGGCGGCCAGGTGACAGGACAGGAAATCGCCGTACTGGACGAGGGACATGATCCTGGCCAGGGGCTCGTCCCCGGCGGGGCGCAGGACCGTCGGCTCGGGAAACTGGCCCGCGAGCAGGTCCAGGGTGGTCCGCACGCGGAGGCCGAGACGCCCATCCGGGTCCGGACCGGAATCCAGGACGATCAGCCGGCAGTCCTCGGGCGGGACCGTGCCGGGCTCCCAGCCCACCAGGTCGTTGTGGTCGAGTTCGGGGAACGCAGCCAGCAGGGCCGGAGACTTGCCGTTCTCGTTCAACTGGGCCTTGAGGCGCAGGCCGGCGGCGTGGGCCTCCCCGCCGGCGGTGAAGATCACCGGCAGCTTGCCCGCCAGGTCGCTCGCCAGGCCGGCGCAATCGGGCCAGCCGTCGGGATCAGGTCCGGCAGGAGGGTATCCCGGTCCGCGGGGGCCTGCGGCCGCCTCGAGCCAGCGGGCGGCGGCGGCGATCCTCCGGTCGGCGGAGACCACCAGGCCCAGGTGGCCCAGGACCCGGACCAGCGCCCCCAGCCCGTACCCGAGGGACGCGCGGGGAGGCAGCCCCCCCGGCAGGACCACCACGGGAAAACCATGGCTTCCTGCGAGTTCCGTCAGGGCGCCGCCGGAGCTGAGGGAGACAACGGGACAGCTCCTCTCCAGGGCGGCTTCCACGCCCGAAAGGGTTTCCTCGGTGTTGCCGGAATAGGAGCTGGCGATGACCAGGTCCCCCCCGTCGCACCAGCCGGGCAGACCGTAGTCCCGCCAGACGGTCAGGGAGGAGGTCCCTGCCTCCAGCAGGGGCTGGACGAGGTCCCCGGCGATGGCGGATCCGCCCATGCCGCACAGGATCACCCGCTTGCCCGGAACCGGGGGGGCGGAGGCGACCCGGTCCAGGCCCGCCAGGTCGGCGCTGGCGAGCATCTGGCGGGACAGGTCCTCCACGAGGCCGAACATGGACCTGAGGCCGGGCTGGCTGTCGTCGGTCACGGCTGCTCCTCCAGGCGCCGGCGCTTGCGCTCGGCGATGTAGTCGGCAAGGAATGCGTTGGCCTCGGCCGCCGTCCCGGTCTGGAGCAGGTCGGCGACGAGATTCCCAGCCTCCCCCGAATCGGTCCAGCGGATCACCTGCTTGATCTTGGGCAGGGCGGCGCCGTGGGTGCTGATCTCGTCCAGCCCCAGCCCCAGCAGGACCTCCGCCAGGCGCGTCTCCGACCCCATCTCCCCGCAAAGACCGGCCCAGATTCCGGCCGCGTGGGCCGCCTCCACGACCGCCCGGATGCTCCGCAGGATGGCCGGATGCAGGGGCTGGTAGAGATAGCTCACGCGGCTGTTGCCGCGGTCCATCGCCAGGGTGTACTGGATGAGATCGTTGCTGCCGATGCTGAAGAAGTCGCACTCGGCCGCGAGCAGGGGCGCGGCCAGGACGGCCGAAGGGGTTTCCACCATGATCCCGAGATCGACCCCGCGGGCATGGGGCTGCCCGGCGGCCTCCAGCTCGGCGAGGGCCTCGGCGCAGATCTCCCGGGCCTCGCGCAGTTCCTCCAGGCCCGTGATCATGGGGAACATCAGCTTGATGGGGCCCTGCTCCCCCGCCCGGAAGATGGCCTTGATCTGGGTCTTGAACAGGGGACGGTTGGCGAGGGAGAACCGGATGCCCCGCCACCCGAGGAAGGGGTTGTACTCCCGCGTGGCGCCGAGATACCCGCTGACCTTGTCCCCCCCCACGTCCAGGGTCCTGAAGATGACCGGCCGGCCTTCCATGCGCCGGACGATCTCGCTGTAGACCCGGACCTGGTCCTCCTCGGTGGGAATGGTCTTGTGCTGGAAGAACAGGTATTCGGTCCTCAGCAGGCCGATGCCCTCGGCCCCCCTGGCCAGAGCCTCGTCGACCTCGACCGGCAGTTCGATGTTGGCCATCATGCGCACGCGGCGCCCGTCAGGGGTCACCGCCGGCAGGTCCCTGAGTCCGGACAGCTTCTCGTTGACCACGACCTGCTGCCGGCTGAGCAACCGCAGGTTCTCGGCGGCCCCGGGTTCCGGGTCGATCAGGACCTTGCCTGCGATCCCGTCCACGCCGACGGTCTGGCCCTCCGCCAGGGCGGCCGCCACCCCCCTGAGGCCGACCACGGCTGGAACGCCCAGCGAACGTGCGAGGATGGCCACGTGGCTCGTGGCGCCGCCCTCGTCCATCACGAAGCCCAGGACATTGTCACGGCCGAGGGCGGCGGTATCGCTGGGGGAGAGGTTGCGGGCGGCGATGATGGAGGGGCGCTGAGGCGCCCGGAACGCCGGCGGGCCGCCGCCGGCGAATCCACGCAGGACGCGCTGTTCGACGTCCTTGAGATCGGTGACCCGTTCGCGGAACGTCTCGTCCTCGATCTCCAGGAACCGGGAGACGATGTCCCCGATCGCCCGGGTGAAGGCCGCTTCGGCGTTGATCCGCTCCAGGCGGATGACCGCCAGGGTGGCGTCCCAGACCAGTTCATCCTCGAGGATAAGGAGCTGACTGGCCAGGATCTCCCCCTCGTCGGCTCCCAGCTCGCGGGAGATGCTGCGCACGAGTTCCTGGATCTCGGACCGGGCGCACGCCACCGCCTCGCGGAACCGCTCGATCTCGGTGCCGATGCCGGATGCGGGGATGGACCGGCGTTCGGGCACGAGCATGGCGGTGGCGATCAGGTGCACCGGCCCGACGGCGTACCCTGGGGAAGCGGCGATGCCCAGGTGTGCGTCCACTTCAGTTCCCGTCCTCCGGATGGGCCAGGTCCACGGAGATGAGCTTGATCATCAGGGGAGCGACCGAGTCCTCGTCAGGGCCGTCGATCTCGATCTCCACCTCGGTTCCGAACTCGGCCGCCAGACTTGCCAGGCCCATGATGCTCTTGGCGTTGGCCACTTTTCCGTTGTACCTGATGGTCACCAGGGAGGAAAAGGTCTTGGTCAGCTTGACGATCCTGCCGGCTGCGCGGAGGTGGAAACCGACGGGGTCGGCGACCATGGCTTTCACTGTTTTCAAGTCCGGATTCCCTTGACGGAGGGGATTATCGTTTTCAGGTGCATAATTTAGCTCCCAGCCGGTCAAATGGCAAAACCCGCGGCCAGGGCCAGGGCGGTCGCCGCCAGCAGCATGATCTCCCCCGGCAACCGCTTGCGGATCAAGAGGGGCAACCCGATCCCCAGGATCACTCCCACCCAGACGAGATCCCCCGCCAACACCCCCGAGAATTCCTGGACCTTCACCATGTAGGTCCCCGCGACCATGCCGGTCAGGGTCATGGCGATCTTCTTGGAGGCCCGGATGGCGCGGTGCCAGGCCGGATGACGCAGCAGGCGCAGGATATCACGTCCCAGGGCATAGCCCCAGCCCAGGGCGGCCCAGCGGATCACCAGTTGCATGACGGCGAAGACCAGGATCACCAGGACCGCACCCAGGGCGTGCCCCGTCAGGGCCACCAGGCAGGCGGCCATGATCAGGGCTGGGCGCAGTCCGAGCCAGAAGAGCTGATCGCCAAGGGAGGCCAGGGTCCGGCCCAGGGAATCCCGGTAGGTCGCGATGAGATCCAGGGGCACATCCAAACCGGCCCGGCGATCGTCCTCGAGGCGCACCAGACCGCCGATCAGGAAGTTGGCCAGATAGGGGTTGGTGTTGAAGAACTCGAAATAGCGGCGGCAGAACAGGCGGTTCTGGTTCGGATCGGAGGCTTGCCGCTGGAGCCAGGGCAACAGGCTGAAAAGCAGGCCGAGATTCTGCATCCTCTGGTGATTCCAGGAGGCCTGCAGGCTGAGGCTGCGGAAGAAGATCCGCAGGCGCAGCGTCCGATCGAAGCCACCGTGCGCCCTCATGCCCACCCCCCGACCCGGGCCAGGAGGTAGGCGGCCAGCGCCCCTCCCGCCACCCATGACCAGTTGCGGCGCCAGCCGAACCTCTCGACCATGGTGCCGATCCCGATGCCCGGCAGCAGCAGGGGCAGCAGGGAAAGCCCGGTCCTCAGCCCGGGGCCCAGGGAGGAGAAGGCCGGCAGCCACCAGGAAGTCAACACCACGGTGAACAGCAGGCAGGCGGCGAACCCTCTCAGGAAGGTGAGTCCCAGGCACCGCAGGTGCATGAACTCCATCCGCCTGAGGGATCCGTCGCGCAGGGTCAGGCGTCCCTGCAACATCCAGACGTCGTGGGCCGAACGCTCCCCCTGGATGATGCGGTGCCCTGCCAGGCTGAGCAGACCGGCGGCGAGCAGCAGCCAGCCCAGCAGGCCCTGGGTTGCGGGCGCCTGGCCCTCGAGAGCCGGCGCGAGGCTGACCCCGGCGGCGCCCGCGGCCCCCACCACCGCCACCACCGCGGTGGTGGGATCACCGGTGAACGACTGCCCCACGGGCAGGTTGCCGATCATCACCAGTTGCAGGGGCAGCCCCACCGCCAGACCGAGCACCGGATCCCCCACCAGCAATCCCGTCAACACCCCGCCGGGCAACGGCTGGCTGACCCAGGTCTGGGCGACGGCGGTTTCGTCGAGGCAGAGCAGGCCGGCGAGAAGGGAGACCAGTCCCAGCTGCACCCATCCCGGGTCGGCAAGGAGAAGGGCCGAGGCCGCATCCATCAGAACCTGGCCTCCATTTCCAGCACGTGGCCCAGGTCCAGGGGAAAATCCCGGCCCCCGGGCACCTGCTGCGCCCTGAGTTCGGCGCCCAGGTCGAGCAGCCGCCGCAGGGACCTCAGGTCCATGGGGTCGAGATAGACGAAGGGGAACAGCTCCTTCTTGCCCGCGGCGAAGTGGAGCCCCCCCACGTTGACGAGGGAGATGGGGGCCCCCAGCCGCACCAGTTCGGCCATGGCGAAGACCGATCCCGTCAGGACCAGGATGCGCTCCTCGCCGGCGGCGCGGGATTTCAGGTGAGCGACGGACTCGGCGATGGACAGGACCGAGACGGCCGTGGAGGGGGGAACGGAACAGCGGTAGATCTCGGATTGCCACTCGTCCGCCGCGATGGCGTTGTCGGCCAGGAGGATCCGGTCGGGCCGCAGCTGCTGGCACCAGCCGACCGTCACCTGTCCGTGGATGAGGCGGTCGTCGATCCGGGCCAGGACGACACCCATCAACGCACCCCGACGGTGGTGATGGCCTCGCGCCCCTTGTCCACCAGCTTCCGGACCAGCACGGGGAATTCGGTCCCCTCGCGCCAGGTCACGAATCCCAGGAGCATGGCCAGGTTGACGCCGCTGAGGATGGCGGCCTGCGGCTCCGGCCCGCAGGCGAGCTGCGCGGCGGTGGCGCAGCTGCCGCCGTAATCGTCGATGAAGATGACCGCGTGCTCCCCCGGCTCCTCGGCCAGCCACCGCTTGATCTCGGTGGTGATGTCCTGGGCCGACTTGCCGTGGTTGGACATGGCCGTCAGCCCGCTGACCTCACCCATGATCATGGCGATGACGTTGACGAGCTCCCGTCCGATCCCCCCGTGCGTCATGACAAGTCCACGCATGGTGTCCGCCTTTCCGACAGCCCCGTTCCCCTTCCGCGCGGGAACCGCGCCGTCATTCCCGGTCCTGGTCCAGGTAGCCTCGCAGCCGGTCGCTGTTGCGCATGGTCTGCAGGATGCGTTCGTTCAGCACCTGGGCGGCGTCGTAGCCGTAGACCTTGAGCATGAAGTTCAGCGCGATGACCTCGCTGATGACGGTGATGTTCTTGCCGGGGAAGAGCGGCACCGCGACCTGGGGAATGCTCACCCCCAGGATCTCGGTGAAGCGGTTTTCCAGCCCGCTCCGCTCGTAGTCGGCGTCGTCGTCCCATTCCTGGAGCTGGACCTCGACCTCGATCCGCTTCTGCATGCGGATGGACCGGATGCCGAAGATGGCCTGGACGTCGATGACGCCCACGCCCCGGATCTCCAGGTGATGGCGCAGCACTTCCCGGTACCGGCCGATCAGGACGTCTTCCCCGGTGCGGGTGATCTCCACGATGTCGTCGGCGACCAGCCGGTGCCCGCGCTCGATCAGGTCCAGGGCGCATTCGCTCTTGCCGATTCCGCTGCGCCCGGTGAACAGCAAACCGACGCCGTAGACGTCCACCAGGGTCCCGTGGACCTCGGTCCGGGGAGAGAACAGCCTCTCGAGGTTGTGGGCGAGTTCGGAGAGGAATTCGACCGCAGGCAGGGCGGACCGGATGAGGGGGAACTGCCGCTCCCTGACCAGCTGCAGGATCGGCGGAGGCACGGACTGGTCCATGGCGATGAAGATGACCGGAGGTTCGAGGTCGAGCACGCGCTGGACCGCGGTCCGCTGCTCCCCGGGCTCGAGGGTGGTCAGATAGGCCGTCTCGGATTCCCCGAAGACCTGGATGCGCTGGGGCAGGAAGTTCTCCGCGAAACCCATGAGGGCCATGCCCGGCCGGTGGACGTCCTTGGCCCGGATCACGACCGGTTCGTCAGGCATCTCCCCCAGCAGGTCGAGCATCAACGGGACCCTCAGCTCCTGGTAGAGCTTCTGGACCGTGACCTCGGGCATGGTGCCCCCCTGTGCCACGTGCCGGCCCCTCAAGCGCCGATGGCCTCCATGTGGGCGATCCCGCCGTCATCCTTCCGGTAGATCACGCCCACGCCCGAGGTCTCGATGTTGCGGAAGACCAGGAAAGGCAGGCTCCCCGCCAGAAAGGCCTCCTTGGCCGATTCGACGTCCATGTCGCGCAGGACGAATCCCTCGGGCCGGCTGTCGCCGGAACCCAGGGGACCGTCGGCCAGCATCGCCCTGCCGAGGCCGCCCTCCTCGCCCTTCTGCTTGCCGCTGATCTTGCCCTTGAACTTGGAAAGCTGGACCCTGAGGTTCTCCACCAGATCGTTGACGGCGAACTCGGGCTCGGCGGCCTCGGCCTTGGCCCGGAACTCGTTGTTCTTGAGGAACAGGGCCGCGTCGGCGCTGAACGACCCCGCCTCGTGGACCAGGGTGACCTTGACGTTCTGCACCGGCCGGGGGCTGAAACGTTCCAGCTTCTCGAGGGAGCTCTCGATCTCTTCCCGCTGCTCCTCGCCGAGGGTGAAATGGCGGGCGATGATTTCCATCTGCATAGCGTCCTCCTTCATCGGGGCGGAAGCCCCACGGGGTCAGAACTGCTTTCGCATCCTCGCACTGAGAATCCCCATCTGCTCCCGGTACTTGGCGACGGTGCGCCGGGCGATCTTCAGCCCGCGCTCCTGGAGCATGTCAACGATCTTCTTGTCCGACAAAGGCTTCGCGGGGTTTTCCTTTTCGATGATCTCCTGGATCATGATCTTCACCGCCTTGGCGGCGACCTCCACCCCGGATCGGGAATCCAGCCCCGCACTGAAGAAGAACTTCAAGGGGAAGACGCCCCGGGGGGTCTGGACGTACTTCTGGCGGGTGACCCGCGACACCGTGGATTCGTGCATTCCGATCTTCGATGCGACCTGCTGCAGGGTCAAGGGCTTTAGCGCGATCGCGCCCTTCTCGAAGAAATCCCTCTGCTCCTCGACGATGGCCTCCATCACCTTGATCATGGTCCGCCGGCGCTGCTCGATGGTCTTGATGACCCATTCGGCGTGGCGCCGCTTCTCGTCGATGAACTTGACCGTGTCCTCGCTGCTGACGCCGCTCTGCTCGTAGGCCTGGCTGACGCGGAGCTGGGGCAGGTTGCCGTCGTTGAGGTACACGACGTATTCGTCGCTGCCCTCGTCGACCTTGACGACCTCGAGATCGGGAACGATGACCCGGGCCCCCTCGCTCTCGGCCGCCATGCCGGGCCGGGGGTCGAGCTCGCCGATCCGCTTGGCGATGTCCTGGACCTCGTGCGGGGTGATCTTCATCTCGCGGGCGATGTCGCCGAACTTGCGGTTCTTCAGGGATTCGAAGTGGTGCCGGATGACGTGGGCCTCGTCCGATTCCTCCAGGCCCTTGGCCTCGAGCTGCAGCAGCAGGCATTCCTGGAGATCCCGGGCGGCGACGCCCGGCGGGTCGAAACCCTGGATGATCCGCAGCACAGCCTCCACGGCGGCCTCGTCCACCTCGAAGTAGGCGGCGATCTCCGCCACCGGACAGGCCAGCATGCCGTCCCCGTTGAGGCAGCCGATGATGTATTCGCCGATCCGGCGCTCGAGACCTTCGGGGACGGCCAGCTGCAGCTGATCGGTCAGGGCTTCCTGGCCGGAGGGGACGTACTTCTGGGGCCGCTCGAGCTCGTCCTCCTCCTCGTAGCCGATTTCGTTGGCAACGCCGCGGAAACCCTCGTCCCAGCTGTCCCCCCAGTCCCGGTTCTCGTCCTGAGGCTCCCGCTCCTGGTCCCTCCCGGTCTCCTCGAGCTCCGAGACCTCGTTCTCCAGTCTGGTCTCCTCCTCCAGTTCCTCCTCCGGCTCCACTTCCTCCAGCAGGGGGTTCCCCTGCAGCTCGGTGCGCAGGATCTGCTCCAGTTCCAGGGTGGGGACCTGGAGCAGCTTCAGGGCCTGCTGCAGCCGCTGGGTCATGACCAGCTGCTGGCGCAGCTGCATGCTCTGTCTCAAGCCGATGTTCGGACCCATCGCATCCGTCCTTTGGTCATCCCCCCGGGAATCCGTTCCCGGCGGGGTGGGGCCGCCCGGCCCTCTATAGTTGGAACTTCTCGCCCAGGTAGATGGCCCTGGCCTTCTCCGAGCCCACGATCTCCGCGGCCGAACCCGCCAGTTCGATCTTCCCGTCGAACAGGATGTAGGACCGGTCCGTGATGCTCAGCGTCTCCCGGACGTTATGGTCGGTGATCAGCACTCCCAGCCCGTTCGCCTTCAGCTGCACCACCACCGACTGCAGGTCGGCCACGGCGATGGGATCGATGCCGGCGAAGGGCTCGTCCAGCAGCATGAATTTCGGTTCGGTGACCAGGGCCCTGGCGATCTCCACCCGGCGCCGCTCCCCGCCCGAGAGCTGGTAGCCCCGGCTCTTGCGGACGTGGCCGACACCCATCATTTCCAGGAGCTCTTCCAGCCGCCGCGCCTGCTCGGCCCGCGAGGCGCGCGTGGTCTGCAGGATGGCCAGGATGTTCTCCTCCACCGTCAGCTTGCGGAAGATGGAGGATTCCTGGGGCAGATACCCGATCCCCAGCCTGGCCCGCTTGTACATGGGCAGCCGGCTGATGTCCCTGCCGTCGAGATGGACGAGCCCCTCGTCGGGGGTGATGAAGCCGACGATCATGTAGAAGGACGTCGTTTTCCCCGCCCCGTTGGGCCCCAGCAGACCGACGATTTCACCCTGGTTGAGCTCGAGGTCCACCCCGTCGACCACGGCCCGGCCCCGGTAGACCTTGCGCAGGCCCTTGACGGTGAGGATGGATCCTGGCCGGTCGGTCATTGGTTCGCGGTTCCTTCCTCCGCAGGGGCGTCCTCGACCTCGCTGGCGAAATCGGTCTTGATTTCAAAGTACTCCAGATCGGGCGTCGCTTCCATCCCGATCCCCGTGGCGACGCCGCTTTCCCAGACGAAACGGTCGAAGACCTCGTTGGTGATCAGTTCGCTCTCGTTGTCGTAGAAGAGCTCCTCGGTCTCGAGGCTGCGCCCCTCGATGTTCTCGAGGTGGACGTCGCCCCAGACGTGGACCGCGTGGGTATGGGGATTGGCCCGGCCGCTGTCGGCGGTCAAGGTGGAGAAGGGCTTCCCCTCCCGGTAGAAATCCATCGTCACCGTCACCAGGGTCACGTCGTCGATCCCGCTGTACTTGTGCATCAGCTCGCTCTTGAGGATCCAGCTGCGGACCCCGCCGGACGTCTCGATCATGTTCTGGTCGAAGAAGGTCTGTTCGAGCACCGGCCCCTGCGGCGCCGGTGCGGGCGACTCGGGCTCGCTGGCGTCCCGGCAACCGCCGGACCCCAGGGCCGCCAGGAGCAGGGCCGCCGGGAGCAGGGCCGCCGTCATGACCTTGCGGACAGTCACGATTCATCCTTCCTGCCGACTGTTCAAACCCGCGACCGGAGATTCCACCGGTCATGAAACCAGACCCACTCCACGGGGTTCCCCCGCAGGAAAGCCTCGAGCCCGACGTTCCAGGCGGCGAGGAATTCCTCCAGCGGCCTGGCCGAGCCCGGATCGCCGGGGCGGGACCAGGGTTCGATCACCCCCTGGCGCCGCACCAGGTGAACCCCCGTCTCCGGATCGCGCCCCATCGCGACCGGGAGGACGGGCGTCCCCAGCCTGAGCGCCATCCGGGCCGGTCCCGCGGGGGTCGGGGCGTGGTGCCCGCAGAACGGGACGGGTGGATCGTCCCCGGCCAGGTTCTGATCCAGCAGGACCGCGGCCACGCCGCCGCCACGGAGGTGCCCCAGCAGTCCGCGGGCGCCCCGCTCCCGGGGCAGGACCCTCATTCCCAGGGCCCGCCGCCGCCCCTGGACCAGACGATCGACCGGAGGATTGTGGATCGTTCCGGTCACCACCCCAAGGGGATCCAATCCATCTTCAGCGAGGCGGAGCGCGATCCAGGCGCCCAACAGCTCCCAGCACCCGAAGTGCCCGGTCAGGATGAGCACCCCTCGCCCCCGCTGATGGAGCCGCCGCACCACCTGGACGAAGGTCTCCGGGGGTTCCCCGGGGCAGGGCTCCTCCCTCACCATACCGGAATTCCCGACCATCCGCCCGGCCGCCAGCATGTCGAAGAGGTTGCGACCGAGGGCGAGGGCCGAACGCCTGAGCATCGCCTCCCGGTCCGGGGTCGACACCGCGGGAAATACCAGGGCCAGGTTGTCCAGGCCGAGGCGGCGCTCCCGCCGGCGCAAGCGCAGGGCAAGGCGTCCCCAGCAGCCGCCCCAGGACCGTCCCCAGGACAGGGGAGCGGCGCGGACCAGTCCCAGGAAAGCCAGCGTCAGGAGCCAGTAGACCCGCCGGCGCAACCGGCGCGCCGGCGAAACGGGATGTCCAGCCACCCGACCCTCCTCAGCCGATCCTGCCGGGATTCCTCCTCCGCCAAGCTTGGCGGGCAGGAAGCCGCCCGTCAAGCACATATTGTGCCAACCATGTAAGGCTAATGAAAAAACCAAGTTGTCGCCAGAATGGACCGGAGAAATTGAGAAATCATATGATCCCGGCAGGGCGCGGAACGACCTGGCCGCGGAAGTCAGGACGGGGCAGGATGTTCCAGCGAGGTCGCCCCCCGGCCCGGGTTCAGAACAGTCCGGCCCGCAGGACGTCGTGGATGTGGAGCAGACCCAGGGGACGGTTCTCCTCGTCGGTGACGATGAGCAGGGTCACCGGCCCCTGTTCCCGCTTCTCCATCAGCCGCAGGGCCGTCAGGGCCAGCATGTCCGCGGGGATGGTGGTGGGCCGGGGGTTCATGACCTCGCTGATGGGGCGGTCCAGTGCGTCTTCCCGATCCAGGAGGAACCGCTTGATGTCCCCGTCGACGCAGATTCCCGCCAGCTTCCCCTCCCCGTCGACGACGCAGGTTCCGCCCAGGCGTTTGCCGACGATCTCCGGCAGGGACTGCCGCAGGGTCAGGGTGTGGCCGACCACGGGCAGTTCCGGGCCGGAGTGCATGAGCTCCGCCACCTTGATCAGCAGCCGCCGGCCCAGCACGCCGCTGGGATGGAACAGGGCGAAGTCCTCGGACCGGAATCCCCGCATGCGGATGAGGGCGACCACGAGGGCATCCCCCATCGCCATCGCAGCCACGGCGCTGGAGGTCGGGGTCAGGTTGAGGGGGCAGGCTTCCTTCTCCACCGGGGTGTGCAGGACGATGTGGCTGGCCAGGGCCAGCTCGGAGTCCGGTTTCCCCGTGATGGTCAGGGTGGTCATGCCGAACTGGCGGCAGCGCGCCACCAGACCCACGACCTCGGGGTTGTTGCCGCTGCGGCTGATGGAGACCAGCAGGTCGGAACCCTGGACGATGCCCAGATCGCCGTGGGCCGCCTCCACCGGGTGGATGAAGTGGCTGGGCGTACCCGTGCTGGTCAAGGTGGCCGCGAGTTTGCGGGCGATGATCCCCGACTTGCCCAGCCCCGTCACCAGGACCATGCCCTTGCAGGCGTAGAGGGTGCGGACCGCCCGGGCGAAGCCGTCGTCGAGCGAGGCGCCGACCGCGGCGACCGCCGCGGCTTCCTCCGCGAAGGCCGCGGCCCCGATGGCCACCAGCTCGGCGTCGGTGAAATCGGGATCGGGCGTCTTCGGATGCATGAATTCCTGCACGGCTCACCCCTTCTCATCGGAAGAGAGATCTTCCCGGCGGGGGTGCCACGATTCCTGACCGATCCGGACCAGCGCTTCCCCGAAGAGGCCCGAGGCCTTGAGGACCAGGTCCAGGACCTCCCGCACCGCACCCCGGCCCCCGCCCGCGGTGGTCACGTAACGGCAGCGTTCCCTGACCTCGGCCGGCGCCTCGGGGACGGTCACCGGCAGTCCGACGGCGTGCAGCACGGGCAGGTCGATCAGGTCGTCCCCCATGTACAGCGTCTCGGCAGCCCGCACCCCCGTCTCGGCCAGGATTTCCTCCAGCGCCGTCCCCTTGTCGAAGCGTCCCAGCTTGATGCTCTCGAACCGCAGCTCGCGGCACCGCCGGGCGACGATCCCGCTGTTGCGCCCGGTCAGGACGGCGCGCTTGAGCCCCACGGTCCGCGCCAGCACCAGACCCAGCCCGTCCCGGCTGTTGAATTCCTTGAGGGCCTCGCCGCCGGAACCGTAGCTGATGGCTCCGGTCGTCATGATCCCGTCGGCGTCCAGGACGACCAGCTTGATCGACCCGAAAAGCGCGGACAGGTCCGGTCCCAGCAGAGCGCCGGCCGCGGCCATCTCCTGGGCCGGAGTCCGGTCGTACCAGGGCAGCGGGCCGCTCATGCCTGCTCCCGCAGGTAGAGCTCACGGAACGCCTTGAGGCCCGCCACCAGGGGAGCGAAGGACTCCAGCGGCAACTGGCTGCCGGCGTCGCTCAGGGCCCGCGAGGGCTCCGGATGGACCTCGAGGAACAGGGCGTCGGCCCCGGCCGCCATGCCGCACCGGGCGAGCAGGGGGATGAGCGCCGGCTTGCCCCCGGTGGTCACGCCCGTGCTGCCGGGGGTCTGGACCGAATGGGTGGCGTCGAAGACGACCGGCCGCCCCAGGGCCCGCATGGTCTGGATGCCCCGGAAGTCCACGGTCAGGTCCCGGTACCCGAAGAAGGTGCCGCGCTCGGTGAAGAGCACCCGCCCGCAGCCGGCTGTCTCGAGCTTGCCGGCCACGTGGCCCATGTCCTCGGGCGCGAGGAACTGCCCCTTCTTGACGTTGACCACGCGCCCGGTCCGGGCGGCGGCCTCCAGCAGCGAGGTCTGGCGGCACATGAACGCGGGGATCTGGAGGACGTCGGCGACCTCCGCGACCGCCGCGGCCTCGTCGGGATGGTGGATGTCCGTCAGGACGGGCGCCCCCACGGAGTCCTTGATCCGCTGCAGCAGCCGCAACCCCTCCTCCAGGCCCGGTCCCCGGTAGGAGTCGGCGCTCGTGCGGTTGTCCTTCCGGTAGCTCGACTTGAAG
The DNA here is from genome assembly GCA_050174015.1 of Candidatus Krumholzibacteriia bacterium. Lineage (GTDB taxonomy): Bacteria > Krumholzibacteriota > Krumholzibacteriia > LZORAL124-64-63 > LZORAL124-64-63 > JAHJTW01. Next base: position 77,468 of record JBFXKG010000006.1, read on the forward strand.
CAGTAGCCCAGCCCGAGTCCCCGGCAGGCGGCGGCCAGTCGCTCGGCGACGGCGAGCATCTCGTCGGGATCCTCGAGGACGCAGGGGCCCGCGATGACGTACAGGGGCTCGCCGTGACCGATGCGGCGATCAGCCAGGACGATGGGAACGGCGAGGGACATGACCGACTCCTGGGTTAACCGGCCGCGGACACTTCACCGCCGGGACCGGACTTCTCCTGATGCTGGATGGCTGCGGCCACGAACGCCCGGAAGAGCGGATGGGGCGCACCGGGACGGGACTTGAGCTCGGGGTGGAACTGGACGGCAAGGAAGAAGGGGTGCCCCGGCAGCTCGATGATCTCGACCAGCCGGTCGTCCGGCGAGGTGCCCGAGAACACCAGCCCGGCTTCCTCGAAACGCTCGCGGTACTCGTTGTTCACCTCGTAGCGGTGGCGGTGCCGCTCGCTGATCTCCGCCCGGCCGTAGCATTGGTGGGCGAGCGAGCCCTCGCGGAGACGGCAGGGATACGCACCCAGGCGCATGGTGCCGCCCAGGTTGGCGATGCCCTTCTGCATCTCCATCAGGTGGATCACCGGGTGGGGCGTGGCCGGTTCGAACTCCGAGCTGCCGGCCTTTTCCAGGCCCGCCAGGTCGCGGCCGATCTCGATCATGGCGCACTGCAGGCCCAGGCAGATGCCGAAGAACGGGACCCCGTTCTCCCGGGCGTACCGGATCGCCTTCACCTTGCCGGGAATGCCCCGGTCGCCGAAACCGCCGGGCACCAGGATCCCGTGGATGCCGCGGAAGATCTCCTCCAGCCGCCGGTCGCCCACGTCCTCGCCCTCGAGGCTCTCCGAGTCGATCCAGACCTGCTCCACGCCGACGCGGTTGGGGATGCCCGCGTGGATGAACGCCTCGATGATGCTCTTGTAGGCGTCCCTGAGCTCGATGTACTTGCCGACGATGGCGACCTTCACCGTCTCGGGGGGATGGAGGATCATGCCGACCATCTTGCGCCAGGGGCCCAGATCGGGCTCCGGCGTCTCCAGGCGCAGGCGTTCGCAGATCAGCCGGTCGAAGTTCTGCTCGTGCAGGTTCAGGGGGACCTCGTAGATGCTGGTGACGTCCTTGCCGTCGAAGACGTGCTCCACGGGCAGGTTGCAGAACAACCCGATCTTGCGGCGGGCGTCCTCGCCCAGGTGGTGGTCGGTGCGGCAGAACAGGAAGTCGGGCTGGATGCCGATGCTGCGCAGCTCGCGCACCGAGTGCTGCGTGGGCTTGGTCTTCATCTCGCCCGCCGCCGCGATGTAGGGCACCAGGGTCAGGTGGACCGAGACCGAATCCTCCAGGGGGTGCTCCAGGCGGAACTGCCGGATGGCCTCCAGGAAGGGCAGGCTCTCGATGTCGCCCACGGTGCCGCCGATCTCGGTGATCACCACGTCGACGTCGGGATTGTCCTTCACCGGCAGCATGATCCGCCGCTTGATCTCGTCGGTCACGTGGGGGATGACCTGCACGGTGCGCCCCAGGTACTCGCCCTTGCGCTCCTTGGCCAGGATGGTCTCGTAGACGCGCCCGCTGGTCAGGTTGTTGATCTGGGCGAGATTCGTGTCGGTGAAGCGCTCGTAGTGGCCGAGGTCGAGATCGCACTCGGCTCCGTCCTCCAGGACGAAGACCTCGCCGTGCTGGAAGGGGCTCATCGTGCCGGGATCGACGTTGAGGTAGGGATCGAACTTCTGGAGGATCACCTTCAGTCCGCGGGCCTTCAGCAGGTTGCCCAGGGACGCGCTGGCGATGCCCTTGCCCAGGGCGGAGACCACCCCACCGGTGACGAAGACGAACTTGGCCATGGTATCCTTTCCTTGCCGGAGTCGATCCCGGGCTCAGGGACGGCCTGCGCCCCCCGGCCAGATCCTGCGGACTTCCTCGAGGTCCTCCGGGGTGTCCACGCCCACCGGCGCGCCCCCGATCACGGTCACGCCGATCCTGCCCCCGTGTTCCATGATCCGCAGCTGCTCGAGTCCTTCCTGCCGTTCGAGGGCTCCCGGTTCGAGCCCGGGGAAGCGCAGCAGGGCCTCGCGCCTGAAGGCGTAGATGCCCACGTGCCTCAGCGCCGCCCGGTGGGCGGGGGCGTCCCTGCCGGGAAAGGTACCCGGGATGGGCGCGCGGGAAAAGTACAAAGCCACGCCCTGCCGGTCGACCAGCACCTTGACCGCGTTGGGATCGCTCCAGAGGCGCTCGCCAGGGAACGGATGGGCGCAGGTGGCGACCTCGAGATCCGGGTCCTCCCGCAACCTGCGGATGAGCCCTCCCGCGGCGGCGGGATCCAGGAGCGGCTCGTCTCCCTGGAGGTTGACCACGATGCCGGCCTCGCTGGACCGGGCGACCTCGGCCACCCGCTCGGTCCCGGTGGGGTGCGGGCCCGTCATGACCGCCCGGTAACCGGCCCCGGCGACGGCGGCGAGGATCCGCTCGTCGTCCGTGGCGACGACGATCTCGTCGGCTTCCGGGATCCTGGCGGCGTTCTCCACCACCCTGACGATCAGGGGACGCCCGCCCAGGTCGGCCAGGGCCTTGCCGGGAAACCGGGTGGAGCCGTATCGGGCGGGAATGACCACCAGGCTGCGGTCGGCGGCTTCGGCGGGAGGGATCATGGTTCGCTCACCTCATTCATTCCGGTCCAACGAGAGAAGCCCGCCCCTTGCGGAGCGGGCTCGCGACCAGGTACTGCGCCCATCCCTAGAAGGGCTGGATGCGGACCCGCTTTTTCGTTCCCCGGAAATCCTCGAAAACCACCGTTCCGTCGACCAGGGCGAACAGGGTGTCGTCCCCGCCCTTGCCGACGTTCACCCCGGGATGGATGCGGGTGCCGCGCTGGCGGACGATGATGGTGCCCGCCTGGACGGCCTGGCCGCCGAAGCGCTTCACGCCCAGGTTCTGGGGATTGGAATCGCGGCCGTTCCGCGTGCTTCCGCCTGCTTTCTTGTGAGCCATGGTTCGCTCCTTGTTCTTCTGCGCCGATCCTGGCCGACCCGGCCCCGGCGAAATCCTGACCAGACCGCCTAGACGGTGATTTCCGTGATCCTGATCGCAGTGAAGTGCTGCCGGTGACCGTTCTTGCGGCGGTAGTTCTTGCGGCGCTTCTTCTTGAACACGATGATCTTGCGGCTGCGACCGTGTTCCACGATCTCGGCGGCCACGCTGGCGCCGGCGACGTTGGGGGTGCCGACCTGGATCCGGTCACCATCGGCGACCAGCATCACATCGGCGAACGTCACCGCGGCCCCGACTTCCTCGGCGAGCAGGGGGACCTGCAACTCGGCGCCGGGAGTGACCCGGAACTGCTGGTTCTTGATCTTGACGACCGCGTACATCGCGTTTCTCTCCGCAGGCTGAATCGAATGACCCGTACCGGGGGCCCGCCCCGGCGCACGAATGTGCCCCGGGAAGGCGCGGCCTTCCGGAACCACGTAAGGCGAACAATTATAAGCAATCCTGTCCCCGCGTCAAGAATTCCTGCATGAATTTCCGACAAGCCCCATTCAGGTTGACAACAGTTGCGAAATTCGTAAGATATCCGGACATCATTGAACAAGTGATTGCACCTTCCAGACCAGGAGTTTGAACGGAAATGAGCGAAACCGCCGCCCCCAAGGTCATCATCATCGGATCCGGCCCCGCCGGTTTCACCGCCGGGATCTACCTGGGCCGGGCCAACCTGCCCAACCTGCTGTTCGAGGGCGACCAGCCCGGCGGCCAGTTGACCATCACCACCGACGTGGAGAACTACCCTGGATTCCCCGACGGCATCGAGGGTCCCGAACTCATGATGAAGTTCCGGGCGCAGGCCCAGCGCTTCGGAACGGTCATCAAGAGCGAAACGGTCACCTCCGTGGACCTCCAGAGCCGCCCCTTCAGGGTGACCACCAGCAAGGGCGAGTACACCGCGCCCGCCGTGATCATCGCCACCGGCAGCACCGCCCGCTGGCTCGGCCTGCCCGACGAGGAGAAGTTCCACGGCAAGGGCCTGAGCGCCTGCGCCACCTGCGACGGCTTCTTCTTCCGCGGCCAGGACGTCGCTGTCGTCGGGGGTGGCGACACCGCCCTGGAGGAAGCCACCTACCTGACGAACTTCGCCACCAAGGTGACGCTGATCCACCGGCGGGACGAACTGCGGGGATCGAAGATCATGCAGGACCGCGCCCTGGCTCATCCCAAGATCGAGATGGCCTGGAACAGCGTCATCGACCGTTATCTGCCCGACGATCAGGGCAGCCTCAAGGGGCTGGTCCTGAAGGACACCCGGGACGGGTCGACCCGGGAACTGGACGTGACCGGCTGTTTCATCGCCATCGGGCACACCCCCAACACCGGGTTCCTCGACGGGCAACTCGAGACCGACGAGAACGGTTACCTGATCACCCGCGACAACAGCACCGCCACCGCCATTGCGGGCGTCTTCGCGGCGGGGGACGTCCAGGACCACGTCTACCGGCAGGCCGTCACCTCTGCGGGAACCGGCTGCATGGCCGCCATCGAGGCGGAACGCTGGCTGGGCGAACACGATTCGTAGAAGGGGCCGCGGCCCCCGGGACCCTGGTTTCCGGACCCCCGCTCAGGCCAGCGGGCGGCGGGCAGGAGGTAACGACGGTGGTTTCAAGCATGCAACGGCGGCTGGGCATCGGAATCCTGCTCGGATTCCTGGTCGTCCTCGCACTGGTCTTCATGATCGTGCGGGGCAAGATGAAGCACGACCTTTGGGAGATCACCAGTCTCGCCAACATGGCCTACATGGAATCCGACGAACCCGTGGAAGCCCTGCTGGTCTGGATCCAGTCCCCCCAGCACCACCTCGAGGAGCGCAACCGGGGGGTCTGGGCGCTGGGACAGCTTCGCGACCCCCGCGCCCTCACCGTTCTGGAGCGGTACCATCACGGCGGGGAATGCGATCACGAGCACGAACTCTGTCAGAGGGAACTCGAGAAGGCCATCAGGATGATCAAGGGCGAGGGCATCGATCTCGTCCGCCTGCCGCCGCCGGAGGAATGAGGTCTCCGGCAAGCCTGGAAAGCAATGGAACCGGTCGCATCGGCGGGCACGGAAACGGCCTCAGGACGAGTGCGAAGCTGCCAATCCTGAGGCCGTTTCCGCGCCCGCCGAAAGAATCAGTTCCAGGGCTTCTCGCGGATCAGGGTGAGGAACTCGCCGCGGGTCTTGGGGTCGTTCTTGAAGCAACCCAGCATCTCGCTGGTCACCGCATAGGAATTCTGCTTCTGGACCCCCCGCATCATCATGCACAGGTGCTGGGCGTGCAGGACGACCGCCACCCCCAGGGGCTCGAGGTTCTCCATGAGGCAGGAGGCGATCTGGGCCGTCATGCGCTCCTGGACCTGCAGCCTCCGCGCATGGGCCTCGACCACGCGGGCGATCTTGCTGAGGCCGACGATCTTGCCGTCGGGGATGTAGGCCACGTGGGCCTTGCCGAAGAACGGCAACATGTGGTGCTCGCAGACCGAGTAGAAATCGATGTCGTTGACCACGACCATCTCCTTGCCCTCGGCGGTGAACAGCGCCTTGCGCACCATGGCCCCGGGGTCCATGGCGTAGCCCCCGGTGATCTCCCCCCAGGCGCGGGCGACCCTCTCGGGCGTCTTGAGGAGACCTTCCCGGTCAGGGTCCTCCCCGATGTGCTCCAGCATGCTCCTGATCAGGTGTTCCATGGAACGCTCCGGGGCCGGACGGCCGGCCTTGCAGTTTGCACCCAGTGTTCGAGAGGCTCCCGCGGGAGCCGCAGGTTAGGCCATCCAAAATAGTCCCCATCGGCCCGGAACACCAAACCGGACCCTGGACCTTCCCCCTTTCGTCCGCGCCGAGGCGGGCACGCAAGCTGCTACCTCCCGGCCAGGGCGACATCACCCGGGCGGTTTGCAACCCAAGGGCTGGCCCGCTTTCCCGGAATCGGCGCACGCGCTCCCCCCGCTGCGCCGGTAGTGGAGGCCAGCCCTTGATCCCCCCGTTTCACCTATCCGTAAACTATGAAATTACAAATCATTATCACAGACATCCCTCCTTGCTTTACCCCCCTTGGAACATAAATTTTCCCGGTAGGCCGGGTTCCCCTGGAACCGCCCCGCTTCGTATTCCGCCTGCAGACATGTTCATGACAAGGAGCCTGCCGTGGGGAACAAGATCGTCTACTCCAAGGAGCTCGCGCCCCAGACGAAGCTCATCGAGGTCGAGGCCGACCACGTCGCCCGCAGGGGCAAGGCCGGCCAGTTCATCATCCTGCGCGTCAACGACGAGGGTGAGCGCATCCCGCTGACCATCGCGAACCGCAATCCCGACCGGGGGACGATCACGCTGGTCTACCAGGTGGTCGGCAAGACGACCGAGATGCTGGCGGCGCTCGACGTCGGGGATGAGATCCACGACCTGGCCGGCCCCCTGGGCAAGGCCACCGCCATTCCGACGGGCAAGACGGTGGTCTGCGCGGGCGGTGGCATCGGCAACGCGGTGGTGTGGCCCCAGGTCCAGGCCCTGAAGGCAGCCGGCAACCGGACCATCGCCATCCTCGGCGCCCGCAACAGGAGCCTGCTGATCCTCGAGGATGAGATCAGGGCCCTCGCCGACGAGACCATCATCACCACCGACGACGGCAGCTACGGCAGGAAGGGCATGGTCACGCACGCCCTCGACGAGCTGATCGAGCGCGGCGAGAAGATCGACGAGGTCATCACCATCGGCCCGGTGGTCATGATGAAGTTCGTCTGCAAGACCACCCAGCCCCACGGCATCCCCACCCAGGCCTCCCTGAATCCCATCATGGTGGACGGCACCGGGATGTGCGGCGCCTGCCGGGTGACCGTGGGCGGCGAGACCCGGTTCGCCTGCGTGGAGGGACCCGAGTTCGACGGCCACCAGGTGGACTTCGACGAGCTGATCACCCGCCTGAACTACTACAAGCCCGAGGAGCAGGTCTCCCTCAACGAACACCACCGGTGCAGGCTGGAAACGGCCGCCGACAACCTCAAGCGCGGCGAGTAAGGGAGGACCGTCATGGCCGACACCAGCAGTCCCAAGCGGGAAATCAACAAGAGCAAGACCAAGATTCCCATGCGGGAGCAGGCGCCCCAGGACCGCATCTTCAACTTCGAGGAAGTGCCCCTGGGCTACAACGAGATCGAGGCGACCCAGGAAGCGTTGCGCTGCATCCAGTGCAAGAACAAGCCCTGCGTGGCGGGTTGCCCGGTGGGCATCGACATCCCCGCCTTCCTGAAGCTGGTCGGCGAGAAGGACTACGAGGGGGCCCTGCGCAAGATCAAGGAGAAGAACTTCCTGCCCGCCATCTGCGGCCGGGTCTGCCCGCAGGAGGACCAGTGCGAGATGGTCTGCACCCTGAACAAGCCGGACAAGGGCCGCGAGCCCGGCGGCGTGGGCAGGGTGGAGCGCTTCCTGGGCGACTACGCCATGGAGCACAACCTGACCATCACCCCCGAGGTGGCGCCCCCGACCGGCAAGAAGGTCGCCGTCATCGGCTCGGGTCCCGCCGGACTGACCGCCGCCAGCGACCTGGCCCAGAAGGGCCACGACGTGACGGTGTTCGAGGCCCTGCACAAGCCCGGCGGCGTCCTCTTCTACGGCATCCCCCAGTTCCGGCTGCCCAAGGAGATCCTGGTCCGCGAGATCGACGGATTGAAGGACATGGGCGTGAAGTTCGTGATGAACTATCCGGTGGGGAAGGCGGAGAGCCTCAACAGCATCCGCGAGCGCTTCGACGCCGTCCTGATCGGCACGGGCGCGGGCCTGCCCTGGTTCCTGGGCATTCCCGGGGAGAACCTCAACGGCGTGTACAGCGCCAACGAGTTCCTCACCCGGGTCAATCTCATGGGCGGGTACAAGTTCCCCGGCGGGGCGGACACCCCCGTCAAGAAGATCAAGCGCATCGCCGTGATCGGGGCCGGCAACACGGCCATGGACTCGGCCCGCACCGCCAAGCGCCTGCAGCCCGAGGTGGTCTACCTGGTGTACCGGCGCAGCCGCCTGGAGATGCCCGCCCGCATCGAGGAGATCCACCACGCCGAACAGGAGGGGGTGGAGTTCAACCTGCTGCACTCCCCCATCGAGATCGTCGACGACGGCAAGGGGGCGGTCGGGGCCATCCTCTGCCAGGAGATGGAACTGGGCGAGCCCGACGCCAGCGGACGCCGCCGTCCGGTCCCCATCGAGGGCAAGGTCAAGGAATTCGCCGTGGACACGGTGGTCATCGCCATCGGCCAGGGTCCGAATCCCCTGCTGACCGCCGACGTGCCCGAACTGGAACGGGATCCCCGGAAGGGCATCATCCTGACCAACGAGTGGATGCAGTCCAGCCTGCCCGACTGCTTCGCCGCGGGGGACATCGTCACCGGAGGGGCCACCGTGATCCTGGCCATGGGCCAGGGCCGCAAGGCCGCCGACGCCATGCACCGCTACCTGATGACCGGCGACCCCGCCCCGCGGGGCGGAGAATCCGGCGACGTCTGCGGGAACTTCCCGGGCTGATCCCCGATCTGGACGGAAGAAACCCCCGGTCCGCAAGGGCCGGGGGTTTTTGCGACCCTTGACCGCCGCCTCGCGCTCAGAGCAGGGTCCGGGCGAGGTCGGCGAGGACGCGGGGATAGAGCTCGCATTCCGCCGCGAACACCCGGTCGGCCAGGGAATGGACGTCGTCGCCGGGCAGGACCGGAACCTCCTGCCGGCCGAGGATGCGGCCGTGGTCGTACTGGTCGTCCACCAGGTGGACCGTGCAGCCGGTGACCTTCTCCCCCGCCTCGAGCACCGCCTGGTGCACCCGGTCCCCGTAAAACCCCTGTCCCCCGAACTTCGGCAGCAGGGCCGGGTGGATGTTGACCACCGGTCCGGTGAACCAGTCGGGATGGACGTAGAAACACAGGTAGCCGGCCAGGACGATCAGGCGGGGAGCCAGCGGTTCCAGCCAGGCGTTCACGGCGCCGTTGTGCTCCCGGACTCCCGGGTAGTCCTTGCGCCGGAAGACGGCCGAGGGGATGCCCGCTTCCTGCGCGACCTCAAGCCCGCGTACGCCGGGCCGGCTGGACACGACGCCGACGACGTCCAGGGGCAGGTCGTCGGATCGGATCCGCGCCAGCAGGTTCGCGAGGGTCCGGCCGCTCCCCGAAAGCAGGACGGCGGTCCGGACCGCCGCCCGGTCCCGGTCATGCGTCATGGTTCGCCTCCTTCGCTTCGCGGTCGGGACCCGGCAGGATCTCCCGCGCCAGCCTGGACAGGACCCGGCGGTGCGCGGCGAAGGCGATCGGCCCCGGCAAATCGTCCAGGGGATGGAAGCCCGCCTCGGCCGCGTCGTCCCCGGCGCAGAGTTCGCCGCCGACCTCCTCGGCCCGGTAGAACACCACCAGCACGGGCCGGTCGGGAGGCAGCATCCCCGTTTCCACCGCGTAGAGGCCGGCCAGCCGCACCACGAGTCCGGTCTCCTCCAGGGTCTCCCGGACCGCCGTCTCCTCCACGGTTTCGTCCCACTCCATGAAGCCCGTGGGCAACGACCACAGTCCCTGCCGGGGCGGGAACTTGCGCCGGACGAGACAGACCGCGCCGTCCCGCACCAGGATCACCCCGGCCCCGGGCGCGGGGTTGAGGTACTGGACAAAGCCGCATTCGGAGCACCAGGGCCGCTCTCGGCCCCCTTCGGAGCGCGAGCCGAGTTCGCTCCCGCAACGGGGACAGAAGACGAAGCGGTGACGGTCGACCGCGGTCATGGGCGCCTCCCCCTTCCGCGTTCAGGGATCACGCCCAGGAGGATCCAACCCGCCACGAAGCCCAGCAGGGGCCAGGCCCCGAGCCTCACGTAGAGCGTCCCGCCGTCGCCCGGGGTGATGCTGGCGGCGACCATTCCCCGGCGTCCCAGCTCGAGCCAGTCCAGGATGCGTCCCTCGGCGTCGCCGATGAAGCTGATCCCGTTGTTGGCGCAGCGGATCACCGGGACCCCGCACTCGACCGCCCGCAGTCGCGCCAGCCAGGCGTGCTGCCGCGGTCCCGCCGTCCGGCCGAACCAGCCGTCGTTGGTGATGACCACCAGGCACCCGCTGCCGTCCCGCACCGGTCCCCGGGCGAGGTCGGAGAAGATCGATTCGAAGCAGATCATGGCGGAGAATCGGAAGCCATCCAGGGGGGGACCGGCGGCCAGGGGCCGCGGGTACGGACCCGGCGTCCACTCGGCCTGGCCCACGTCGACCTTCGCCAGGAACGGCAGGAGCGAAGTGAAGGGCATCGCCTCGCCGATGGGCAGCAGGTGATGCTTGGCGTACTGGTCGATCAGGGCCCCGTCCGGCGAGAAGAGCCCCGAGGAGTTGGTCGTCGTGATGCCCCCGTCGGGCCTGCGTTCCGCATCGGGGAACCCCGTGAAGACGTGGGCCCCCGACTTGCGGACCACCTCCCGGGTCCAGGCCAGCAGAGGATTGTCATGGCGCACGTAGGCGGGCACCGCGGTCTCCGGCCAGACGATGAAGCGCGCTCCCCGGTCCGCCGCCCGCGCGGTCCATTCGGCCAGCGGCACGCGCGTCGAGTCGAGCTTGTCCTTCGCCCACTTGTCCGCGAGGGCCACGTCGGGCTGGATGGCCGCGACCTGGAGCTCGGCCGGCCCGCCCCCGCCGACGTCGGCCGGGCCGGGCCGCACCATCAACGCCCCGGCTGCGAGCCAGACCCACCACAGGAGAGCCATGGCGGCTATGGGAACGACACGCCGCCGGTCGCCGCGGGGACCCCCTTCCCCCGAGCCTGGCAGCACCACGGCCAGCAGAGCGGCCAGGAAGGCGATCCCGGCGCCGACCCCGATCTCGCCCGAGGTCCGGGCGAGCCCCAGCAGGGGCGTGCCGATCAGGGCGGAGCCGCTCAGGCACCAGGAGAAGCCCAGCTCCCCGCGGGACCGCAGGGCCTCCATCCCGATCCACAGCACCGGCAGCAGCCAGGCTCCGCTGCGCCGGAGAACGCCGGACCGCAGCTTGCCGTAGACCCAGCCCATCGCCAGATAGAAGCAGGAGACGTAGAGGATGGCGCCGAGGGCCTGGATGGGCACCAGGGCCCGGGTGGGGATGGTCTTCGCCGGATCGAGGAAGAACAGCCAGTGCAGCAGGGTGGCCTGGTGGACGAGGCCGAACACCAGGGCGGTGCGTCCCGGCCGGGGGGCCGACCGCAGCACCCGGAACAGCAGGGCCACGGGGACGGGGGCCAGCAGCCCCGTCCAGGCGAACGGAGGCAGGGCCAGGGTCAGACCCAGGCCCGCGAGTCCCGCCTGCAGATAGGACCGCCTGGCGCCGCCGGGCATGCGCAGGGGCGCGTCGTCATCCTGCCGGAATTCCATGTCGGGCAAGTTAGCCTGCCCCCCGGCTCCTGTCTAGATCGGGTTCCCCGGCGGACCCCGGCCCCCGGCCCGGTTCGCGAACCCGGATGACCTGGACCGGAGGATCGCCTGCCGCCGCGCCGTCAAGGGGACGCGATCAGGTCGGTCATCCCGTACCTCTGGATCTTCTTGTAGAGGCCCTGACGGGACAACCCCAGGCGGCGGGCGGCGGCTGCCTTCCGCCCGCCCGCCGCGGCGATGGCCTTGCGGATGAGATACCGTTCCAGCATCTCGCCGGCCTTGTCCAGCTCCCGCAGCGTGCCGAGATCGGCCGGGTCGACGGGACTGGTGCCCTGATCCCTGATCTCCGGGGACAGGTGGTGGAGCTCGACCGTGGAGACCTGGGGGTAGAGCGCCAGGAAGCGCTGCACCTCGTTCTCCAGCTCACGCACGTTGCCGGGCCACCGCCAGGCCTGGAGCGCGGCCAGGCATTCGTCGGTCATGGTCATCCGGGGAATGGGCCGGCCGTTGCGGCGCAGGAAGTAGGCGAAGAGGTGGGCGACGTCCTCGGGCCGGTGGCGGAGGGGCGGAACCTCCAGGCTGACGACCTTCAGGCGGTAGTAGAGGTCCAGGCGGAAATTGCCGGCGGCGATCTCGGCGAACAGGTTCTTATGGGTCGCGGCCACGAAGCGGATGTCCACCGGCCGCGCCTGCAGCTCCCCGATGCGCCGGACCTTCCGCTCCTGCATGACCCTCAGCAGCTTGATCTGCAGGGACAGGGGCATGTCCCCGATCTCGTCCAGGAAGAAGGTCCCCCCGTCGGCGGACGCGAGGAGCCCCTTCTTGTCACCGGCCGCCCCGGTGAAGGCCCCGGCGCGGTGCCCGAACAGCTCGCTCTCGAAGAGCGTTTCGGGCAGGGCCGCGCAGTTCTGGCCCACGAACGGTCCCTTGCCCCGCGGCCCGAGGGCATGGACGGCCGCGGCGATGATCTCCTTGCCGGTGCCGCTCTCGCCGTAGAGCAGGACGTTGGCCTCGCTCCGGGCCACACCCTGCAGGGTCGCACCCAGCCTCACCATCTCCTCGCTGACCCCGATGCAGCCGGGAATCCCCGGGATGGTCTGGGGCCTGGGCAGGGGTCGGTCCCCCTTGCGGTCGACGGGCGCGCGACGGCGGCCTCGTCCCGGCCCGCCTCCATCCATCCCCACGCCGGAGGCCGGGAACAGGCGCAGCTGGCCGGGGGGGTCCGGCCATCCATCCCCGTCCCCGCACACGTCCAGCTGGGGCAGGAGGGGTCCCAGCCGACCGGCCAGCCTCTGGACCCAGAGGAAGATCCCCTCCCGCCACGGCTCGTCGGCCTCGAACCACAGGGCGAGGCTGCCGTAGGACCGCTCCCCCGTCCCCAGGGGTTCGATCCAGAGCGCGGCCTTCCCGTCGGGAAACAGGAGTTCCTCCCGCTGGTCCTGGATCGCCCTCATCATGGCGCCCAGCGGGGGGCCCAGGGCGGACCTGACGGCGGGGCTGCCCAGGGACCAGCGGAAGACGAGATGGAGCGGCCCGGCGGGATCGGGCCCCTCGCGGCGGACCACCCAGAGGGCGGCCGCTTTGCAACCATGCGGAAAAGTCCGGATTTCCTCGTTCCAAAACAGTCTGGTATTCATGATTCCCCCCGGCGCATGAGGCGAGCACGTCCAAGGACACCTGGCCCTCCAGGGCCGCCATCCTTCAGCAGGCGCCGGGCCCGGAAGAGTGGGGTCACGAAATGGGGATGGAATAAATTCAAGAATACATAAAACGTTTAACCATAAAATTTTGGAAGAAGTTCCCAGAATGAACATGAACGACTGGAAATGGCCTGGGAGCGCCCTGAGGTGTCCCGCCGCCGGGACTTTGCGGGACACGATGGGACACCGGAAAGGCCACGCCGTTGCGTCCCCGGCAATTACACCCGGCGAGCGTTCCGGGACACTCCGTCCTGTTGGGACAGTCCAGGACTGACCCGTTTTCAGAATCCCAACTCGACCGGAACCGACCCTTCCCTGACCTCCCCGATGGGCAGGGCGGGGATTCCCGCAGCGGTGTCGAGCGCCAGCCCGGCCGGGACGAACACCACCATGCCGATCCCCATGTTGAAGACCCGGTACATCTCGGCGGGATCGACGCCGCCCCTGGCGGCGATGAGGGTGAAGATGGGAGGAACGGTCCAGGCGGTAGGATCGATGACGGCGGTGAGGCCCCCGGGGAGCACCCTGGGGATGTTGTCCGTGAAGCCGCCGCCGGTGATGTGGGCCAGGCCGTGGACCGCCTCGCGCCCGCAGGCGGACCACACGGCGCGCAGGTCCCCGAGGTAGCTGCGGTGGACGGCCAGCAGCGCCTCGCCCACGGACGCGCCCCCCAGCTCGGCAGGCCGGTCGGCGACGGTGAAGCCGGTCTTCTCCAGCAGGACCGCCCGGGCCAGGGAATAGCCGTTGGTGTGCAGGCCGGTGCTGGGCAGGCCCCAGATCCGGTCGCCCGGCCGGATGGCCCGGCCGTCGATGACGTGCTCGGGCAGCACCCGGCCGACGATGGTTCCGGCCAGGTCGAACTCGCCGGCGCCGTAGACACCGGGCATCTCGGCCGTCTCCCCCCCCAGCAGGGCGCACCCGTTCTCGCGGCAGGCCTTGGCGAAACCGCCGATCACCGCGGGCAACACGTCCTCCTGCAGCCGCGAGGTGGCGAAGTAGTCCAGGAAGAACAGGGGCTCGGCCCCCTGCACCAGGATGTCGTCCACGCAGTGGTTCACCAGGTCCTGCCCCACCGTGTCGTAGACCCCGGCCATGCGGGCGATCATCACCTTGGTGCCGACCCCGTCGACGCTCGCCACCAGCAGGGGTCCGCCGGGATCGGGCTGGTACAGCCCGCCGAAGGCCCCGATCTCGTTGCGGACCCTCCGGTCCCAGGTGGACTTGACGGCGTCTTTGCTGCGGGCGAGGGCCCGGGTGGCGGCGTCGATGTTCACACCGCTGTCGGCATACTTCATGGGAGGCTCCCGGTGGAAGGGCTGGCAACGTCCAGGGGATAGTAAGCGGAGGGAACGCCCCGATCAAGGCCCGGCGAACCGGTTCAGTCGGCGGACTCCCGTTCCCGGAGGGAGTACTGGGCCAGGCGGCGGTTCAGGGCGTCCAGCACCGCGAAGACCACCGCCTGCTGCCGGTTGTGGCGCAGGGAGCAGGTCCCGAACAGGGTCTCGCTGCGGCGGCCCTCCACCAGCCCGACGGCCGCCAGGAAGACCGGCTGACCGGCGATGGTGGTGGTCCGGATCTCGACCAGGTTGAGCAGGACCTTCTCCTTCACGATCCGGTTGACCGCTTCCAGGGCGGCCTCGGCGACCAGGGTCACGTCGCTGTCCGGATGATTGGGGCCCTCGCGGGTGCCCCGGGCCTCGAACCCGCCGGCCTGCAACTGGACCTCGGCCCGGATCAGGCTCTCCGAGGCCAGGACTCCCACCCCGCTGCACAGGATGCGGAGGGCTCCGTCCTCGGCGACGAGAATGGCGGGAATGGGGTCGGGGCGGGAACCGGCCACCTCGCCGGGTCCGGTCCCGGACGCGGGTCGCGGCGCTTCGGGTTCGAGAGGCTGCCCGAACTCGAAATCCCAGTCGTCCTGGTCCTCGAAACCGGGCGGGTGGAAGCTCACGCCGAGGACATCGGGATCAGCGTCAGGCCCATCCGTGCAGGGCTCGGGTGCGGGGGAACCCCCGCCGGGCTGGTGGATCCGCGGCGCGGCGCCGGCACCGGGACCGGCGGCGACCGCACGAGGTCCGGCCACCGGGTCGCCGCTGTCGAGGACCTGGACGACGCCGATCTTCTTGTAGTAGACGTCGATGCCCAGGCGGGCCTTCAACAGGCTCTCCACGTCCCGGACGATGTGCCGCGGCTCCCGCTCGAACCCGGCGACGACGTGGACGCCGGCGACCTCACCGTCGGGATCCAGCTCGATCTTGCACTGAAGGACGCCCTTGATCTGGCTGATCCAACGCTGTGCGTCGGCGACCCAGGCATCCCTCTCGTTGGGCTCCCACTCCAATGAACTGCTCCCTGGATTTCTGATGGATCAGCATGGATCTGATGCACCATCGTACCACAGCCTAATAATTCCAACAAGATGTTCTTGAAAAGCACCCGAAATCAGACGCTTTTCCGGGCCCGTCCCGGGTCGCGGGAGCCGCGGGATCCCACAGGAACACCGTCCGGCCTTCAGGGGATCATCATCCCCTCGAGGACGGCCTTGCGCCTGGCGTAGGCCTCATCGGTCACCGCCATCAGGCCCTCGACGCTGAACCCCTCGGGACAGAAGCTGGCCGTCACCGTCCCGTCGAGCATGGCCCTCCGGAAGACCTCGTCGCCGTCCCCGCGGGTGGCGCCGGCCTCGGCCAGGCTGCCCATGAAGCCCCCGGCGAAGCTGTCCCCCGCTCCCGTCGGATCGACCACGTCGTCGAGGATGATGGCCGGCACGGCCAGGACCGAATCCCGGCCGAAGAACAGGGCGCCGTGCTCGCCCTTCTTGATGATCACGCGTCCGGGACCCATGGCGGCGATGGCGGCGGCGGCGCGGGCGAGACTGCGCTCGCCCGTCAACATCCGGGCCTCGCCGTCGTTGACCAGCAGGACGTCGACCCGGGCCAGGACCTCCAGCAGCTGGGGCCGGGTGGTCTCGATCCAGAGGTTCATGGTGTCCAGCGCCACGAGGCCGGGACCGGCGACGAGGTCCAGCACCTGGGCCTGAAGGGTCGGGTGGATGTTGGCCAGGAAGATGTATTCGCTGTCCAGCCAGTCCCCTGGAATCTCCGGCTGGAAATCGGCGAAGACTCCCAGCTCGGTGGCCAGGGTGTCCCGCTCGATCATGTCGGCATGGTAACGTCCGGACCAGTGGAAGCTCGCCCCGGGACGGCGGACGATGCCGGCGGTCCGCGCTCCGGCGCTCCGGATCAATTCCAGGTCGGACTCCCGGAAGTCGTCGCCGACCACTCCCACGCAGCGGACGGGGCCCCGGCCGCGGGCGGCCACGGCGAAGAAGCTCGCGCTCCCGCCGAGCTGGCGTTCCCTGCGTTCGCGGGTCGTCTCGACGGTGTCGTAGGCCACGGATCCGACAACGAGAATCGCCATCTCAAACCTTCTTTTCCCCGGTTTCCGGCAGATCGATTCCGATCAGGTCGGCCACGACCCGGATCACCCGCCGGGTCAGGAGGCTCAGGTGGAGCTGGGCCGTCCGCCGGTCCTCCTTGGCGGCGAGGATGCCCTGGCACTGGTCATGGCACTGGTTGTAGAGGCCGGCGATCTCCTGGAGATAGGCCGTCAGGCGGGCAGGCTCCCGGTGCTCGGCCGCCGAGATGATGATCCTGGGCAGCCGGACCAGTTCCCGGACGAGGTTCCACTCGCTCTCGGATTCGAGGTTGCCGAGGGTCTCCGCCGTGGGCTCGAGCAGCTCGATCCGCCGGGACTCCGCTTCCTGGAAGAAACCGCAGATCCGGGCGTGGGCCGACCTGATCCTCGAAAGGGGGTTGACGTCGGACGGATCCCGGGCCAGGTCCAGATCGAATTCCAGCGTGCTGTTCGGCTTGCGGGTCAGGAAGAAGAACTTCGCGGCATCGGCGCCGACTTCGTCCACCAGCGCGTCCATGGTCACGACCTGGCCCTTGCGGCGCGAGGCGTCCAGGGGCCGTCCGTCCTGCAGGAAGGATACCTGCTCCACGATCTGGATCTCCAGCCATTCCGGCCAGACCCCCAGCGCGGCCATGGCCCCGGCCAGACGCTGGATGTAGCCGTGGTGATCGGGGCCCCAGAAGTCGATGGCGTGCTCGAAGCCGCGCTGGAACTTGTGGAAGTGGTAGGCGATGTCCGCCATGAAGTAGGTCGGCGTGCCGTCGGACCGGACCACGACGCGGTCCTGCTCGTCCCCGTAGTCGGTGGCCCGGAACCAGGTCGCCCCGTCCCGGACGAACACGGCCCCCTGCTTGGTCAGCCGGTCGAGGGCCCGCTCGATCCTCTTGGTCTCGTGCAGTTCCGACTCGAAATACCAGGTCTCGAACCGAAGCCCGAACCGGCGGCAGGTCTGGCGCTGCCAGCCGAGGATCCGCATCAGGGCGAACTTGGCGAAACAGCGGACCGACTCGTCCTCGGGCAGGGCGCTCCATTGCCGGGCGTCGCCGGGAGGGGCCTGGATCCGCTGGAAGCTCTCGTCGTTGAAGGCGGAGGAGGCCTTCTGGACGCCCTGGCTGTCGAGTCCCAGGAGTTCTCCCGCCATGATCTCCATGTAACGGCCGCGGTAGGCGTCGTCGGGGAATTCGACCTCCTCCCCGATCAGCTTCATGAAATGGGCCCGCAGGGAGCGTCCCAGGAGCTGCACCTGGAGACCCGCGTCGTTGACGTAGTACTCGGCGTGGGCGTCGTAGCCCACCGCCTCCAGGAGCCTCACCAGGCACATGCCGAAGGCGCCGGCCCGGGCGGAGACGGCGGTCAGGGGACCGGTGGGATTGGCGCTGATGAACTCGACGTTGATGCGCTTGTTGCCGCCGGTGCGGATCCGTTCCAGGGCGCCGTCGGCTCGCCAGAGGTCGAGCAGCATCTCGATCTGGTGGCCGCGTGAGATGCGGAAGTTGATGAAGCCGGGCCCGGCGATCTCCACCGAATGGATCACCGAGCGGGGCAGGTGAACCTCGGCGGCGATGACTCCCGCCAGCTCACGGGGCTTGCGGTCGAGGCGCCCGCCCAGGACCAGGGCCAGGTTGGTGCTCAGGTCCCCGTGGCTGCGGTCGCGGGGCTTTTCCAGCTGGATGTCCAGGTCGTCGTCGAACACCCCGATCTTTTCCAGGGCGGCCAGCAGACCCTTCCGCAGCAGATCCTCGACCATGACGCAGGTCCCTCAGGATGCCGGGCCGGAGCCGGGCTGGGGCGGCGGGACGATCCCCGGATGGCGTCCGGAGACCTCGGGGGATGCGAACCAGGACGGGTCGAGATCGAGCCGGCCGGCATCTCCCCAGAGCCGTTCCAGCTGGTAGTAACGACGGGACTCGGGATGGAAGACGTGGACCACGACGTCGAAGAAATCGATCAGGACCCAGCGGCCGTCGTCCATGCCCTCGATCCCCTTGGCGCGGTGCCCGGCATCCAGCAGCTTGCTCTGCAGGTTGCGGGCGAGCGCCTTGACCTGGACGTCGGAATTCCCCTCGGCGATGACGAAGAAGTCGCACACGTCCGACCGCCCGCGCAGGTCGAGGACGACCAGGTTCTCCCCCTTCTTCTCCAGCAGGTGCCACCCCGCCAGCTCGGCCAGGCTGAACCCGTCCGAATCGTCGGGCATGTGGAAGGTCGCGGGCGACTCCGGGGAAGCATCGGGAATCATTTCTGGAGTCATGACGATCCTAGTTCAGTCGGTTGATGACGTACTCGACGGCGACGGCCAGCAGCTTCTTCTGGGGGCCGGAGGCCAGGGGGGCGAGGGCCAGCTTGGCCTCCTCCCCGAACTGGCGGGCCTTGTCGAAGGAATAATCGACTCCGCCGAATTCGGTGACCAGTCCCCTCACCTCGGGCCAGCCCGCGGCCCGCAGGGCGGGATCCGTCTGCCGGCTCAGCTCCCGGATACGGTCGCGCACCCCGTCCGGCGCGTTGGCGAGGGCCGCGATCAGGGGCAGGGTGATCCGCCCCTCCTCCCAGTCCTGGCCGGTCGGCTTGCCCAGGCGGCGCTCGTCCCCCAGGTAGTCGAAGATGTCGTCCGTGATCTGGAACACCAGGCCGGTCTTGCAGCCGAAGGTGCCGAAGGCCTCCTCCTCGGCCGCGAGACGCCGGTTGAACGACACGCCGATGCGGCAGCTGTTCTCGATGAGGCTGGCCGTCTTCTGGTAGATGATCTGCAGGTAGCGGTCCTCGCTGATGTCCAGGTCGTACCGGTGCTCGAGCTGGAGCATCTCCGCCTCGCTCATCAGGACGGTCGTGCGGGCGAGCAGCTCGACGGCGTGGTCAAGCCCCGCCTCGCAGAGGTTGTGGAGGGCCTTGGAATAGAGGAAGTCCCCCATGATCAGGGCGGCGCTGGCGCCGTACTTCTGGTTGACCGAGGGGAGCCCCCTGCGGGTCAACGCCTCGTCGATGAAGTCGTCGTGGACCAGGGTCGCCGTGTGCACCAGTTCCACGCTGGCGGCCGCGGTGATGGCCTCCCGGGGGAAACCGTCCCCGTCCTGGGCGGCGAGCAGCAGCAGGGTCGGGCGGAATCGCTTGCTCTTGCCGAGATGGATGTGGTCGCAGATCTCCGTGGTCAGGGGACTGTTGCCCGAAGTGATCCGCCGGAATTCCCGATCCACCTCCGCGAGGGCCGGCGCGATGGACCGCTGCAGGGTGATCAGCTTGATCCGTTCCTTATCGACAAGTCCCATCGAAACCTGCTCTCGACTGGAGATTCTGTGGTCGCCCCCCGGCATGGGGCGGCTGCAGGGGTCCTGGACACAAATATTCGCAAAAGAACGCCCCTGTCAATCCTGTTTCCGCTTATTGCGGGTGACGGCGATGGAAACCAGCACCGATCCCAGGTAGAGGATGAGGACCGGAACGCCCATCATGACCTGGCTGATCACGTCCGGGGGCGTGAGCAGGGCGGAGGCGGTGAAGATCAGGATCACCGCCAATCGCCACCCGCGCAACAGAATGTGAGGGTTGACGATGCCGATCACGCTGAGGAAGAGCACGACCAGGGGCAACTCGAAGACCAGCCCGAAGGCCAGGCACAGCCGCGACACGAAGGCGAAATACGGCCCCACGCCGATCAGGGGCTCCATCCCGGAGGTCCCGAAACTCAGGAGGAAGCTGATGACCTGGGGAATGACCACCAGGAAGGCGAACGCCACTCCGGCATAGAAGAGAAGGGTGGTGGTCAGCAACAGCGGCGTGACGACCTTGCGTTCCTTGGCGTAGAGTCCCGGCAGGATGAACGCATAGATCCGGAACAGGATGAACGGCAGGACCACGAAGATCCCCACCGCTGCGGAGATCTTCAGCCGCACCAGGAAGGCTTCGTTGGGCGCCGTGAAGTAGACGCCCTCGGAGGCGAGCGGCGAGATCAGCAGATCCAGCAGGCGGGCGGACACGAACCAGCAGAGGACCGTCGCCGCCATGGCCGCCAGCCCGGAATGGATCAGGACGGACCGCAGTTCGGCCAGGTGATCGAGGAAACCCATCTGGCCGTCGTCGGAGCCGGGGGGCGGAGATTCGTCCTTCGCCTCCGGTTCGGCCGGTCCGGGGGAGCCGGCCTCGGGCCGCTGGTCGAGGGGCTTCCGCTCGGGATCCCCGTTCGGCGGCGAAAGCGGGCTCATGCGTCCTCGTCCCTTGGCGGCGGAGTGTCCTTGAGGTCGCGCAGCAGCTGGAAGAACTCGTCCACGTTCTGGAAGCTGCGGTACACCGAGGCGAACCGGACGTAGGCGACCTCGTCCACCTGCCGCAATTCCTCCAGGACGTAACGGCCGATGGTCTCGCTGGGCACCTCGCGCCTGCCGGAGGCGGCGAGCTTCAGTTCGACGTGATCGACGATGATCTCGATCTCCTCGAGGGCCACCGGCCGCTTCTCGCAGGCCTTGGTCACCCCGACGATGACCTTGGCGCGGTTGTAGGCGACCCGGTCCCCGCTGCGCTTGACCACCAGGACCGGGCGCGTCTCGATGGCTTCGTAGGTGGTGAAGCGTTCGGCGCAGTGCGTGCACTCCCGCCGGCGACGGACGGCCCGGCCGTCACGTACGGCCCGGCTGTCGATCACCTTGTCGTCTTCGTGGCCGCAACGGGGACACTTCATGCCCGACCTCCCCGCCTCAGGCCAGGTCCGGATACAGGGGGAACGCGCGGCAGAGTTCCTCGCTTTCGCCCCGGAGGGCCGCCAGGGCGGCCTCGTCGTTCCGGGCGTCCACGGCCCGGTCCATGATGGAGGCGATCCGCTTCATCTGCTCGACCCCCATGCCCCGCGAGGTCAGGGCGGGCGTGCCGATGCGGATCCCGCTGGTGACGAACGGGGATTCCTGGTCGAACGGCACCGTGTTCTTGTTGACGGTGATCCCCACGTGCTCGAGCAGGGACTCCATGTCCTGCCCGGTCAGTCCCTTGCTGGTGAGATTGACCAGCAGCAGATGGTTGTCGGTCCCCCCGCTGACCAGGCGGAACCCGCGTTCCAGCAGGCTCCCGGCCAGGGCGGCGGCGTTCTCGACCGTCCTGCGGGCATACAGCTTGAACTCGTCCTGCATGCACTCGTGGAAGCAGACGGCCTTGGCGGCGATCACGTGCATCAGGGGACCGCCCTGCACGCCGGGGAAGTTCGTCTTCTGGATCGCCTTGAAGTGCTCCTGCGTGCTCAGGATCAACCCCCCGCGGGGGCCGCGCAGGGTCTTGTGCGTGGTGGAGGTCACGACGTCGCAATGGGGCACCGGGCTGGGATGGACGCCCCCGGCCACCAGACCGGCGATGTGGGCCATGTCGAACAGGAGGATCGCTCCGACCTCGTCGGCGATGCTGCGCAGCTTCGCGAAGTCCCAGAACCGGGGATAGGCGCTCGCTCCGCCGACGATCATCTTCGGGCCCTCCGCCTTCGCCTGATCGCGCAGACGATCGTAGTCGATGGTCTCGGTGGTCCGGTCCACCTCGTAGTGGACGGCCTCGAACAGGGAGCCGGAGAAGTTCACCGGATGGCCGTGCGTCAGGTGCCCCCCGTGCGAAAGGCTCAGGCCCAGGATCCTGTCGCCCGGCTTCAGGAACGCGAGGTAGGCCGTCAGGTTGGCCGTGGACCCGCTGTGGGGCTGGACGTTGGCGCGCTCGGCCCCGAACAGTTCGGTGGCCCGCCGCTTGGCCAGGGTCTCGGCGGTGTCGACGTGGGAGCAGCCGCCGTAATAGCGTTTGCCGGGGTAGCCCTCGGCATACTTGTTGGTCAGCGTGGAGCCCATGGCCTCCATGACCGCCCGGCTGGTGAAGTTCTCGCTCGCGATCATCTCCAGCTGGTTGCGCTGCCGGGCCAGTTCCAGGTCCAGGA
Organism: Candidatus Krumholzibacteriia bacterium; assembly: GCA_050174015.1. Classification (GTDB taxonomy): domain Bacteria; phylum Krumholzibacteriota; class Krumholzibacteriia; order LZORAL124-64-63; family LZORAL124-64-63; genus JAHJTW01. The sequence goes on from JBFXKG010000006.1 coordinate 99,827, forward strand.
CCTCGGCGATCTCCGGATCGATCCTGCGGACTTCGTCGTACATGGCGCCGCTCCTATCTGAGGTGTTCCGCTTCGTAAGCCGTGATCTTGTCCACCCGGCGGGCGTGGCGCCCGCCTGCGAATTCCGTTTCCAGATACGCGTCCGCGATCGCCGCCGCGTCGCGCGGCTCCAGGGCGTCCCCGCTCAGGCAAAGCACGTTGCTGTCGTTGTGAAGGCGGGTGGTCCGAGCCTGGTCGGGGGTGAAGCAGAGGGACGCCCGCACGCCCTTGACCTTGTTGGCGGCGATGCTCATGCCGATCCCCGAACCGCAGATCAGGATCCCCGCCTGGGCCCGGCCCGATGCCACCATCGCGGCGACATCGAGAGCCGCGTCGGGGTAGTCCGCCGGGTCGGGGCCCGGACAGCCGCAATCCGCGACCTCCACCCCCCTGCCTGCCAGATGGGCGGCCAGCGTGCTCTTGTGGGCGAATCCACGATGGTCCGAGCCGACGGCGATGATCATTCCCAGTCTCCCGCTTGCGTGGACAGATTCCTGAAGACGGGCTCCCAGCCGGCCAGCAGGCGCTGGATCTGGGTGCCGCAACGATCGTAGTCCTCGAAGGCGCCGCCGTAGGGGTCGGCCACCTCCTCCATGTCCGGCGAATGCCCCAGCCCCGTCAGATCGAGTCCCGGTGCTCCCAGGACTCCCACGAAACCGGAGTACCCGTTCCCCCAGGAGCTGCGGAACATGGCCGCATGGGACCGGGTCATGCCGATGACCCAGAGCCCTCCCGCAAGGCCGGCCGGAGTCACCGGCCTGGACCTGTGGCATCCCAGATCGACGCCCAGACCGGCGGCGAACCTCCGCGAACCCTCCGATGCGGGATAGCCTTCCGGCGCCGCCAGTCCCAGGGAGGCGAAGTTCAATCCCGCATCCGGGAACATCCAGCGGGCCAGCCCCTCCGCCAGGGGGCTGCGGCAGATGTTGCCCGTGCACAGGAAGATGACGAGCCTGGACATGGTCCTCCCGGGAAACCGGTCGGGAATCGCGCCTCTCATCGCCGGAAAACCAAAACTAGGCGGCCCCGAAGTGGCCGTCAAGAGGCGTCGGGATCCACCAGGGGCAGCGGCCCCGGCCCCTCGCGCAGGACCTGCGGCGGCCAGACGGTCGCATCCACCAGGGCGCTGGGCGCGGTCCCCGGATCGGACTCCTGCCCCGGATCCGGAGCCCACGCGCCGTCCACCCCATCCCCCATCTCGGCGAGGGCCTCGCGGACGGTCCGGCAAGGAGGCCGGCCGGTCAGGTTGGCGCTGGTGGAAACGAGCGCGCCGCCTGCGGCCTCGATCAAGCGGCGCAGTTCCGCGCATGCGGGCACGCGGACCGCGAGGGTGCCGTCGGGCCCGCGGACCCCGGCCGCCAGCCCCGGCCGGCCGGGCAGGATGAGGGAATAGGGTCCCGGCCAGCAACGGCGGCAGAGCGAAGCGACCCGGTCGTCCAGGTCCTCCACCAGGGCGAAGGCCATCTCGAGGGAACCCGCCAGGACCAGCGCGGGTTTCCCCTCGGGCCGTCCCTTCATCCGGAAGATGCGTTCCACGGCGGCGGGATCGTCGGCGCGCCCGTGCAGGCCCGGCAAGGTGTCGGTCTGGAGGATGTAGACCCCGCCGGCGGCCAGACCCGCAGCCGTCTCCGCGAAATCCCCGCGAGTCGGGTCCACCTCAGCTCCCGCCCCGCGCCAGTTCCCGCCGGTAGTCCGCGACGGCCGCGGCCACCCCCGAATCCTTCAGGGCGATCATGCGGGCCGCCAGGCAGGCCGCGTTGCGGGCGCCCGCGCTTCCCACCGCGACCGTCGCCACCGGGACTCCCGGGGGCATCTGCACGATGGACAGCAGGGCGTCGACCCCCGCCAGGGGGCCGCTCGCCACGGGCACTCCGATCACCGGGCGCCCGGTCAGCGAAGCCACCACGCCCGGCAGGTGGGCGGCCATGCCGGCCAGGGCGATGAAGACCTCGGTCCCGCCCTTGTCGGCCCGCGCCACGATGCGCCGCAGCTTGTCGTGCTGGCGATGGGCGGAGGCGACCTGGACCTCGTAGGTCAGGCCGAAGCGATCGAGCAGGGGCAGCATCTTCTCGATCACCGGCAGGTCGCTGGCGCTCCCGAGCAGGACCATGACCCGCGGTGCGGGGGCGGTCTTTCCGGCAGGCATCTAATCCCCTTCCCCTGATCCGGCGATGTCGCGCCGGAAGGTCAAACCCTCGAAGTGGACCTGATCCAGCAGGCCGTAGGCCGCATTGCGCGCGTCCCGGAGACTCATCCCCGAGCCGACCGCTCCGAGCACGCGGCCCCCGGACGTGACCAGGCGGCCGCCCTCCAGGGAGGTGCCGGCATGGACGAGCCACCGGTCGGCGTGCTCGCCGTCCGGAAGGTCGATGGGGCGGCCCTTGACGTAGCGGCCCGGATACCCGTCGCTGGCTGCGACCACCACCACCGAATGACGCAGCCAGGTGGTCAACCCGGCGCCCGTCCAGTCCTGCGGCTGGAGTTCCTCCACCTCGTGCAGGCCCTGCAGGAAGTTGCCCAGGTTGCCGTTGGCAGTGGTCCAGCAGAGGTCCAGGAAGTCCCCCTTGAGCAGGGGCAGCACGACCTGGGTCTCCGGATCGCCGAACCGGCAGTTGAACTCCAGGACCTGGGGGCCGTCCTCGGTCAGCATCAGCCCGGCGTACAGGACGCCGCGGTAGGGGATGTCGCGGCGCCGGAGCTCCGCCAGCACCGGCAGGACGATCCGGCCGTCGATCTCGGCATAGAGGTGCGGGGGCAGCCGGACGGGCGCGAAGGCCCCCATCCCTCCGGTATTGGGACCCATGTCCTTCTCGCCGATCCGCTTGTAGTCACGGCTGGGAGCGAGCAGGCAGTAGTCCTGGCCGTCGGTCACGATGAGGACGGACAATTCGGGACCGAAGAGGCATTCCTCCATGAGGATGCGCAGGCCCGAGCCGCCGAACACCTGCTCGTCCAGGCATTTCCTGATGTGCGCTTCGGCCTCCTCCCGGGTCGAGCACACCGCCACGCCCTTGCCCTGGGCCGCGCCGCAGGCCTTGATGACCACCGGCAGATCGATCTTGTCCAGGTGCTTCAGGGCCGCGTCGGTGCTGCTGAAGGCGTGGAAACGGGGGGTGGGGACCCCGGCGGAGGCCAGCACCTCCTTGGCGAATTCCTTGTCTCCCTCGAGCCTGGCGCCCATGGCCCCCGGCCCGAAGACCGCGATGCCGTCGCGCCGCAGCCGGTCGGCGAGACCGGCGATGAGGGGGTCCTCCGGTCCGATGATGACCAGCTGGATCTCCTCCTCCAGGCAGAAGCGCGCCACGTCGCCGCCACGGTGGGGATCCAGGGGCACGTTCGCGGCCAGCCCGGCCGTCCCGGGGTTGCCGGGGGCTGCGAAGATGACCGGGTCGAGGTCCGAAGCGGCCAGCTGGCGCACGATCGCGTGTTCGCGCCCCCCTGAACCGATGACGAGAACCTTCATGGGCATGCGGCACTCCTTGGAATCGAGGCCGGCCGGGAGCCGGCCGGCCTCGGGATACTACGCGGTCCGCAGGGCGGGGATCAACGGGAATCAGGCCGGCACGATGCGGGTGCCGGCCCGGCCTTCCACGGCAGCCAGCAGGAATTCGGGAGAGGTGATGACGACCTCGGCCCCGCCCCCGGCCAGGAAGGACAGGGCGGCCTCGATCTTCGGACCCATGCTCCCGGCGGGGAACTCCCCGGCGGCGAGCATGGCGGCCGCGCGATCGGTCTTCAACACGTCGAGGGCCTCCTGGTCCTCGTGTCCGAAGCGGGCGAACACCTTGTCGACCTGGGTGATGATGACCAGGACGTCCGCGCCGATGAGCCGGCCCAAGAGATCGCTCGCCCGGTCCTTGTCGATCACGGCATCCACCCCGTGCAGGCGCCCGGCCTCGTCGCGCCGGACGGGAACCCCCCCGCCGCCGGTGGCGATGGTCAGGACTCCGGCGCCGACCAGGGTCTTGATGGCCTCCCACTCGACCACTTCCCTGGGCATCGGGCTGGGCACGACCCGCCGCCAGCCGCGGCCGGCGTCCTTGACCACGGTCCAGCCGTTCTCCTGTTCCAGCGCCTTGGCCTGGACCTCGTCGTAGAAGGGGCCGATCGGCTTGCTCGGCCGGGCGAAGGCGGGGTCCTCCTCGTCGACCAGCACCTGCGTGACCACGGTGGCCACCGGCAGGTCCATGCCGTGGTCGAGCAGGGCGTTGTGCAGGGCCTGCTGGAGCATGAAGCCCAGTCCGCCCTGGCTGTCGGCGCCGGCGACGAACATGGGCATCGGCGGGATGCCGTGGAGGGCCTGCCCGGCGTCGTTGCGCAGCACGATGTTGCCGACGACCGGGCCGTTGCCGTGGGTCATGACGATCTGATGGCCCGCCTTGGCCAGCCGGGCGACCTGGTCCATGGTCGCCCGGGTGATGGCCAGCTGCTCCTCGTAGGTCCCTTTCTGTCCGACGGGAATGATGGCGTTGCCCCCCAGCGCGATCACGAAGCGCCGGTGGGCGGCCTGGGACCCGGCCGTGGTCATGAGCGGACCGCCGCCGCGAAGTCCGCGAACCTCTCCAGCGCCTTGCGGATGTTGGCCTGGCTGTTGGCGTAGCTGAACCGCAGATAGCCCTCGCCGAAGGCGCCGAACGAGGTTCCGGCCAGGGCGGCCACGCCGAACTCGTTCAGCAGGCGCTGCTCCACCTGCTTGCTGGTCAGGCCCAGGGCGGACACGTTGGGGAACACGTAGAAGGCGCCGCGGGGCCGCTTGCAGGTGATGCCGTCGATGGCGTTCAGACCATCGACCAGCAGGTCGCGGCGCACCTTGAATTCGGCCACCATGGCCCGGGCGGCGTCCTGGGGCCCGGTCAGCGCCTCGGCGCCGGCGAGCTGGGTGAAGGCGGCCGTGCAGCTGGTGCAGTTCGTCTGGAGCTTGGCGACCGCTGCGGCCAGGGGAGCGGGCATGATGCCGTAGCCCAGGCGCCAGCCCGTCATGGCGTAGGTCTTCGAATGGCCGTCGAGGATGATGGTCCGCTCGAGCATGCCGGGGCGCGTGCTGATGGACTCGTGGGTCCCTTCGTAGATGATCTTGCTGTAGATCTCGTCGCTCAGCACCCAGAAATCGAACTTCACGGCCAGCTCGGCGATGGCGTCGAGGTCGGCGGCGCTCAGCACCCCGCCGGTGGGGTTCTGGGGACTGTTGAGGATCAGCAGCCTGGTCTTCTCGTTGGCCAGCGCCTTGAGGTCCTCGATGTCGAAGCTGAAGTCCTTCTCCTCGGCGAGCTTCAGAGGCACGGGCTTCGCGTCGAGGAACTTGATCACCGATTCGTAGATGGGGAACCCGGGATTCGGGTAGATCACCTCGTCCCCCGGATCGACCAGCGCGGTCAGGGGGAAGTAGATGATGGGCTTGCCGCCGGGCACGATGACCACGTTGTCCGGCCCGACGTCGATGCCGCGATCCCCGGCGATGTACTCCGCGAAGACCTTGCGGACTTCCGGCAATCCGGCCGAGGGGCCGTAATGCGTGAAGCCGTTCTGGAGCGCCCAGACGGCCTTGTCGATGATGTTCCGGGGGGTGTCGAAATCCGGTTCGCCGATCTCCAGGTGGACGATGTCCCGCCCCTCGGCTTCGAGGGCCTTGGCCCTGGCCAGGACCTCGAATGCAGTCTCGGTGCCCAGGTTCTGCATACGCTTGGCGAGCATGGTCATCTCCCTTGGTTGGCAAACCCCATCCGGCAGGATGGCGCGAAGGGCCGTGCGCCCCGCGAAAACAGCCGGAATCCGCCGCAAAGCCGTGCTGCAACAGGACAAACCTAGGAGGATGGAGAGGGCAAGTCAACCGGATCAGGCCAAGGTTTCCAGGTATTTTTCGATCTCCCGGATGACCTCCTTGCGGACCCCGGCCCGGTCCTGGGCGAGTCGCCGGAGATCCACCTTGGAAACGTACTTCACCTTGATGAACCGGCGGAGGATCTTGACCGAAACGTTCACCGGGCTGCGCAGGCAGGCCAGGGGAACGCCCCGGTTGGCGAACCCGGTGTGAAGGGCCCGGTCCGTGGCGATGGTCTCGATGACCTGGGGATTGCGCGTGCGGACCGCCACGGCTTCGACCAGCCCCGGGACGCTGGTGAACTTGGGGTTCCGGAGGAACCCGAGGACCAGGCTGTAGGACTGGAGATTGGTCAGCACGAGGTTCTTCATGGCCGCGGCGGTGGGTTCGGCCCCCTGGTCCTCATCCTCCGGGGACTCTCCTGCCTCCGGTCCGGCAGGCTGATCCTCGGCGCCCTGGGCGACCGAAGCTCCGGCGGGGCCCTCGAGAGTCGGCAAGCCCTCGGGCCAGACCTCGGGCAGGTCCTCGGGGTCGGGGAGGACGATCACCAGCTGGCCGACGAGGAACTCCATCCCCCGCAGATCCCATCCCGCCGGGCCGGATACGCCCTCGGGCGCAGGTTCCCCGAGGACCTCCTGGACGGGCCGCGTCAGGTCCTCCGGTACGGGGATGGCCAGTTCCCCCCGCTCGCAGCCCGACACCACCAGGCGGCAGGCCGTGACCAGGTCGAGCCCCCGGCGCCGGTCGCCCCGCAACCTCAGCCGTTCCGCCAGTCCCATCAACCGGGCCGCGGCGTGGGCCATGACGGGAATCTCCAGGGCGGACTCCACCTGGGCCCGGACGAGGGAGTGCAGGGGTGCCAGGTCCGGGCAGCCCTCGAGTGCGCGCTCGAACATCCCGAATTCCCGGGCGTCCATGACCGACCGTCCCCGCAGGCGGGGCTTGAGAAAGGCAGCGGCGACATCGCCGGATTCGATCATCGCCACCAGCTCCCGGATGTCGCGGATCTCACGGTCGGACCGGCTCAGCAGGGGCAGCACCCGGGTGATGGCCTCCATCCGGAACGGGTCGACGTTGCCCGCCAGCTGACTGATCCGCTCCTGCCAGGCGTCGGCTTCCAGCCGCAGCAGGCCGGCCAGCAGTGCCCCCAGTTCAGGCGGCAGTCCGCCCCTGCGCTCCCCTGCACGGCACAGCCGGTCCAGGACCAGGCGCATGGGTCCCCAGGGAGTTTCCCATCCTGCCGCGTCCGGACGCGCCTCATCCGGCGGACGGCCGCCGGCCAGGAGCCGGCAGCACTCCGCCCCGAACCGCCCATGCCGGTCCCGCCATTCCTTGAGGACCAGACCGGAAGGGCCGGGACTCCTGGATCCGTTGATCCAGAGCCGCCGCGTCGAAGACATCCGGCTGACCAGGGGCAGCAAACGCGAGGCCGGCGTGACCACGTCCAGCAGGGCGGCGAGGAGACGGGCGCCGGCTGGATCGCCCCGCATCGCCAGGCTCTGGATGCCCAGCAGGACCGACGGGACCAGGGGCTCCCCCGAATGCTTTCGCAGAAGATCGTAGAGTTCTCCGGCCAGGGAAGAGGGGTCCATCGGCCCGCGACCGAACTGACGCAGCTCGGCCAGCACCCCCGGCTGGTCGGGTGCGGGCAGGTGCAGGACCGGGTCCCCCCACATCAGGCTGTCCCCTGTTCGAACGGTGATCAAGTGCGCGTTCCTCCGCTCCTTGACCGGCCGGGCCGGAAGGAGGAGATGTCCCCTGACGATGGTTATCGGTCGATGAATCACGCGCTTGACCGCCGGTTGCCCCCCATGGATCTCACCATCGGATCCTGGCCTGCAGCCAGACCTCGGTGAGGGTCGTCGCCGCTTCACCCGGAGCCGGGAACCGGCGGGCGACAGCCGCCTGGATGCCGACGATCCCGGCCTCCGCTTCGAGCCCGGCCATGATCTCCCCCGACCAGCGGCCCCAATGCCTCGGCAGGGCGTAGCCCGGCAGCGGGCTGAGAACCCCCACCAGGTCGACCTGGTCGCCCCAGGCCCGGGACCAAGCCAGCCTGGCCCGCCCCAACCTGGTCTCGGCGCCCGACCATCCCGCCGAAAGGAGGTTCCTGCCGGCGGATCCCCCGTCGTCGTCCACCGCCAGGTTCCGGAAGTCCAGGGAGAGGCGCCCCCGTGCCGGGCCCTCCCGCCTCAGGTTGATCGAGGTCAGGGTGCGGACCTCGGGGGCCACCGGGACCGGGGGAGTCCAGGGAAACCGCTCGGACCATTCCCAGGAGGTCCGGACCTGGCGCCTCCAGCGGACCTCCCCCTCCCAGCCGCCGGGCAGGGGACAGGCGGCGGAGGCTTCGCGGATGGACCGGCAAGTGGTCCCGTCGGCCGGATCCTCCTCCCTGCCCGTCGCTCCCGCGATGACGAGTTCCAGGTCCAGCCCTCCGCCCCGCCACCGGAGGCGGCAAGCCCACCCGGAGCCGTCCCAGGTCGCGAGCATGGCCGGTCTGACTCCCAGGAGCCCCGGCTCCCCGCCCCGGCGGGAGGCCCATCCCCCCTCGATGCGGGTGGCCCGGGCCGGTTCGAGGATCAGCGTCCCCGCGGCCGCCTGCGTGGATCCGCCCCTCGTGCGACGGGTCAGGGAGGATTCCCAGGCCGCCTGCCAACCCGGGCCCCTCCACTCGGTGGCCAGCCCCAGGCCCTTCTCCAGGGGGTGGGTCAGGCCCAGCAGGGATATCCCGCCCCGGTCTTGCCTGAGGCCCAGCCGGACCCCGTGCAACCGGCCCATGCCGGGTTCGGAGGTGGGGATTCCCGAGACGGTCTCCGCCACCAGGGACCCCGCCGAGAACGAGACGCCCACACCGTCGGCTAGGGCGCCATCTCCGGAGCGGCACCACTGCCGGATGCCCGCCGGGGACGGTCCCAGCGACCGTCCCGTCCCGGGTGAACCACTCCGCCCGGGGGCTCCGGCCAGCAAGCCGTAGCCGTGATGCCAGGCGAGGTTCCCGGCGTCGAGACGCCAGTTTCCGGCAGCCCCGCCGATGGCCGCCAGCGGGCTCTCGGCCACCCCCCCGCTCTGGCCCCTGCGGACCTTCAGGTCCAGTCCCGCGCCCCGCCAGCGTACGGTCGCGGTGGCCGGAGTGGCCGGCGCGGGTTCCATCTGCATCCGCCAGATCAGGCTCCCCTGCCCCGGAGGGGACCAGGCCGGACCTCCGGCCTCCTTCCGCGCCGCTGCGGCGCGAAGAGCGGCATCGAGACACCGGATCTCATCCTCGGACAGGGGCGCGCCGACGCTCTCCATGGCCTCCACCAGATCCACCAGATCCTCGGGCACCGCCCCGGTCGTGTCCGGGTGATCGGCCTGACCCCGGGCGCAGCAGGCCGCCAGGAGCAGCAACGGCACGAACCTCCCCGCCGCCCATGGTTTTCCCGTCCGACCTGCTGGGGAAGGGTTCACCATGCACCCCCTTTCCAGCGGCCTGCCACCAGGGCGATGCGATGGGTCGTCCCCAGGTCGGAGTGGATCAGGTGCGAAGTCATCACCAGGAGCCTGCCCCGGGGCAGGACCAGCCCGAATCCTCCCAGGTTCCGGGCGGGAGTCCCCCGGATCAGGATCCCCGCCCGCCCCGCCAGAGGGAACAGGGCTTCCAGGATGCATTCCGGAATTCCGTCAGGGGACAGGTCGAGACCCAGGGCCAGCCCCACGTCCTTCGTCCTGACCCGGACGGTGCCCAGGTTCCGGGTCCGGCCGCTCCGCCCGGCTGATCCCTCGGCTGCGGCGATTTCGGGCCTGAACTCCCAGGAGCCTGACCAGGAGCCCGGGCCCGACCACCCGCTCCCCACCAGGAGGGCCAGGGACCATTCCGGCCGGGGACGTTCACCGGCCAGTTCGAGGCGCCGGATTCCCCCCGTCAGCCCGAGCCGGACCCCGAGATTCCCGGCCGCCGTCAGGCCGTACCTGTTCTCGCGGAAGATCCCGGTTCCCGTCTGCTGCCAGTCCACCCGGACCAGCCGGCCGTCACGGCCCCGCCAGCCGGCCCCCAGGGTGGCGACCGGCAACTCGGGCAGCCCGAACAGGCGGGAGGCGCCGGCCTCCACCCAGGCGCCTGAAGACAGGGAGTCCGGGGCCTGGACGCCGCGGTGATCGGCCATCAAGGCGCCGATCTGCTCCGGCCCATGCAGCCAGGAACGGGAATAATCATCGGCCCGGGCGGGGGCGCAGCAGAGGACCGCAACCAGACCGGCCCGCAGGACGACCCGGGTCCCCCGGATGCCCCGGATGCCCCGGAATTCCCCTCCGGACCTCAACGGACCACCACCAGGACCCTGGATGCGTCCAGGATGGCCCCTGAGCCGTCCAGGCAGGTTCCCAGGACGATGTACCCGCCGGGCGGAACGAGCCGGCTGCGGTCATCCTCGCCGGTCCAGTGGCGAGTCCGCCGGCCCGGTCCCGCCAGATCCCCGCCCAGGTTCCGGACGCGCCGGCCTTCCAGGTCGAAGACCGCCAGCTGGAAGCCCTCGCCCTCCCCGGGCACCTCGAGGACGAGGGCGAGGGCGGTTGCGCCCCGGTCAGGATCGAGCACGCGCGGCTGGACCGTCAGGAACGGGCCCCTGACCGCCGCGGGCGCAATGCTGTTGGGACAGCCCGGGGTCCCGCCCTCCCAGGCCGAGCTGACGGACCAGGTGGACGCTCCGGAGTCCAGGGGCCGGCCAAGGTTCAACCTTTCCAGGGAGCTTCCCGACCAGGGGAGGGCCGGGTCCCAGGGGTCCGGTCCCCCATAGGTCAGCGCATCGACGATCACGCCACCGGAATCGGCCAGGCTGATCCGGTCGGCGAAGGTACGACTCTCGGGGACCGCATTGTTGAGGGAAGGCCAGCCCGCCAGGGACACGAGCCGGGAGCCGGCGAGCACGCTGCCGCAACCGTCCTCGCCGGTCCGCTCGTTGGCCAGGATCCAGCCCGCGAGGGCCGTGGAATCCTGCGCGACGACCAGCAGGCCACCCGGTTCCAGACTGCCGGCCGGCAGCGCGCGCCAGTCCCCGTCCTCGTCCTTCAGGGCGTAGGTGCCGACGTCCAGCGCCTCTGCCGACCGGCTGGCCAGCTCGACGTATTCTCCCTGCCCCTGGGCCGGGGCGGGCTGGACCTCGTTGATGACCAGTTCCCCCAGGCCGACCTGGTAGAGGCACACCGGCACCCGCAGGGTGTCCCTTCCGCCGGGCAAGGGCATCAGCAATCCGACCGGATGGCGCCCCGTGCGGGCGGGTTCCACCACGAAGAACAGGTTGCGGATGTCGCCGGATCCCATGGCGTCCAGCACCGCCGGAACGGACTGCTCCGCGATGTCCAGCCTCACCTGTCCGCCCGGCCAGGCGAGGATGCCCCGGTTCTCCAGCTGGACTTCCAGGCGCAGGGATCGGCCCGCGCGGTCCAGACAGGGAGGGTCACCCGTCGCCACCACCACATGGAAGGCCCAGTCGCGGAAGTTGGGGGCGCCCGGCGTGGCTTCGGCGGCCACGAAATCGGCGGCGTTGTCGTCCGAGTCCGCCCCGTCGGGCCGCCGCGCCAGGGCCAGACCCGCCTGCAGGGGGGAAGGGGCCCCTTCGTAGAGGCGGTCGTCGGTCAGCGGGCCGTAACCCACCAGGTCCAGGACGGTCCCGTCGCGGGCCAGCCGGATGGCGTCCGGGCCGTTCTGCAACCCGAGAGCCACTTCGGCGTCGGGGACGGCAGGACCCGTCCAGTTGCGGTCGCATATGAGGAAGAACCCGCCCTCGGCCAGGACCGTCCCCGGCGGCGCCGACCACCGGACCTCCCAGACCGGTTCGACGGCCCCGTTGGCGAATTCGAGGGTGACGCCAGCCAGGGACAGGTCCGGACCGGCGTTGTGGATCTCGACGAATTCCTTGCCGCCGTCGCTTCCTGGGGGATCGGCGAGGAACTCGTTGATGACCTGCGCGCCCGCGGCGCCGGCGACGGCCGCACATCCCGCCAGGGCGGACAGGAAGCCCCGCAGCAGGGCGGACATCCCGGGTGGCTGGGTCAAGGGGAACCGGACTTTCCGGGAGGGAAAGCGGGATCAGAGCAGGCCGTGCCGCCGCCTCAGGTACCATTCCACCGAGAGCAGGGCCACCACGGCGACGAGGAAGGGCCAACCGGACCACAGCTCGTACCGTGACCGCTGGTACCGCTGCTCGCCCCGCCACTCGGTTCCGGCCAGGGCTTCCAGCATTCTGGCCACCGCCTCCGGGTCGTTCGCATCGACGTACCGTGCACCCTGGAGCGAAGCCAGTTGCACCAGCCGCCGGCGATCCAGTCTCACCTGGGTCGTTTCCAGGGACCGGTTCACGATGGTCAGCAGCCGGGGCCGGCTCTGCGCCGGGGATTCCCCCTCGCCGACCAGGTGCACGGCGTACGTCCCCGGGGGCTGGGGAGGCACCTCCACCCCGGCGATCCCCGTTTCAGGATCGGTTTCCCCGAACCGGAAGGTCCGGACGGCCGTGGTGTCGGCGCCGGCCGAGCGGGGCCGCATGACCAGGGAGATCCGGCCGTCGCGGACCGGCTCTCCCCGCATGTCCCGCCATCCCGCCTCCAGGCGGAGGGGCTGCCCGGCCTCGAAGAGGGGAAGCTCCCCGCGGAAGGCCAGGCCGCTGTTCTCCTCGCCGGTGGCCAGCCAGACCAGGATGTTCCGCAGGAGCCGCCGGCCCGGATGGTTCCGCGGATCGCGCCCCGCCGCCGGTCCTGACCGTTCCCAGAAGGCGAGTTCCCACAGCTCCCGGCCGCCGTACCAGCCGACCCGCCCGGCACCCACGTCCCCGAGGACCAGCAACGGGTGCCGCCCGCCCCGGCCGTCCTCGGCGGCCAGCAGGACGGATGCCTCAGGCCCCGGAACCGCGGCGATCAGCTCCCGCAGAGGAGGCAAGGACTGCAGTCCGCCCACGCCCGGATCCCCGCCCGGGCCCTCGGCGCCCCCCACCCCCGCCAGCACCGGATGCCCGACGGCCGCATCCGCCCGGGCGAGGAAGAACTCCCCGGAAGCCCAGCGCCGGACGCCCGGTGCCAGGGGCAGGATCGCCTCCAGCGGGGAATCCGCCGGCGGAACGACGGAACCGACCCCGGGACCCGGCGGGGCCGCCGGCAGGATGAGCAGGCCCAGCCCCCGGCGGACCGCCCCGGCCAGAGCGGCAAGGTCCAGGTCCCCCGGGGCGGCCAGGGCGCCCCAGCGATGCAGGACCACTCCCTGGTACGCGCTCCATTCCTCGGCCGTCGCGGGGGAGCTCCAGGCCGTCAAGCTGTCGGCAAGGATGAGGCCGTCGTATCCCGGATAGACCACGTCGAGATCCAGCCGGGCCTCTCCCCCGCCCGCCTGGGCGAGGAAACGCACGTCCCATCCCGGCATTCCGGAAAGGACGAGCACCCGGGATCGATCCTTCAGGACGTTGATCACCAGCGACGCGGAGTTGTTGCCGAGGAACCGCTCGTTGACACGCGGGGAAGCCTCGATCTCGAGGACCAGGGGCCCTTCCTCTTCCGCGATGAAGGTGAGGGTGGCGGGAGCGTGATCCCCCTGCATGACGACGCGGTCCGCCGCGAGTTCCCCGGCCGGACTTCGCAACCGCACCAGCACCGTGTCCGCCGCATCCCCGGCCGGGATGTCGAGGACCGCCAGCTCGATGGTGACCTCGTCCCCCCGGTGGACGCTGGGCGGATGGCGCACGTCCGCCACGACCCGGTCCGCGGGTCCGACGGGATCCCCCACGCCGACGACGAAGGAAGGTCCGGGCAGGGCGCCTCCCGGGGTTCCTTGACCCGACCGGGGGCCGGCCACCGTCTCCTGCCCGTCGCTGATCAGGATGGACGCCCGCACGGGGCGCCCCATGCGGATCCGCGGGGCTTGACGACGGAGCGCGTCGAGGTCCGTGCCGTGACGTCCTGGCGCCGGGATGACCGGATCGTCCAGACCGAACGGCTGAGCAGGCTCCAGCCCGTTGCCGCGGACCGGGACCAGCCTCACCGGCATCCCCGTCGAGCGGAGGGTCGAATCGACCGCGGCCGCCAGTTCCAGGGCCTCCTCCCACCGGCTCGCCGCCGGTGAACCGGGCCCAGCGGAGGCGTCGAGGGCCATGCTTCCGGAATCCTCCAGCACCAGGAGGACTTCCGCCGGGTCGGTCCGCACCAGGTGGCGCGAGATCACCGGAGCGCCGACCGCCGCCACCAGCAGGATCAGGGAGGTCGTCCTCAGGCCGGTCAGGAGCTTGCGCAGGCCGGGCCCGGCCTGGGGCCGGGTCCGGCGGTACGTGTGGACCGTGAACAGGGCGGCCCCCGCCGCCAGGACCAGCAGCAGGGGCCACAACCAGACTGGGATGGTCCAGTGGACCGCCACGGGAACCTACTTCCGGCCCTTGAGGCGCTCTCGGGCCACGACCTGACCGGCGGCCAGGCGGGCGATGGGCACCCGGAAGGGGGAACAGCTCACGTAGTCGAGCCCCACCCGGTGGCAGAAGGCCACGGAGCTGGGATCGCCGCCGTGCTCGCCGCAGATGCCCAGGTGGATGTCCGGGTTGGCGGCCCGGCCCTTGACGCAGGCCATCTCGACGAGTTGCCCGACGCCTTCCTGGTCCAGCTGCTGGAACGGGTCGTTGGGCAGGATGCCCTTGCGCACGTATTCCGGCAGGAACACGCCGGCGTCGTCGCGGCTGTAACCGAAGGTCATCTGGGTCAGATCGTTGGTGCCGAAGCTGAAGAAGTCGGCGAATTCGGCCATCTTGTCGGCCAGCAGGGCGGCCCGCGGGATCTCGATCATGGTCCCCACCAGGTAGTCGACCTCGACCCCCGCTTCCTGCATGGTCTTCGCGGCGATCTGCACCGACAGCTTCCGCAGATCGAGCAGCTCGCGCTGGGTGCCGGTCAGCGGGATCATGATCTCCGGGCGCACGTCCACCCCGTCCTTCTTCACGGCGCAGGCCGCGCCGATGATCGCGGCCACCTGCATCTCGCAGATCTCCGGGAAGGTCAGGCTGAGGCGGCACCCGCGATGCCCGAGCATGGGGTTCTGCTCGTGCAGGGAATCCACCTTGCGCTGCAGGGTCTCCAGATCGACGCCCATCTGGCCGGCGAGGGCCATGACGTCCTTCTCCTCCTGGGGCAGGAACTCGTGCAGGGGCGGGTCCAGCAGCCGGATGGTCACCGGCAGCCCTTCCATGGCCCGGAAGATCCCGTCGAAGTCCTCCTGCTGCATGGGCAGGATCCTGGCCAGGGCCTTGCGGCGGGCGGCCTCGTTGTCGGCCAGGATCATCTCGCGCATCTTCATGATGCGGTCCTCGCCGAAGAACATGTGCTCGGTGCGGCACAGGCCGATGCCCTGGGCGCCGAACTCCCGGGCCTGGCGCGCGTCGTGCGGGGTGTCGGCGTTGGTGCGCACCTTCAGGCGACGCAGCTCGTCGGCCCAGCCCATGACCGTCACCAGGTTGGGATCGTCCAGATGGGGCGGCACCAGGGCGGGAGCGCCCTTGATGACCGCACCGGTGGTGCCGTTGATGGTCACCATGTCGCCGGCTTTGAACTCGACGCCGCCGATGGTCATCAGGCCCTTCTCGCTGTCGACGAACAGGTCGCTGCAACCGGCCACGCAGGGCTTGCCCATGCCGCGGGCCACCACGGCCGCGTGGCTGGTCATGCCCCCGCGGCTGGTCAGGATCCCCTGGGCCTTGTCCATCCCGGCGATGTCCTCGGGGCTGGTCTCCCTGCGCACCAGGACCACCTTCTTGCCCTGCCCGGCGACGGCCACGGCCTGCTCGGCGGTGAACACGACCTCGCCCTGGGCGGCGCCCGGGCTGGCAGGCAGGCCGATGCCCAGGACCTCCAGGGCCGCGGCGGGATCGATCTGGTCATGGAGCATCTGGTCGAGGTGCTCGGGCTCGACCAGGAGGATGGCCTCCTCCCTGCTCACCAGGCCTTCCTCGTGCATCTCGGCGGCGATGCGGATGGCCGACACGCCCGTCCGCTTCCCGTTGCGGGTCTGCAGCATCCACAGACGGCCGTCCTGGATGGTGAATTCGATGTCCTGCATGTTCTTGTAGTGGGACTCGAGCTTCTCGCGGATGGCCTGCAGCGCCTTGTAGGACTCGGGCATGGCCTCCTCGAGGGTGGGCAGGTCCTTGGCCTCGTTGCCGGCAGGCAGCTTCTCCCGCCCGTACACGTTCAACTGCTGGGGAGTCCGGATGCCCGCGACGACGTCCTCGCCCTGGGCGTTGATCAGGAATTCCCCGTAGAAGTGGTGCTCGCCGGTGGAGGGATCGCGGGTGAAGGCCACGCCCGTGGCCGAGGTGTCCCCCATGTTGCCGAACACCATGGCCTGGACGTTGACCGCCGTGCCCCAGTCGCCCGGGATGCGGTTGATGCGCCGGTACTCGATCGCACGCTCGACGTTCCAGCTCTTGAAGACGGCGGTGATGCCGCCCCACAGCTGCTCCCACGGATCGGTGGGGAACGCCTTGCCGGTGGTCTCCTGGACGATCTTCCTGAAGGTCGCGATCAGCGCCTGGAGATCGGCGACCGAGAGCTCGTTGTCGAGCTTGACCCCGCGGCTCGCCTTGATGGCGTCGATGGCGTGCTCGAACTTCTCCCCCGGCACGCCCATCACGACGTCGCCGTACATCTGGACGAGGCGGCGGTAGCAGTCGTAGCTGAACCGCTCGTTTCCGCTGACCCGGGCCAGACCCTTGACCGTATCGTCGTTGAGCCCCAGGTTCAGCACCGTGTCCATCATGCCCGGCATCGACACGCGGGCGCCCGACCGGACCGAGAACAGCAGCGGATCGGTCGGATCCGCGAAACCCTTGCCCATGATGGCCTCGACCCGCTTCATGGCCTCCTTGACCTCGGCCTTCAGTTCGTCGCCGAGGGCGTGGGTCTCCTGGTAGGCGATGCATTCCTCGGTCGTGATGGTGAAGCCGGGCGGCACGGGAATGCCCAGGCTGGTCATCTCGGCCAGGTTGGCGCCCTTGCCGCCGAGCAGATTCCTCATGTCGGCACGGCCCTCGGCCTGCCCGTCACCGAAAAAATACACCCTCTTGCCGCTCATTTTCACTCCTGGGGATCGAGGTCCTGGACGGGAACGGGATCCGGCCTGTCGCAACCAGCCGTTCCCGTCGATCGGGCTCCCGCCGGCTGACGGACGGCGCCGACCGTTCGGATTGAATCGTGCAGGTCAAATATCAGCCACTGCCGGACCGGGTCAAAGGAAAAAATAGGGTGCGGACAGGCGTTCCGCACCCTGTTTCCGGTTCCCCGGTGGAGTCGGGTCAGCGAATGACCACCAGCCGTCCCCAGTAGGGCTCCTGCTGGGGCATCTCGACCCTGTAGAGGTAGACGCCGGGTGCGACCGACTCCCCGTCCCGGTTGTCGGTCTGCCAGTACATCTGCCCCTCCTCCTGCAGTTCCGGTCCCAGATCGATGACGTCGTCCCCGGCGGTGGTGAAGATCCGGATCCGGGAGCCGACGGGCAGGTTGGTGAACACCACGGTCCGTCCCTCGCCCCCCGGGATTCCCGCCCCCGGCCTGAGGGGGTTGGGGAACACGTAGATCTCCTCCCCGCCCACCGCGGGAGCCGCGGCCAGGTTGACCTGGACGAAGCTCTGGTTGCCCCACCCGGCGAACGGGGACAACTCGTCGCCCGGCCACCGCGGGGAGAACAGCATCTCGTTGGTGTTGTTCTGCGGCGTGGTCAGCGCGGTGTTCCCGTAATCGAAACTCGTCACCGAGTAGTAGTAGGAGAAGCCGTTGTAGACCTCGTCGTCGAAGTACCTGATCGTATCGGGCGTTTCGAAATTGAAGCAGGCGGCCCGCTTGGCGGCGAAGCACTGGGGAATGACCTCGTAGTTGCGGTCGCCGCAATAGCCTTCGATGCAATCCTCGGGGTTCACCCGGTCGAACAGGCCGACCAGCACCGGATTCTCCCGGTCGTCGGCCGACGCGCGCCACACCGCCCAGCCCTGGAAGGTCTGGCCGACGAGCCTGAACTCGTCCTGGGGAAGGATGACCCCCTCGCCGAAGGTGATGTCCAGGCCGAGATCCAGGCTGCGGAGATCGGTCGAGGTGCCCGAGTCATAGGTGTCCGAAAGGGCCAGGGGGGTGCCGGGGGCGTAGATCCCGCCGCCATGGGTCCCCACCACCAGGTCGCCGCTCCCGTCGGGGGCCAGCAGCATCTGGTAGGCCTTGTTCAGCAGGAGCTGAGAGGAGAACATGGACCAGGTCAGGCCCCCGTCGGCGCTCACGAGCAGGCCGTGACCGTCCTCGAGCGCGTAGATCCTCCCGGGAACGGTGGGATCGGCCAGGAGCTTCATGCGGGTCAGGAGCGCCAGGTTCACAGGCTGCACGTCCACGCCCGTGGGAACCCAGGTGTCCCCGCCGTCGGCGGTCACGTACAGGCCCTTCTGCTCGATGGCCTGGACGATCCTCTGAGGATCCGAGGGATCGACCACCGCCGACACGGAACTGTTGACCCAGGCCGCGGGGCTTCCGGCCACGGGCACGACGAGATCGCCGTACAGGTCGTGCCAGGTCCCGCCGCCGTCGAGGGACTCGAAGACGCCGTGGAAGAGCAGGGTGGCGAGGATCCTTTCCGGATTGTTGGGATCGCCGGAGAAGCTGGTGATGGTCGGCAGGACGATCATCGATTCGGCGACGTCCAGGGTTTCCCGGACCGTGATGTCCAGGCGCGAGAAGGTCAGGCCGTCGTCATCGGAGACGAACAGGCCGTAATTGCTCAGGAAGACGAGGAGCCTGTCCCCCACCCAGGACACCGCCCGGACGGTGAAGGTCGTCGGCATGGTGTCGAAGGGATCGCCGAACTGGGTGGTCCACTGGGTGAAGGTCTGTCCTCCGTCGCGGGTCACGAACAGGCCGGACCGGGTGGTCCCGACCACGAACCGGTCCGCGCCCGAGGGGGAGATCTTCACGTGGTTGATGAGGGTGCCGGATCCGAAGATTTCGGGGGCGAGCCTGGTCCAGGCCCCGTCCCGGTAACGGTAAAGGCCCGCGGGTTCGGTGTCGAGGGCCTGGCCCCGGGTCAGGCCCGCCACGCGGCACCCGTCGGCGCACTGGTCCATGGCCACCACGTTGACCTGCTTCCAGGACATGGGCAGCCCTGCATTCTCCTGGGCCCAGGTTCCGGCGGCCGTGTCGTGTCGCCAGAAC
This sequence comes from Candidatus Krumholzibacteriia bacterium, assembly GCA_050174015.1. GTDB lineage: Bacteria > Krumholzibacteriota > Krumholzibacteriia > LZORAL124-64-63 > LZORAL124-64-63 > JAHJTW01. The sequence goes on from JBFXKG010000006.1 coordinate 118,866, forward strand.
CCGCCGTTGTTGGCCAGGTTCAACTGGCCTGAGAGGCTGCCGTAGGTCGCGGGACCCTCATGCCGCCAGTTGACGGTCAGGGATCGTGCCTGGGCGCCGCCCACGGACCCGGAATCGGTGGTGGAGAACCGGAAGACCCGGTCGACCCGGTCCCCGAACCCCCCGGAGACATCCACGGGGAAGTGAAGGCCGGCGGTATCGCTCAGGCTGAAACAGGTCGCCTGGCCCAGGTCGAGGTCGGGCCAGCTCACGACCATCCCCAGCCGGCCTTCGGTCTGCAGATGGAGGTCGAGGGCTTCGGGGGAGATGAGATAGAGGGAATCGGCCGCACAGGCGGCATCCGGGGTCTGGGCCCCCGCGAATCCCGCGGGAACCAGAAGGGCGGCCGCGGCCAGCAATACCATGCAGGATCGCATCGTCATGGCGCTCCCAGTCTTCATTCACTCCTGCCTTTCCGTTACCTGGCGCCGCCGCTGCGGCGTGGCATCCCCGCCGGGATGCAGAGGACTTACTGATTGATGGACAGGCCGAAATACTGCAAAACCCAGCGGATGGCCTTCTTGGTCCCTTCGGCGTCGAAGCGGTAGGGATCGAAGCCCCAGTAGACGTCGGCCTTCTTGCTCGGCTTGTCCTGGACCATCTTGTAGGAGAAGTAACCGAAAACCTTGCCGTTGGTCTTGGCGCTGCCGCGGGACAGATCGCCGTAGCTGGTGAGGGCCTGGGTCCCGCAGATCTCCTCGAGCGTGAAGGCGTCGTAGGCGCTGTCCGGCCATTCGGGGTCGCCCCGGCGCTTGTTGTACTCCCGCAACCAGTCGAAGCGGGCGATGCCCCGGAACATGGGCTCGATGCACAGGCCGCCGGGGGCATCGGTCGCATCGCACTCCTGGGCGATCATGGGCTGGGGACGATTCGCGAGGTTGGCGTCCACGAACTCGTCGTTCCGGAACGGGAAGCTCTGGGTCGGCAGGTTCAGGGTGTCGGCGTTGGCCGAGACCACGTCCTGCCAGTCGATCTCCGGATTGGTGTACATCGTGTCCGGGATGACCCCGGGGCCGATGCCCTGGTGCGACTTGAAGTCAGGGTCGAGGACGAGGCCCTTCAGCCCGGCGCAGGCCACGTTGCGGTCATCCTTCGCCGTCGAGATGCGCCCGTAGATGAACTTCCCCTGGGGGGAGGTCCAGTCCAGGGAGGCGATGCCGACCGTGGCGTACGGGTACATCAGGGGGCCGCGCTGGACCACCGTCTCGTCGGGCAGGGTCCGGGTGCCGAAGCCGGCGATGAATTCCTGGTTGCCGATGAACAGGCGGGGTTCGCGGGCGTCGAAGATGATGGGAAGGGCGTAATTGCTGGCGGGGGCAAGGAAGGATTCCATGCTGCCGCCGCCGATCAGGAAGAAGTTGCCGCCGCGTTCCTGGTAGGGCCCCAGCCAGTTGAACTGGTCGCTGCCGTTGTCGTTGGGCCGGAACTGGTCCATCATCAGCTGGGCGTCGTTGTACTGGGCGTAGCAGAGGACCGCACTGTACTTGACCAGGTCGGCGTACTTGGGGATCCGGGTGTGGTCCATCCAGTCCCGCTCCCAGTTCAGGTCGGCGACCCCGCCGGATCCGTCACCCAGGAAACGCCAGTAGGCGTTGCGGTAGGCCTCGTCGTTGCGGGGGTTGCCGCTCTGGTCGGGCCAGTTCTGCACCCGGTTGTCCACCACCTGGTCGATGATCAGCAGGGGCAGCTGGAACTGGGGATCGACGTACGGGATGACGGTGACGTTGCGTTTGAGAAGCATGACCTGCTGGGAATCGTCCTCGACCCTCAGCCAGAACGTGTGCAACCCCTGGGGATAACGCCTCTCGGCGTCGAACTTGTTCTGGGCCGAGAGCCCCGGGGGGACCGCCCAGCCCGGGTCGGCGGGATCGTCTGGTCTGGTCAGATCCCAGCCGTGCCGGAACGAGACGACCTCGCCGTTGTAGGAGGTGGCCGACGCGGTCCAGCTGAAGTTGATGGGCTGGTTGGCGGCGACCTCGTAATCGGCCGTGTTCATGACGCTGGAACCCAGGAAGGGTTCGCCGAGGTCCACCAGGGGCCGGTAGAAGCCGTCCTTGATCAGGACGTGCCCCACCTCGATCTGGTAACCGAAGCCGACGCTGACGGCGCCGGCGGTGTCCTGCACCTGGACAGCGAAAAGGTAGTAGTCCCCCGGGGTCTGCTGCGGGAAAGCCACCTTCCGGTCTTCCTCGAGGGGCTTGTACCTGATCCAGGAGGACCAGTCCGGGTCGTCGAAGTTCAGGACCTGGTCGTACCAGCGGTTGTAGGCGTAACGCGTGCTGATGGGGGCCCCGGTCGGATCGAGGGCCTTCTTCCAGAGGAACCGCACCTTGGTGGGGATGCGCAGGTCGAAGTCGGAATCGATGCCCGACCAGCCGATGTTCACCGTCGGGGGCACGATCTTCGGCCCCTGGGCGTTGAGCTGCGGGAAGACGGCGCGGCACGTGGGCACGATGGTGGTGGAGGTGAACGAGATGTAGGCCGGCGTGGGATCCTTGGCGCCCTTGTCGTCCACCGCCCGGATGAAGAGGCTGTGCGACCGGAAGCTGCGGGGATCGCCCGCGGGATCCCCGGGGAAGTCTTCCTGGTCGGCCAGGACGAAGAACGTGGAGTCGTTCCCGGCGGTGAACCGCCAGGGGTTCAGGATCGCCCCGGTCAGGGGATCCTGGGTCAGCGTGTCCCTCGGGCTGATCCCGTCGAGCCCGTTGTCGCTGATCTTCCACTCGTAGCCCACGATCTTGCCGTCGGGATCGGACCCGGTCCAGTTGAATTCCACGGCGAAACCGGCCTCCAGCAACGTGGGCGGCTGGCCCGTGATGCGGGTGTCCGGACGGGCGTTGGGAATCCGCACCCCCCCCAACTCGGTATCCGTCGAGCAGGCCGCAAGGCCGAGGATCAGTCCCCCGGCAACGATCATGGTCAAGGCACGCTTGAGCATTGAGAGTCTCCTCGGTCCGCTGGTCGCCTAGAACTCACCCGCATTCACGCATTCGAAGTCCCCTTCGGGCGTTTTCACGATGATCCGGAAGCGCTTGGTCACCGGATCGCCGTCCAGACTGGCCATGGCCCCCTGCGAAAGGGTCAGGCCCTGCTGGATATCCGGGATGGAGAGGTTGAGGGTACAGTCCCGCCACGTCTGGCCGCCGAGGAGTTCGGCCACCGATGGCCGCACCTGGCGGAAAAGGTTGTACTGCGCAGGCCGGGTGGGCACGAAGCCGCACGCCGTCTGATCCAGGGCGACGGCCTGGATCGTTCCCGAACCGCTCTGCCGGATGCTCTTCTCGAAAAGGCTCTGGGCGAGTTCGGAGTCGTTCCCCGCGATCTGGAACTGCAGGTAGTTGTTGAGGTAGAACGTGGGCCCGACCTGGATCAGGGACGCCGGCACCGCGACGTCCACGGCGATCTTCCAGATCCCGGTGGCGGAGTTGATGGTCACGCCCGTGTTGGAACCCCCGGTTCCCCAGGTGGGCTCGTTGAGGTCGTCGTTTCCTCCCCCGTCCTTGATCTGGTTGAAGGGGTCGCAACCGTAATCGACCTGGTACTTCCAGGCCATCATGCGGTTCAGCGGCTGGCTCCAGCGCTCCCGGGCGTCGTCCTGTCCGTGCAGCAGGACCTGCATCCGGTACAGCCGGGCCTCGATCTTGTAGTTGGCCGCCCCCTGACCGGCCGTGTCGGTCACCGTCTGGGTGAAGCCGGAGGCCTTGTCGACCAGGATGAAGGCCGGCCCGACGAATTCGAGGTCGTTGGGCCCGATCCCCTGGGTGGTGACGTTGAAGACCGTTTCGCCGTCGAAGCACTCATGGCTGCCCAGGTTGTCGTAGCACTCCACGTCGGACCCGAACTGGGAAGTGCTGAAGGACTTGGGCAGGATCTCCAGGCACTGGACGCAGGGCGGGAACCCGACGTCGAAGGATAGGGTGGCCGGCGAGCCGTCCCGGCGGCCATGCTCGTCCAGGGCCTGCATGGCGATGGTGAATTCGGTGTTGGGCGCGGTCAGGAAGCCCAGGGTGTCGGCGTACCAGCCGTTCTCGGTGGCGGCGGGCCACGTGGGCTGGTAGTTCACCTCGCTGGTCTCGGAGAAGAAGCTGAATTCCCCGCCGAAGAAGTTCTGGCGGATACCCTGGAGAAAGCCGGTGAACGCGATTCCGAAGTCGGGATCCAGCTTGCCGTCCCGGGGATCGTCCCGGGCGAGGGCCTTGACCACGACGTAGGTGCGGTCCGGGATCCGTTCGTTCGGCAGGAAGTGATGCCGCTCCTGGGCCGGGTCATTGAGCCGGATGTAATACGGATATTCCTGGGAATCTTCGGGGTGCTCGGGATCGAGCCCCACCACCATCCTGGTCTCCGGGTCGTAGTTGACCACGAAGCTGAACGGCCGCATGAAATTGGCCACCTCGACGCCCGCGACGTCCAGCGAGTTGACCTCCAGACCGACGGCGCCGCTGGGCAGGAGCTTCTGGAAGGGATTGGACCCCGACCCGTTGTTCAGGAAGAGCAGGTTGTTCCGGGGCCCGAAGTAGGAGAAGCTGTCGCCGGACGCCTCGTTGAACTTCCGGGGCGACCAGCAGTCGGTCAGGGAGGGGACGCAGTTCCCTCCCAGCTCGCCGATGATGCGCCACTTGTAGCCGTACAGCCCCTCGAACGGAGGAACGGTGTCCACCAGGGCCAGGGCCGCCGGATCGTACCCGCGAACGTTGGGAGAGCTGCCCGACCAGTAGACGTGGTAGGGCAAACCGAAACCCACGGTGTCGGACTGGCCGGAGGCGATGGGGATGGTGTCGGGCCCGTCGATCCTGAAGAACCGGATGACGGGATTGCCCAGGGTGTTGCTGAAGAAGTACAGGCGGGCGGGAGTCCGGTCGAAATCGCCGAAGTCGTCCACCGCCACCATGTGCAGGGTCATGTCGTACGAGGGATTGACGCCCTGGTTGATGGCGAAGTTGAACACCGAATCGGTCCTGGTGGTCCAGTGCCCGATCTCCAGGGTGCTGGCGTCGAGGGCGGGATTGAACCTGACGTCCTCCTCGTCGTCGGTGGTGTCCTCGTCCTGGACCGTGGTGTCCGTCAGGGCCCAGACGAACCTCTCGACCCGGCCGTCCTCGTCCGACCCGTACCAGAAGACGTGGAAGTGGTAGTACCCTCCGCCCTCCTCGACCGGGGCGCCGATGATGTAGGTTTCGGGGGCCTTGTTCACGATGACGGCTTCGGGTTCGAAGGCCCGGCAACCAGTCAGCACCAGAGCGAACAGGGCCATCGCAGCCAACAGCCCCAATCCGGAATTTCGCGTCATCCTCATACTGGTTTGCGTCCTCCGGGAAGCACAAGCGGTACAACGTGTTTCAACAAGGTCGCCGAGGTGGGTCGGGCGACGGGAAACCCTGCAGCTCTGGGAGTGCGGGTCCGTGGAGATCATCGATTTTTCAGCTTCTGAAATATAGGGATTGGCCTTACCCGGTGTCAACCAGAAGGTTCCCTTCATCCGATCCCATCCCGGGAAAATCACGTCGGATCCGGCATCCCGACCACGAAAAGGAGCGGTCCCCCGAGGGGGACCGCTCCCGTCAAGCTTCCGCTGAAGGAATCCCGAAGGACTACTTCACCAGAGCCATCTTCTGGACCTGCACTTCGTCGCCGTAACGGGCTTCGTAGAAGTACACGCCCGAGGAGACCGAGGAGCCGAGGTCGCTGGTGCCGTCCCACATGACGTGGTCGGTGCCGGCGGCGCGGACTTCATCGATCAGGGTCCGGACCAGTTCACCGCGGACGTTGTAGATCTTCAGAGTCAGATGACCGGCCTTGGGCATCGTGAACTCGATCTTCGTGGTCGGGTTGAACGGGTTCGGGTAGTTCTTCGACGAGAACGCCAAGGCGTCGGGCACCTCGGAGACGTCGCCGGGGTTGGAGTCGATGCCGAAGTGGCTCAGCACGTCCTTCAGCACCTGCGCACGAGCCGACAGCGGGGCGGGAGCCTTCGCGCCGGGATCGTTGTAGATGAACATGAAGTCGTAGGGCGTGCTGACGATGCGGCTGGTGCCCACCGTCTGCTTGGTGGCGGCGCTGAAGGTGTAGGCGCCGGCCAGGCCGTTGGGATCCAGGAACTCAGCCAGACGGACGCCGCCGCCGGTGGGAGTCACGGCATCGAACGTGTTGATGCCGAGGCAGCCGCCGTAGGCGACCCAGGTGCTGATGTTGGTGATGACGCCGTTGCCGGCGATGGCCTTGACGGTCGGAGTCGCCTGGCCGCCGATCAGCGGGCGGACGTCGTTGCTGAACACCGACAGACCCATGTAGCTCTGCAGGAAGTTCAGGGTGGCGGTGCCGGCCTGGGCCAGGTCGCTGGCGAGGTCGTCGCCGGTGAGGAACATGTCCTTGCCGCCGAGGTCCACCCACTGGGTCAGCAGACCGACGTCGTCGCCGGCGTCGTTGTCGAAGTCGCCGTTGGCGATGGTGTTCACACCGAGGTCGCCGGCGGTGTAGACGATGTCGCCGTAACCGCTGATGGTCCCGATGGCGGCGCGGCCGCCGATACCGTTACCGACACCCGAGCTGGGCCCGTTGGTGTAGTAGATATCGTAGTCGCGGCCCTCGAGCAGGCCGATGTTGTCGAACGCGCCGTACCACTCGGCCTCGCCGCCACGGTTGGCGAAGTCGTTGAGGAACAGCAGGCCCGGCTGCTTGTAGCCGCCGAAGCCGTCGCTCTCCAGGGTGGGCAGGGCATGGACGACGTAGGACGTGTTGTAGGCCAGCGGGTGGCTGAAGTCGCCGTAGCCGGTCAGGTCAGCAGGACTCGTGGCGGCCTTGATGTCGCCGGAGACGTCGTCGAAGGCCTCGATGTAGTAGTGGATCACGTCGCCGGGGAAGAAGAAGCCGGTGTCCGGCAGGTCGAAGGCCCAGGCGTCGGGATCGGGGATGCCGCTGGCGCCGACCGCGGGGGTGCCCAGGGACGTGCCGCTGGTGGCCGTGCCGTAGACGCTGGTGCGGTAGGGGTTGAACAGCGGGTTCTGATCCATGGTCCAGTGCAGGGTCGGAGTGCCCGACAGCACCGAGCCGGAGCGGGCGGGCACCACGTCGAAGACGATGGTGTCGCCGGGATCGTTGCGCAGGTGAGCGGCCAGCGAGATGTTGTTGGCCATGTCGAAGCGCACGCTGTGGGCGCCGAGGTTGCCGGTGTCGATGACGCCGATCTCGGGGAAGTTGTCCTGGGCGATGTCCAGCTCACGCGTGACGATGGACGGTCCGTTGACCGGGAAGACCTTCACGTTGAAGTTGTCGAAGTAGGGAGCGGGGTAACCGTCGTCCCCGTCCCAGCCCCAGGCGTAGCCCAGCTCGTAGGCCGTGACCTGCAGCTGGATCTCGTCGCGGCCGGCATCCATGAGGTCGGTCACGTTGTTGATGACCCGCAGGTAGTCCGGGCCGCCGTAGTACACGAAGTTCCGGTCCAGCCAGGGCTGGTCGGTGATGACCGTCGCGCCGTTGCCCGAGGAGTTGTCGGTATCGGCCGAGCGGACGCTCCAGGTGTAGAAGATACCGGGGGCGTCGGCGGTCAGGTCCTCGTGCCGGTAGGCGTTGAAGGCCGTGATGATGCCGTCGTAGGTGGCGTTGGGCCACGGCATGACGGGGGATTCCAGGGCATTGTACAGGTGCTCGTTCGGGCCGGCCAGACCACCGGTGGTGGTCACGATGAAGCCGGCGGGGCCGTAGCACCAGTTGATGCAGGTGGAACCGTTGGTGCCGGGAACGACCAGGCCGTTGTCGATGAAGGCGACCTGGTTGCTGTAGTTGGTGTTGCAGGGATCGACGTCCTCGAGACCGCACCAGATCTGGGCGTAGTCGCCAACGCCGTTGGGGAAGGTGACGGCCCAGTTGCCCCAGCCCTTGGCCTCGAAGTCGTCGAAGTAGGGGGTCGCGCCCACGGTCACCGTCACGTCGTCGACGTTGGCGGCGCCACGGGTCGGCCAGGAGCAGTCGCCGTCGGACCAGCCGCCGTCGGACTTGAAGCGGAACATGATCACGACTTCGTTGCCGTTCTCGTATTCCCCGGGCAGGTAGGTCACGCTGTTGTTGACGGCGGCCGTGCCGGTGCTGTCCCAGCTCTGCAGGTCGGCGTACGGAGCGTCGGCCATCTTGTAGCTCAGGTAGGTGTAGTCGTACCCGGGCTCGCTGTCGTAGAACAGGGTGGCCGTGATGGTCACCGTCGTGCTGACGGCGGGATTGGCCACGGTCTTGCGGAATTCCACGATGTCGTGCCAGGCGTTGCCGTAGCCCCAGGCGGAGTCGGCGGCCACGCAGGCGTCGATGAAGTCACCGCACCACATGGAGTTACCACTGATGCCGGTGATGTCGTTGTTGATGGTCGAGACCGACCAGTGGGTGACGGTCGGCTGGGTGATGTCGTAGCTGGTCCAGCCGACGGGCAGGCCCTTCGAGGCGTCGCAAGCGGCGTTCTCGAAGTCGCCCTGGTAGGTGCCGCTGGGACCCATCACGTCGATGGTGTCGCCGGAGGCCTTGACGAAACTGCTGCCGCCGTAGAGCACGCTGTTGTGGCCGTCGGAGAGGGCAGGCAACTCGCCGGCCACACTGCTCAGGGCGAACACCAGCGTCATGGCGACACAAGCGAACATGGTGACTTTCTTCATTTTTTTCCCCCCATCGTTGACATGGGTCAACACATGGTCAGGCGAACGATTGGATGTGCTGTCCCCGGCGAGGCGACGCCGGAGGCACATGAACGGGCGACAAAGAAGTTCCCAGAGACTGTCGGCACGGACGATTCCGTGCAACCGAGCGAGACCTCCTCCAACGATGCAGACCACAAGGTGACGAGCGAACAAGCGTCAAGTGATTCAAGTGAACTGAGAGTGGAAAACAGAGACAGCGCACCTCAAGGGATGGGAACAGTTTGTCTGTGAGTCGCTCTATTACCTTATCCCAAATCCCGAGGGGAGTCAATAGTCTTTCTCAGAAAAAATATGATGCCTAAAAAACCGGACCGTCTGGTGAATTAGACGGCCCGGCCTGCAGATTTGCATACGAAATTTCAAGAAGTTGCGGCCGCCATCTCCGTAAAATCACCATATCGCGCAAAAATTCCGTGAATCTCCTTCAGGAACGCGGTCCTCAATAACCGCAATTCCTCCTCATCCACGTTGACCCTCACCGAATCGAAAAAATGATCAATACTTGGTCCCAGGGACGAAAGCTGGGCGAAAACGTCCGAATATCGCCCGTCCCTCTCCGCATCCGCCACGGTCCGGGCTGCCCCGGCGACCTTCCGGAGCAGATCGCATTCGGCTGCCTCCGTCAGGCCGGCGAACGATTCCCCGGCCGCCCCCTCGCCCCCCGCCAGCCACCGGTCCAGGCAGGCGTCGAGAGCCTCCACCGCCAGGACGTCGCCCTTGAGGATGTTCCGGCACCGCTTGAAGCCCGTGGCCACCATCTGGAAGTCCGGGTGGTCCCGGTATTCGGTCAGGGCCTGGATCCAGGCGAGGGCGTCCGTGGGGTCCCGCCAGCGGGCCGGCAGGACGGCGCGGACCACCTCGGGAACCGCTCCCTGGACCTCGGTGAAGTACCCCTCCATCCGGGCCCGGATGAAGTCGGCCAGTTCGCCGGCGGCCCGGGGAGAATCCCCGGCCGGGACGAACCCGGCGAAAGCCTCGAGGGCCCGGGCCAGGGCGGCCTCCAGATCCAGCCGCCACCCCCTGGCGACCAGGATCCGGATGACGGCCAGAACGTGCCGGCGCAGGGCGTAGGGGTCCTTGGCCCCGGTGGGTGCGAACCCGGCCAGCCAGCATCCCGCGACGGTATCCAGGCGGTCGGCCAGGGAAAGGCAACTGCTGACCGGGTCGGCGGGAAGCGATCCGCCGGCCGAACGGGGGGCGTAATGGCCCTCGATGGCGGCGCAGACCTCCGGGGATTCGCCCGCCAGTTCGGCGTACCGGGCGCCGATGAACCCCTCGAGCTTGGTGAACTCCTTGCCGTCCTTGATCATCTCGCTGGTCAGGTCGCTCTTGGCCAGCCAGGCGGCCCGGGCCAGGGCCCCGGGAGCCTCGGCTCCCAGTCCCAGACCTGCGGTCCACAGCCAGGGGGCCAGACGCTCCAGGCGCCGGCTCCTGTCCAGGACCGAGCCGAAGCCCTCCAGCCAGGTCACCGAAGCCAGGAGGGCCACCCGTTCGTCCGGCGACTTCTTCTGATCGAATTCCCAGTAGAAGAGGGCGTCCGCCAGCCGGGCCCGCAGGACGCGCTCGTTGCCCGCGATGACGTTGGCGAGATGGTCCCGCCCCCCGTCCCTGACGGCGGCGAATCGGGGCAACAGGCCTCCCGTCCCCCGGTCCCGGACCGTGAAGTAGCGCTGGTGGCTCTTCAAGGCGGTCGTGACGACCTCGGCGGGCAGGACGGCGTAATCCTCGCTGTACGCGCCCAGGAATGGGGTGGGGTGCTCGCACAGGAACACCACCTCCTCCAGCAGATCCTCGTCCATGACCAGTTCGGCGGCGGGATCGAAGGCGGCCAACTCGGCCGCCAGGCCCTCGAGGATCAGGGACCGCCGGCGGTTCTGGTCGACCACGACGCCGGCCTCGGCCAGGGCGTCCTCGTAGGTCTCGGGCGAGGCGATCTGCAGGTCCCGGCCTCCGGCCAGGGTGCGGTGCCCCCGGGTCAGACGCCCGGAAGCCAGGTAGTCGACCTTGAAGGCGACGACGTCCTCGCCCAGCAGGGCGGCGATCCACTGCAGCGGCCGGGGATATTCCAGATCATGATCGCCCCAGCGCATGACCTTGCGGAACGGGAGCCCCAGGATGATCCCCGGCAGGATCCCGGCCAGCACCTCGGCCGCCGGCAGCCCATCCTCCCGCTTACGGGCGACCAGGAACTCGCCCCGCTCGTCGCCGCCTCGCCCGCATTCGGCCAGGGACACGCCCGCCTTCCGGGCGAACCCCTCCCCCGCGGGCGTGGGCTTCCCGTCCGGGCCGAAGGCGACGGACACCGGCGGACCCTTGATCTCGATCTCCCGGTCGGGTTGCCTTGCCGCGAGCTTCCCCACGCGGACGGCGAGGCGCCGGGGAGTCGCCATGACGCGCCACTCGTCGGCCTGCAGATGCGCCCCGTCAAGGGCGGCCCTGAGCCCGGCCTCCAGTTCGGCCATGGATCCGGGGATGAACCTGGCGGGGATCTCCTCGCTGCCGATCTCCAGCAGGAAGGGCAGGGTCGCGGTTTCCTTGGGGTCGGGAGTCATCCCTTCACCTCCTGTTTCAGCAGGGGGAAACCGAGGTCCTCCCGGCTCTTGACGTAGGCCTGGGCGGCCAGGCGCGCGAGGTTGCGCACCCTCGCGATGTAGCCCGTCCGTTCGGTCACGGAGATCGCCCCCCTGGCCTCAAGCAGGTTGAAAAGGTGGCTGCACTTGATGACGGCGTCGTAGCCGGGGAAGACCAGCCCCGCCGTCAGGAGCGTCCGCGCCTCGTTCTCCTTCTCGTCGAAGTGGCGCCGGTACATGGCCACGTCCGCGTGCTCGAAGTTGAAGGCGGAATACTCCCGCTCGAACTGGCCCATGACCTCGCCCCAGGTCACGCCCCCGCCCCAGACCAGGTCCTTCACGTGGTTGCAGCCCTGGATGAACATGCAGAGCCGCAGCAGACCGTAGGTCAGCTCCACCGAGACCGGCTTGCACTTGACCCCGCCGACCTGCTGGAAGTAGGTGAACTGGGACACTTCCATCCCGTCGAGCCAGACCTCCCAGCCCAGCCCGGCGGCCCCGAGGGTGGGGGACTCCCAGTCGTCCTCGACGAAGCGGATGTCGTGCTCGGCGGCCTTGATGCCCAGGGCGCCCAGGGATTCCAGGTAGAGCTCCTGGCTGTTGGCCGGGTTGGGCTTGAGGATGACCTGGTACTGGAGGAACTGGTGGACCCGGTTGGGATTCTCCAGGTAGCGGCCGTCCTTGGGCCGCTTGCTGGGCTCCACGTAGGCCACCTTCCAGGGCTCCGGTCCCAGGGAGCGCAGGAAGGTGTTGGGATTGAAGGTCCCGGCTCCGACCTCGCTGTTGTAGGGCTGGACGATCACGCAGCCGTAATCGCTCCAGAACCTCTGGAGATTCGCGATCATCTCCTGGTAGGTCATCATTCTCGGCTCAATCCTTTCGGTTCCTCAACAGGTCCAGGGCGGCCGGCAGGCGGTAGCCCGGCAGGTGGTAGCCCAGGAAGCCGTGCAGGACGGCTCCGATCTCCCGGCGCAGGGCACGGGGAAAATCCACGTCCTCCCCCACGGCCACCCTTCCGGCGGCCAGCAGGCGCAGGACGTCCAGCGCCGCGGCGCTGAGCGCCCGCCCGCCCCGGGCGTCCCCCTCGGGCCGGCAGGAAGCGCAGAGGATCCCCCCCGCCGCCAGGGCGAACTGGAGCGGCGCGCCTCCCTCTTCGGGATCGGCTCCGCAGGCGGCGCAGACCGCCACCTCGGGGGCCAGCCCGTGCAGCCGCAACAGCTCCCATTCCAGGGCGAAGAAGACCAGATCGGGGCGCCGGCAGGCCGGTGACGATAACACCCGGACGAAGTCCTCGCAAACCTCGAAGAGGCCCCCCGCGGGCCCTTCGCCCCCGGCCATGGGCCCGAACGGATCCCGGGGCCGGCAGCGGTCGATGAGTTCGAGGGCTCCCAGCAGGAAGGCGGTCCGCTCGAGGTCGGGAGCGCAGGCCATGGGATCCAGGTTCACGGCCCCGCCCCGCAGGTACTGGAGTTCCCGGCCGGGCTCGAGGCCGAATTCCGCCGACACCAGCCGCCCCGGCTCCACCAGGGACCGCAGCGAGGACTTCGGGCGACGGGCGGCCTTTGCGATGACCTTCACGTACCCGTGGTCGCGGGTCAGCAGGGAGGCGATGACGCTGGTCTCGCCGCAGGGCCAGGACCGCAGGACCAGGGCGTCGCAGCTGACCGACGGCCTGGGCAACACGCTCATGCCGGACTTCCGAAGATGTAGCGGAGGAAGGCCGTGGCGAGGCCGAGATAGACGAGCAACCCGAAGACGTCGTTGAAAGTGGTGATGAACGGACCCGTGGCGACCGCCGGATCGACCCCCACCCGGTGCAGCAGCAGGGGAACGCCGGCGCCCACCATCGCCGCCATGAGGATGACCAGGAGCATGGCGACACCCAGCAGGATGGACAGCTGGAGGTTGTGGTGGATCAAGGTCGCGAGCAGCGAGATGGCCACGGCCATCGCGGCGCCGGTCAGCATGGCGGTTCCCAGCTCCCGCAGCATGTGACGACCGAGCTGGAAGAAACCCAGTTCGCCCGTCGCCAGACCGCGAACCACCACGGAGGAGGTCTGGATGCCCGTGTTGCCCCCCAGCGCCATGATCATGGGAATGTAGAAGGACAGCGCCACCATGGTCTGGAGGCTGGCTCCGAAATGGGAAAGGACGAGGACGGATCCCACTTCCCCCACCAGCGCCCCCACCAGCCAGGGCAGGCGCGACCGCGCCACGCGCAGGGAGGAATGCTCGCCGAACTCCTCGACGCTCACGCCGGCCAGGCGCGAGATGTCCTCGGTCGCCTCCTCCTCGAGCACGTCCATGATGTCGTCGGCGGTGATGCGTCCCACCATCCGCATCTGGTGGTCCAGGACGGGCAGCGAGATCAGGTCGTGGGTCATGAAGAAGCCCGCCACCTCCTCCTGGTCCAGGTCCACCTCCACGTAGAGCGGGTCGGGCTCCATGACGTCCTTGACGATGGCGTCGGGCGCGCAGAGCAGCAGCCGGGTCAGGGGCAGGCGGCCGGTCAGGCGGCCCCGGTCGTCCAGGGCGAAGACGAAGTGGATGTCCTCCAGCTCGTCCTCGTCGAACAGGCGCAGCGCGGCGATCGCGGCGGCGATGGTCTCGGTCTCCCGGCAGGAGATGAACTCCTTGGCCATGAGGCCGCCGGCGGTCTCGGGCTCGTACTTCAGGAGGTCGGCGACTTCCCCCCGTTCCGTCTCCTCCATGGCGGCGAGGACCTCGGCCGCCTGCTCCCGGTCCAGTTCGCCGATGACGTCCGCAGCCTCGTCCGACGGCATCTCCTCCAGGATGTCGGCGATCTCGTCGATGTCCAGCAGGGTGAACAGCGCGCTCAGACTGCGGTTGTCGATCTCCCCGAGGACCTCGGCCAGGGGATCGGGAGGCAGGGTGCGCAGGATGCTGGCGGTCTCCTCCACGCCCAGGGGGCGGAGGATCTCAGAAAGGTCGCCCGGGGACAGCTCCAGGCACAGGTCCCTGACCTCCTCGGCCCGCCCGCCCGCGAGAAGTTCGAGCATCCTCAGCCCCAGGGCATGCCGTTCGGCGTCCAGGTTGCCGGGATCCAGGAGGCGCTCGTCGCTCCTCGATTCGGACTCGGGATCCCTGATCTCGTCGGTCATGCCTTCACCTCCCGGCCGCCGGCATCGTCGCCGTCCGCCGCGACCTCGGCTTGGAACGTCCCGGCCACCGCCAGGGCCTGGCCCGCCGTCATGATCGCGCCTCCGGAGACCACCAGCTTGATGGCCTCCTCCACGGGAACGCCCAGCTCCCGGACCTGGTCCCGGGGGATCAGGAGCATGAATCCGGAGGTGGGATTGGGCGTGGTCGGCAGGAACACGTTCACCTGGGGATCAGCCGGTTCATCCCGGGTGACGAAACCCAGGGAGTACATGCCGGCCCGGGGATACTCGAAGATGACCACCTTCTGGAAGGCCGTCCGGCGGTCCTGAAGGAAGACCTCGGCCAGCTGCTTGGTGGCCGAGAACACGCTCTTGACCACGGGAATCCCGACGAAGAGCCGCTCCACCATCCGGAAGAAGGCCACGCCGATCACGTTGCGGGTGAAGATCCCCACCAGGACGATCAGCAGCAGGAAGACGGCGGCCCCGATGACGGTGAGGAAGAAGTCGGGATAGGCGTCGGTCAGCGCGGGGATGCGCTGCAGCCAGGGCTTCATGGTGGCGCTGACCATCAGGTAGAAGCGCCACAGGATCCAGGAGGTGATGGCCAGCGGCGATATGGCCAGCAGGCCCGTCAGGAAATGCTTCTGCAGGAATCGCAACACGGGGACTCACCTCCATTCCCACGGGCCGGAGAATCCGGGCCCGCGATCGGGTCATCGGTCATCGGGACGCTCGACCTGGGCGAAGCCCGGCAAGGGGGCCGGCGCCTGCAACAGGACCCTGACGATGCGCTGGTCCGCGACGTCCTCCACGGTGATCGTCCAGTCCCCGACGGTGACCTCGTCGCCGGGCCGGGGCACGTTGCCCGCCGCCTCGTAGATCAGCCCGCCCAGGGTCTCGCTGGTCTCCCAGCCGTCCAGGCCTTCGAGGGGTATCCCCAGGACCTCGCTCAGGTCGTCGAGATCGATCTTGGGATCCAGGCGCAGGCTGCGCGCATCGAGCCAGGCGACGAGTTCCTCCTCGGGATCGAACTCGTCCTCGATCTCGCCCACGATCTCCTCGAGGACGTCCTCGAGGGTCACCAGCCCCGCGATCCCCCCGTACTCGTCGATCACCACCGCCATGTGGATGCGCTGCTCCCGGAATTCGTCCAGGACCTCGTCGATCTTCTTGCTCTCGGGGATGAAGTAGGCCGGGCGCACCAGCTCCGCCAGCCTTTTCGGTTCGGAGGCGAACCGCCCCTCCCGGACCAGCTTGAGCAGGTCCTTGGAATACAGGATCCCGATCACCCGGTCCACGCTGCCCTGGTAGACGGGAATGCGGGAGTGTCCGCTGCTGATGACCTCCTCCAGCGAAGCGGCCACGTCGAGGTCCCCGTCCAGGATGACCATGTCGATGCGGGGGATCATGATCTCGCGCACGGCGGTGTCGTGGAAGGTGAAGATGCTCTGGATCATCTCCCGCTCGTCCTCGTCCAGGGTCGCGTTCTCCCCCTCCTCGGTGATCAGGCTGCGGATCTCGCCGGCCGACAGGTGGGGATGGGCTTCGGCCACCCACAGGGTGTCGTCCAGGCGGTTCATCACCGCGAGCATGAGCGAGGACCAGGGCCGCAGCAGCCAGCTGAAGGGATAGACCAGGGCGCCCACCGTCCGGGCGTAACCCAGGGCGGTTCCCGCGGCCAGCAGCTTGAACACCAGCCCGCCCAGGTACCAGCCCAGCAGGGCGGTGGCCGTGTACAGGCCGTAGAAGGCCGCGTCCAGCGCCCCGTTCCACATGGCCGCCAGCACCCTGCTCCAGGCGAAGCAACCGAGGACCGTCAAGGCCAGGTAGAGGGTTCCGATGGTCACCTGGAACCGGCGGTCGTCCTGGACGAAATCCCTCACCACCGGCCCCAGGGCGCCCGGCTCCAGCAGCCCGTTGCGGTAGAGGCCGAGCAGGCGGTAGTGGGCGGTCATCAATCCTCCCAGCAACATGGCCCCGAGCCAGCAGCCTGCAGCGAGCAGGATGGTTCCGGGCGCGCCGCTCAGCCAGGACGCGGTGCTCTCCATGGACGGGTCAGCTCCTTTCCAGCAAGGGATGCGGCAGACCCACGATGGCCAGGCGACCGGCCTCCAGGGTCTGCATCGCCGTGCGCAGGGCGGGATCATCGTGTTCCCACCCCAGGACGTGCAGGCAACCGTGAACGACCAGGAGATTGAACTCCGCCCGGGGATCCCAGCCTTCGGCCGCGCACCTGGCGGCCACGAAGGCCGGGGCGATGACGACTTCCCCGACGGGGTCCTCCCCGGAGCCGCCCGTACCCGACGACCACAGGTCGCCGGCGGCGCCCCTCTCCCCGGCGGTGAGGTCGGGGGGGCCGCTCCCCTCCCGGTCCAGGTAGGAAAAGGACAGGACGTCGGTCACGTCGGCGCCCCCGCGATAGCGGCGGTTGAGTTCGGTCATGGCATGGTCGCCGACCAGGACCAGGTTGACCGCCCAGTCGCGGACGCCCAGCCCGTCGATCGCCGGCGCGAGAGGGGCCGGCCAATCCGCCGGCGCCCCGTTCCAGGGCGCCGAACCCGCTCCGGCGGCGCGCCGGTCCACCAGCAGGAGCCTCATGGGCGCACCTTGCGCTCGCCCCGCCGCTCGCCGCCGCCGGATTCCCGCTCCTTCTGTCCCGGATAGACGATCCGGGCATGGTGGATGCCGGTCAACAGGGGCACGAAGGAATCCCTGATCCGGGCCAGGTCGCTGAGGGTCAGGCCCGACTCGTCGAGTTCCCCGCTGAGCATCCGCTTGTCGAGGATCTGCTTGGTGATCTCCTTGATCCGGCTGGGCGTGGGCTTGCCCAGGGAACGGGCTGCCGCTTCGGTGGCGTCGGCCAGCATCAGGATCGCCGTCTCCCGCGAGCGCGGCTTGGGGCCCGGATACCTGAAGTCGTCCACCTTGACGGTCTCGTTGCCCCCGGCCTCGATCGCCTTGTGGTAGAAGTACTCCATGATCATGGTCCCGTGGTGTTCCGGGATGAAGTCCAGCACCTGCTGGGGCAGGCGCCATTTCCTGCCCAGTTCGATCCCCTCCTTCACGTGGGAGGAGATGACCAGGGCGCTCATGCTGGGGCTCAGCTCGTCGTGCTTGTTCAGGTCCGGCCGCTGGTTCTCCACGTAGTACTCGGGCTTGAGCATCTTGCCGATGTCGTGGAACAGGGCTCCGACCCGCGTCAGCAGGGCGTTGGCGTCGACCGCACGGGCCGCATGTTCGGCCAGCTGGCCGACCACCTGGCTGTGGTGGTACGTGCCCTGGGCCTCCAGGGCCATGCGCTGGAGCAGGGGGTGGTTCAGGTCCGAAAGCTCCAGCAGGGTCAGGTCCGAGCACATCCCCACCAGAGGTTCGACCACCGGCAACAGGAACAGCCCGATCATCACCGAGAGCACGGGGGAGAACACCGCGACCAGCAGCAGACCCAGGCCCGGATCCCCCGCGCCCGCGTCGCCGCTGCGGGACACCAGGGTCAGCAGGACCGACAGGGCCGTCAGCAGCACGAAGGTCTGGTAGAACTGGCTGCGTTTCTGGATGCGCCGCACGCTGACCACCGTGACCATCCCCAGCACGAACCAGGTGAAGACCATGCCGCCGGAGATGTCGGGCAGCAGGGCCAGCAGGGAAAGGGCCAGGAGCGTCATGGTGTAGCCGACCTTGTCCCGGAACAGGACCGTGGCCAGCAGGGACAGCAGGACGATGGGCACGGCGATGGGCCCGAGGAACGGGCGTCCCAGCGCCACGGCGGACCCGGCCAGGAACAGGGTCAGGATCACGGCCAGGGTGATGATGCTGCGGGGCCGCCGCATCTGCCTGGGAAAGTGGATCGCGCCGAGCCAGCCGAACAGGCCGATGGCGATGGCCACCACCAGGGCGCGCACCAGGTATCCCCCGGCGATCTTCAGCGCGTCCCCGCCGCCCCCGCGCGCCCGGATCTGCTGGGCGAGCTCCGCCAGGAACAGGGCCTGCCGGTCGGTGACCCTGACCCCCTGGTCGACGATCCGTTCCCCGCGGAAGAACTCGCGAGTCGTGGGCACCGACTGCCGGACCTGTTCCTGCCTCTGTCGCGTCTGGTCGGAGTCGTAGACGAGGTTCGGCGCCAGGAACTGCCGCATGACCGAGGCGGCGTCCACGGCCTCGATGGGGGGCAGCCCGGCCCGGCGCAGCTCCCAGACCAGTTTCTCCTCCAGGTCGGCCTGCGTCACGACCCGGTCCACGCGCACCCGCTGCTCCACCTGGTTCCTGAGGATCGTGAGGTGGTCGTACTTGCCCGCCGGCAACATGTCCACCAGTCCTCCGCTCAGGATGCTGCGTCCGGCCGTGCGGATCTTCACGACCAGGGAGTCGCCCTGGCCCGAAGCCAGCAGCCGCAGCAGTTCACTCGAGTTGACGGTGGGGAACCGGAGAGTCAGCAGCTCCACCCGGGATGCCAGGGGGATGGTGTCGGCCACCGCCTCGGCCAGGGCCGTCAGCCAGAGGTCGAACCGGGCCTCCTGCCCCACGGCGGCGGCGCGCTGGAGTTCCATAAGGACCGGGGGCACCTCGACGACCTTCTCCAGCCGCTGCATCTGGACTTCCTGGTCCGGCAGCGGAGCCTCGAAGGGGAACGGGGCGCGGATCTCCTGCTCGGCGATGTCCCCGGCCTCGGGGAAGTCGATGTTGAACCGGGGAACCGGGGGGAAGAGGACCAGATGCAGGACCAGGACCAGCAGGCCCAGGCCCCCCAGCCACCAGGGCGTCCGGCCGGGGAGCGCCGCCCCGGACCTGCTTCCCGCACGCAGAGGGGACCGCGGCTCCCGGCCGCCCGCAAGGCGGGCCATGATTTCACGAAACCGGAACCACAACACGGATCGATCCCGTCCTTCCCGTCAAGCCTCACGGCCTCATTCGCGTCCGGGGCCGTCCCCTGCCTGTTCGAAGGCGTCGATGATCCGTTTCACCAGGGGATGGCGCACGACGTCCCGCCCGGACAGCTCGACGAAGGAGACGCCCGGGGTATGCTGCAGGATTTCCCGGACGTGCACAAGACCCGATTGCTCCTTGACGGCCAGGTCGATCTGGGTGATGTCGCCCGTCACCACCGCCTTGGACTGGAAGCCCAGTCGGGTCAGGAACATCTTCATCTGGCCGATCGTCGTGTTCTGGGCCTCGTCGAGGATCACGAACGCGTTGTTGAGAGTGCGGCCCCGCATGTAGGCCAGGGGCGAGGCCTCGATCACCCCGCCGGCCATGAACCTGGCGATCTTGGCCGCGCCGGTGATGTCCGACAGGGCGTCGTAGAGCGGGCGCAGATAGGGGTTGATCTTCTCGTTCAGGTCGCCGGGCAGGAATCCCAGCTGCTCGCCGGCCTCGACGGCCGGGCGCACCAGGACGATCCTGTCGACCAGCTGGCGCTTGAGGTAGTCCATGGCCATGACCACGGCCAGGAAGGTCTTGCCGGTCCCCGCCGGACCGATGGCGAACACCAGGTCGTGGTTCCGGATGGCCTCGACGTAATCCCGCTGGCCGGGGGATTTCGTCCGGACGGCCTGGCGGCTGCCGGCGGAGAACGTCAGCGGGGGATCGTCGCTCTCCCCCTCTTCCTCGGCCCCGTCGCCCCGGCTGCACAGGTAGTCCAGGGTCACGCGGTCGATGATCTGGCCCTGCTCCACCCTTTCCATCAGCCCGCCGAGGACGTCCCGGACCTCCTCCACGGCCTCGCGGGGGCCCCGGACCCTCAGCTTGTCCCCGCGGACCGCCAGGTCGACCCCGAACCGGTCCTCGAGGTACCGGAGGTTGCCGTCCCGGGTGCCCAGCAGGTCCAGCTGGTCGACCCCCGTCAGGTCCAGCGTGATCTCCAGGGCGCCGTCGCCCCGCTTGTCGCCCCGCCGGGGTTTCACGTCCGGTTCCCCTTCTGGTCGGGCCGGGGGACGATGGCGAGGTTCAGTTCCTCGAGCTGGGCCTCGCTGATGCGGCCCGGGCTGCCGTCCAGGGGCGAGGCGGCCAGGGTGGTCTTCGGGAAGGCGATCACCTCGCGCAGCGACGGGCTGCCGGTCAGCAGCATGACCAGCCGGTCCAGGCCCAGGGCGATGCCGCCGTGCGGCGGAGCCCCGTATCCGAGCGCCTCGAGGAAGAACCCGAACTTGGCGAGGTATTCCTCCTCCTGCATCCCCACGATCCTGAACACCCGCTCCTGCAGGTCCCGCTGGTGGATCCGGATGCTCCCGGATCCGAGCTCGACGCCGTTGCAGACCAGGTCGTAGAGCTGGGCGCGCGCGGCGCCGGGATCGGCCTCGAGCCCGTCGAGATCCTCGGGCCTAGGCTGGGTGAACATGTGATGGCAGGCCACCCAGCCGCCGGTCTGCTCGTCCTTCTCGAACAGGGGGAAGTTGCGGACCCAGGCGAGGGCCCAGGCCCCCTCGGGGATCCACCCCGCCCGAGCGGCCAGCTCCAGCCGCAGGGCGCCGAGGGCCTCGCGGACCATGGCCCTGGGGCCGGCCACGAAAAGCAACAGGTCGCCCTCCTTGCCGGCGGTGCGCTCCAGCAGGGCGGACTGGAAGTCGGCCCCCAGGAACTTGGCGATGCCGGTGTCGAGCCCCGCGGCCGCGACCTTGGCCCTGGCCAGGCCGAAAGCGCCCTTGCGCTTGACCAGGTCCTCCAGCTCGTCGACCTGCTTGCGGCTCCATTCGCCCAGCCCGGCGGCGTTGAGGCAGCGCACGGTCCCGCCCTCCTGCAGGGCCTTCTCGAAGACCCCGAAGCCGCAGCCGGGCACCAGGTCGTCCACGGTGTGGATGGGACAGCCGAAGCGCAGGTCAGGCTTGTCGGAGCCGTAGAGATCCATGGCCTCATCGTAGCTGATGCGGGGGAAAGGCGTGGACAGGCCGATCCCCAGGGTCTCGGCGAAGATGGTCGCGACCATCTCCTCCACCACCTGGTAGATGTCGTTCTCGGTGACGAAGCTCATCTCCAGGTCGATCTGGGTGTGTTCGGGCTGACGGTCCTTGCGCAGGTCCTCGTCCCGCAGGCAGCGGGCCAGCTGGAAGTAGCGGTCCACGCCCCCGGCCATCAGGATCTGCTTGTACAGCTGCGGGGACTGGGGCAAGGCGTAGAACTCCCCGTGGTGGATGCGGCTGGGCACCACGTAGTCCCGGGCCCCCTCGGGCGTGGTCCGGATCAACAGGGGGGTCTCGACCTCGAGGAAGTCCCGGCCGGAAAGATACCGGCGCGCGGCCATCGCGGTCTGGTGGCGGATCCGGAAGTTGCGGATCATCTCCGGGCGCCGCAGGTGGATGTAGCGGTACTTGAGCCGCAGTTCCTCGCTGGCGTTCTCGGCCTGGTCCAGCTGGAAGGGCAACGGGGCGCAGGTGTTCAGGATGGTCACTTCCTCGGCGACCAGTTCGACCTCGCCCGTGGCCTTGTCCGGGTTGACCATGCCTTCGGGCCGTCGGCGGACGGTCCCGGTCACGCCCAGGACGGATTCGAGCCTGAAATCCTTGGCGACCGCCAGCGGCGAGCCGTCCTGGCACACGATCTGCAATTCGCCATAGCGGTCGCGCAGGTCCACGAACACCACCCCGCCCAGATTGCGGATGCGGCCGGCCCACCCGGCCACCTTGATCTCCCGGCCGACCAGGCTGGCGGAAACCTCACCGCAACGATGCGTGCGCAACTGAGCGCCGGCTGAATTCTGCTTCATGGGATCGTTCACCCTTCCAGGACCTCCTTGACCGCTGCCAGCAGGTCCAGCCTGGCCACCGGTCGCTGGTCACCCGTCTCGAGAATCTTCAGTTGCAGGGAGTCGGCGGCGATCTCCGCCTCGCCCACGGTCAGCAGGATGCGCGCCCGACGCTGGTTGGCCGACTTGGCCTGGGCCTTGGCGGACCGGCCGGAGGTGTCGATCTCGACCCGGCAGAAGCCGCGCAGCAGGTCGGCGGCCACCAGGCCGAACCGCTGGGCCCCGTCGCCCAGGCACGCCACGTAGACGTCCACCACGCTCTGGCGGCTCAGCTGGGGATCGACCGGTTCGTCCCCCAGGTGCAGCAGCGTGCGCTCGATGCCGATGGAGAAGCCCACCGCGGGAGTCGGCGGTCCGCCGCACTGCTCCACCAGCCCGTCGTAGCGGCCGCCGCCGGCCAGGCTGCTCTGCTTGCGCTCGGCCAGCGCGGTGATCTCGAAGGTGGTGCGGCTGTAGTAGTCCAGACCCCTGACCAGGGTCGGGTCCTCCTCGAAGGGGACCTCCAGATCCGCCAGGGTCTGCAGCAGCACCGCGTGGTGTTCCCGGCAGGCCGGACACACCGAATCGGTGATGGGACGGAAATCCCTCAGCAGAGCCTGGACCGCGTCGTCCTTGGCGTCGAACAGGCGGAGGGGATTGGCGTCGATCCGACCGCGGAAAGCCTCGGGGATCTCCTGCTCCCGGCCCTTGAGAAAAACCTTCAGATCGGCCACGTAAGCCGGCTTGCAGGCAGGACATCCGATGCTGTTGACCAGAAGGCCCAGGCCCCTGGCGTCGACGGCGTCGAACAGCGCCAGGGCGGTCTGGATGACCTCCGCGTCAAGCACCGGGCTGGGCGAGCCGATGGCCTCGACGCCCACCTGGTGGAACTGGCGATACCGGCCCGCCTGGGGCCGGTCGTGCCGGAACATCGGCGCCATGTAATAGAACTTCAGGGTCCCCGGCTGGCGGGTCAGTCCGTTCTCCAGGTAGGCCCGCACCACCGAGGCGGTCATCTCCGGACGCAAGGTGAGGCTTTCACCTCCCTTGGTCTGGAAGGTGTACATCTCCTTGTCGACGATGTCGGTCCCCTCGCCCACCGAGCGGAAGAACAGGTCCGTCGGCTCGATCACCGGGGTCCGGATCTCGCCGTAGCCGTACCTGGCCAGGACGTCGGCCCAGCGCTCCTCGCACCAGGCCCACCGCTCCGCTTCCTCCAGGAGGATGTCCCTCGTGCCCTTGAGGCGGCGGTATTTCAGGTTCATGATCACCCTATCGTTGGGGACGCCTCGGAGCCGGGCCTCGCCCGGTTCCCGGTGCCCGACTCGAATCAACGGGAAGCCGCCGGCCAATCCTGCGGGAAGTTGCGGCGAACGAGATCCCAGTCCGGTTCGATCAGCAGGTTGAAACCCGCAAACCCGAGAAAAGCCAGCCCCGACCGCGCATCGGCCGGATCGGTCTCCCCCGCGCCGTCGCGACGGCCCAGTCCCGCCAACCTCTCGCCCGCTTCCAGGCGCACGCCGGCCGGGAGCCGCCTGGCGGCCAGGAGGACGACGTCGGGCACCGGAGGCGTCAGGACCTCCATTCCCCATTCCAGGGGGGAAAGCAACCCGGCCTGGAAGAACCGGTCTGCATCCCACTGCCGGACCAGGGCGTAATCGAAACACCCCAGCCGCAAGGCATGCAGCACGGGGGAATGATCGTATGGATCGGGCCCGAAGGCCAGCGCCGAATCTCCGGCCGCCGGGGGCAGGACCGCCCCCGGCCTCCGCCAGGCCCCCGTGGCGGCCAGGGAGAAGGAGTCGCCGACCACGGTGGCGGCGGGGCGGGTGCGCCAGGGTTCGGATACCAGTCCGGCCCCGGTCCGGTAGACCAGGACCCCTCGCGGACGCAGGTTCCGGGGGGCCGGTCGCCGCACCACGGCCAGCGGGAGGTACGCATCGCCGGCCCAGCGCTTGGCCAGCCCGTCCGGACACAGCACGTAGGCCGCGCCCCGGGCCAGGCCGTCCCTGAATTCGGCGGGATTGGCCGCGATCTCCAGATGCAGTGGTTGTTCCCCGTTTTCGGCCAGGACGCGGGATAGGGGACCGAAGACCAGTTCCGCCCTGATCCTCGACCCGGTGGGATCGAAGACCAGGAAATTCCAGCCGGGAGCAGGACGATCCCCCCTGGGCGCGATCAGCGCTCCCAGGGCGAGCAGAAGCACCAGGACGAAGGCCCCGAGAGTCAGCCACCCGCCCCGCAGGCCACCCCCCTTGACCGGACCGTTGCCGCGGTAACTATTCAAGCGAATCACCCGACGAGGAATCCCGCTCCGCCGCGGAGTCCGGCAGAGGCGGGTTGCCGACGATGACCAGGAATTCGGAAGGATCGACGTCGAGCAAGGTCAGCCATTCGGGGAAGTCCACCTGGCCAGGCAGGCGGTAGACACCCACCGGCCGGTCACCCACCGAAATGGTCACCAGCAGGCGGTCGCGGGTCAGGGTCCGGAGGGAATCGGCGACCCCCCGCACGGTGACGCTGGCCACCGGCGGGGACACCCCCACTTCGGGACGCCCTGCGTCCACCAGCGAAATCACCGGAATGTTGGCCAGGGTCCGCTCCTCGATGACTCCCACCGGCAGGGAGGCCAGGGCGTGGTCGGGCTCCAGCAGCAGGTAGGGGCTCGGAGCCGTGAGGTCCAGTTCGACGTCTCCACCCGTTCCGGCGCGGCCGAGATCCAGCGGAGTCGTCAGGATCTCGGGCAGGGGATCGAAGTAGCGCGCAGGCCCGGTGACCATCACCGAGTCGGGCGTGACCGAGGGCTCTTCCAGGAAGGCCCTGTCCTGAGGCAGCTTGTTCACCATGACGAGCTGCACGGGCAGGCGACGGCTGGCCTCCTGGTCGATGTGGATGAGCAGCGGCTTGGTCAGATGGCTGACGGCGGCATCGTCCAGGCCGTCGGTGAGGATGTCGGACACGTCGACGGGATAGACGAAGGCGGGCCCCGGATTCCTCCCCGCGAGGTTGATGAGGACCTCACCCACGAACTTGTTGAAGTAGTCGTGGCGGAGCAGGCGCAGCTTGCTGCCCCGCACCCGGACGGGGATCTCGGCGGGCAGGTCGCTGCCGGCGATGGTCAAGCCGGTCTGGAGCCCCGTCACCCGCAGGGGCATCATGATGTCCTGCTCGACGACGGAGGTCGCGGCGACCTGGATCCAGATCACGATCGCCGCGAGCAGACAGCTGATTTTCAAGCCCAGTCGATTCACGTCCCTGACCGCCGGAAAGATAGCCCGGACTTCAACCTAGCACAGGGCGCAGGACCTTGCCAACCGGCATTGCCGGCCTTCGGGACTCCGCCGCGCAAAAAAAAATCAGCTGCGCAGGATGGGGGAATCGAGAACGTACGCGGCCGGGTTCACGGGCCTGCCGTCCAGATGCACCTCGTAGTGCAGATGGGGGGCCGAGGACCTGCCGGTGTTGCCCGACAGGGCGATGGCGTCGCCTCGTTCGACCCTGTCCCCCTTCTTGACCAGGGCCTTGTCCAGGTGGGCGTAGAGCGTCACGACGCCGTTCCCGTGGTCGACCTTGACGACCCTGCCGAAACCCCGCTGCTGCTGGACCGCCATGACCACGCCGGCGGCGGTGGCCCGGACGGGGGTCCCGACCGGGAGGCTGAAGTCCAGGCCGCGGTGGAAGGTCTGCCGGCCGGTGAAGGGGTCATCCCTGAATCCGAATCCCGAACTCACCCAACCGATGTCCGCCGGCCTCACCGAGGGGATGTGGGCCCTCAGCGCCGCGCGGGACGCCAGGGTGTCCAGCATGGAGAGGTAGCCCTGCCGCTGGATCCTGGCCTGGCGAAGCATCTGGTCGAGATCCCTGCCGGCATCGGCTGCTGACTCGCCGGTCGAGGCGATCAGGCCGGTTCCGGCCTCCAGGGCGGCCCTACCGCCGACTCCGGCGGCGAAGGTCTCGCGGTCCAGGCCGGGAAGGTCGAGCGAGGCGGCCATGAGGTTCTGGACCTCGAAAACCGAATCGATCTCCTGCCTCAGGGCGAGGACCCTGCCCTCCAGGCCCGCGATGGTGCGGTGGAGCTGGAGATTCTCCTTCTGGAGAGGCCCGCCGCCCGGACGCCAGTAGGCGCCCGTGCTGAATCCGAGGGTGACCACGACGGCCAGGACCAGGAAGAGGCCGACGAAGCCCGCGGCGCCCAGCACCGCCCAGCGGGGGATGCGGAAGGCCCGGCTGCTGGACTCGTCCTCGGGCATGTACAGGAAGTTGTAATGTCTCTTCAGGCGCATTGCATCCTTGGGCGAAACGGTGCCATCCCTGGTCGAACAGCGGCGGAGCCTGGGGGATCGGGGCCGCGAGGTCGATTCCGGCTGGCCGGAAATCTACCTCATCGGCCCCGGATGTCAACAAGTACCGGGCCCGGAGGTTCCCTCAATAATAGTCGTACAGCACGCTGCGATCGCCGGAATGCCGGAGTTTCGCCAGGGCCTTCTCCTTGATCTGCCGGATCCGTTCCCGGGTCAGACCCAGCCTCTCGCCGATGACCTGCAAGGTCTGGGCCTCCTCGTAGCTGAGCCCGAAATACATGATGATGATCTGGCGCTCCCGCTGCGAGAGGACGGCCAGGGACTTGCTGATGTCCTCGCGCATCCCGCGCTCGAGGACGGCCACGTCGGGGGCGGCCTGGTTCTCGTCCTCGAGGATCTCGGTCAGGGGCCGGTCCCCCAGGTCGCCGGAATCGTCGAGAGGCAACTCGGCCCGGTCGGAGCTCAGGGCGTGGACGACGTCCCCCACGTCCAGATCCAGTCGCTCGGCGATCTGTTCCGGATCGGGATTGGGAACGCCCTCGCCCTGCAGGATCGAACGGGTCCGGCTGATCTTGATCAGCAGCGCCGTCTGGTTCTGGGGCAGGCGGATCGTGCGGGACTTGTCGAGCAAGGCCTGCATGATGGACTGCCTGATCCACCAGACGGCATAGGAAATGAACCGGTAACCCCGGGTCTCGTCGAAGCGGCCGGCCGCCTTGAGGAGCCCCAGATTGCCCTCGTTGATCAGGTCCGAGAGCATCAGGCCCTGGTTGATGTATCGCTTGGCCACCGAGACCACGAAGCGCAGGTTCGCCCTCACCAGGATCTGCAGGGCTTCCTCTTCGCCCTCCTTGATCCGTATGGCCAGGGCGACCTCTTCCTCGCGGGTCAGCAGGTCGTACCGGTTGATGTCGCGGAAGTAGACCTCGAGGCCCTTCTCGTGCATCGCCGGCAGGATGTTGCGCTTGCCACCCATGGGTTTCCTCCCAGGCAGCGTGGGGTTTCGCCGCGCCCCAGTCGGAGCGGCGGCCCGGACCCGGGGCGAGCCGGAGCCGGACGGGCGGCCGGGGCGAGCCGGCCGGCTGGTCTCAGTTCTCCACCCCGGATTCCCGGGGAATCACCGAGACGTAGTTCTCGGCAGATCCGGTCCTGACCAGGAACGAGAGGGGATCGCGGCGATGCAACAGCATGCCCCTGAGCTCCTCCCACGTTTCCAGGTCAGGGATCTCCCTGCCGTTGACGGAGACCAGGACGTCTCCCTGGCGGATACCGGCTTCCGCTGCAGGCTGACCGTCCTCCACCTCCACGACCATGACGCCTTCGGCGGCCATGACCCCCAGGAGCTCCTTGAGCCGCTGGACCCGCGGATCTCCCTCCGCGATCGAGGCCACCTCCAGGCCGAGCCACCGGACCGGGGTATCCGCCCCCGCGCCGGGCCCACCGTCTATCCATTCAACCGGGCGGACCAGGACTCCCTTCCGGTCCCCGTCCCGGATCAGCTTCACCTCGACCTCCCGATCGACCGCCGAACCGGCGATCAGGAACTGCAGTTGCCGCTGGGACTCGACGGCCTTGCCGCCGAACTCCACGATGACGTCCCCCGCCAGGAATCCCGCCTCCGCGGCGGGACCCCCAGGAATCACCTCGATCACCCGGGCGCCTCCCTCGGGCAGGCCGGGATCCCGCTCGCCCGCGATCCGGACCAGATCCTCGGACCGTATTCCGAGGTAGCCCCGGATGACCCTGCCGTGTTCGCGCAGCTGGGCGTAGATGTGCCGGACCATGTTGCTGGGCACGGCGAAGCCGATGCCCTGGCCCTGGGCGTTGATCGCGGTGTTGACCCCGATGACCCGGCCGTGGATGTCCACCAGCGGGCCGCCGCTGTTGCCGAAGTTGATGGAAGCGTCGGTCTGGATGAAGTCCTGGTAGCGGGGCGTCAGCCCGCCGATCACCAGGTCGCCCCTGCCCTTGGCGCTGATGATGCCCACGGTCATGGTGCTTTCCAGGTTGCCGAAGGGGTTGCCCACGGCCACGGCCCAGGCCCCGACCTCGAGCCGGTCCGAATCCCCGAACTCGAGGACCGGCAGTTCCCTGCCCTGCGGATCGATCCGCAGCAGGGCCAGGTCCGTGCTGGGATCGGTGCCCACCAGGTCGGCCCGGTATTCCAGGGATTCGCCGCTGAACCGGACGAAGATGGCCTCCGCCTCGGCGATGACGTGGTGATTGGTCAGGACGTAGCCGTCCCCGTCCACCAGGAAGCCCGATCCGGTGCTGGGCATCTCGAATCGTCCGCCCTCCCCCTCCTGTTCGGGGAAGAACTGGCGGAACATCTCCTGAAGGGGCCCCGTCCCGACCCCGTGGCCCGTCACCGAACGCGTGCAACGGATGTTGACCACGGCGGGGCGGACCGTCCGCCCGACCTCGATGAAGGGGGATGCGGGGATGACCTCGTTGACCGCAGCTTCGGCCGGACCGCCGGCCATGACCCCGAGGAAGAGGGCCGTCAGCAGCAAAAGAAAAAACGCACACGCCGAAGGACCGAAGCTCTGGTCTTTCGCTTCGGTGCAGGCGGTGCGCATCGGGCGCTTCTTTTCGACCTGCAGATACACCTTCACCAGGCCTTCCAGGTTCCGGAATCCGGTGAAGGGGCGACTGCTTCCCGGAATTCCCGTGGGGGTGGGACATCCCGGGCCTAACAGGGATGCTCAGATCCTACAAGCAACGGAAGGGAATGTCAACGGTTTCCTGATCTTTTTCCTCAAGATTCGCGGCGGGGGTCGTGCTCGTCCAGGTCGTCCCCGACGGGTTCGACCAGGATGGCCGATTCTCCCCGGCCGGGATCCAGGGCGGGAACCGTCAGGACCTTATCGGGCCCGGAGCCTTCGTCCGGGCCGTCAGGGGCAGCATCTCCCCCGCCGGCCTGGGCCTTCTTGCCGGCGGCCTTGCGGCGCACGGCCTCGATCTCCTCGGCCTTGGCCGCCAGTTCCTGCTCGAGAACCTCGATCCGTCCCATGAGGGCCCGGACCGCCTCTTCCTCCAGCAGGCCGTCCCGCCCCTCCTTCAGACCCGTGTAGACCACGTTCCCCAGCTCGCTGAACTGCCGCTCGATGTCGCGGCTGATCCCGAACTTGTCGTACTTCAGGGACGTGACCCTCGTCACCTCGACGGTCTTGTCGGAGGTGGCGGCGTACCAATCCAAGAGGTTCTTCTTGACGTCGTCCCAGAGTGACATGGCATCCTCCTCGTCGCTCCTGATCCCGGAATAGCAGTTGCCACCAGTCCTTGCGGGGTTACAATTTAACCCCATGAGCACTCCGAGACAACCCACGGCCATCATCGTGGCCGATTCCCACTTCCACCTGGAACCCGATCCCGCCGAACAGGAAAGGCTGGACCGCTTCCTGCGCCTGCTGGCCTGCGCCCACCGGGCGGACCACCTGGTCCTGCTCGGGGACATCTTCGACTTCTGGTTCGATTACCCCCACTTCCGCCTGAAGGGGTACGACCCCCTGCTGGAGGCCCTGGACCTGGTCCGGGACGCGGGGTGCCGGATCCACTTCGTCGGAGGCAACCACGACATCTGGGCGGCGGACTACCTCCACCGGAGGTACGGCAGCGAGCCCGACGGGCAGCCGCTGACCCTGCGGCTCGGCGACCTGCGCCTCAGATGCGAGCACGGCGACGGACTGCTCAGCCACGACTGGCTGTACGACACCTTCCGGTCCATCGTCCGCAACCGGGCCGGCATCCTCCTCGCCAAGTCCCTGCACCCGGAGATCCTGTTCGCCCTGAGCACCTGGCTGAGCGGCCGCAGCCGTTCGGCCACCCGCGACGAGGCCGCCGAAATCGAGGCCAAGGCCGCCGTCTGGCTGGCCAAGCAGCGCGACCCCGACTGGGACGTGATGCTCATCGGCCATGTCCATCATCGGTTCGAAACGGAGACGGCCAGCCGCAAGCTGGCCGCCCTGGCCGGATGGTTCGGCCGCCTGGACTACGGTCTGGTCCGGGACGGCCGGTTCGAGATCCGCGATTTCGCGGAGGAGACCCTGCCGGAATTCTGACCCCCTACCAGACCAGGTTCAGGGAGATCTTGTGCCCGTCGTCGAAGCCTTCCTCGGTCATGTCCGAGAAGGCGTAATCCAGGCGCAGCCTGCCGACCAGGAAACCCACCCCGGCGGTCAGGCCCTGGGAATCGTAGTTGACCCGGGTCCCCGCCCGCAGGGCCAGCTCCGGCAGCAGCCGCAGTTCGGCGCCAACGTGGGCCTTCTCGTTGGTGTCGCGGGGCATGAGGATGTCCCCCGTCACCGTCAGCTTGCCCTGCAGGAAGGCGCTCGCCGGCGTGTAGGCCGCGCCCAGGCGCGCCGCCGTCGGCAGGTCGAAGGCCTCGTCCTTCAGGTTCATCTGCCCGCCCAGGTTCGTGGCCGAAGCGGCGAACACCAGGCCCTCGATGAGCGTCTTGTGGGTGATGAAGAAGTCGAACGCGAAGCCCGTGTCGGAGTAGAAGTCGATCTTCTCGTAGACCATCTTCACGCCCACGCCGGCGGCGAAGCTGTCGCCCAGGGGATGGGCGTAGTTCAGCCCGAAGGCGACGTCGTAGGGTTCGAAGGTGCCCTCGAAGACGTTCGTCCCCGATTCGAGGGTGTGGCGGTCGATCTCGTCGGAGTAGAACCCCATGAAGGAGAATCCCAGGACACCCCGCCCGATGCGGTGGGCCACCGCCGCCGCCTCGTGGCTGAACAGGCCGAGGTAGCGGTTGTGCTGCAGGGTCAGTTCCGTCCGGAAGTCGGCGAAGACGTTGTTCGCGGGGTTCCAGAAGACGGCCGTGGCGCCGCTGCTGGTGGCCACCCCGGCCTCGCCCATCCCGGCCTCGCGGGCGCCGACGCCCATCCGCAGGGACAGCAGGCCGGCCTCGCCGGGATTGCCGGCCCGGGCCGGTCCGCACACCCCGGCCATCAGGGCCGCAGCCAGAATGAAAGAAGCCGTCACGTGCTTGCGAATCATGGGTTCCCTTTCCTCTCCTGCCGGTTCCGGCCGCCTCAGCGGACCACCGCGAACGTCGTCACACTGTAATCCATTTCCCCGCCGGTATCGACCTCGAGCCTGCAGAGATACATGCCCGTCACCACGCCGTCCAGCCCCAATTCCAGCGTGAAGGGATCGCCGTACGAGACCTCCCGCCAGCCGGTGGACGCCACCCGCTCCCCTTCGACGGTATAGACGGACGCCCGGGCCTTCCCGGGAGAGCGCAGCAGACCCCGGACGAACAGGGGACCCCCGTGGAGGGGATTGGGCGTGACCAGGTGGCTTCCCGAGACCAGCCCCGCCCCCGGCGCCGGAGGCGGCAAGGTGTTCAAGTCGGCCGCGTCGTAGGCGCCGTTGCGCCAGATGTTCCCGCCATCCATGGGCCAGACCGGATCGGGTTCCGCCACGTCGCTCCAGACCATCACCGTGGACACCGGGATCCCGTCCAGGCGCCCCTCGGCGAGATCGAGGCCGGTGATGCGGTCGAAGGTCCCGATCGCCACCAGGTCCAGGGCTTCCTCCCCGCCGAGGTCTCCCAGGGCAGGAGTGCCGGCGCAGTTCCCCGGCCCGGCCAGGGGCCAGCCGGGGATCTCCTCGCCCATGGTCCCGCGCGCCATGATGCGGCCATCCTCCAGCGGGAAGATGGTCTGGTGCAGGGGCAGATCCGTACCGACCAGGCGGCAGACCAGGGGTCCGCCGGGGTGGGGGTTGTCCCCCGCGCCGCCGCTCGCGCGGGGCCAGCCGTCCTGCCAGTCGCCGAAGTGGCCCACGCGTCCCAGGAAGTCGGGGCCCAGGAATGCGCCGCCGGGTGCGAGGGGCGACGAGACCGCGACGCGGTCGGACCAGCGGATGGGTTCCCGCAACGGGTTCCCCATCCCATCCACGAAGAGGGTCTGTCCGGCCCCGGATTCGCCGGGAACCATGAGGGTCAGAGTGGGATCCCCGGGATCGTCCCCCAGGCTGCCCGCCAGGACGGGGCCGGCCCCGGGCCGGATCCCCAGCGGGAGGGTGACGTGCAGCGGAGGTTCGCCCTGGACGAGGACGTCGGGGCCCCAGATCTCCAGCCGGTGCTCGTCCTGACCGGAGGTGTCCCCGCAGGCGAGGAAGAAAACACCCTCCGCTCCCATGACCGGCCGTGACGCCGGGAGGCGCCCGTCCCCCTCCACCTGCTGGAAGCCGGGAACGCCGACGGCGTACCTCCGCAGGGAATAACCGCCGGCCTCGACAACCACGATCATGTCGACGGGCTGAACCACCGCAGGGAGGTAGGATGAGCCCAGGCCCGGATCCAGGACGACCGGCAGCCGGCACACCCCCGGGAGTTCCCGCAGGAGGCCGAAGCTGCCGCCGGTGTCGTCACTGACGGGAGTGCCATCGGCGTTGAAGGCGTAGATTCCCTGGCGGGCGGTGATGACGATCTCGGGTTCCCCGTCCGCATCGATGTCGCCCATGGCCGCCGGCGGGTTCCACCGGACGGGTTCCCCTGCCCAGGTTCCCACGGCGAAGGGTTCGAACGTTTCCGGAACACCATCGTGATCGAGGTACTCGTCGAGATCCCCGTCCAGGACGAAGATCTCGCCGTCCGCACCGGTGAGGACGATCTCGTCCGGAGTGCCGCCGCCGTCGAGGTCGCCCGTCAGCACGTGCCCCCCGCGCAGGTCGATCCCGTCGGGCAGGGTGCGGCGGGCGCCGAGCACCGGCCCTTCGCCGCCGGCTGCGGAGGTCATGACGGTGAAGCCCACCCGGTCGGCATAGGTCTTGCCCCAGAGGGTGTCCGCGCCGTCCACGTAAAGGATGTACCCGCGATCGCTCATCAGGACGTCGCTGAAATCCAGGAAGTGGATGCCGGTGGCCGCCCCGGAGGCGGTCCCGGTGTCAGGCCGCGTGAAGGGGGTGAAATCCGCAGCCCCCTCGCCCCGGAAGCTGTCGTCGTCCCCGCCGAGGATGTACTCCGAAGGATTGCCCGAATCCAGATCCTGGATGCCATCTGCCTCCTCCAGATCGACCGCCTTGTGCGCGGGATCGGCGTTGTAGAGGTTCGGACCGCCGAAGACGTCCCGGATGACGCCCTCGTCCACGTGCCAGATGTAGACCCCGCTGCCGGCTCCCTTGACCCCCTCCTCGCGCGCGGAGTTCTCGCTCATGAAGAAATCCCACTCGGCGCCGGTCAGGGCCTCGACGCTGTCCTCGGAGGCGTCGAAGAAACCCACCGGGAAGTGGTGGGGCGGATTGCTGGCGTCCCAGAAGTTGGGGATGCCGTCGCCGTTCTTGTCGTCGGCGAAGGAGAAGATCCCGTTGCCGTCGGGATCCTGGAGGCGGTATTCCAGGAGCCAGTACTCCTGGCCGTTCACGTCGACGCGGGCGCACGCCAGCGGATCGGCAGGATTTCCGGCCGGAGCGAGTTCATGGGTGGCGTAGACCCCCGGATCGACCTCGAAGGGATCCAGCCAGCCCATGAGCATCTTGTTGAAGGCGATGGGTTGGGGAGGGATCCAGCCCAGGCCGACGAACAGCCCGTACCCCATCAGGCCGAACTCCCCGATGCCCTGGCTGTCGGGCCGGCCGGCGGGGGTGAAGTCGCTCAGGGAAAGCATGCCCAGGCGCAGTCCCACCTCGAAACAGTAGACTCCCAGGCTGCCGAAGAAGCCCCCGTAGCCGCCGACGGGATCCTGGTACTCCGTCTCGGGCAGGATGAGGACGTGGTCGAGTCCGCGCTCGCCCCCGAAATCCCCGCCGGCCAGGAAGGGCTGCTCAAGCAGGCCGTCCTCGACCGCACTCCGGAAGTCGTCCGGATCGAGGTAGGTGCTGTAGATCTGCTCGGGGCTGTCGCCCAGGATGTCGGTCTCCTCCCCCGCGCCCGCGTGGATCAGGATGACCGTGTCGTAGGGGCTGAAATCGATGTCCCCGTCGAGCGCCGACACGACCTCGGACACCAGCAGGAAGGGCTGTTCCCCCTCGGTGGGGTGGTCGCCGTAGAACGCCATGCCCCGAGGCAGATTCACGGGGTGGGACCAGATCGTGAAGTCGAAGGTGAAGCGGCCGCCGCTGACCGCACCATAATAGCGGGCGACGTCGCCGAGAAGGTTGTGGAAGTAGAGGGAGTCGTGGGCGGCGTAGTAGATCTCGCTCTGGCGAGGCTCGGGAAAGTCCCCTTCCACCAGGCCGTACCGCCCCAGCAACAGGCTGTCGGAGAAGTCGCACATCAGGACGATGGCGTGGATCGCGTCGGGAGCCTTTTCGCCCGCCAGCCGGCGGGATGCCGGTCCGCCGACCTGATCCCGCAGGGGCCCGGAGGATTCCAGCAGGGCCTCGTACACGGGAGCGGGCAGGGTCGGGTCCTTCACGAGGGGATGGCCGGGGGGCGCCCCGGGGGCGGCCGCCGCCAGGACCGCCGGCAGGAAAAGGCCGAACACCAGGATGGCGCCGAGGGGAATGCGGTTGGAGGGAGCCGGCATGGATCCAGGGCCTTTCGGAACGCCCCCAGGGCGTGATCACGATGTCTCTTCGGGTGTCCGCTGAGCCGGCATTATAGAAACCCGTTACCCTCCGGTCAATTGCTGGTAGCGGGGAATCCGGCCTGCGGGTTGCGGTTCGTGGAAAAAAAAGAGAGCCCAACGCGGTACCTGTCACCCCTGATCGACATTCCCTCGCCGGGCTCTCTCCCATGTGTCGGTGTCCCCGTCCTGTCGGGTCGTCATCCTTCCCGATTGGCTGCCAACCTTTCCGAGAATCCGATGGCTCTCCGGCCGACGGGTGATGGGGGGAAACCACCAACACAAAGCCTGTCACCGTCCGGGCGGTCCCCCTCAGGGGGAACGCTGCCTACCCCCCGAGGAATCGCTGGAGCGGCTGCCGCTCCGGCCGGACCCTGAACCCCCGCCGCTGCGGGATCCTCCGCCCGATCCGCCGCTGCGGGAGGAGCCGCTGCTCGAATCGCCGCTGCGGGACCGGCTGCTGTCCATCTTGGGCGTGCTGGATCCCCGGTCCTTCGTCCGGCTCGAGGAATCGCTGCGCGGCTTGACCACCGGCCTGTCCCCGCCCCGGTCCTGGCGGGGCTGGACCCGGGGCTCGGATCGGCTGCCCGAATCCTGTCGGCGGGGGGCGACCTGGGGAGACCGGGTCCCGCGATCGGTGGATCCGGGGCTGGAGTTCCAGATCCGGGTTCCCTTCTTGCGCGGTTCCACCGGCTTGATGGTCCGGTCGCCCGGCTGGGCGGGCTGGGCCGGCTTGGTTGTCCGATCCACCCCGGGAGCGACCCGGGCGCCGCCCGCGCCGTCCGGCGTGCGGGTGCGCGTCACGGGCGAAAGGGCCGGTTTCTCGCCGTCTCCGGCGGCCCGGTGGCGGTAGTCCTCGCGGGTCCGGGGAGCGTCCACGCCGGCGGGCTTGTTCGGCTCCCTGATGCGAAGTCCGGCCGCAGATCCGTCCCGGGAGGACGTCTCGATCACGGGCCGCGTCCGGGCCGCGGGATCCTGTCCCACGAAGGAGCCTGCCACCCGACTGCCGCCGGTGGGGTCGGCGCCCCGGGTCCGCTGGACGTCGGTGGGACGCAGAGGAGTCCGGGTCCTCATGGCTTGCCGCTGATCTTCTCCCGGCCCTTCGGCGCCCACCAGGGGTGTCGCCCGGGCGTATTCACGGGTCTTGCGCGCGGTGCGGTCGCCGTCGTACGGGGTCAGCGGACGGTAGCGGTGCCGGCCTCCGTCGTGCCCGTAGTAGACGTCGCCCCAGTAGTAGGGGGAGTCGCTCCAGGCCCAGCAGGTGGAATGCCAGGAGTACCCGTAGTAGGGTCCGCAGGTGTAGTGGGGCCAGTACCAGAAGTTCACCCAGGGACGGTAGGTCCAGGGATCGACGTACACGTAGACGGGCTGGTAGTAGACCGGGTAGTAGCCGTGGTGATCGTACCAGTTGTTGCCCCAGCCGTAATCGTACGTGATCTCCAGGGTGCAGCGGTCATCATAGGGGTCGTAGACGACCTCGTCGTCCAGGTGGCACTGGTTGCACAGGTATCGGGGATGGTCGACCTTCCGGTGGACGTAGTAACCCGCGTAGTTGGTCACCACGTAGTCCTCGGAATCCTCCAGACCGGTGACCGCGTAGTTGACCTCGTTCATGGCCAGGAAGGGATCGCCGGCGACGTAGAAGTCGAACCGACCGTCCCTGGCCTCGTGGTGGAAGTCGATCTCCAGCGCCCGCAGATCGAAAGGATACCGCGACGCCAGGACCTGGACGAAACCCTCGCCCTCGACGTTGCCGGCGAAGATCTGCGCGGCCCCGCCCACCGGCAGCTTGTACTCGTGACCCGCGAAGACGAAACCGTCGTCCAGGCGGGACCGGGGCCAGAGCACGGTCACGGCGCCTTCGGTGTCGATGCGGTAGACGACGGCGTAGGCGTCCTCGTTGACCTGGAAGCCGACGGTCAACCGGTCGCCGCGCTGGTAGACCTCGTCGGGGCCCTTGTCCAGCCACACGGCGGCCCGCAGGCCGACCTGGTCGAAATCGAACCCCTTGCCCCCCGCGTCCTGAGCCGTCGCCGGCGCCGCCGCCAGCAGCGCCAGGGCCAGGGCCAGGGCTGCCGGGGCTGCTTTGTTCGTCAGTGTCTTCATGGCTCTTCTCTCCTGTCCAAGGCGCCTAGAGGCGGATCATGCCGGGCTTGAGGGACGCCTGGACCGGCACCTCGGGCGCCTTGAGTTCGGGCAGGTTCGGAATCAGCTGGTAGGCCCAGAAGATCTTCACGTACTGGGTCGCAGCGACGTCCACCACGCCGAGCTTGGCGTAGTGGAGGCTCTGGGTGGCCGGATCGTAGATCTCGACCACGTAGATGTGGTCCAGCGTCAGTTCCATGCGGCCGGTGTGGGAATACCCCTCGGCCGGGGCCCAGGACACCCGCTCCCACCAGTACAGTCCGGCCGGCCCCTGGGGATTGCCGGCATCCTGGATCAGGACGTTGGGCGAGGTGGTCTCGATCATGGGGACGGTCCCCTCGAAGAACACCCGGATGTCGGCGGTGGAGGCCGGAAGGTTGGGATCGACGCGCCCGGCGTACTGATCGCCGGGGAACTGGGCCGCGCGGCTGAAGTCGAAACCGCCCAGGGCGGTGTAGGACCCGTTGATCGAATCGAAGATCTCCACCGCGTCGTCGTCGACTCCCTGGGGCAGGGGCGCGTCCGCGACGAACTCGAAACTCAGCGCGCTCTCCATGCCTGCGGCGTTCACCGCGGAAACGGCGTACTCGTACTGGCTGCCGTTCAAGGCGTCCTCGTCGTAGAACCAGTGCAGGCCGGTGGTGGGATCGAAGTTCTCGTCCCAGGCCACCTCCCCCCAGAGGGTGAAGGTGCGGTCGGGGTCGTACTGGTCGCCCTCGGTGAAGTCCCGGGAATAGATGAGATACTTGACGACGTTGTCGTTGTAACGGCCGTCATAGGGCGAATAGGCGATGTCGTACCACTGGACGATGACGTAGTTGTCACCGCTGATGCTGTGGACGCCCGTGGGAACCACCGGAGGCTGGAGCTGGATGCAGTTGACGCAATCCTCGTCGTTGCATCCCGTGGCGGCCGCCAGGGCGACGAGCAGCCCGAGGAGGAGAGCGACCTTGGCGCCATCGGCTCCCCGACGGCAGACAGGGTTCCTCCCGCTCCGCCGGAAGCCGAATGTCCGTCCTTCTTCTGCTCTGCTGATCATGCCCAACCTCCTGTGCGCATTCCCTGGGGGGATCACCCCTCCCTACGCAGGGTCCGTGCCAGCCTCAAGGATCTCGGATTCAGCGGGGACCACCGTTCCCGTTCGGGGAACACGGTCGCCGTCCCTCACGCCAAGCCCATTGAAAAAAAAGAGTTAAGCAAACGACCGGCCATCTTTCCGGAAGGTCCGGGCAGGGTCCCGGGAAAGGACGGGCTCAGGCAGGGAGCGCGCGGTCAGGGGAGAGGAGGGAATTTGGAGGACAATTTCCCCAAAAGGGGACGGCGGGGGAACGGAAGTGAAAAAAGAAAAGAGCCCCACCTTTCGGTGACCCGATCTTGAATCTCGCCTTTTCAAGATCGGTTGGGCTCTTGTCCTGGGATCCGGTGACCGGATCCATCAACTCTTCTGACCCGTGTTTCGGGAGGGACGTCCTGGATTCTCTCTCGTCGGCAGAGACGAGTTGCTCAGACCCCACCTCTTCGCAAACATCCCGCCGGCACTTCTTGTTGAGAATCCCTCCGTTGCCGGTAAGCAGTGGAGGGTTGGGACGCCGACCTCCCGAAAACACGATTTTTCCGTTGCGTCAAACTCTTCAAAGAGGATCCCTGTTAGCTCACCCCTTCTGGCCTACTACAGCACGGTGCGTACCAATAACCCGGGATCAGGATGATATTTTAATTCATTGCAAAAAAACGACTTGTACGATCGGACGAAGGGGGTGAACACACGGCCGGATCCGGGACTATCAACAATTTTTACAACCAGGAGGACCATCCACGCAAGTCATTGAAAAATAATGAATTAACTGATAAAATAATATTACAGAAGGGGGCGGGCAAAACCCGGGAGTTTACAGATCAGCGGTCCAGGCCGAAATGGCGGATCTTCTTGAGAAGATTCGGGTAGCTGATCTTCAGCATCCGGGCGGTGGCCGATTTGTTGCCCTCGTTGACCCGCAGGGCGCGGGCGATCTCCTGGCACTCGATGCCGGCGAGGGTCTCCTTGAGGGGAGGGACGGCGCTGCCTGCGCCGGTCGCCTGCAATCCGGAAGGGATGAAACCGTCGGGCAGGTGCTCCCCGCGCAGGGCGCGATCGCCCCTGGCCAGGACGATGGCCCGCTTGAGGACCTTTTCCAGTTCACGGACGTTGCCGGGCCAATCATGACCCTGGAGCATCTGCAGGAAGGCCCGATCGATCTCGGGGGCATCCATGTCCATCTCGTGGCTGAAACGTTCCACGAAATGCCTGGCCAGCAAGCCGATATCGTCCACCCGTTCCCTGAGAGGCGGAATGAGCAGGGGGAAGTCCAGGAGCCGGTAGTAGAGGTCCTCCAGGAAGAGCCCTTGCCGGGACATTTCATGGAGATCGCTCTTGGACGCGCAGAGGACCCGGACGTCGACGGCGAACTCGACGTTTGAGCCGACGGGCCGGACCACCTTGGTGTCGAGGAAGTGCAGCAGCTTGCCCTGCATGCCCAGGCTCATCTTCCCCACTTCGTCGAGAAAGACGGTCCCGCCCTCGGCTTCGGCCAGGAGCCCCCGCTTGTCGCTGTAGGCCCCGGTGAAGCTACCCTTCTTGTGTCCGAACAGTTCGCTTTCGAGCAGCGATTCGGGAATGGCCGCGCAATTGATGGCCAGGAATTTCCTGTCCGCCCGCTTGCTGAGGGCGTGGATGGAATAGGCCAGCAGACCCTTGCCGGTGCCCGTCTCACCGTTCAGCAGGACGGTCAGGTTGCTGGGCGCCACCTTGCGCGCGAGCCCGAGAACATCGAGCATCTTGGCGTTCTGGGTGATGATGTTCTCGAAGCTCTCGACCCGTTCGATGGGCGTCGCCTCGGCGGCATCCCCGTTGCCCCTGCCCTTCTCGTGGAGGAAGAGGGCGAGGAAACCCATGTAGGTGGCCAGGAAATCGAGCGAGCTGCGGTCGAAGCCCGGAGTTCCGGCGACCCCACCCTGCCGGTTGGCCAGAAAGAGCAGCCCGAACCGGCGCTCATGCAGGGCGATGGGCATGAAGACGCAGGATTCCGCCTCGCCGATCACCGCGGGGACCTCGCGGACCAGCGGGTTCGCAGCGTCGAGCCTGGAAAAGAGGGTGGTTCCTTCGCGGTTTCCCGTCGCCAGTTCCCGGTCGAACCAGCGGGTCAGCTGCAGGCAAAGGTTCTCGGTCAGGCCGTGCCTGGCTGCGATGGTGGTCCGCCCCGCCTCGTCGTCCCCGTCGACCATGGCGATGAAACCCGAATCCGCCTGGACCTTCTCCAGCCCGGCCGTCAGCACCGATCCGAGATTCCTGGGCACCGACTGGTCGGAACGGGCGTACAGTCCAGGAAGGGCGGACAGGGCTCCCAGATGACTCTGGGTGCGGGTCACTCCCCCCAGCAAGCCGCTCTCGATGGTGTCGCGCAGGTCGACCACGGACTTGTCCAGGTCCGCATCATCAAAACCGGCCGCGTAACGCTCGAGCTCGAACACGGTCAACAAGGCGTCGTCGAACTGCTCGAGCCGGATCTGGACCAGACCCAGGCTCCTCAGCACCCGGCAGAGCATCTGGTCGCTGACCGAGGATGCGCCGTTCTCCTGGGCGTCCATGAGGTATCGCCGCAGCAACAGGAGTTCGGCCTCCTGGGCGCTCGCCAGGCGGTACTCGGCGAAATCCAGGATGGCCTGGCACCAGAGGTGGGTCAGTCCCTGCTCACTGAAGACCGCGATGGCCTGGCGGAAATGATGGTCGGACTGGGTCCGGTCGTCCATGCGGGCGTAGGCGCGGCCCATGGTCAGGTGACAGAAACCGACCTCGTAGGCTTCGCCGCACTTCTCGCAGACGGCGATGGAGGCCTGGCTGAACGCCACGGCCTGGTCGAGGTCCCCGGACTGCAGGTGGGCCTCGCCCATGCGTCTCAGGATTTCGCCCTCGAGATCGTTGCCCGAGGCGATCCGCTTCGACTTCTCCAGACCGATCTGGTAGTTGTAGAGGGCCTTGTCCCAGTCACCCCGGCCGAGAATGACGTCACCGAGGTACTCGTCCGCGATGGTCGCTTCGCGGAGGAAGCCGTTCTCCTCGGCGTGGGCCTTGCCGTCGAGGAGGAGTTCCTCGGCCCGGGCCAGGCGCCCCGACAGGGTCTCGAGGCGGCCCATGGCCAGAAGCAGGCGGGTCCGGCGCATCCTGTCGCCCAGACTCGTCGCCAGGCGCAGACCCTTGTCCAGCTGGGCGCGGGACTCGCCGAGCCGGTTGGTCTTCTGCAGGATGATCCCCTTGTTCAGGTAGAACCCGGGCAGGAGGTGGCTGGCCCCGATGGTGTGGGCCAGTTCCACGGCCCGGTCCATCAGGTCGAGGGCCTTGTCCCACCGGCAGCGGATCTTGTTCAGGAGCGCCAGGTTGTTCAACAGGTTGGCCACGCCCAGGTCGTTGCCGATACGCCGGAAGGTGGAGAGCCCGTCGTTGTAGAATTCCTCGGCCTTGGCCAGACGCCCCAGCCGCATGTAGCAGATCCCCATGCCGACCTGGAGGACCGCGACGTCCGCATGCAGATCGGTCATGGCCAGGATGGCGAAGGCCTTCTTGGACAGGTTCAGGGCGTCGTTGAGGCGCCCCCGTTCACGCAGGGCGATCGCGCGCCGGGTCTGGAAGATGGCGCGATTGACCGCGCTGAGGTCGGGATCGGCGAGCTGGCCGGTGACCGCGAGAATCTCATCGGCCCGATCGAGCAGGAGATCGACCTGATTGAAGTCACCGACCAGGATGGTGGAATCCACGCTCTTGCGCAGGACGCGCAGGGCCTGCTCGACGGGCATCTGGCCCAGGACGGCTGAATCGTAGAGCTGGCGGTAGTAATCGAGGGCTGAGGAATAGGCGGACGCGTGGAAGTGAAGGTCCCCGACCTCTTCCAGGCGGCCCCAGTCCGCGGCATTCAACGGGCGCAGAAGCTTGGAGCGATCTGCACCGGATTCCCATTGACCTTCGAATCGGTCTCGCATCAACCGCATCCCTTGGCGAGGAAGTGGATCGGTTATTCTGGTCTCACGCTCGTCCCGAGCCCATCGGCCCCAATGTTCTTCTCAAGGCGCCAGGTTGAGTCGCAGGAGCAGTTGGAGCAGGATTTCCAGGAAATCCAGGTCCACGCCGTCGCAACCCTGGTTGTCCAGACTGAACCGGTCATCGTCGAAGCCCAGCCCGTCACCCGCGTCCCCGGGGTCCCCCTCGGAGCCGTCGCCGGAGGTTCCCGAAACCTCCAGGACCTGGCCGCCGGAACCGCCAATGGTTTCGTTGGAACTGGATCCCGGACCACCGGATGGCTGATCGGTGGCCGCCATGAGAGCGTCGGGACCGACGCTCCACATGATCAGAAGACCCAATAGTAGAAGGACCCTTTTCATGGCCGTCTCCTCTAACGAAACTTCCCGTCGGCTGAACGGGTCTTCCCCTGCCATCCTTGCCCCAAGGGGAAAGACCTGATTCTATGTTCATTTTATTACGGAAATTATCCCCAACCGTCAACTCTCAATTTCAGGCTGGGTCTTCAATCCGTACTTGGTGATCTTCTTGTAGAGGTTGCTGCGCTGCATGCCCAGCGCCTCAGCCGTCCTGGAAACATTATAGAGGTTCTCACGCAACTTGTGTTGTAAAAAGGCGCTTTCGCTGCGGACCTTGAATTCCTGGAAGTCCCGGCAGGCCATGAAGGGCGCCTCCCCCCCGGCCTCGCTCCGGATGCCGGGCAAGGGGGGCAGGTCGGAGGTCCGGATCATCTCCTCGGGAGCCAGAATCAGCAGCCTTTCCACCAGGTTACGCAATTCGCGAACGTTTCCCGGCCAGGCATAGCTCTGCAGCATCGCCCTGGCCTCGGGTGAGAACCGGCGGGGTTTGACCTTCAGCCGGGCGGCCAGGTCGGCCATGAACCATTCCAGCAGCAGATCCACGTCGCCCGCCCTTTCCCGCAGGGGCGGCAAATGGATGGCCAGGACGTTGAGGCGGAAGAAGAGATCCTGCCGGAAGCCCGAATCGGGGCTGGCCAGGTCGCGGTTGGTGGCGGCCACGATCCGCACGTCCACCGACTTGGTCTCCGTTCCCCCGACCCTCTGGAATCGGTTCTCCTCGACGGCCCGCAGGACCTTGGCCTGGGCCTCTTCGTTCATGTCGCCGATCTCGTCGAGGAACAGGGTGCCGCCATCGGCCAGTTCGAACTTCCCGGTGCGCTGCCTCTCCGCGCCGGTGAAGCTCCCCTTCTCGTGGCCGAAGAGTTCGCTCTCCACCAGTTCCTTGGGGATCGCCGCGCAGTTGACCTCGATCAGAGGACGGGAGGCCCGCCTGCTGGCGCGATGGATGGCGCGCACCACCAGTTCCTTGCCCGTGCCGTTCTCCCCGGTGATCAGGACCGTCCCTTCGGTGGGCCCCGCCTTGGCGATGAAGTCCTGCACCTTCCGCATGGCGTCGCTGTCCCCCACCAGGGGTGAGGACTCCCACAGCTGCTCCTGCAGCCGCTGGTGATCCAGGACGACTTCCGAGTGGCCGAGGCAGTTGGCGATGGTCAGCAGGAGTCGGGACCGGTCCAGGGGCTTTTCCAGGAAGTCGTAGGCGCCCCGGCGCACCGCTTCCACCGCGGTTTCGATGTTCCCGTGTCCCGAGATGACGATGACGGGCACGGCGCTGCCTGCCTCCTTCAGCCTCTGCTGGACCTCGAACCCGTCCATCCCGGGCATCTTGACGTCCAGGAGGATGAGATCGGGCTCGTCCTGCACCACCAGCCGGAGGGCCTCGGCGCCGCCTGCGGCCTTGCTGACGAGGTATCCCTCGTATCCCAGGATCTGCTCCATGGTCTCGCGTATGGCGGCTTCGTCGTCGACGATGAGAATTCTCTTCACGCTGGCCCCTCTTGGTGGCGGAGGAAAACCGGTCTTGCCGCGGGCGACTCCCGCCGTGACATTGTGGGCTGGTCCCGTCCCTGGCCACAGGATGCACTTGACCGGACGGGGGTGTCAAGAATGGCACCCGGAGCCGTGGAGAGTCGAACGTGTTGAAACCGCTGCTGCATTCCCTTGTTCCCGAGGAACTGGAGGACGCGGTCGCCGCCGCCGGCCAGCCGGCCTGGCGCGGCCGCCAGCTCCGGGACTGGCTCCATCGCCATCCCGTGGAGGACTGGGCGGCCATGTCCAACGTTCCGGGCCCCCTCCGCCGGGCCCTGGCCGAAAAGTACGATCTGTGGGGCCTGGTCCCCACGGAACGGCAGGTCTCCCGGGACGGGACGCGCAAGTTCCTGTTCACCCTGCGGGACGGCGCCACGGTCGAGAGCGTGATCATACCCATGAACGACCACGTGACCTTCTGCA
This sequence comes from Candidatus Krumholzibacteriia bacterium, assembly GCA_050174015.1. Classification (GTDB taxonomy): domain Bacteria; phylum Krumholzibacteriota; class Krumholzibacteriia; order LZORAL124-64-63; family LZORAL124-64-63; genus JAHJTW01. The sequence goes on from JBFXKG010000006.1 coordinate 163,307, forward strand.
TCTCGTCCCAGGTCGGCTGCGCCATGGCCTGCCGGTTCTGCGCCACCGCCCGCGGCGGTCTGGTGCGGAACCTCGAACCCGGGGAGATCGTCCAGCAGGTCCTCCAGCTCCTCGCGGACCTCCGGGATGAACCGATGGCCGGCATGGGCGATCGGCAACCCAACGTCGTGTTCATGGGCATGGGCGAACCCCTGGACAACTTCCCGGCGGTGGAGCGGAGCCTCCGGATCATGCAGCACGAGGGGGGCCTCGGCATTTCCCGCAGGCGCATCAGGATCTCGACCAGCGGACCCGGGGAGGGTCTGGAGATGCTGCTGGGATCGGACCTGCAGGTCGGCCTGACCCTGAGCATCGGGGGCAGCGACGACCAGGAACGCCGGCGCATCATGCCCGTGCCCGGTCGGACGTCCCTGGCCCGAGCCGTGGACCTGGCCGCGGAATACGCCGCCCGGGTGCGGCGCCGGACGACCGTCGCCTGGGTCATGATCGAGGGCAGGACCGACGAACCGGAACAGGCCCGCCGCATCGCGGCCCTTCTCGCCGGCCGCCCCTTCAAGGTCAACCTGATCCCCCTGAATCCCCTGGACGACGACAAGCTCGCGTCCCCGCCGTTCCAGAAGATCCTGGCCTTCCAGTCCATCCTCAAGGATGCGGGCGTGGACACCTTCATCCGGGCCAGCGGGGGCCAGGACATCGCCGCAGCCTGCGGACAGCTCAGGCGCCGGCGATCGACGGTCGATCCGAGCAAGTAAAAGAGCCCTCCCCACGTCGGGGGAGGGCTCCGGAATTCCAGCGAACAGGCTCGTCAGATGACGTCGGCCAGGTTGGTCTGATCCAGGGCGCCGACCAGGGCGTCCTGGGCCCTCCTCCAGACGTCGGCCACCTGGCAGGTGTCCGCGTCCTTGCAGGGATCGACCTTCCGCAGGCAGTGATTGAGGGCGATGCCGCCTTCGCAGACTTCCACGATCTCCCTCAAGGAGATCTCGGCCGCGGGCTTGCCGAGACTGAAGCCCCCCTTGACCCCCCGGTGGGACTTCACGATCCCCGCCTGGGCCAGCATCTGGAAGATCTTGGCCAGGAATGCCTCCGAAACCTCGCAGGATCCCGCGATGACCTTCAACTGGACCGGGGCGTCCTGTTCCCTGCGGGCCAGTTCCTGTAGACCGCGGATGGCGTATTCGGTCTGCCTGGTGATTTGCATCATGGCGCGTTACCCCTAATGGTCGAGGAGGGTTCTTGGCGTGTACCTTGTTGAAAAATGGTATGCTGGAAACAAATGTCAACCTCCCGCCTTTATTCCGCAGGCCAGGATCTTGGCGGCCATCCGGGAGAGGGGCGGCGTGGCCGGATCCCCCTGGCGGCCGACCCCTCGAACGCGGCTCCCAGCGTATACCGGAAATAAAGCACCTGTTAAGTCTTTTTTTGCGTCCTCGGGGTCATGATCACCCAGGGTCGGCAGATCCAGGACGTGGACCCTGATCCCCAGTCGATGGCGGGTGATGGTGTGCGTCACCGTCCCCGCGGCAGCAAAGGTTCCGGCCGGGATGGGAGGCAACCCCAGGGAGGCGAGGTAGGGTCCCCACACCTGCGCGGGGTCCCAGGCGACCTTTTCATCCTCCCTGAACCAGGCGGTGGTGGGCGGCCCCCGGAACCCCCGGTTCAAGCTGCTGAAATCGGAACGGAAGACCTCCGCTCCGCGCGGAGCCATCCCGGCCGGGGGCGCCCCGGAGGGAACGAGCAGGACGGCGTCCCCCGCTCTGAGGACAAGCGCGGCCAGCATGATCCGGATGGAGCCGGGCCTGGATGCGGCCGCCGGCACCTGGTCCGCCCGGCCGCCCTGGCCGGCCCGGCAGTGGCCGAGGACCGGGCATTCCCTGCACCGCGGACTGCGGGCGGTGCAGAACGAGGAGCCCAGGTCCATGATCGCCTCGTTCCAATCCCCGGGGCGGTCCTCATCCACGAGTTCCTCCGACAGGGCCCGCAGGTCCCGCGGGGAGATCCCGTCCGCTTCGAGGGGCTCGGCGCAGACCCAGCGCAGCAGGACCCTCCTGGCGTTGGCGTCCACCGCGGGGACCCGCTCCCCCAGGGCCATGCTTGCGATGGCCCCGGCGGCGTAGTCCCCGATCCCGGGCAGGCTCGCCCACTCCTCGGCGGAGTCGGGCAGGACTCCGCCGCGCTCCCGGACCACGACCCCTGCGGCCTGGTGCAGCAGGCGGGCGCGGCGGTAGTATCCCAGGCCCGACCACAGGGCGAGGACCTCGTCCTCCGACGCGGCGGCCAGGGCCGCGGGATCGGGAAACCTCTCCAGGAACGCCAGGAAGTAGGGCCTCACCGCGGCGACGGTGGTCTGCTGGAGCATGATCTCGGAGATCCAGGTGCGGTACGGGGTGCGGCCCCGTCGCCACGGCAGGTCCCTGCCGTTGCGGTCGAACCAGGCCAACAGGTCACGACGCAGGGCCGGGAAGTCGAGGCCGCGGCAAGGGCTGAGCCTGCCTGTCGAGTCGGATCCGGTCATTCCCGTCCTCTCATGGGTGATTGACAAATCCGGCCCGGCCGGGTAAGCATGGCGGGCACTGGTTTCCCGGGAAAGCAAAGCTGGCCAGCCCGGCGACCGCATTCGCCGCGCCCGCCACCCCGACGGCCGCCCCAAACCCCAGACCGCGGAGATTCCCATGTCCATCCAGACCATCCCCGAATTGTTCCTGGCCGCCGTCCGGGAATTTCCCCGCCCGGACTGTTTCTCCTACCGGGACCGGGGCGGCCAGTTCGTGGACGTCTCCAGCGAGGAAGCCCTCCGCCGGGTCAAGGCCCTGAGGATGGGCCTGAAATCCCTGGGCCTGAAGGTCGGTGACAGGGTCGCACTGCTCTCGGAAAACCGCCTGGAATGGGCTCTGGCGGATCTGGGCAGCCAGTGCGCAGGCGGGATCACCGTGCCGATCTACCCGACCCTGATGCCGGACACCATCGAGTACATCCTCAAGGACGCCGAACCCGCGGCCATCTTCGTCAGCAATGAGGAGCAGGCCCGCAAGATCCACTCCCTGAGGGCGAATCTTCCCTTCCTGCGCGAGGTGATCTCCTTCGAATCCACCGCCCTGCCCGACATGATGACCTTCGCCAAACTCCTGCAGATCGGTCAGAATCTCCTGGACCAGAATCCGCCCCCCCCCTCGGACGAATGCGAGCACGTGGACAAGGACAGCCCCTGCAGCATCATCTACACCTCGGGGACGACGGGCAATCCCAAGGGGGTCGTGCTGAGCCACTGGAATTTCGTGTCGAACGTCCTGGCCATCCGCAGCATCATCGAGTTCCTGCCCGACGACCGCTGCCTCTCCTTCCTGCCCCTGAGCCACGTCCTGGAAAGGATGGCGGGGTTCTACAGCACGCTGAGCGCGGGGGTCGGCATCGCCTACGCCGAGCGAATGGACACCGTCCCGGTGGACATCCTGGACGTCAAGCCCAGCATCCTGATCAGCGTGCCCAGGCTGTACGAGAAAATCTACGCCAAGGCCATCGCCACCGCCATGGCTGCCGGATTCCCCAAGAAGAACATCTTCTTCTGGGCGCGCCGGCTGGGCATCGACGCCGCCGAGGCCAGGGCCGCCGGCCGCACCCTCGGCGGCTGGCAGGCCTTCCAGTACAAGGTGGCCGACGCCCTCGTCTTCAAGAAGCTGAGGGCGAAACTCGGAGGGCGGGTGCGGTTCATGGTCTCCGGGGGCGCCCCGCTGAACGACCGGATCAACAAGTTCTTCAACGGCGCCGGCCTGACCATCCTCGAGGGCTACGGCCTGACCGAGACCTCCCCCGTACTCACCTGCAACAACTTCGGCGCCCAGCGGTTCGGCAGCGTCGGCAGGGCCATCCCCGACACGGAGATCCGGATTGCCGAGGACGGCGAAATCCTCGCCCGGGGGCCCCAGGTCATGCTCGGCTACTACAAGAACGAGGCCGCCACCCGGGAGGTTCTCGCGACCGACGGCTGGTTCGCCACCGGGGACATCGGCCACCTGGACGGGGACGGCTACCTTTTCATCACCGACCGCAAGAAGGACCTGATCGTGACCGCCGGCGGCAAGAACATCGCGCCGCAACCCATCGAGAACGCCTTCGTCGCCAACCGCTACGTGTCCCAGGCCGTCATCATCGGCGATCGCCGGCAGTTCCTTTCCGCCCTCATCGTTCCCGATTTCACGACCCTGCGCGACCACACCTCGTCCCGGGGGATCGACCTGAGCGGGGACGCCGACCTCATCCGCCATCCCGAGGTGATCGCGCTGTTCGACGACGTCGTCAAGGAGCAGAACCGCAACCTCCCCGGCTTCAGCCAGGTCAAGAAGTTCAGCCTGCTGGACCGGGAGTTCACCCTCGAGGGCGGGGAACTCACCCCCACGCTGAAGGTCAAGCGGTTCGCCATCGCCAAGAAGTACGCGAAGATCATCGACGCCATGTACCCCGGCGACCCTGACCGCGATGCCGACTGAGGGAAGTGAAGCTGCGGCGCTGACATGAGTACCACCGGCGAGGCGAAGCGGGCCTGGGTATTCCGGCCCTTCGGCTGCACCGTCATCGGGTTGGCGGGCAATGCGGTCCTGTCGGCTGGCAAACTCGTCGTCGGCCTGGTCGCAGGTTCCACCGCCCTGGTCGCCGACGCCTTCCACAGCATCGCCGACGTGCTGAGCGACATCGGCATCCTGCTGGCCCTCAAGGCCGCCAACCGCCCCCCGGACGCCAACCATCCCTACGGCCACCACAGCTTCGAGACCCTCGGCGCCGTCCTGGTGGCCGCGTTCATGCTCCTGACCGCCTTCTTCATCGGGCGCAGCGCCGTCACCGACGTCCTCGCGGGCCGGCACGCCGCTCCCGACCTGATCGCCCTGTGGGCCTCGCTGGTCTCGGTGGCCGCCAAGGAGGTCATGGCGCGGTACACCATCCTTGTCGGCCGCCGGCACCACAGCCCCGCCCTGCTGGCCAACGGCGCCATGCATCGCAGCGACGCCATCAGTTCCGTGGCGGCAGCCGTCGGCATCGGGGGGGCCGTCGTCGGCTGGCCCATCCTCGACAGCATCGCCGCCTTGGTGATCGCCCTGTTCATCACGAAGATGGGCTGGGATCTGCTGCGCGAGAACGTGATGGTCCTGCTGGACACCATGCCCGATGCGGCCCTGGTGGAGGCCATCGCCAGATCGGCCGACGGGGTCGAATGCGTCCAGGAGGTCAGGGACCTGAAGGTCCGCCAGCGGGGATCATGGTACCTGGCCGACCTGCGGATCGCCATCCACCCCCTCCACACCATCGAGACGGCGCACGACATCGCCCACCGGGTCGAGGACGAGGTGAGGACCGGGGTTCCCCACGTGGCCCGGGTCTTCGTCCACGTCGAACCGGGAGACGGTTCGGAGGAACACCGCTGCCCCCGGCTCACTCCCGATCGGCGCGATCACCCAGAACGACCGTGAAGTTCAGGGTCTGGCCCCGGCGCACGACCTCCAGCTCCACCAGATCGCCCGGATCATGGGCGCGCAGGGCGGTGGTGAAGGTCGCCAGATCGGCGACCGGATGGGACCCCATGCGCACCAGCAGATCCCCTTTCTCCAGCCCGCAACGGGCGGCGGGGCTGTCGTCGAACACGCCGGCCAGGAGATACCCCCTGACCTCCTCGGTGAAGTCCGGCAGGGTGCCCAGCCAGGTGGCGCGGTTGGATCCGGCGCCGCTCTCCCCGTCATCCCGGAGGTTCCTCTCGGCCACCATCACCCACACGAGGGGTCCGGGATAGGCGCGCAGCGACGCCAGCAACCTGTCCGTGTAGGCGGTGACCGCGGCGACGGAGCCCGGATCGACGGTGTCCCAGGTATCGGCCGGTCGGTTGTACTGGGGGTACGGGCCTCCGAAGACAAAGAGGACGGGGACCTCCCTCGTGTTGAAGGACATGTGGTCGCTGCCGGACCAGCCCCCCCTGGCAAGGGACAGCGTCAGTCCTCCGGTGTTCGCGGCCCGGGCCAGTTCCTCCAGGCCCGCGGCCGTACCCACGCCGCTGACGTAGATCTTGCGATCGGTGAGTTGCCCGATGGTGTCCAGGTTGATCATGGCGTCGATGCTGTCGAGGGCCACGGGCATGGCCCGCACCATGGCCGCGGAACCCTGGAGGCCCACCTCCTCGGCGTCGAAGGCGACGAAGATGACGCTGCGCCTGCCCCGGCCGCCGTCGCCGTGGCTGCGGGCCGACTCCATCAGGGTGCGCAGGACGGCCACGCCCGCGGCGTTGTCGTTCGCTCCGGGGTAGTAGTCCTCGGGGCCCGGCAGACCCGTCGCGCCCGCGGGGTCCACCAGACCCAGGTGGTCGAAGTGGGCGCCGATGACGATGAACCGCCCGGCGAGGGCGCCGTCTCCCGGCAGGATTCCGGCGACGTTGCGCCCGGTCCCTCCCTCCAGCCGCTGGCCGGCCCAGCCCTCTCCCTGCAGGGGGAACTCCTGGAACCATCCGCCCGCGAAGGCGGGCTGCAGGCCGGCGGAAGACATCCAGACCGCCACCGAATCGGCGGCGGCCCGTCCCCCGGCGGAGCCCGCGCCCCGACCGGCCATTTCAGGCCGGGTCAGGATCCTGATCGTCTCCAGGGGGTCGGAGGCTGCCCGAGCGCCAGGGCCGGACCGGACCACGAGCAGGGCGGCCGCCAGGAGGAACGGGAGGATACGGATCGTCACGGTGTCCCTCCTCGGGGCAGAACGGCGGAAAAAACGGGCCGGGCGCTGCAATGCCCGGCGAAAACCTCGCCGAACCGATCGGCATGGGCGGCCATGACGACCGGATCGAATCCCCCGTCGGCCATGATCACCGCCAGGACGGCGCGGGCGTCCACCTCGACGCTGGTCCGGTCGGAATCGCTGGTGGGCGAACCGAAAGGGCCCCGGGCGTCGAACAGGCCGATGCGCCCGCCCAGGTTGACCGGGCCCTTGCGGATGCCGGGATAGGATTCCCCGTCCCTTCCGACCCGCAGGACGACGTCCCCCTCCACCTTGTCCAGATCGTACATGCCGATGGGCAGGACGAAGGAGAGCGAGGCCAGGTTGCAGGCGTCCACGGCGCTGTTGATCCGGTACAGCTCGTCCCCCTTGAGTACGCGGCGCAGCAGGGCCTCGCTGCTGGGCCGGTGGCGCGAGGGATCCATGCCGAAGGCCTTGTAGAGGGCCCGGGCCGGCGCCAGGGCGGGGATTTCCGACGGCGGCAGGCCGCGATACCGGTCGCGCAGTCCGGGCGCCAGGGCGGCCGTCTCCGCGGCGGCGCCGCCTGACCCGTCCACCCGGACGTCCTGAAGGACGACCACCCCGCAGAGGATGCGGTCGGCGGCGTCCTCGTCCACCACGAAGGTCCGTCCGTCAGGAAGCCGGCATTCCCGCACCCGGGTCACTTCCGGTTCCCCTCCCGTCCGTAACGGCCTCCGGCTCCGTAGAGGCTCTCGTAATAGGCGGTGTACCGGCCGCTGCGGACCTGCTCCAGCCAGGCCGTGTTGGCGAGGTACCACTCGATCGTCTCGGACAGCCCCTCGGCGAAGGTCACCGTGGGCGCCCAGCCGAGTTCGGCCATGACCTTCCCGGCGTCGATGGCGTATCGCCGGTCGTGGCCGGGCCGGTCGGGCACGAAGGTGATCAGGTCCCGGCTCCTGCCGAGCCGGTCGACCAGCAGCCGCACCAGGTCCAGGTTCTTCAGCTCGTTGCAGCCGCCGATGTTGTAGATCCCGCCGGGAGTGCCCCGCCGCAGCACCAGGTCCACCGCCCGGCAGTGATCGCGGACGTGGAGCCAGTCCCGGACGTTCTGACCGTCGCCGTAGACGGGCAGGGGCCTGTCCTCCAGGGCGTTGGCGATCATCAGGGGAATGAGCTTCTCGGGAAACTGGTAGGGCCCGTAGTTGTTGCTGCAGCGGGTGATCAGGACCGGAAAACCGAAGGTCTTGAAGAACGCCCGGCAGAGCAGATCGGCCGCCGCCTTGCTGGCCGAGTAGGGGGAATTCGGCGCGAGAGGCGTCGTCTCGGTGAAGGCGCCCTCGGGTCCCAGGGACCCGTAGACCTCGTCGGTGGAGACCATGACGAACCGACCGACGCCTGCCGCCCGGGATTCCTCGAGCAGGATCTCCGTTCCCAGGACGTTGGTGGTGACGAAGACCTCGGGCCCCTCCACCGAGCGGTCCACGTGGCTCTCCGCCGCGAAGTGGACCACGGCCTCGATCCGGTGTCCGGTCAGGGCGGCCCGGACCTGGGACCGGTCCCGGACGTCCCCCCGGACGAACCGGTAGCGGGGATCCTCCTCGCAGCCTGCGAGATTGCCGAGATTGCCCGCATAGGTCAGCAGGTCGAAGTTGACCACGACGTCGTCCGAACCTTCGAGCAGGAGGCGGATGAAGTTGGAGCCGATGAATCCCGCTCCCCCGGTGACCAGGATGTTCATGCTGCGCCTTTCCCGCCCCGGGCTTGCGCCAGGGCGTCGACCAGTCGTCGGGTCAGGTCTCTGGAAATCACGGAGCCGGCCTCGGCGGTCGTCTCCTTGAGGGACGACCCCACGATGAAGCCGTCGGCCGCCGGGACGAAGCGGCCGACCGAGGCGGCCGTCACCCCGCTGCCGACCAGGACCGGACAACCCGGCAGGGCCGCTCGGACGGCGGCGACCTCGGCCGGATCGGTCCCGCTGCCGGTGGCGGCGCCGGTCACGATGACCGCGTCCGCGAGCCCGCGCAGGCGCAGATCCCGGGCCTCCTCGGCCAGGGGCCGCTCCACCAGCGGCCGGGCGTGCTTGACCCGCACGTCCGCCAGAATGCCCACCTCGGCGCCCAGTTCCCGCCGCAGGCGCAGGGTCCGCCAGGCCTCGCCGGTCAGGGGGCCCTGATCGGTGGCGGCGGCCCCCACGTGAACGTTCACCCGGATGAACCGGGCCCCGGTGACGGCGGCCACGGCGAGGGCGGCCCCGGCGTCGTTGCGCAGCACGTTGATCCCCAGGGGAATGGCGGGATGCCGCCGCCGGACCGCGCCGGCGAGCTCCGTCATGGCGGCGATGGTGATGGGCGGCACCCTGTCGGGGTGGAAGGGCACGTCGTGGTAGTTCTCCAGCATCAGGGCTCCGGCGCCGCCGGCGACGAGGTTGTCGGCGTCGGCCAGGGCCGCCTCCCCGACCGCGGCCAGGGAGCCCTCCCAGGCCGGAGATCCGGGCAGGGCCCGGAGGTGGATCATGCCGATCAGCCCGCCGGGGCAGAGGCGGTGGAAATCATCCTGGGTCCACGTGGTCATCCGGGCATCTCCTCGGGAAACGGGCCTGCCGGCAGGGATCCGGGCCAGGTTGCACTGGCTCCTGGCGCTGCGGGCATGTTAGGATAAATTAGAATCCCGTGCAGATAAAACCAGGAATGGGGACGCCATGCATATTTTCAACGGCAAGGGCGGCTGGATCGAGGTGATCTGCGGTCCCATGTTCAGCGGCAAGAGCGAGGAGCTGATCAAGCGCATCCGCCGCGCCCAGATCGCCCGCCGCAGGGTCCAGATCTTCAAGCACGGCATCGACGCCCGCTACGACGCCACCGACATCGTCTCGCACAGCCAGCAGAAGCTGCCCGGCATCGCCGTGACCGTGGTGACCGACATCCTGGAGATGGTGGACGACCGCACCGAACTGGTCGCCATCGACGAGGGCCAGTTCTTCAGCCAGGACCTGGTCGACGTGGCCAACAAGCTGGCCAACCTGGGCAAGCGCGTGATCGTGGCGGGACTCGACATGGATTACCGCGGCAAGCCCTTCGGCCCCATGCCCGCCCTGATGTGCAGCGCGGAATACGTGACCAAGCAGCTGGCCATCTGCATGACCTGCGGGGATCCGGCGAACTTCACGCAGCGGCTGACCGCATCCAAGGACCAGATCGTCGTCGGCGCCTCCGAGACCTACGAGGCCCGCTGCCGCCAGCACTTCGAACCGCCCCACGAGGAGACGGCCGGGCCGGCAGCGCAGGCGGTCGCCCGGGACGGCTGACGGCGTTCCCGGACGGGTCGGCACTCAGTTGAAGAAGTGGGGATCGATGGTCAGCTCGGCCGCCTGGCGCCTCAGCTTGGCGATGGTGCCCGGACCGAAGCCCAGGAACCGGGCCGCCGCGCTGGGCTCCTCCAGCTCGGCCTCCTGGTCCGGTCCCGCCTTGGCCGCTTCGCCTTCTTCCGCCCCGCTGCACCAGGCCACTTCCTCCCCCAGGGCGATCATCGCCGCGACCCGGGCGTTCCTGGCGTCCGGATGCTCGAACCGGTGATGCCAGAGCACGGCCTCCTCGAGTTCCTGGCTGAGGTTCCATTCCCTGATCAGCAGAGCCCCCAGTTCGCCGTGATCGAACCCGAGGATGCGCCGTTCGATGGAGTGGTAGGGCTGACGGGTGTTGGTGGATTCCATCAGGATCTCCTGGAAGAGTTCCGGATGGTTGCGCGCCAGGACCAGCTGCCCGATGTTCTGCATGAGCCCGCCGATGAACACGCTGTCGGCGTCCATGCGTCCTGCGGCCTGGGCGACCAGCTGGCCGGCCATGGCCGACAGCACCGATTGCTTCCAGATCTTCCGGTAAAGGAGGCCTGCGCCGGGGGCCAGGAACACGGACCGGGCCGCGGTCACCAGGGTCCAGTTGCGGATGGCCACGAAACCCAGCCGCACGATGGCCTCGCTGACGGTCTTGATCTCCCGGACCGCCCCGTAGAACGGGCTGTTGGCGATGCGCAGGACCTTGGCCGTGAGGGCCTGGTCCATGGCCAGGGCCTTTTCCAGGCTCGTGGCGGTGGTCTTCGGGTCCTCGATGACCGCCATGATGTGGCAGGCCGCCTTGGGCAGGGCGGGCAGTTCGCCGCTCTGTCTCAGGACGTCGTGCGGGGTCAGGGGCTTGCCGCCCGGGCCCAGGGGATCCCACTGGGGGGTCTCGGGCAGGGCCGCGGAGGATTGGTAGTCCTCGGTCCCGGTCTCGGTGGCGCAGGCCATGCGTCCGCCGGCCTGGACCGGAACGCCCTGGGGCCCCGCTTCCGGTTCCGGCTCCGGTGCCGACGCCGGCCGATGCGTGGCCGTGTGGGGAGCGATCTCCCGGAACGGATCAGGCTCCCAGGTCGACCCCGCCGGCGGAACCACCTTCGGGGGACGGACGAACGTCAGGCCCTCCTCCTGGTTACCCTGCGGCTCGGGGGTGGATTCCCCGGCGACGTCGCCGGAAGGATGATCGTCGCCCTGTTCGCGGGGCTGGACACGGGACCGGTCGCGGTCGCGCTCGCGGCGCCGGGCCATTTCCTCCCTCCGCAGGGACGCCACCCGGCCCTGGCGGACCTTCTCTCCCTTCCCCAGCAGGCACATGCGCGCCAGGGCGTACCGGGCCAGGGTCTCCGCCACGGCGAACTCGGCCGCCTGATGGTCCCCGGCGTCGATGTAGAGGAAGGTGTTCCAGTGGTTCTGGCTGTGCAGGGGCAGGATGATGATCTGGCGTTCCCGGCTGTTCCTGCCCAGCATCAGGGTCAGGTCCAGGGGGAAGTTCTTCGTGGGGACGGGCCCCGCGTAGACGTTGATCTCCTCCCCGACCGCGGCGAAGATGTCCGTCTTCGAGACGGGAATGGGCGCCCGGCCGTCCGGCCGCTTCCGCCTGGCCTCCTCCGGGAGGTTGAGCCCCTCCTCGACGTAGACCTGGAGCCCGCTGGTCCAGCGCTTGAGCAGGAGGAGCCGCAGTCCGGTCTCCCGGACGAACTTGACGAAGAACCCCGGGACTTCCTTGGTGCTCTGGAGGTGGGTCAGGTCGGACATGCCCTGGCTCAACCGGGCCATGAGCTTCAGGTCGCCGGCCGGAACCCCCTGGGGGGCGGCAGCCTGCTCCGGGCCCGGCGCAGCCGGAACGGCGGCGGGGTCGGTCAGTTCCCGGACACGGGTCTGGAGACGATCCAGTGTCGTCAGGATGTCCTGGAGCTCCGGGGTGCTGGTGGCCAAGGCTTTCCTCTCGGATCTGGGCCGGTCCGGTGGCCGGCGGCTTTCCGATTGCAGGGGGACGCTCCCCTTGCTTCGGCAGAATGCACGATCGGTTGACGGTTATTTCCCCGCGAACCGTCCCCAGGTTGCGCCAGGCGCGATCTCGGGCTTATCATGGCCATGCCATGCAACTGCCGGACCAATAACCGGGGATGGGGATCTCTTTGCGGATCACGAAAGCCTTCACCTTCGATGCCGCCCACTGGCTGCCCAACGTGCCCGAGGGGCACAAGTGCAAGCGTCTGCACGGCCACACCTACGGGGTGACCCTGGCCGTCGAGGGCCCGCTGGACCAGGCCAAGGGCTGGGTCCTGGATTACGGGGAGATCAAGGCGGCCTTCGCTCCCCTGCTCAAGAAGCTGGACCACCACTGCCTGAATGAAATCGAGGGGCTGGAGAATCCCACCGCGGAGGTCCTGGCCGGCTGGATCTACCGGGAGTTGAAGCCGGTCCTCCCCCTTCTCGAAGAGGTCGCCGTCCGGGAAACCCCCACGACCGAGGCGGTCTTCCGACCCTGAGCCGTGCCGTTCAGCCCGGACCATGCAGAACCTGACGTCCGTTGCGGGCTGGATGGCCCGGTTCAGCGGAGATGGACCGCCTCGACGCTTTCTCCCGGGAGCCACCCGACCCATTCCCCGCCCAGGCTGACGCGGACCCATCCCTCCCGTTCACCCTCGAGGTTCACCGTCAATCCGTCGTGGACCTCGAAGAGAACCGGGAAGGTGGGCGCCGGACCCGAGCGGACCGAGGCCTCGGCCGCCGTGACCACGCCGAGATCCCTCACCTGGTCCTGGTAGAAGCGCCAGCCGGTGGAAGCCGAAGCCAGGGTCAGGACCCCCAGAACGGCCAGCATGATCCGGCGCAAACCGTCGGTCACTCCCCCTGCATACCACGACCAGACCACCAGGCCCGCCAGGATCCAGACCAGGACCAGGACAGCCGCCCCCCACTGGTCGACCGTGAAGGACCGGACCATTCCCGCGATCTGGGCGATGAACAGCGGCAGTTCCCCCTCGTTGAGCTCCAGATCCTGGATGTGCCGCCGGACCCAGGCGAGGTTCGCCTGGATGTCGCCATCCCCGGGGGCGAGCTTTTCGGCCCTCAGATAGCTGGCGACCGCCTTGCCCAGCTGACCGGAACGCGCGTAGGCGTTCCCCAGGTTGTAGTGGAGGACCGGATCGTCCACCCCGAGGTCCCGGGCCTGGAGATAGAGATCCAGGGCGCGGTCCACCGCGCCCTCGGTGTAGGCCTGGTTGCCCTCGGCCAGCAGGCGGACGGGATCGCTGCCCGGCCTGGGCTGGGCCCAGACCCGCCCCTGGGCGGGGATCAGGCACAGGATTCCGCCCAGGATCAAGAGAGCCGCACCTGTGCCCCACGGGACGCGCCTTGGCTTCCTCCTGCCACCTGCGGCATCCAGGGTCCGGAGAATCCGGATGAGATCTTCGGACAGCCCGGAGAGGGCCGCCCCCTCCCCCCCGCCGAAGCGGGCCGCATCGCACACCGCGAGAATCTCCTGGAGCGCATCGCCCTCCGCCGGATGCCCGTGGTCCCTGGCGTAGGCGGCGACCGTCCTGCCGTCCACGGCCGCGGGAGGCTGGTCGAGGCGATCGGCCACGTAGCCGCAAAGGGCCCTGGCCAGGGCCGCACCGGCCAATGCGGGATCGGTCTCCTCCGCGCCGGTCTTCACCTCGCCCAGGGCCTTCTCCAGGGCCCGACGCCGGCGCAGGCCGGCCGGATCCCGCAGTTCCCGGGCGGATTTCTCCAGGACCATTCGCCAGCCCGCGAGCAGACCGAGCGGCGCCAGGAGCAGGATCCACCACAGGGGCCCGCCGGTGAAGGCCGCTCCGGTGGCGGACAGGTCGCGAGGCACGGGGTGGATGAAGGCGAGGTCCTCGCCGAGGCGGGCGATCTCGCTGCGCAGGAAACCCGAAGTCTCGGCGCCCTGAATGGGGTCTTCACCCGGCTCCACGGGGACCGGATCGAACGCCGCCACGGCGGTCCTGAAGGCGCCGGCCTTGGCATCGAACCACACCACCTGGACCGGAGGAATGACCAGGCTGTCGGCAAGCGACGGGACGATGACCTTTTCGGTGACCACTTTTCCCAGCAGCCGCGAATCCTGGATCGAGGTCTCGAAATGCTCGGCCGCGTCGTGGATCCGGCTGCCGGGCGGACCCTCGACCTCGAGTCCCGGGAATCCCTTGAGGAAACCGTCGGAGACCAGCTGGACCTTCAATCCGATGGGCTCCCCCTGGACCGCCGCCTCCTTGTCCAGGCTTCCCTCCAGATCGAGACGGCTCGCCACGATGCCGCTGAATCCCTCGGGAACCGGGCCGGGCAGGTCCGAAACCCGGATGATCAAGGAATCTGTCCGGAGCACGCGCGGGCCCCGCTGCTGCTGGCGGGAGCTGAAGAACAGGTCGAAGACGTCTTCCTGGAAGGTCAGGACGGCTGGCTCGATGACCAGGTCCCCCGTCCGGGTGGGGAAGAGGGCGTATCGCTTCTGGGTCACGTTGTAGGAGAGGCCCTGCACGACTTCGCGGAAGTTGCGCTCGGTGCCCAGGTCCTCCCTCCAGAACCCCTCGGTCCGCGGTTCCGTGAACCCGGGGTTGTTCCAGGGCCTGACCCGCCACCAGTACCGGAACGTCAGGATGATCTGCTGGCCGACATGGGCCTCGTTCCGGTCCGCCTCGAGAGTGATGAAGACATCCTCGCCCGGCGACCCCGCCCTGGCCGACCCGCCTGATCCCTTCCTCGGAGCAGGGGTCCCGGAGCTGCCGGGACGGCGAACGCGGTTGCCGGAATCCGCCGGAGGAATCCCGCCACCCGATCCCGCGTCCACCTCGATGGGAATGGCTTCGGTCCGGCACTCGTCCCGGCCCGAAACGATGAGGACCGGGGGAATGGTGAAATCCGCGTCGCCGACCACGGTCAGATAGTAGGTCCGGCTGACGGACGTCTGGGTCCTCCCGTTGACCATGGTCATGCTCTGGTTGGTGCCGCCGCCGGCCAGCCGAACGCCGGACGGGGCCTCCAGGTCGAATTCCGCCGACCAACCGACGTCCCCCTCGGCCTTGACCGTCAGGACGACCACGCCCCCGACTGCGACGGTGGTGCGGTCGACCTCCGCGGAGCAGGTGAAGGCCCGCGCCGTCCCCGGTCCGCCCAGGACCGCGATCGCCAGGACCGCCAGACCCGTCAGGCCGGCGAGGAATCGTTGCGGCTCGCGACTGCCCACCATCCTTCTCACCACCGTTTCCCGCTCCGGGGCTTGCCGCCCTTGAGGCGCTGCTGGACGGAGCGCTTGAGCTCCTCCTCGTCCCGATCGAGGGCGTTGAGGATCTGCATGGCCTGATCCTTCGTCAACTGCTCCGGATCGCCCTCCTGTTCCTGCTCGGAATCCTGGTCCTGAGGCGGGGATTCCTGTTGCTGTTGCTCCTGTTGCTGCTGTTCCTGTTGTTGCTGGTCCTGTTGTTGCTGTTCTTGCTGCTGCTCCTGTTCCTGCTGTTCCTGCTGTTGCTGATCCTGCTGCTGTTCCTGTTCCTGCCGATCCTCGCGGTCCTGTTCTCCCTGGTCCTGGTTCTGCTGCTCCTGTTCCTCCTGCTGCTCTTCCTGCTGCTGCTGGTCGTCCTGACCCTGCTCCTGTTGTTGCTGCTGCTCCTGCATCATTTTCAGGGCCAGTTCGAGATTGAAGAGAGCGTCGGTCTGATCCGGATCCAGGGCCAGCGATTCACGGAGCTTGGCGGCGGCGGCCTCGGGTTCTCCCGCCCCCAGGAGCGAGGTTCCGGTGTTGTAGAGCGCCTCGGCGCGCAAATCCGGTTCTTCGGTGAGGGTCAGGGTCCGCTCGAACTCCCGTACCGCGTCCTGATACTGCTCGAGCCGGTGCAGGGTTTCCCCCAGGGCCAGGCTGACCAGGGGATTCTCGGGATCGTGGACCAGGGCGCTGCCGAACTCCGTCAGTGCGCCCTGATAATCACCCTGGGCGTAGAGATCTCGGCCCCGGGCCATGGCCTGGGATTCCGGCGTGACGACTCCCGCCGCGGCCCTCCCCGGCGGGCCGAAACCGGCGGCGAGGCCGGCCACGGCAGCCAGCAGGACGGCGGCGCGCAGATGGCCGGCCTGATCCTGCCGTCTCCGCGGCCTCAGGATCAGGCGCAATCCGAGGCTGCAGAAGGCAAGCAGCAGGGGAATCAGGTAACGCTCCTGGTAGGCGGAGATCCGCCGGTCCTCGAAGTCCCTCTTGCCCAGACGCTCGAGTTCGACGAAGAGGCGGTCGCCCGCCAGCCCGTCGACCCCGATGCGGAAGGGAGCGCCGCCGCCCATGGCCGCCATTTTTTCCAGGGACACCATGTCCAGCCTGCTGAGGACGACGTTTCCTTCGGCGTCCTTCAGGAAACCCGCCGGACGGCCCTGGTTGTCTGTGACGGGAATGAGCCCTCCGGCCTCGTCCCCCACGCCGACCGGGATGATCCGGATGCCGGCGTCGAGGCAGGCCTGCGCGCCGGCCTCCCAGTCCCCCTCGAGGTCTTCGCCGTCGGTGACCAGCAGGACGGCCTGGAAGGAGCCCGCGGGGCCGCCCTCCTTGCCCTTGGCCAGAAGTTCCCTGGCCGCGTCGAGCGCCGAGGCGATGGCCGTGCCCTGCTCGGAGAGCATGTCGGGATCCGCCATGTTCAGGAAGATCTGCGCCGTGCCGTAATCCAGGGTCAAGGGACACTGGACGAAGGCGGATCCGGCGAAGAACACCAGACCGATCCGGCTGTCCTGGAGCCGGTCCAGGAAGGCTCCGAGTTCGGCCTTGGCTCGCTCCATGCGGTTGGGGACCACGTCCTCGGCGAGCATGGAATTGGAGATGTCCAGGGCGATGACGACGTCGGACCCCCGCTGGGTGACGGTCACCTCGCTGGCCCCCCACTGGGGCCGGGCTAGGGCGAGCAGCAGCCAGAAGATCCCGCCGAGGAGCAGGAACCTGTCCCAGGAACGCAGACGCCGGTTATCCCCTTCGACGTGGGCGGCGGCCTGCTCGCCCAGCAGCAGGGTGCGGCGCCTCCGCGCCCTGCGGTCCCCCGAACGCAGCAGCAGCCAGAGCAGAGGCAGCAGAGGGATCGCGAAGAGCCAGACCTCCTGGGCGAATTTCAAGACGGACACCTCCCCTCGGTGGTCGGACGGCGGTCGGACGTCACGGCAACCTCCTCAGCCAGGTCGCGGCCAGCAGGAACTCCAGCAGGATCAGGCCCAGGGCCGGACCGGCGAACCAGGCCATGCGCTCGCGGTACCAGGTGCTGACCGAGGTCTCGAAACGGGCCGTCTCCAGCTCGTCGATGGTGGCGAAAACCTGCAGGAGCATGTCCGCGCTGGTGGCCTGGAACATCCGTCCGCCCGTCAATTCCGCGATCCTGTCCAGGAGGTCGAGATCCAGCTTGGTCTCGACCTGGCGGGTCCGCCGGCCGAACACCGGATCGTTGACCGGATAGGGCACCAAACCCTCGCGGCCGATGGCGATGGTGTAGACGCGCACGTCGAGGGAGCGGGCCAGCTCGGCGGCCGTCTCCGGTTCCAGGGTGAACACGTTGTTCACCCCGTCGGTCAGCAGGATGATGGTCTTGCTCGGGGAATCGGAATGCTTCAACCGGGCGACGGCGGTGGCCAGCCCCAGCCCGATGGCGGTGCCGTCGTCGATCAATCCCACCTGCACCTCGTCCAGGAACCCGGTCAGGACCGGGTGGTCCAGGGTGAGCGGACACTGGGTGAAGGCCTTGGCGGCGAAGACGACCAGCCCGATGCGGTCGTGCGGCCGGCCGCCGATGAATTCACGGATGACGTCCTTGGCGGATTCGAGGCGGTCTTTGGGGTGGAAATCGAGGGATCGCATGCTGCCGCTGATGTCCAGGGCCAGGACGATGTCGATCCCCTCGCCCTCGATGTCCTCGCTGCGGTGGGCGATGCGTGGGCCGGCCGCCGCGACGACCAGGAGCACCAAGGCGATCCCAGACAGCAAGGGCAGCCAGCGGTAGAAGCGCGTCCGCAGGGTGGGCTTGACCCCGGCCAGGAGGGCCAGATGGGCGTGCCTCAGCACCCCGGGGCCCGGGTCGGACCGCAAGCGGAACCAGGCCAGGATCAGGGCCACGGGCAGGAGCAGCAAGAGCCAGGGACGGGCGAACTCCATCATGCGGCGCCCCCCCCTCCCGGGACGGCCGGGGCGGCCTCCCTTTCGAACCGTCTCCTCAGACCCGCCCACGCCTGGGCGGCCTCGATCATGACGGCCGCGGGAACGGGGGTCGCCACCGGCTCGATCCGCACGGATTCCACCCGGACCAGGAATTCGGCCAGGGCGGCCCGGCATTCGTCCGCGGCTGGTTCGGCGGGGCTGAACCTGGCGAGATCCGCGCCGTCGATCAGGCCCGCGAAGGCGGCGACCGGCTCGTCGGGATAGCCTCGCGCCCGGCAGGCGGCCACGATCTCCCGGCCGGTCATCTCCCGCGCGCCGATGAGATATCGATCGGCCACGAAGGCCCGCATCACGCCGGCCAGACGATCCAGCTGGAGTTGATGGCGCCCGGCTCCCTCGAGGCCTTCGGCCAGGAGATCGCGGAGGGCGAGGGCGGCCGCAACCCAGGCCGGCGGCCGGACCGGACGGTGGGGCAGCTCCCGGGCTGGCCGGCGGCGGTTCCAAAGGATGAGCCAGGCCGAGGCCAGCAGGATCCCCGCGATCAAGAGGAGCCAGAAATCCCGGGTCAGGCGCAGGCCGAAGGGCCTGGGGTCGCGGATGACGGCGGCCTCCCCCGTTCCGGTCACCCTGCCGTTCACCGTGACGACCCCGCTGGAGGCGTCGCCGACCGTGACGATGAAGGGGTGGGGGCGATACACCCGGAAGGCGCGGAGGGTCGCGGCGACGCCGGGTGGGAGCGCGGACGGCGCGGACGGCACGCCTTCCTGACCCGCGGGCAGGGGCGCCGTCGCCAGCCAGTCGGCGTCCGGAGCCAGGACCGAATCCGGCACGGCCTCAACGGCCGCCGCGTGGAGCACCTCGATCCAAAGGACGCCGCCGAAGGCCACAGAATCGGACAGGGCCCGGACCGCGGTGATCCCGGGACCCGCGGAAGGCCAGGAAAGCCGGACCACCGAGGTATCGGCCGGGGCGGCCGGGAGCAGGGGAAGCCCGGCCGTCCCCCCCGGATTCGGACCGTGGGGCGAGCCGCCTGCACCCGCGCCGGGGAAGATCCCACCCTGCTGGGCTGCGGCGGAGGAACCGAGACCTGCGGTCACGAGCAGACAGGCGGCGGCGAGCCCCCTGATCGGGACGACGGGGGCCTTCCATCGGCGCCACGCTCCGTTCATCGGCTGCGGCTCCTTCTGCGCCCCTCGCGGGCCAGGAAGAAGGCGCGCAGGGGCTCGACGTAGGAGGCGGTGGCATCGACGTCGACCAGATCCACGCCGTGAGCCAGGAAGACCCTCTCCTGGGCCCGGTCATGGCCGGCGGCCGCCTGGGAAAGTTCCGCCCCCAGACCGGGGTCGCTGGTGTCCAGGATCATTTCCCGGCCGGTCTCGGCGTCCGCCCAGCGCACCAGCCCCACCGCCGGCAGGCTCGTCTCCCGGGGATCCCTCACCCTCACCGCAACCATGTCGTGGCGCCTGCCCAGGACCGACAGGCTGGTGGCGAAATCCGGAGCCCAGAAGTCGGACACCAGGAAGATCGTGGCCTTGCGCTTGAGGACCGACCCGAGCAGGCGGAGGGGCTCGTCGAGGTCGGTCCCTCGGCCCCGGGGCCGGAAGGCCAGCAGTTCCCGGATCAGCCGCAGGACGTGGTTCCTGCCCTTGGCCGGCGGGATGAACTTCTCGACGGTGTCGGTGAAGATGACCAGGCCCACCTTGTCCTTGTTGGCGATGGCCGAGAACGCGAGCACCCCGCAGAGTTCGGCCGCGATCTCGGCCTTCAGGCGGCTTCCCGACCCGAAGTACCCGCTGCGGCTCATGTCCACCGCGAGGACCACCGTCAGTTCACGCTCCTCCTCGAAGAGCTTGACGTAGGGATCCCCGGTGCGGGCCGTCACGTTCCAGTCGATGGTGCGGATGTCGTCCCCTGGCACGTACTCCCGCACCTCCCGGAACTCCATGCCGGTGCCCTTGAACACCGAGTGGTACTCGCCGGAGAAGACTTCCTCGACGAGTCTGCGCGTGCGGATCTCTATCCTGCGGACCGCCGCCAGGATCTCGGGAGGAATGCCGCTGCCCTGCGTGCGTCCCTTCATGGCCTCAGGGCACCGCGACGTTGTCCAGCAGGGAGCTGACGATGTCGTCGCTGGTCAGGTTCTCCGCCTCGGCCTCGTAGGTGATCAGGATGCGGTGCCGCAACACGTCGTGTCCGACGGTCTTGACGTCCTCGGGAATGACGAAGGCCCGCCCCTGCATCAGGGCCCGGGCCCGGGCCAGCTGGGTCAGGGCGAGCGTGGCCCGCGGCGATGCGCCCCAGGCGATCAGCGGGGCCAGGTCGAGCCCGGCGGCCTCGGGGTCGCGGGAGGCGAACACGATGTCGATGATGTAGGACTTGATCTTCTCGTCCACGAAGACCGCGTTGACCGCGGCGCGCATGCTGCGGATGCCGGCGGGATCGACCACCTTGGCGACCTCGGGCACCGCCTTGCCCGCCATGCGCTCGAGGATGGTCCGCTCCTCTTCCCGGGTCGGGTAGCCGATCTTCAGCTTGAGGAGGAACCTGTCCACCTGGGCCTCGGGCAGGGGGTAGGTGCCCTCCTGCTCGATGGGGTTCTGGGTGGCGAGCACCAGGAAGGGATCGGCCAGCGGGAAGGTCTCGCCCCCGATGGTGACCTGCCGCTCCTGCATCGCTTCGAGCAGGGCGCTCTGCACCTTGGCCGGGGCCCGGTTGATCTCGTCGGCGAGGATGATGTTGCTGAAGACGGGGCCCCGCTTGACCTTGAACTCGCCGGTGTCCCGGTTGTAGATGGTCGTCCCGGTGATGTCGGCCGGCAGCAGGTCCGGAGTGAACTGGATCCTGCGGAACTCGGTGTCCACCGTCCTGGCGAGTGTGCTGACGGCCAGCGTCTTCGCCAGCCCCGGCACGCCCTCCAGCAGGATGTGGCCGCCGGTCACCAGCCCCATCAGCAGCCCTTCCATCATCTCGCGCTGTCCGACGATCACCTTGCCCGTTTCCGCCAGGACGTCCTGCAGGCGGCGGGAGAACTCCTCGGCCTGGATCTTGTCCAGGGATTGGTTTCCGGTCATGACTACCTTCCGTGAGGCGGTGGTGGGGCACCCCGGGGGAAGCCGGGATGATGCGTTGACGCCTTCGCCGACCGCCTTGATACGAGTGTGAGCGGCGGGAGTTCCCACCGATCGCGGAGGCGGCGGACCCGGAACCTCCCGACCCGGGGGTTCCCAAAATACCCAACCCCTTTTTTCTTGCCAACCCCTTTGAAAAGTCTTTCAATGAGGCTGTCAACCGGATCGCGAGTACGGGTCCCGCCGCGAATTTTCCCGGTTTCCCGCCAAGTTTCCCTGACCGGAGGCCGCCGTGAGGCTCAGCAAGAACAAGATCGATTACCTGGCCCACCGGGTCCTGAAGATGGTCCAGGAACACCCCAGGATCCACATCATCGCCAACGAGGATCTGCTGCTGCGCGCCGTGGACGACGCCATCTACGACAACATGCACGAAGAGGACGAGATCGACGCACAGGTCGAGAGCCTGATCAAGCAGAACGTGAACGAGATCCGGGCCATGGACATGGACGTCGGCGCCCTGCGCAACAAGATGAAGCGCGAACTCGCCCGCAAGCGGAATTTCACCCTCTGACCGAAGGACGAGGAGCACGCCGTGCGATTGACCGAGGAACGCATCGCCGTCCTGGCCCGGCTGGTCAGCGACCGGCTCCTGGACGAGGAGATCGTCGACCTGGAGATCGGCGAGGGCGACTTCCGGCACCTGATCGAGAACCTCATCTCGCGCGATCTGAAGATCGAGGACGAGATCGACGAGGAAGCGACCGCCTTCCTGCTCAAGAACCGACCCAATCTCGAAGAGGGTTCCACCGAGTGGGACGTCGAACTCGAGCGCAAGAAGGAAGATCTCTGCGTCGCCCGAGGATACGTGGCATTCTGATCCCCTCCCGGAGCACCACCCCATGCGCCTCATGGTCCTGACCCCCTACCTGCCCCACCGCCGGGTGGGGCACGGCGGAGGTACGGCCGTCCGCGATCTGGTGACCTGGCTGGCCCGCAGGCACGAGGTCCGTCTGGTGTCCTTGGTGAGGCCCGGGGAACGGGACCTGGTCTCCGAGGTGGAGGCCCTGGGTGCGTCCGTGGCGGCCCTGCCCTTCAGCGA
This sequence comes from Candidatus Krumholzibacteriia bacterium, assembly GCA_050174015.1. GTDB lineage: Bacteria > Krumholzibacteriota > Krumholzibacteriia > LZORAL124-64-63 > LZORAL124-64-63 > JAHJTW01. Next base: position 185,650 of record JBFXKG010000006.1, read on the forward strand.
CGCCGGCGCCCGCGGCCTTGACCGCCTGCAGCTGGCCGCCGGGCGGGCGGTCTCCCGGGTCCGCTCCCTGGCTTCAGGCTACCCCCATTACGTGGAGAAGTACTGGTCCGCGTCGCTGAGCCGCCGCGTCCTGGCGGCCGTCGCCGAGTTCCAGCCCGATGCGGTGCAGGTCGAATACCTGCAGCTGGCCCTGTTCTGCCGGGACCTGTTCCGTGATCGGGAGCGCACCGGCCGTCCCGGTCCCCGGTTGATCCTCAACAGCCACGAACTGGGCTCCGTGCCCCGGGAACGCCGGGCCGCGGCCGCGTCCTCCGGTTTCCGGCGGCGCTTGGCCCTGGCCGAGGCGGCCCGGTGGCGGGGCCTGCAGATCGACGCCACCACCTGGGCCGACCGCACCCTCTGCGTCACGCCCGAGGATCACCGGCTCTACGCCGCCATGGGGGGACGGAACCTGGTGACCATGCCCCTGGGAATGGATTGCGAGGCCATCGTCCCCGAATGGGATCCCGGGGATCCGGAGACCTTCCTGTTCGTCGGGTCCTTCGGCCACCGGCCGAACACCCTGGCCGCGGCCTTTCTCGTGGACACGGTCTGGCCCCGGGTCGCGGCCGCCCGGCCGCACGCCCGCCTCGTGCTGGCTGGACGGGGCTCACGGTCGTTCCTGGCCGCCCACCGGCCGGGCTGCGACTGGAACGCCAGAGGGATCGAGGCGGTGGGATTCGTGGACGATCTGGCCCCGCTGTTCCGCGCCTGCCGCCTGTTCGTGGCCCCCCTGCCCGAGGGAGGCGGCATCAAGATCAAGATCCTCGAGGCCATGGCCCGCGGGGTTCCCGTGGTCACTTCACCCGTCGGCGCCGAGGGCATCGCCCACGGCGACGATCTGCTGGTGATCAGCCCCTGTGACGCCGGCTTCGCGGAAGCGGTCCTGGCCGCGGCTGCGGATCCGGAGGGGTGCCGGAATAGGGCCCGGGCGGCCCGCCTGCACATCGAACGGGAATTCAGCTGGGAATCGATCACCGACCGCCTGGCCCGGCTCTATGCGGGCCTCCCCCCCCGCTCCGCCTGATTCAGGTTCGTCGCCCGATGATCGCCAGGACATCCTCGAGGCTGATGTTCCGGTCGCCGCCGGCGAGTTCGGCGAGCAGGGTGACCTGGGCGAGCCGCTCGACGGTTTCGAGCAGGGCGTAGGCCGCCTCCAGATCCCCGCCGACGGCCACCACCCCGTGGCTGCCGAGCAGGATGGCGTCGTGGCGGGGAATCAGCGGGGCGATGGAGGCGGGAACGTCTTCGGAACCGGGCAGGGCGCGCTCTGCAACTGGCACCACCGGCAACAGCGCGGCGGTCTCGGTCAGCAGGGTTCCGTCCAGGGGACGTCCGATCACCGCGAAGGCGGTCGCCCAGGGGGGATGGGCGTGGCAGACCGCGGCCACGTCGGGCCGCAATTCGTAGATGGCCCGGTGCATGGGCCATTCGCTGGTGGGCCGCCCCTGCGGGCAGCGTCCCCGGAGATCGACTTCCAGCAGGTCCTGGGGCCGCAAGCTGCCCTTGGCGGTCCCCGCCGGGGTCACCAGAAAAGCGTGGCCGCCGAGTCGAACCGAGAGGTTCCCTTCGGCGGCCACGATCATGCCCTGTTCCTGGAGCCTGCGGCCCACCGCGACCATGGCCCGGCGCAGCTGCACCAGGTTCACCATCGGCTAGGGCCTGAAGATGTAGAGATGCGACATCACGCCTTCGAAGAAGCTGAGAAGATCCCTCTCCCCCGCAGCCATCTCGCGCATCTCGACCTCGGTCCAGCCCCGGTCGAGGGTCTCGTTCTCCAGCTTGTATCTCTGGTAGGCCTCTTCCTCGAGGCGGTCGAGCATCTCGGTGGGGAACCCCAGCTGACTGCTCAGCAGCAGCGACCCGTCCGCCATGACCGACGGCGTCCAGTCGTCCGACCGGGTGAAGTAGTAGATTTCCGGATCCAGGCTGCCGTCCGCAGGGACCTTCCAGATGTTGCGGTCGTGCAGGGTGATCGAGGGGGCCCGGCGCGTCGAGACGAAATAGACGGCCGAACCGTCGTTCGTGAACGCCGGCTGGTCGTTCAGGACCCCGGTGATGGGATCGCCGTCGGTGTACCTGGTGAAGGTCAGGCGGGTCAGGCCGTCGTCCAGGACCGAGGTCCCCGACGCCGCGGCCTCGGGATCGAAATCGATCAGGAAGAGCTCCGTGCCGATGCCCGTGCCGCCGCCGACGTCCATGCCCCCCGAGAAGACGATCCTCCGACCGTCGGGCGACCAGGCGGGGGTGCGCAGATTGGAGTAGAAGCCGGTCAGGTAGTGCCAGGCGGTATCGTAGCCGTTGCCGTCCCCGAGAGTCCAGAGATCCACGGCGATCAGCGCGCTCTGGGTGCCCAGGAACTCGAAGTACTCCCGCTCACCGTCGGTGATGATGTTCACGCGGCTCGCGAAGAAGGTGCAGACGGCCCAGCGCCCGTCCGGGGATACCGCGGGGTCCAGGATCTGGAAGTCGAACCCGCCGTCCTGATTGTCCCCCCTCATGGGAGCCCCGTTGTAGAACAGACCGGTGTCCAGGCCGTCGATCAGCATCACGCCGTCGACGTTGGCGCTGCCGGGCGTGGTGATGTCCGCGCTGAAGAGACGGAACCCGCGGTTGGTCAGGTAGGAGAAGAGGATCCGGTTGTCGGTGATCCACTTCGGCGAGGCCTTGCGCTCGTTCTGGATGTCCGCAGGAATGAGGACGATGGTCGCCCCAGCGCCGCCCATGTGCAGCGTGTATTCGTTGAGCAGGACCAGTTCGGCCCCCTGGACCTCGAGGGACTCCTCGGGCTCCTTGGGCTCGAACAGCTGGGGCAGGGGCATGATCAAAATCTGACGGTTGGTGACGTAGGGCTCGTCGCCGGGATCCCGCTCGGTGGGGATCGCCCACCAGTCGGCGGTGAACATGATCCGCGTCCCGTCCGGGGACTGCACCGGATCGAGATATTGGAACCCGTCGCTGGTGGTGTCCGTCGTGACCATGATCAGCTCGCCGCAGGAATGGTTCCCGCAGACCGCGAGGGTCTCCGAGGGATCCTCCTTGCTGGAGCAGCCGATGACGACGAACACGGCCAGGACGGCGAAATAGGACAGCAGGAAGAGCCGATTGCGCAGCCACATCATGGTAGGGACAACCTCCAGTGCGGGGATCGAGCGGAAACGCCGCAGCGATGACGATCTCGCGCGGATAGGTAAAATTAAGGCAAGCCCTTCCCCAAATCAACCACCGTTTTGGCCGGCCCGCGGCGCAACTGCTGTTACTGCTCCAGATTGAACGAGATGGTCACCCTCAGCCAGGCCCAGACGGGGTACTTGCCGATGCGGGCGGATTCGAAATCCCCCCCTTCCAGCGCGGCCAGGGCGGCGGCGGTCAGATCGGCCGACGGGGAGGAGACGACCACCGCCTGCCGGACCTCGGCCGCCGGGCTGAGCAGGAGGTCGAACACCACGTCCCCGGTGACCCCGGCGTCGACCGCGGCAGGGGGGTAGACCGGGGCCAGCCCGCCCAGGTATCGGGGGGGATAGTTCCTCAGCTGCTGGTAGAGCTGCATCGTGCGGAAGCTGCGGCCTCCGGTGCACTTGGTCATACCGACCGCCACGAGTGCCCCGGCCTTCTCGAAATCGCCCTCGGCCCGGGCCACGTCCGCCAGGAGGTAATCCACCGCGGCGTCGTCCGGGCGGGCGGATCCCGCCTCGGTCAGGAGTTCGCGCGCCCTGCCCAGCAGGCGCTCGCGGTTGCGGGGCCAGTCCCCCACGTCGGCCGCCGGCCCCTCGACCGGCAGCAGGTCGGGGTCGCCCTGGCCCGCCATCAGGTACAGCTGGCCGAGGGTCAGGAGCATGAGGGAATGGCGCAGCCCCGCTTCCAGCCCGAATTCCATCTCGATCATGCCGTCGGATCCCGATCCGTCCCTGAAGAATTCGGAACAGAGGCCCAGATAGCGCTCCACCTGCGGGGAAACGCCGGTGTCCTCGGCGCACCAGGACAGGCGGTGCTCACGCCACTTGCCTTCGGGAACCGGCTGTTCGTTCAGGTAATCGGGGCGGGCGCCGGCGGGCCGGGGGGCCTCGGGAACCCGGGGTCCCGGCGGCGGCGTGGCGCACCCGACCCCGAAAACCAGGTAGGCCGGGATCAGGGCGAACAGGACCCTCCGGATCACCGTCCCCCCGGCTCGGCGACCGGGAATCCGGACTTCTCCCACGCATGCGGTCATCGGCGGGGTTCCTTTCCGGCCAGGCCGGGGTCGAGGGCCAGGACCCTGGCCCATTCCTCCCTGGCTTCGCTTTCGCGGCCGAGTTCCAGCAGGATGGCCACGCGGTTGTTGCGGTAGATCGCGTTGTCGGGCTCGAGGGTAACCGAGCGGTCCGCAGCCTCCAGGGCTCCGGCCGGATCCCCGGCCGCCAGGAGGTTGCCCGCCACCTTGGCCCAGAAGACCCCATCGGCAAGGAGGCCGGCGGGCAAGGACCGGTTCCCGGTGGCGGCGTGGATCATGCGCCGACTCTGGACCCCATCGTTCCCGAGCGCCTCCTCGGACTGGACCAGGAGCCGGCATTCGTCACCGTCGAGATCCGCCAGGTCGACGGCGCCCAGCAGACCGATCACCGAATCGGGCCGACCGGTGCGGAACAGGGCAACAGCCAGGCGCTTGCGCAGCCCGGGGTCGCCCTGGCGGCGCCACAGATCCCCCAGGGGCCCCACCGCGGCGGCCCAGTCCTCCCTGGCGATGGCCACCGTCGCCAGGGCGGCCGTGGCCTCGGGGCATCCCCCGCACAGGCGATCGGCCAGCAGGAACTCGTCGGCGGCCCGGCGCAGGTCCCCGAACTCCATCAGGGTGTGGCCGTACTCCAGTCGCGCCGACGCGTCGGCGGGTGCGAGATCCACCACCGTCTGGTACTCGGTGAGCGCCCGCCCCCGACGTCCCAGTGATCGCAGGCCGAAGGCCAGGTTCCGGTGCAGCCTGGCGTCGCCCGGATTGCCCAGGACCGCGGTCTCGAGCAGGGGCACGGCTTCCTCGTTCCGCCCCGCCCGACTGAGGGCCAGGCCCAGCCGGCCGGCGATCTGCCAGCCGTACAGGGGATCCCCCGACCACCTGTCGTGCAAGGCGGATCCGACGAGGACCGCCCGGTCCGGATCGTCCGCAGCCAGGAGGCTGTCCACCTCGGCCAGCCCCCCCACGATGGCCGCGACTTCCCGGGCATCGGGCCGCTCGGCCGCCCTCGCCAGGTCCCCCGGGAGGGCGAGGCTCAGGACCGTCACGATCATCGCCATCAGGATCCGGGACACGTCCAATCGACCTTTCAGCGGCATGATGGCGCCCGCGATCCCTGGTTCGCGAGCCTCACGATCCGGCGGGAATTTGACGCCGGACCCCCTCTGCTGGTAAAATATTCCCTCAAAGTCAAAAAACCACGATCCTTTGGAGTTCTTACGTGGCCCGACGCCGTACGCCCCTCGCCACCGTCGGCGCAGCCCCGCACCCCTGGGGAGTGACGACCCTGCTGCCCCTGTTCCTGGCCCTGTCCTGGTGGATGGCGCCCCCCGCCCAGGCCTTCGTCCGCCTGGATTTCGAGCAGAGCTTCTTCGTCCATCCCCAGCGTCAGGTCTGGGACTTCTGCCTCGTCCGCCCGGACTCCCTCTATCACATCTACTACCACAGCATCCACGAGGCCACGCCTCACGCCGCCAACGGCGATACCATCTGGCACGCCACCAGCCCCGACCTCAAGCGCTGGGACATCCTGGGTCCCGTGCTCACCGTCGGAACCGACTGGTGGGACGCGGGGGCGAACTGGGCTCCCGACGTGATCTACGACGAGAGCGCCGGCCTCTGGAGAATGCTCTACACCTCCTGCGACCTGCAGATGAACCAGCGTCTGGCCATCGCGAGTTCCCCCGATCTTTACACCTGGAGCGATGATCCCGGCAACCCCAACCTCGAACCCAATCCCCTGACGTACCTCTACAACACCGCCGCGGGATGGTCGGACTTCCGGGATCCCTTCGCCTTTCGCCAGGACGGCCAGTGGCACGTCCTGATCACCGCCCGGCAATGGCTGGGCCAGTCCACCGGCGTCCTCTACCACGCATCCAGCCCCGACCTCGTGACCTGGACCGATCTCGGGCCGATCTTCGCCAACGACGGGGCCACCCCCGGACGCGTCCTGGAAAGCCCTCAGTACCTGATCATCGGGGACTACCACCACCTATTCTTCGGGGAGTACGACACGCCGGGGATCACCCTCCTGTCGAACCCCGATCCGGTCGCCTGGTCCATGGCCGACAGGGTGACCATCGATGGCGGTTACGCCCCCGAGGTCAAGGAGTTCGATCCCGGCCACCGGGTCTTCGCCCGGATCACGCCGTACTACCTCCCTTCGAGCACCGACCTGGGATACGTCGTCAGGCTGGACACCCTGAAGACCCTGGAATCCGGCGGCACCCCCTGGATCTTCAAGCATCATCCCCTGGACGCGGACTGGGCCCGATTCACGGGGATCTGCTTCGGCGCCAATCCGACCTTCGGCGACAACCCCCTGTGGCGCGGCGAACCGTCGGTGGGCATGAAGGGCAACAGCTACTTCAGCAGCCAGGAGTACTACCAGGGACCCCTGTCGGGTCGCGGAGCGCCGGGAGTCGCCCTGGGCGATGCCGCGGTCGGCAACATGGACAGCCGGCCCTTCGTGGTCACCGGTCGCCGGATGGACCTGCTGGTGGGGGGCGGCAACTACCCCGAGACCTGCTACGTCGCCCTGCTGTCCGCCGCCGATTCGACCCTCCTCTTCAGGGAGACCGGCCTGGACGATCCCTTGATGACGCCCCGCACCTGGAACCTGGCGCCCTACCTGGGCGCCGAGTGCTTCATACGCATCGTCGACGACGAGACCGGGCCCATGGGCTTCATCAACGTGGACGAGATTCTCGAATCCGACGATCCGGTCGCGACGGTCGGCCCGGATGCTCCCGAGCTCCTGCTCGCCGGCCACCAGGCTGCGCCCAATCCCTTCAATCCCCTGACGGGCATCCGTTTCGAGCTGGCGCGGCCGGCGGCCGTGAGGATCGTCATCACCGACGTCCGGGGCCGGACCGTCTGGCTCAGCCCGGTGGTGGGGGGCCGGACCGGGACCAACCGGATCGAATGGAACGGAACGGATCTGAAGGGGAGTCCCGCCGCCTCGGGCTCCTACCTCTACCTCATCGAGGCCGACGGGGAACCTGCAGGCCGAGGCAAGCTCGCCCTCGTGCGCTGAGGCTCAAGATTCCCGCCCAAAAGCCGATATTCAGGGGCATGAACACCCTGGCTGCGGATTTCACGACCCGTCTGGCCGGCGAGGTGGGGACCCTTCCCCACGTCGCCGCCGCCGTCGTGACCCTGGCCGCGGACCCCGAGTGCAGCCTTCCCGACATGACGCGCCTCATCCTCAGCGACAACGTCATGGCCATGCGGTTCCTGGCGCTCGCCAACAGCGCCGCCTATTCCCGGGGCCAGGAGGTCCGCGATCTGCGGGGAGCCCTCGTGCGCCTGGGACTGCGCCGGGTCAGGAACATCGCCTTCCTCATGGGCATGCACGATCTCGTCCCCCGCCAGCGGGGGACCGGGGCCCTGGATCTGCGGGAGTTCTGGAAGTACAGCCTGGCGGTCGCAGGCTTCGCCCAGGCGCTGGCTGCGGCCGAGGACCCCGTCACCGGGGACGACGCCTGGCTGGTCGGCATCCTGCACGGCATCGGCGTCCCCTTCCTGGCCCAGAAGGAGCCCGAGAAGTTCCGGCGGGCCTGCGAACTGGCCCGTGCGGAACGGTGCGCCCTCGTCGAGGCCGAAACCCGGATCCTGGGATTCGACCACCGGGAACTCGGCCACCGGCTGATGAAGACCTGGGGCCTGCCCCCGGACCTGGCCGAGGCCGTCGCCGCCGGCCGCGGCTCCGTTCCTCCGTGGGTCCGTGAACCCGGCGAATCCAGGATGGCCCGGATCCTCCGCCGATCGATCGCCCTGGTGAGGATGACGGATTTCGGCGAGAACGGGGACGGGCAGGACGCCTGGAGGCCGGAGGTTCTCCTGCCCGCCCTGGGCCTTGGAGACCAGGCGTTCACCGACCTTCTGGTGCGGGTCGACCGGGAAGTGGAGGATCTGTCCCGCCTGCTGGGCATCGACCTGCCCGAAGCCCCCGTGTCCGCAGCCCTCGCCGGCTCGCCGACCTTGACGGCCGAGGTGGGACTGTCGGGCCTGGACCAGGCCCTGGCCGGGGAACGATACGCCGAGGAACTGAACGCCGCCCGAGCCATCCAGCAACGTTTGCTGCCCGCAAGGGCCCCCGTCCTGCCGGGATTCGATCTGGCGGCCTGCAACCGTCCCGCCCGGGTGGTCAGCGGGGATTTCTACGACTTCCTGGCCCTCGACGGAGGCAGGACCGGCCTGGCGGTCGCCGACATCGCGGGCAAGGGACTGCCGGCGGCCCTGCTGGCGGGCAACCTGCAGGCCTGCCTCAGGGCCCTGGCCTCCATCCATGCCGACCCGGGCGAACTGCTGGCCGCGGCCAACGCGGCGCTCTTTTCCGGAAGCGGGCCCGAGGAATTCGCGACCTTGTTCCTCGCCGTCGTCGATCCGGGCCGGGAATCGATCACCTACGCCTCCGCCGGGGCCCAGCCGCCCATCCTGATCGACGAGGAGGGTAAGGCGTTCGAACTGCGTCCGACTGGCCCGGCCCTGGGCCTGATCCCCGACGCCGGGTACCCTTCCCGCTCGGTCATCCTCCCGGCCGGCGGGTTCCTGATGGCGTTCACCGACGGCCTGGCCGATGCGGGCAAGGCGGATCCCGGAGGGGGGATCATGGCCGCCCTGCTGGATGTGGCCAGGGGACTTGCCCGGGAGCCCGCCTCGGTCATGGTCCGCGACCTGCCGGAGGGTTTCCGGGCGGCCGTGGATCCGGTTCACGGGAGCCAGGACGACGATCTGACCCTGCTGGTCCTCAAGCGCCCCCTCCCCGCTTCCTGACGATCCGGGGACCGGGCAACAAATTCGTGACCTGGACGGTATTCTTCCCCTGGAAATTGTGATATAGTCCCCGAGCCGACACCCTCCGGTCCGCCCCACCGCACCGGTCGGGTCCGTTTGACCAGCATGACCCCAGAGCAGGAACAGGAACCGGACATGACCACGGAACACAACGACAATCTCGATCCTTCCCCCGATGAAGCCCCCACCCCCGCTCCCGAATCCCCGGAGGATGACGAATCGTCCAGCGAGGAGTTCGCCCGATTGCTCGAGGCGGCGGAGGAAAGCCGGCCCGCCGACCCCAAAATCGGCGACAAGCTCACCGGCACCATCGTCCAGATCGCCGGCAACGACGCCTTCGTGGACTGCGGCCTGCGCAACGAGCTCCCCATTTCGATCGAGGAGCTCAAGGATGAGGACGGCAATTTCGCCTACGAGATCGGACAGTCCGTGACCGGGCACGTCCAGAAGGGCCCGGACGGCCTGAAGCTGACCCTGGCCCTGAACCTCAGGGAAGCCGGCCTGAAGGCTCTGCAGGATGCCCATGCCTCCGGGACTCCGGTCGAGGGCAAGGTCAAGGAGACCAACAAGGGGGGATTCTCCATCGACGTGGGAGGCAAGCGCGGGTTCTGTCCGTTCAGCCAGATCGACCTGCGGAGAGTGGACGAACCCGAGGTGTTCGTCGGCCGGACCCTGAAGTTCAAGATCCTCGAACTGAGCGAGGACGGGCGCAACATCGTCCTTTCCCGGCGAGCCCTGCTGGAGGAGTCGCGGAGATCCCAGGGCGACGAGACCCGGGCCGACCTGGGCCTCGGCAAGACCTTCGAGGGCTCGGTCACCCGGCTGGTCCCCTTCGGGGCCTTCGTCGACATCGGCGGGGTCGAGGGACTGGTGCACATCAGCCAGATCTCCCACCAGCGCGTGGGCGATCCCTCGGACGTGCTGAAGGTCGGCCAGACCGTGAAGGTGAAGGTCCTGGAGATCCAGAACCTGGGACAGGGGCGCTCGGAACGGATCAGCCTGTCCATCAAGGCCCTGGCCAGCGATCCCTGGCCCGATACCGCGGACTCCCTCACCCCGGGGACGGACGTGCAGGCCCGGGTCACCCGCCTGGTCGACTTCGGCGTCTTCATGGAACTGCAGCCCGGCGTGGAAGGCCTTATCCACATCTCGGAACTCGCGAACCGCCGGATCATCCATCCGCGGGAGGTCCTCAACGAGGACGACGTGATCACCGTCCGGATCCTCGACGTCGACCTCAACCGCCGGCGCATCTCCCTGTCCCGCCGGCAGGCCGCCGACTACGACGGAGACTGATTCCCTTCCTGCCGCCGACCGCCGGCGCCGCTTCCCTTCAGGATGCGGCGCCGCGCAGTTTCCGGACCAGGGCGATGATCCGGTCCCCGGCCTCCGCGATCTCGGCGGCGGTCGTGAAGCGGCCCAGACCGATCCTCAGGCTGCAGCGGGCCAGGTCCGCAGGCACGCCCAGACCGAGCAGGACGGGGGACGGTTCGGTGGACCCGCTGGCGCAGGCGGATCCGGAGGAGACGGCCAGGGTGGTCAACCCCGCCAGCAGCCGGTGCGAGGGCACCCCGGCGACGCTGAAGTTCAGGTTGCCCGGCAGCCGGCGCCGGGGGCACCCGTTGAGCGTCACGCCTTCGAGGGCGGTGGAGATCCGCCGCCAAAGGTCGTCCCGCAGGGCGGACAACCGGACCGCCTCATCCGCCATGCCCTCGGCAGCCAGCCGGCAGGCCTCGCCGAAGCCCGCGATGGCCGGGACGTCGAGCGTGCCGGGACGCAGTCCCCCCTCCTGGCCGCCGCCGAACTGGCGGGGGCGCAGGACCACCCGGGGATTCCGGCGTCGCACGAACAGGGCCCCCGCCCCCTTGGGCCCGTGGATCTTGTGGGAGGACAGGGCGAGCAGGTCGATGCCCATGGCCTGGACGTCGACGGGGATCCGGCCGGCTGCCTGGGCCGCGTCGGTCATGAACAGGACTCCCCGTTCCTTGCAGAGGCTTCCCAAATCCGCGAGGGGCTGGATGGTCCCGATCTCGTTCTGGGCGGCCATCACGGTCACCAGCCGGGAATCCGCACTCAGGGCCGCCTCCACCGCCCCCCATTCCAGGACGCCCCCGGGATCGGGCCCCACCCGGGCGACCCGCCAGCCCCTTCGCTCCAGCTCGGCCACGGGCCCGGCCACCGCCTCGTGTTCGAAGGTGGAGGTGACGACCTGCCCGGGCCGGCCTTCCCAGGCATCGGCCAATCCCAGCAAGGCCAGGTTGTCCGCCTCGGTGGCTCCCGAGGTGAAGACGATCTCCCTCGGGGAGGCGTTGATCAGGGCGGCCACCTTGTCCCTGGCCTGTTCCACCAGCTTGGCCGCAGCCCAGCCGTAGGCGTGGCCGGCACTGCCGGCGTTGCCGAAGTGGTCCCGCTGGACCTGGTGGACGAGTTCGAGGACGCGCGGATCCAGGGGGGTGGTCGCGTGATGGTCGAGGTAGATGGGTGAACGCGGGCTCAACGGCTCAATTCCAGCATGCGGTTGATGGGAACCAGGGCCTTGGCGGCCGTGCCCGGATCGACCACGATCTCCGGCGTCCTGTCCCGCATGCAGAGGTAGAGCTTTTCCAGGGTGTTGAGCTTCATGTACGGGCACTCGTTGCAGTTGCAGGACTCGTCGGCCCCGGGCGCGGGGATGAGTTCCTTGTCCGGGTTCTCCTTGCGCATCTGGTGGAGGATGCCGGGTTCGGTGACGACGATGATCTGCCGTGAGGGCGCCTTCCGGGCATAGGCCAGGATGCTGGCCGTGCTGCCGACGTGATCGGCATGCTGGAGGACCCCTTCGGGACATTCGGGATGGGCGGCGACCACCGCGTCGGGATGGGCCACCTTCAGCTCCACGAGCCGCTTCTCGCTGAACACCTCGTGGACCTCGCAGGAGCCCGGCCACAGGACCAGGTCCCGGCCCAGCTGCTTGGCCACCCAGCCGCCCAGGAACCGGTCCGGGGCGAAGATCAGGGGCTGGTCGGCCGGGAAGGACGCCACGATCTTCAGGGCGTTGCCGCTGGTGCAGATCACGTCGCTCATGGCCTTGGTGGCCGCCGAGCAGTTGATGTAGCTGACCACCTTGTGCCCCGGATGGCGGGCGACGAACGCCGCGAACTCGTCGGGCGGGCAGCCGTCGGCCAGGCTGCAGCCGGCCTCCAGGTCGGGCAGCAGGACCTGCTTGTGGGGATTGAGGATCTTGGCGGTCTCGGCCATGAAGTGGACGCCCGCGAAGACGATCACGTCCGCCTCGGTCTCCGCCGCCCGCTGGGCCAGGGCCAGGCTGTCCCCCACGTGGTCGGCCACGTCCTGGATGTCGGGTTCCTGGTAGTAATGGGCGAGGATGACGGCGTTCAGCCGCCGCCGCAGGGCATCGATCTCGGCGAAGAGGTCGAGGCCCGGGTCCAGTTCGGGGTGCCTGCTCGGCATCGGACAAACCTTTCGGGCAGGGGCCGGATGGCCCATCCCGGGTTCCCCTACCGCAGGGGGACGCCTGCGCACAATCTTGCCCAACTCGTCCGGTTCTGCAAGGGGGATTGCACAAAGAACGCATGCGCTATGGACTTTCCCGGGTTCAGGTCTTAATATTCATGGGTTGGAAATGCGGCCAATGCCTCCCAGTGGGCATGGTATGGGTCGGTCCGGACCCCACCTGGAACCGGACCGGTTGCGGTGGCCGGCCGTTACCGTTCTCCCCACCAGCTGAACGTGAGGAATTACCGGCAATGAAGAACATTTCCCCTGTTTCGCCCGGTGCCCGGGCTCGCGGTCGGCAACTCGGGGGCAGGGCGTTGCTCGCCTGTCTCCTGCTGGCCTCCCTGGGATCGCTGCCCGCCTGCAACGGCGACGACGACCCCACCTTCCCCCAGCCCATCGTTCCCGAAGCGCGCCACTGGCTGTTCGACATCGAGGGATCCGGCCCCAGCGACATCTGGGCCTGCGGCAACAACGGCGCCATGTTGCATTTCGACGGCGCCCAGTGGCAGGCCGTGAACATGGGATCCAGCGGCGCCATCGTCCGGATGTACCGGGATCCCGCGGGCGCCCTCTACGCCTGCGGGCACGGCGGGAAGATCTGGCGCAATTCGGGGACGACCTGGTCCTCCATGGAGACCGGCACGTCCCTGGACCTCTACACCCTCGGCTCCTATCTGGGCAACGTGCACGCCGGGGGCCGGGACGGGATCCTGCTGAGGCTGGCCGGGAGTTCCTGGGCCAAGGTCGACCGCAACGTGATGATCCTGCGCGACGCGCAGGGGGCTCCCCAGGACACCCTTTTCCAGAACCAGGACGTCGAGGCGCTTCTGACGATCAACCACTACGCCATCGGCGGCGCCTACCGGGATCCCCGCTACGTCGGCCCCGAAGTGGGCATGCTGGGCACCGACGGCATGATCCTGTCCGAGGACAACGAGTACGACTGGATCCTTCGGCCCCTGGGCGGCGACCAGCTGGTCGACGAGGAGTGGATCCTCTGCACCTACTCCGATCCCGACGTGACCGCCAACAACTACCTCGGCTCCTCCGAGGGCTGGCTGTTCCGCTTGAACGAGGACGGCAGCTGGAACCAGATGCGGCCCAAGGTCACCAACGATCCCAACGGGGGCATCAGGGACATCTGGATGGATGCCGCGGACAACCTCTACTTGGCCACCGACGAAGGCCAGGTCGTGTTCCAGTCCTATGACTACAATTTCGTGGAGCAGCAGGGGAAGCGGGTGGTCCTGACCGACCTCGCCGTGGACTTCGCGGCGATCTGGGGAAGCAGCCCCGACGACCTGTACGTGGTGGGTTTCTTCGAGGACCGGATCATCCACGGCCGCCACGATCTGGAGTCGGACACCTTCGAGATCATCGAGTGGATCGAGGTGCCCTGGCCGGACAAGGGCCTTTCCTCCGGCCCCCTCGTCGACCAGTTCGGTCGCCCGCTGTACTGATGGGTCGGGCCGGCGGCCATCGGCCGCCGGCCCATTCTTCTTTCACCCCCCGACGGCCCGGCTCCCCCGAACCGGGCTGATCCCTCGCCCAACATCGCCAACGGAGGTCATCCATGTCGCATTTCGGTCATCGCCCGGCAGCCCGGACCATGGTGGGGTTCCTGGCATTCGCCCTGTTCGCCGTCCCCGTTCTCGCCGCGGACTACGTCCCCGATCCCTCCGCCCCGCGGGCGGACATCCCCAAGGGGTACCAGTGGGATCCCACCGACATCTTCCCCGATGACGATGCCTGGGCCGCCGAGCTGGAGGCGATCAAGGTCGACATCCCCAAGCTCAACGGCTTCAAGGGGCGCCTGGGCGAATCGGCCGCCACCCTGCTGGACGCCAACACCGCCACCTTCGACCTGCGCCTGCGGCTGATGAAGCTCTACGTCTACGCCCAGACCAAGTATGACGTCGAGCAGGGAGTCGGTTCCCTTCGGCAGATGCAGGGCCGTGTCTCGGCCGTTTTCCCCTCCTTCGGCGAGGCCACCAGCTGGATGGAACCGGAGCTGCTGGAGATCGATCCCACGACGATCCGCAACTTCATGAACGAGGAACCCGCCCTCGCGGAGTTCGAGTACTACTTCGAGGAACTCTGGCGGCAGCAGGAGCACACCCTGAGCAGCCCCGAGGAGCGCATCATGGCCCTGACCGGCAACATGCGCAGCACCGCCGGCGACGCCCACGAGGCCCTTCTCGGCGTCGACATGGAGTTCCCCGAAATCGTCGGCCCCGAGGGCGCCAAGATCCCCGTGACCCTCAGCGGGTTCTCCTCCCTGCGCTCCCACGACAACTACCTGGTCCGCAAGCAGGCCGCCGACGCCTTCTTCGGCACCCTGCGCGGCTACGAGAACACCTTCGCCGTCCTGCTGGACGGCGTGGTCAAGAACCACCTGATGTCCAAGGACGCCCGGGGCTACGGGACCTGCCTCGAGGCCGCCCTCTCCCCGGACAACATCTCCACCGACGCCTACCGGATGCTCATCGACACCATCCGGGCGAACCTGCCGCGTACGATGCACAAGTACGTCGGCCTCCGCCGCAAGGTCATGGGACTGGACGAGAACCTGTCCTTCCCCAACCTCTACAACGCCATGCTGGAGGGCGTCGAGCCCGAGTACACCTACGACGAGGCGCGCAAGCTCATCGCCACCGGACTCAAGCCCCTGGGCAAGGAATACGTGGGCATCCTGGAAGAGGGTCTCGATCCCGCCAACGGCTGGATCGACGTCTACCCCAACCAGGACAAGCGCAGCGGCGCCTACAGCAACGGCGTCCTGGCCAGGGAAGTCCATCCCTTCGTGCTGCACAACTTCGACAACACGCTGGACGCCGTCTCCACGACCGCCCACGAGATGGGCCACGCCATCCATTCGTACTACAGCAGCCGCAACCAGCCGCCCGTCTACTCCGGCTACACGACCTTCCTGGCCGAGGTGGCGTCCACCTGCAACGAGGCGCTGCTGACCAACTACCTGCTGGATGAGGCCCGGAAGGACAACGACATCGACATGCAGCTGCTGCTGCTGAACCAGAGGCTGGAGAGCATCCGCCTGACCATCTTCCGCCAGACCCTGTTCGCCGACTTCGAGCTGCGCTTCCACGAGTACGCCGAGCAGGGCAATCCCCTGACCGCGGAGTACCTCAACGGGCTCTACGCCGACCTGATCAGGGAGTACTACGGTCCCGAGTTCGTGGTCGGGCCCGACGACGAGTGCGAGTGGATGTTCATCCCCCACTTCTACTACAACTTCTACGTCTTCACCTACGCGACGGGCCTGACCAGCGGCCTGGCCCTGGCCGACGAGATCGACCGCAACGGGGAGAAGGCCGCCAGTCGTTACATCGACAACATGCTGAAGGCCGGATCCAGCGCTCCGCCGCTGGACATCCTGCGGAACGCCGGCGTCGACCTGGAGACCCCGGCTCCCATCGACGCGGCCATGGACGTGTTCGAACGCACGATCGACGAGTTCGACCGCCTGTGGACCCGGAAGTACGGCAAGGGTTGATCGACAGGACCATCCCGCAGGATCAGGACCGCAGAAGGCGCCGGGATGACCCGGCGCCTTCTTCCTTGGGTGTGGGAGTCGAATCGTCTGGAACGCCGGTCAGCGGAGCAGGTTCAGGACGGTTCCCGCCAGCCCCTGGGCCTGGGCCTGGACCGCGGTCGGGGCCTGGCTCAGGATCTGCCGGCTGACCTGGCGGCTGGACTCCAGGGCGAGGTCCGCGTCCTGGACGCGCGAACGGGCCGCCAGGGTGGTCTCCATCGCCACGGCCACGTCCCTCTGGGCACCCACCAGACGGTTTCCCTCGGCCCCCAGTTCGGCCCTGCGACCGGCAAGGCTCTGCAGGGCGTGGTCGACGTCCTCGAGGGCGTCCCGGGCGCTCCTTCCGTCGGTCCCGTCCAGCCGGGCCTGCGCCAGCCCGAGGGACTGGGTGTCCATGTTCGCACCCAGGTCCAGGGCGATCACCTGGGCCTCGCCTCCCCCTTGACCGGTCGCGATGCGGATTTCCCCGGCGGACCCGTCCAGCAGGCGATGGCCGCCGAAGGCGGTGGCTGCCGTGACGCGGTCGAGTTCGTCCTTCAGCGCCCTGAACTCCTCGTCCAGGGCCAGGCGCTGTTCGGGCCCCGTCGCATCGCCGGCGGCGGCCAGGGCGAGTTCCCGCATGCGGTGGAGGCTCTCCCCCATGGAATCGAGGGCGCCGTCGGCGGTCTGGACCAGCGACATCCCGTCGTAGAGGTCCGTCAGCCCCTGCCGGAGCCCGCGAATCTCCTCGCCGAGGGTCTGGGAGATGGCCAGTCCGGCTGCGTCGTCCGCGGCCCGGTTGATGCGCCTGCCCGAGGCCGCTTTCTCCGCGGCCTGGTGGAGTTCCTTGCGGGCCTCTTCCTGCTTGCGGACCGGGTCCGGCCGCAGGAGGCCCTTGGGATCGATGCGCAGGCTCATGGTGACAATCCTTTGCTGCGACCGCGAATCCGTTCGGTCCTGCCAGGTGACGTCCGCCGGGATCGCAGGGAATTGGACGGACTTCGCCTGATGAGGGGTATATCGGCGCAGGGGAGGAAAACTTGAGCGGTTTTTCGAAATTCATCGGTCGGCGCGGGAGGGCCGGATATCGGGGGAGAAAGAAGGAGTGGTAGGCCGCGCTGGACTCGAACCAGCTACCCTCTCCTTAAAAGGGAGATGCTCTACCTGCTGAGCTAGCGGCCCACCCTGGGAAAACCGCGGGACGCCGCGGGTCAGGCAATAATAGAAGCCGCCGCCGCGCGTGTCAAAGCAAAGGCCCGCGCAGGGAACGGACCTCAGGTGGTCACCCCGGTGGGGGTCCAGATCATCTGCTCCCGGTCCCTGCCCACGCTCACCCCCACGATCAGGGAACCGAGCTCGCCCTCGAGGAACTCGAGGTATTGCCTCGCTGCGGCGGGCAGGTCCGTCAGGCGGCGGGCCTCCGAGGTCGGTTTTTCCCAGCCGGGGAACTCCCGGTAGACGGGGCGGCAGCGGGGCAGCGTCTCCGCCAGGACGGGATAGTCCACGTACTGCTGGTCGTCCACCGCGTACGCAACGCCCACCTGGAGGGTCGGCATGGCGTCCAGGACGTCCAGCTTGGTGATGATGATCCCCTTGATGCCGTTGACGTCCACCGCGTACTTGCCGGCCACGAGGTCGAACCAGCCGCAGCGCCGGGCCCGGCCGGTGGTGGCGCCGTACTCGCCCCCGGCCTCGCGCAGGGCCTCGCCGGCCTCGCCGAGAAGCTCGGTGGGGAAGGGCCCGTTGCCGACCCGGGTGCAGTAGGCCTTGAAGATGCCGTTGATCTCACCCAGCACCTGGGGCGGCAATCCCGTGCCGGTCAAAGCCCCGCCGATGGTGCTGTTGCTGCTGGTGACGAAGGGGTAGGTCCCGTGGTCGACGTCGAGCATGGTGCCCTGGGCGCCCTCGAACAGGGCCCGGGCGACCCCATCCCGGACGGGGCGCAGGGCGGTGTAGGGGTTGACGATCATGGGAGCCAGGAAGTGCGCCAGCACCACCAGTTCCTCGGCCAGGACCTTGGCGGGCACCGGATCGGCCTGGTAGAACTCGCTGAGGACCTCGTTCGCCGACAGGATCTTCTCGATGCACTTGCGTTCGAGGTTGTCCTGGGGCAGCAGGAGGTCCCCCATCCGCAACCCGGTGCGCTGGATCTTGTCCAGGTAGGCCGGCCCGATGCCCCGGCCCGTGGTCCCGATGCTCTTCCGCTTGAGCCGGGACTCCCTCAACTCGTCGAGCCGCTTGTGGTAGGGCATCAGCAGGTGGGCGGAACAGGCGATCTTGAGCCGCTCCCGGACCTTGATGCCCCGCTGTTCCAGCTCCAGGATCTCGTCGCGCAGGCTCCAGGGATCGATGACCATCCCTCCGCCGAGCAGGCAGGTCACGCCCTCGTGGAGGATCCCCGAGGGGACCAGATGCAGCACGTGCTTCTGCTTGCCGATGTGGATGGTGTGGCCCGCGTTGGCGCCGCCCTGGTAGCGGATGACCCAGTCCGCACCCTCGCTGAGGGCGTCGACGATCTTGCCCTTGCCCTCGTCGCCCCACTGGCCGCCGATGATCACTCGGTTTTCCACTCGTCACTCCCTGTCTGGTCCGGAAGCGCGCCCCCTGACCTCAAAAAAAAACGTCCCAGGGTGCGCAGCACCGTACCGGGAACCGGGCCACAGTATGGCCCACCGGTCAGCGGCCGTCAAACATTGCTTTGAGGTTGCCCCAGAGCTCCTCGTCGACGAGGGACCCGGATCCGCACTCGTCCGGGACCCCGGGGTTTCCCGTCTGTTCGGTGACGTTGCCGTCGGCCCGTCCGTCCCCGTCGCTGTCGCCGATCTCCACCCCGTTGAGGCAGCCGTCGCCGTCGGAATCCAGACTCGCCAGTTCCAGGTCCCAGATGCGTCCGTTGGCGAGGAAGTCGGCGCCGAAGGGATTCAAGTCGGATCGGGTCGGGGTGGGATTGGTCACCAGGTGGCAGGCCAGGCAGAGATTCGGCTCGGTGACCGGCAACTTGGCCATCTCGAATTCCGTCGCACGGGAGACCGCTGGTGCGGCCAGCAGGCAGACCCCAACCAGGACCGGGCATACGCCACGGCCCAGCGAGGCCGTTCCGGCCTGGATTGCGACCCGATTCACCACGGTCGAATACCTGTTCCGCCTCTCCTTCCGGTCCGCCCTCGGGTCGGGACCGGAACCATTATACCCCCGGTTCCCCGGAAGCGTCAAACCGGCCCCCCGCCCCCGCTCAGCCGGCAGCGGTCAAGCCTCGGGTTCATTGGCGTCCAGCAAGGCTCCGATCCAGGCCAGGATGGATTCCCGGCCGGATCGGCCGATCGCGGAAGTAGGGAAGAAAGGCGTCTCGGCCGGAACCGCCAGGGTCTCGATGATTTCGCGATACCGGGCGGGGCGGGCGTTGGTTCCCACCTTGTCCACCTTGGTCACGGCGAGGGCGAAGGGGTGCCCCGAGGCCTTGACCCAGCCGGAAACCTCGACGTCCTGGACGCTCGGCCGGTGCCTGACGTCCAGGAGATGAAGGACCGCCACCGGCCGGTCCTCCCCTGCCAGGAGGCGGCGGAACAGGGAATCCCAGGCGGCCCGCTGCACCTTGCTGACCTTGGCATAGCCGTAGCCCGGCAGATCCACCAGGTAGTACCTGTCGTCGACCAGGTAGTAGTTCATCAGGCGGGTCTTGCCGGGCTGCCCGCTGGTGCGGGCCAGCTTGGACCGGTCGAGGATGTGGTTGATCAGGGAGGACTTCCCGCAATTGCTGCGTCCGATGACCACGATCTCGGGCAGGATCCGGCCGGGCCGTCCCCCCAGGTCGGGCGCGCTGGTGACCAGTTCGACCCGCACCGTCAACCCCTCGGCGATCGGGACGAGACCCGGGCGTCCGCCTCGCCCCGCCGCCGGGTCCGGACCGCGGGACGAGGCTTCGTCTTGGCGGCCTTGCCGCCCGGCGCCTTGGCCTTCCTCGCGGGGCTGTCGAGGGCGACGGCCAGGACCTCGTCCATGGTCTCCACCAGGTGGACCGTCAGGTTCTTGCGGATGGTCGGCGCCAGTTCGAGGTAATCCTTCTCGTTGTCCTTGGGGATGATCAGATGGCGGGAACCGGTCCGCATGGCCGCCACGGCCTTTTCGGGCAGCCCGCCGATGGGCAGGACCTTGCCCCGGAGGGTCACCTCACCCGTCATCGCCACGTCGGGCCGCACCGGGATCTGCCGCAGCAGGGAAACGATGGCCGTGGCCATGGCGATGCCGGCGCTGGGTCCGTCCTTGGGGATGGCGCCTTCCGGCACGTGGATGTGGATCTGGTTCTTCTTGAACCAGGCCTCGGACATTTCACGACACAGTCCCCGCGCGTAGCTCAGCGCCGTCTCGGCGGACTCCTTCATGACGTCGCGCAGGTTGCCGGTGATGGTGATCTTGCCGGTGCCGGGAACCTGGGCCACCTCGATCTCGAGGATCTCGCCGCCGGCCATGGTCCAGGCCAGGCCGACCACCACGCCGATCTCGGGCGCCCGGTCGACCACCCGGCGCCGGAACTTGGGAGTGCCCAGGTACTTCTGGACGGTGGGGCCGGTCACCGCAGCGGGAAACTTGCCGGAGGAGGCCTTGATCTTGGCCACCTTGCGGCAGATCCCGCCGATCTCGCGCTCCAGGCCGCGGACCCCGGCCTCCCGCGTGTAGCCGTCGATGATGGCCTGGAAGGCGGACCGTTTGAATCCGGCCCACCTCTTGACCCCGTTCCGTTCCATCTGCCGAGGCGCCAGGAAGTTCTCGGCGATGGCCAGCTTCTCGTGTTCGAGATACCCCGGCAGGCGGATGATCTCCATCCGGTCCTCGAGGGCCGGGGGGATGGTGTGCAGGGAGTTGGCCGTGGTGATGAACATGACGTTGCTCAGGTCGAATTCGACTTCCAGGTAGTGGTCGCTGAAGGTGGAATTCTGTTCGGGGTCCAGGACCTCGAGCAGGGCGGACGCCGGGTCGCCCCGGAAATCCGCGCCCATCTTGTCGATCTCGTCCAGCAGGAAGACGGGATTCCTGGTTCCGGCCTTGCGCAGGGATTCGATGATGCGGCCGGGCTTGCTGCCGATGTAGGTGCGCCGGTGGCCGCGGATCTCCGCCTCGTCGCGCACGCCGCCCAGACTGATGCGGACGAACTTCCGGCCCATGCTCTCGGCGATGCTCCGGCCGAGGCTGGTCTTGCCGACTCCCGGCGGCCCCACGAGGCAGAGGATGGTTCCCTGCATCGTCCTGGTCAGCTTGTAGACCGCCAGGAACTCCAGGATCCGCTCCTTGACCTTGTCCAGGCCGAAGTGGTCCTCGTCCAGCTTGGCCTTGACCTTCGCGGTGTCGATGCGGTCGCGGGACTTCTTCTTCCAGGGCAAGGCCAGCAGGGTGTCCAGATAGTTGCGGACGACCGTGGCCTCGGGGCTCATCGGGGACATGCGGTCCAGACGGCTCAGCTCCCGCCGGCAGATCTCGGCGGCCTCGGCCGACATGTCGCTCCCGTCGATGCGCTGGGCGTAGTCCTCGAGCTCGCTGTCCTCGTCGATGGTGTAGCCGAGTTCCTTGCGGATGGCGCGCAGCTGCTCGTTGAGGTAGAACTCGCGCTGGTTCCGGTGGACCTGGGTCTGGACCTCGGTGTCGATCCTCTGCTCGATCTCGAGGATGTCGAGTTCGCTGGCCAGGACCTGGTTGATGCGGGTCAGGCGCTTCTGGAGGTTGGGCTCCTCCAGCAGCTCCTGCTTCAGCGGCACCTTGCCCAGGATGTACGCGCTGATCGAATCGGCCATCTTGCCGATCTCGTCGAGGTTCAGGACGGAGAGCAGCACCTCGTCGGGCAGGCGCTTGTTCAGCCGCACGTACTCCTTGAACCGCTCCTTGATGGACCGGCTGAGTGCCTCGATCTCCACTCCCCCCGCAAGGACCTCCTTGATGGGGGTCACGTCGGCTTCGAGGAAGGCCGGACCGGAGAACACCTCGTCAAGCCGCACCCGGGCCACGCCCTCCACCAGGATCTTGAGGGTCTCGTCGGGCGTGCGGATGATCTGCAGGACCTTGATGATCGACCCCACGGGATGGATGTCGCCCGGCCCGGGATCCTCGGTCTCGGGCTCCCTCTGGGCCACCACGCAGAGGTACTTGTCCCGGTCCATGGCCGCCTCGACGGCGGCGACGGACCGCTCCCGGCCCACCAGCAGCGGCGTGACCATGTAGGGGAAGACCACGACGTCCCGCAAGGGCAGCAGGGGCAGGTTCCGGGGCAGGGCGATCTCCTCGCCGTCCCGGTAGACAACGAATTCGTTCGGGCTCATGACTCTCCTCGGCCCTCAAGCGAAGGCGCACGCCGGCCCTTCCATCAGGCGGGTGTGGATACGATTGACGGGATGCAGGCGGTGATCAGGCTTCCTTGACGTCCGCGGGGGGATCCCCGAGCACCAGCTTGGGATCCGCCTTGTCCATGACGACGTCCCGCGTGATGATAACCTGCCGCACATCCTCCTGGGAAGGAATCTCGAACATGGTGTTGCGCATGACCCCTTCGAGGATGGAGCGCAGGCCGCGGGCGCCGGTCTTGCGCTGGATGGCCTGGTCGGCGACGGCCTCGATGGCGGCGCGGTCGAACACCAGCTCCACGTCCTCCATGTCCAGCAGCTTCTGGTATTGCTTGATGAGGGCGTTGCGCGGTTCGGTCAGGATGCGGATCATGTCGTCGCGGTCAAGCTCGTGCATGTAGGTGACGACCGGCAGCCGGCCGATCAGTTCGGGGATGAGGCCGAACTTCATGAGGTCCTGGGGCTCGACCAGCCCGAGGAACTCCTCGCGCTCGGCGCTGATGGTGTACTCCTCCTCGCGGGCGAAACCCAGGACGTTCTTGCCCACCCGTCGCTCGACGATCTTTTCCAGCCCCTGGAAAGCGCCGCCGCAGACGAACAGGATGTTCTTGGTGTTGACCTCGAGATACTTCTGCTGGGGATGCTTGCGACCGCCCTGGGGCGGCACGTTGGCCACCGTCCCCTCGAGGATCTTCAGCAGGGCCTGCTGCACGCCCTCGCCGGAAACGTCCCGGGTGATGGAAGGGTTGCCGCTCTTGCGCCCGATCTTGTCGATCTCGTCGACGTAGACGATCCCCTGCTCGGCCAGGGCGATGTTGTAGTCCGCCGCCTGCAGCAGGCGCACCAGGATGTTCTCCACGTCCTCCCCGACGTAGCCGGCTTCGGTCAGGGCGGTGGCGTCGGCGATGGCGAAGGGGACGTTGAGGAACCGGGCCAGGGTCTGCGCGAGCAGGGTCTTGCCGGTTCCGGTGTTGCCGAGCAGCAGGATGTTGCTCTTGTCGATCTCCACCCCGTCGCTGGTCTTCTTCTGGTGGATGCGCTTGTAGTGGTTGTAGACCGCCACGGCCAGGCTGATCTTGGCCTCCTCCTGGCCGATGACGTACAGGTCCAGGTACTCGCGGATCTCGTGGGGCTTGGGGAACTTCGGCGGCGCCAGGGCGGCCTCTTCCAGCATCTCCCCCTCGAGGATGTCGTTGCAGAGCTTGATGCATTCGCTGCAGATGTAGACGCTGGAGGGGCCGGCGACAAGCTTCGCCACCTCGTCCTGCCCCCGCGCGCAGAACGAGCACTTGATCATCTGGGGACTGCCGTTCTGGCGTCTTTTCATCGGTCCGGTTCAACCCTTCCGCCCGGTCCCTTCCGGGGCTGCTTTTCCTTGCCGGTGTCGATCTCGCTCCGGCTTTCGATCACCTTGTCGACCAGACCGTAGGCCTGGGCGTCCTCGGCCGACATGAAGAAGTCGCGATCGCTGTCGGTGGCGATCTTCTCCGGGGTCTGGCCGGTGTGCTTGGCCAGGATGCCGTAGAGCTTGTCCCGGATGTTCAGGATCTCCCGGGTGTAGATCTCCAGCATGCTGGCCTGGCCCTGGCTTCCGCCCAGGGGCTGATGGATCATGACCCGCGAATTCTTCAGGGCGGAGCGCTTGCCCTTGGCCCCGGCGGCCAGCAGGACGGCCCCCATGCTGGCGGCCTGGCCCATGCAGATCGTAACCACATCATTTGTAATGTATTGCATCGTATCGTAGATGGCAAGACCTGCGGTCACGCTGCCGCCGGGACTGTTGATGTACAGGTAGATGTCCCGCTCGGGGTCTTCAGCCTGCAGGAACAGCATCTGGGCGATGACCAGATTGGCCACGTTGTCGTCCACGGGGGACCCCAGGAAGACGATCCGGTCCTTCAACAGGCGGGAATAGATGTCGTACGCCCGTTCTCCGTGACTGGTCTGATCGACGACTACCGGTACCAGCATTGCAACTCCTTAATCGAAAAGCACTTCCGTGTCAGCAGGAACGTCGGTGATGTCCGCCCGGGACAGCAGGAAGTCCAGGGTCCGGCGTTCGAGCAGGTTGTACCTGATCCGATCCTTCTCGTCCCCACTGTTGACGAATTCCCGGTAGCGGTCAACATCGAAACCGTTCTCCTCGGCGACCTCCGTGATCCTTTCTTCGACATCCTCGTCCGTGACCTTGATGCCTTCCTGGTCCCGCACCGCCTCCAGCAGCAGCATGGCCTTCAGATCCCGCTCGGCCCTCGTCCTCCCGGCCTCCAGGTACTCCCGGTCCTCTTCTGGGGAACCAGGACGACCGGTCCGGGCGTTGCGCCGATGCAGTTCCTCCAGCCCGGACTGCAGGTATCGTTCCACCATGCTCGGCGGCAGGGGAACATCGTTGCGGCGGATCAGTTCCATCTGGACCTGATGGTCGAGCTCCAGACCCACCCTCCGCTCGGCTTCCTTCTCGAGGTCGCCGCGGATGGCGGCGCGAAGTTCGTCCAGGGTCTTGCCCTCCTCGACCTCCCCGGCGAAGGCGTCGTCCAGAGCGGGCAGGACCTTCTCCGCGACCTCCTTGATCCGGCAGCCGAAGACCACCGAGCGCCCCTTGAGGGATTCGTTGGGGTAGTCCGCGGGATACTCGACCGTGATGTCCTTCTCCTCCCCCGCCGCGCACCCCCGGAGGCTGTCGTTGAAGGCCCCCAGGTTGTTCTCCGCGCCCAGGACGAAGGTCTGGTCCGCAATGGTGCGGGGCTGATCGCCGTCCAGGCCCTCCCGGGGGGTCAGGTCCAGGGTGATGCGGTCCCCCTCCGCGGCAGGCCGATCGACCCCGGTGAAGGTCGACCGGCTTTCCCGCAGCCTGTCCAGGACCTCGTCGACCTCGCTTTCGGGAACGCCCGCATCCCGCCGCTTGACGGGGATGGCGTCCAGGCCGACGGCCGTGATCTCGGGCCGCACCTCGACCACCAGGTCGAAGGTCAGGGGCTTGCCGTCCTCGAAGGAGAGGTTCTCCAGGGCGGGATCGGTCAGGGCAGGGATCTTGTGCTCCAGCAGGGCGGCCATCCAGGCCCTGGGCACCAAGGCTTCGATGGCCTCCACCCTCAGCAGGTCCCCGACCTCCTTCTCGACCAGGGCCCGGGGCGTGCGCCCCTTGCGGAAACCCGGTTTCTGATGCGACTTGACGGCCTTCTGCAGCAGCTTGGCGTAGGCCTGGTCGAAGGCGGACCGCTGCACCTCGGCCTTGATGACCCGCTTCCAGGGCTCGGGCGATTCGACGGTGGTGGCGATCCCCTCGGGGGTCGGGCGGGCGGACTCGGTCATGTCGGCATCTTCCTCTGCTGGTTCGGGCGGCGGAGCCAGAGGCCGCGGCCTCGGGAAAGGGTCGTCTGGTGCGAGAGGGGGGACTCGAACCCCCACGGGTTGCCCCACAGGAACCTAAATCCTGCGCGTCTGCCAGTTCCGCCACTCTCGCCGGATGCCCGGCCCCAGGGTCCGGGAATCGAGGCGCCAATATAGCCGCGCCCCTGCGGCAGGGTCAAGGCGGCCGGCGGCGGGAAGGTTCCGCGGAGGCCGGTCACTGGAGCTTGCGGTAGATGGTCCGGGAGGCGATGCCCAGGATGTTGGCCGCGGTCTCCTTGTCCCCGCCGACGCTTTCCAGGGTGGCCTGGATCAGTTCCATCTCGGCGTCCCGCAGGGTCGTGCCCACGGCGATGTTCAGGGTCTGGTAGCGCTTGGGGCCGGACACCACCGGACGGGGCAGGGATTCCACGCCGATCAGCTCGCCCTTGCTGAGCACGACCGCCCTCTCCACGGCGTTCTCCAGTTCCCTGACGTTGCCCGGCCACGAGTACCCTGAAAGGGCCTCGCTGGCCGCGGGCGAAAACCCGGCGATCTGCTTGCGGTTCTTCTCGTTGTACTTCTGCAGGAAAAAGCTGGCGAGCAGGGTGACGTCCTCTCCCCGGCTGCGCAGGTTGGGCAGTTCGATGTTGATGACGTTCAAACGGTAGTAGAGATCCTCGCGGAAGGTCCCCGCGGCGACCATGTCCTCCAGGTTGGAGTTGGTGGCCGCGATGATGCGGACGTCGGTGGTGATGGGCGCGTTGCCCCCCAGCCGTTCGATCACGCTTTCCTGGAGGACCCGCAGGAGCTTGACCTGGGTCGTCAGGGACATCTCCCCGACTTCGTCCAGGAACAGGGTCCCGTGATTGGCGGCCTCGAACCGGCCGAGCCGCTGGTTGACCGCGCCGGTGAAGGCCCCCTTCTCGTAGCCGAACAGTTCGGCCTCGAGCAGGGTCTCGGGCAAGGCCGCGCAGCTGACCCGGATCATGGGGCGATCGGCCCGGTCGCTCCAGCGGTGGATGGCGGTGGCGAAGACCTCCTTGCCCGTCCCGCTCTCGCCGGTCAGCAGGATGGTGGCGCTGCTGGGAGCGACCTGCCTGGCCGTGTCCATGGCCTGCCGCATGGGCTCGCTGCTGCCGATGATGTCGTGCATCTGCTGGAATTCCTCGAGGCGCTGCTTGAGCTGGCGGTTCTCGGCCACCAGCCTCTGCTTCTCGAGGGCCTTGCTGACGACCTTGAGGGTGGTGGTCGTGCTGAAGGGCTTCTCGATGAAATCGTAGGCGCCGCTGCGCATGGCGTCGACGGCCGTCTCGATGGTGCCGTGCCCGGTGATGATGACGAACTCGGTCTCGGGCGAAACGACCTGGCCGGCCTTGAGCAGGTCGAGGCCGCCCATCCGGGGCATCTGCAGGTCGGTCAGGACCAGATCCACCGCCTCCTGGCGCAGCAGGAGCAGCCCCTCCTCCCCGTTGCCCGCGCTCAGGACCCGGTAGCCGTTGCGGGTGAGCAGCTTGCTCAGGGCCCGGCACAGCTCGGGCTCGTCGTCCACGACCAGGACGGTTCCCAGGGATTCGGAATCGACGGCGCCGCCCCGGGGACCGGTCGGCTGGGATGGGATCGCGTGCTGCATGACGGCGCCTCGGGGTCGCGTTGCACCCGGTCAGGGCTCGAGGGGATGGACGGGCCCTGACATTCTGTCAACGGTTTGACGATCTGTCAACAGCCCGGAGCCGTCTTCAGCCTCGGGGCATGCCCCCCGGGAACAGCCGCCCGAACAGGCCCCGGCGGTGGGCGGCATCCAGCAGGATCTCCCGGAAGTCCGGATGGGCGATGCTGATCAGGGCCTCCGCCCTCTGCCGGACGTTCCGCCCCAGCATGTGGGCCACCCCGTACTCGGTCACCACGTGGTGGACGTCCGCCCGGGTCAGGACCACCCCTGCCCCGCCGTCCAGGTTGGGAACGATGCGGGACAGCCGGCCGTCGTCCGTGGTGGACGGCAGGGCGATGATGGGCATCCCCCCTTTGGACAGCGCGGCCCCCCTGATGAAGTCGGCCTGTCCGCCGAACCCGCTGTAGATCCGCTCCCCGATGGAGTCCGAGCAGACCTGGCCCGTCAGGTCGACCTGGATGGCGCTGTTGACCGCCACCATGTTGTCGTTGCGGGCGATGTTCCCCGGATGGTTCACGTAGTCGGTGGGGTGGAACTCGACCAGGGCGTTGTCGTGGGCGAAGTCGTAGACTTCGCGGGTCCCCATGATGAACCCGGCCACGACCTTGCCCGGATGGAAGTTCTTGCAGTCGCCGGTCACCACGCCCCGGTCCAGGAGCCGCGGCAGGGCCTCGGTGAACATCTCGGTGTGCACCCCGAGGTCGCGGTGGTCGTGAAGGAATTCCAGGACGGCGTTGGGAATGGCCCCCAGGCCCAGCTGCAGACAGGCCTCGTTCTCGATGAGCCCTGCGACATGCCGGCCGATGCGCCGTTCCACCTCGGTGGGGGGGTCGGGCCGGAACTCGTCCAGGTCCCGATCCACCTCGACGAAGCAGTCGATCTTCGAGACGTGGATGAAGCTGTCCCCCAGGGTGCGGGGCATGCGGCGGTTCACCTCGGCGATGATCATCCGCGCGGCCTGGGCGGCGGGCTTGGTCACCCCGACCTCGATGCCGAAGCTGCAGAAGCCGTGCTCGTCGGGCGGGCTGACGATGACCATGGCGCAATCCAGGGGAATGACCCCGCGCCGGAACAGCCTGGGCATCTCGTGCAGGTGCACGGGGACGTAGTCGGCGTCGCCCCGGTTGACGGCCTCCCGGGTGTTCGCCCCCACGAAGCAGTCGTTGCAGCGGAAGTGGCCCTTCATCCCGGGCGAGATGTAGGGCGCGTCGCCCATGGTCAGGTGGTGGATGATCTCCACGTCGAAGAGTTCCTCGCCGCGGTCCACCAGGGCCCGGATCAGGTCGTGAGGGGCGGCGCACCCGCTGCCCAGGTAGATCTTGAACCCCGACTCGATACGCTGCACGGCCTCCGCGGCGGTGCAGAGCCGTTCGCGGTAAAGCTGCATCCAGGTCATGAGGCCCCCCCGCCGAGAAGGTCCTCCACCGGGGTGAAGCCGCAGCCGCGGGCCGCAGCCAGGCCCGGATGGGTGACGCGCCCCTTCATGATGTTGACACCCCGCCGCAGGGTGGAATCGGCCGCCAGGGCCCCCTCGAGGGAATGCCGCACGATGGCCTCGATGTAGGGCAGCGTGGCGTTGGCCAGCGCGTAGGTGGCCGACCGGGCGACCAGGCTGGGCAGGTTGGGTACGCAGTAGTGGGTGATCCCGTCCACCGTGTAGGTGGGGTCGGACAGGCGGGTCGGCCGGCTGGTCTCGAAGCAGCCGCCCTGGTCAACCGAGATGTCGATGACCAGACTCTTCTCCCGCAGCAGGCCCACCATCTCCTTGGTGACCAGGTGCGGGGTCCGCGTGCCGGGGATGAGGACGGCGCCGACCACCACGTCGGCATAGGACAGGGCCTTGCGGAGGGTGGCCTCGTTGGCGGGAAAGGTCGTCACCCGGCCGGGGAAGGTCCAGTCGATCTCGCTGAGGCGGTCCAGGTCGCTGTCCAGCAGGGTGACCCGGGCGCCCGCGCCCAGGCAGGCCCTGACGGCGTTGCGCCCCACCGTGCCGGCGCCGATGACCACGACCTCTGCGGGAGGGACGCCCGGGGTCCCCCCCAGGAGGATCCCCAGGCCCCCGTGATCGGTCTGCAGGTAGCGGGCGGCGATCTGGGGAACCATGCGGCCGGCGATCTGGGACAGCGGCCGCAGCACCGGCAGGTTGCCGCCCGCGCCCTCGATGGTCGTGTAGTCCACCGCGGTGCAGTCCCGGTCGAGCAGGGTCCGGACCAGGTCCGTTTCCGCCACCGCCAGGTGCATGACGGACATGAGGATCTGTCCCTCGCGCAGCAGCTGGTATTCCGCGGGCACGGGCCGGTTCACCTTGAGGATCAGGTCGGCCCGGCCGTAGACCTCCTCCAGCTGATGTACGATGCGGGCGCCGGCCTGCTCGTAGCTCTCGTCGGCGAAGCCGCTGCCGTGGCCGGCGTGCTTCTCCACCACGACCTGGGCCCCGCAGGACACCAGGTTCGTCACCATCCGCGGGGGCAATCCGACCCGGAACTCGTCCTGGATCCGGGACCGGGGAATACCGATGATCATCGTTCGCACTCCCGTCCTGGCCCGCCTTCGCGAAAAGGCCGGCCCAGCTTGGACGCGGGCCGGCCTCAGGGTCAGGCAAGGCCGCCGCGAGGTCAGGCCCACCACCTGGCGCTTCGGGTCACGAGTTCCTGACGAAGTCGTAGCCCTTGCGGAAGGCTTCCATGTTCATCTCGATCAGGCTCTTCTTCTTGATCACCGAGCGCAGGGTCTCCAGGCAGAACTCCGGCGTGAAGGCGCCAGTCGCCGCGGCCAGGGCGCCCAGCACCACGACGTTGGCGATCTTGGGAGTGCCCACCTGGTCGGCGATCTGCGTCGCGGGAATCATCACGGCGTTGAGCCTCTTCCCGTCCGGCTTGCCCTCGACGATGGTCGTGTCGACGATGATCGTGCCGCCGTCCACGACCGAGTCCTCGAAGGCGTCGAGGGACGGCTGGTTCATGACGACCAGCACGTTCGGCTCGTCGACGAGCGGGGAGCCGATCCGCCGGCTGGACAGGTTCACCGAGCAGTTGGCCGTCCCTCCGCGCATCTCCGGACCGTAGGCCGGGAACCAGCTGACCTGCTGGCCTGCCCGCATGCCGATCTGGGAGAGGAACAGCCCCAGGGTGAGGATGCCCTGGCCGCCGAAGCCCGCGAACTTGCAGTTGAGATCCTGCTTCAGGGCCACGGGCTCGCCCTCGGTCATGCTCGTCTTCAGGCGGTCGAGGTACGGGTTGACCTTGGCGGGGTCGAAGCCCTCGTAGCGGCGATGCCAGTCACCCTCCTCCCGGTTGCCGCTCTCGTCCCTGTAGACCCCGAGGGGGAAGACCTTCAGCATCTCCTCGGTCATCCAGTCGCGGGCGGTCACCGGATCCATCTTCCATCCGGTCGGGCAGGGCGAGACGATCTCGACGAAGCTGTAGCCCTTGCCCTCGGCCTGGATCTGCAGGGCCTTGCGGACGGCCTTGCGGGCCTTCATGATCTGCTTGCTGTCCCCGATGCAGACCCGCTCGATGTAGGTCGGCGCCGGGAGCGTGGCCAGCATCTCGCACATGCGGATGGGATTGCCGTGGACCTCGGCGGCCCGGCCGAGGGGCGTGGTCGCGCTGCGCTGGCCGATCATCGTGGTCGGCGCCATCTGCCCGCCGGTCATCCCGTAGATGGCGTTGTTGATGAAGAACACCGTGATGTTCTCGCCCCGGTTGGCGGCATGGATGGTCTCGGCCGTGCCGATGGCGGCCAGGTCGCCGTCGCCCTGGTAGGAGATGACGATGGAATCGGGATTGGCCCGCTTGACGCCGGTTGCGACCGCGGGCGCCCGGCCGTGGGCCGCCTGGATGTTCCCGCAGTCGAAGTAGTAGTAGGCGAACACCGAGCAGCCCACCGGGGAGATGAAAACCGTCCTCCTGGTGAGCCCGAGGTCCTCCAGGGCCTCGGCGATCATCTTGTGGGCGTTGCCGTGGCCGCAGCCGGGGCAGTAGTGGGTGGTCTCCTTGGCGGGCCCGCTCTTGCGTTCGAACACCTGGTAGAAGGAGGGCGACTTCTCGTAGACCTTCATGGCTAGTTGCCTCCTTCCATGATCTTGCGGTACTCGGCCAGAAGATCCTGGCCCTTGGGGACCATTCCGCCGCAGCGGCCGTAGAAGTGGACCGGGGTCCTGCCGGCGACCGCGAGCTGGACGTCCTCGACCATCTGGCCGGTGGAGAGCTCCACAGCCAGGAAGGTGGCCCCGCGGGCGGCGTGGGCGGCGATGGGCGCGCTGGGGAAGGGCCACAGGGTGATGGGCCGCAGCAGGCCGATCTTCATCCCTTCCTCGCGGGCGGCGTCGATCGAGGAATACACGATGCGGCTGACCACGCCGTAGGCCACGACGACCAGGTCGGCGTCAGCGGTCCGGTACTCCTCGAACATGACCTCGTTGGCCATGACTTCCTTGTACTTGCGGTCGAGCTTGAGGTTGTGTTCCTCGAGATCGGTGGACTCGAGGAAGATGGAGCTGACCAGGTTGCCCGAGGTCTCGGGCGTGCCGGCCACGCACCAGCTCGAATGGTCCACCGCGAGCGGCTTGGCCTCG
Source organism: Candidatus Krumholzibacteriia bacterium (assembly GCA_050174015.1). Lineage (GTDB taxonomy): Bacteria > Krumholzibacteriota > Krumholzibacteriia > LZORAL124-64-63 > LZORAL124-64-63 > JAHJTW01. Next base: position 217,627 of record JBFXKG010000006.1, read on the forward strand.
GGGATCTCCACCACTTCCATCATCTGACCGGTGATCCCGTCAGCCATGATGCAGGCCGGGTTGCGGTACTTGTCGGCCAGATCGAAGGCCTTCATGGTCAGATCGCACATCTCCTGGGCGCCGTTGGGCGCCAGGGCGATGAGGCGGTAGTTGCCGTGGCCGCCGCCCTTGGTGACCTGGAAGTAGTCCGCCTGCTCGGGCGCGATGTTGCCCAGGCCGGGGCCGCCGCGATCGATGTTCACCACCACGCAGGGCAATTCGGCTCCGGCGCAGTAGGACAGGCCTTCCTGCTTCAGGCTGAAGCCGGGACTGGAGGACGCCGTCATGGTGCGGATGCCCATGCCGGCGGTGCCGTAGACCATGTTGATGGCCGAGACTTCGCTTTCGGCCTGGATGAAGACGCCGCCCAGTGCGGGGAAGTGCAGGGCGGCGGCGTGGGCGATCTCGCTGGCGGGGGTGATGGGGTAACCGTAGTAGGCCCGACATCCTGCTGCAAGGGCCCCGACGATGATGGCATCGTTTCCCTTCATGAACTGCTTGGCCATGGATCATCTCCCGTCGGTTGGGTCCCGAAGTCGTTCTCCTGAAATATCCTAGGGTTTGATCACCCGGATGGCCCCCGGTTCGGGGCAGGCGTAGAAACAGAGCCCGCAGCCGGTGCAATCCTGCCCCGTGTAGAACGCGGGATGGTAGCTGGCGCTGTTGAGCTTCTCGCTGATGGCGATGACGCTCTTGGGGCAGACCCCGATGCAGAGCTGGCATCCCTTGCAGAGTTCCGGGTTGACTTCCATGAAGGGGACGGCGACGGCGGTGTTGTCGGTCATGGGAATCACCTCGCGCAGAGATTAGGCCCGGATTCATCCGATTTTTCCGGGTCGATGGGCTATATCCCTGCAAACATAACAGGTCACCCCAAGGGGCCCAAAAAAATGTTTCCCCCCGGGGCGACCCGTCGCGACGAAAATACAACTCGTTCAAAAACTTTGCGTTAACCTGTCAGGAATCCCGGAATTCAGGTTTCCTTTTTTCCAGGAAGGCCCGGCAGCCCTCGCGGGCGTCCTGCGAGGCCCCCGCCACCCCGAACAGGGCCGCTTCCAGCCGGCATCCGCCCGCCTGGGTCATCTGGAGACCATCGCCGACCGCCTTCAAGGCAAGTCCCAGGGTGAGCCGTGATTTGCCGGCCAGGCGGCCCGCCGTCTTGAGGGCGGCCGGCATGAGCTCGGCGGCGGGAAACACCTTGTTGACCAGCCCCATGGCCAGGGCCTCATCCGCCGGGACCATGTCCCCGCCGAGGACGAGTTCCTGGGCCCGGCCCCGCCCCACCAACCGGGGCAGCCTCTGCGTGCCCCCGAAGCCCGGAATCAATCCCAGGCCGGTTTCCGGCAGGCCGAGCCTGGCGGTGTCCGCGGCGTAGCGGAAGGTGCAGGCCATGGCCAGCTCGCAGCCCCCACCCAGCGCGAAGCCGTTGATCACCCCGATCACCGGCTTGCCCAGGTTCTCGATGAGATCCATCAGGGCCTGGCCCCCGCCCGCCAGGGCCTCGGCGGCGCTCGCCGTCAGATCGGCCAGCTCGCCGATGTCGGCGCCGGCCACGAAGGCCTTCTCCCCCGCCCCGGTCAGCAGCACGACCCGGACCTCGTCCGCGGCCGCCAGGTCCCGGAAGCAGGCGGTCAATTCCGCGATGGTCTGGCGGTTCAGGGCGTTGAGCTTGTCCGGACGGTTGACGGTCACCGTGGCGATCCCCTCGGCCACGGAGCACAGGATGTTCTGGTAACTCATGGTCTCGTCCTTTCTTGGCGGATTTCCGGTCCGGCGGAGTATAGCCGATGGAGCCGGGGCCTCCAAGTCATCTTGGTAGCGGGAAGGCGGGTGGATGTGTTATCGTTACGTCAAGATCTCGTGACTTTTCCGTGTCCTTGCCCGGGGTGGTCGATCCTTGCTGATAATCGGACTGGTCCTCGCCTGCCTGATCCTGGCGGCTCTGGGCGGGTGGCAGCACCTGCTGGTGCGGCGTCAGCGGGCGAAGCAGGCCGGGCTCGAGAACCGGATCGCGGAGCTCAAGCTGGCCGAGGATCGTCTCCGCGAGCGGCTCGCCCAGGCGCAGCGGATGGAAGCCGTCGGCGTCTTCGCCGGCAGCATCATCCACAACCTGAACAACCTGCTGGCCGTGATCCTGGGCCATGCCAGGCTGGCGGCCCAGGGCGCCCCCGAAGAATCCCGGTGCCAGGACGAGCTGAACAAGGTCCTGAAAGCCGGCCATCTGGCCGGCGACCTGGTCAAGGACCTGAGCGATTTCTTCCGGCAGGCCGACCTCGCCCGCAAACCCACCGATCTGCTGCCCGTCGTCCGCGACACGGTCAAGCTCATGCGGGACATCCTGCCGAGGACCATCGAGATCGAGACCGATCTCGAACCTTGCGGCCCCGTCCTGGCCTCCGCCACCGGCGTCCAGCAGGTGCTCATGAACCTGTGCAGCAACTCCGTCCAGGCGATGCTGCGCAGCCAGGGCAGGATCTCCATTTCCTTGAAGGAAGAGGAGATCGGGGCGCGGCAGAAAGCCCTGCCCCAGGACCTGGAACCCGGCAGCTACGTCTGCTTGAGCGTCCGGGACAACGGCAGGGGCATGGATCCCGCGACCCTGGACCGCATCACCGCCGCCTATTACGGGGACGACCCTGCCGCAGGACAGGCCGGGCTCGGCCTCGCGACCGTCTGCCGGATCCTCAAGCACCACCACGGCGTGACTATCCCCAGCAGCAGCCCCGGGTCCGGAACGACCTTCACCCTCTACTTCCCCCTGATCGCCTGGTCCGTGCCCGCCTTCTCCGCTTCGCAGCCCGTGATCGAAGTTCCTGCGGTCGCCACGGCCAGCGAGCCCACGGTTCCTGCCACCCGGGTCGCGGCCGTCGCCGGTCCCGGCGCCAGACCGGAAATCCGCGTCCTGCTGGTCGACGACGAGGAGATGGTCGCCGCCGTCATGGCCCGCGGCCTGCGGCATCTGGGCTTCAGCGTGATCAAGACCACCGACAGCAGGGAGGCCCTCCGGAAGTTCCAGGCCGGCCCGGAAGCCTACGACGTCCTGGTCACCGACCAGATCATGCCCCACATGTCCGGTGTGCGCCTGGCCAGGGAGATCCACGCCCTGAGGCCGGGATTGCCGATCATCCTGACCACCGGTTTCCGGGACAGCTTCCACGAGCGCCAGGCCCGTGAGGCGGGGGTCCACGAATTCATCCTGAAACCCTGCAGCCACCACGACATGGCCGACCTGATCACCCGGCTCACCCTGCGCGCCAAAGAGGGCGAGGCCTGAAAGGCCGTTCATCCGGGCCATTCGGCCTTTTCCGCATATCCGTTATCTGTTAAACTGCCCAGCCATCCCGTCGGTCCAGGCCCGGTGCCTCCGGCCCGCTGGACGTGCGGAGGACGGGGAACCCTGTCCATCATCAACCTTCGAAGGATCGCGCCATGTCCGATGCCCCGGAGAAAAAGCTCGACCGCCTGAACGAACTGAGGAGCCAGGCCCTGGCCGGCGGCGGCCCCGAGAAGATCGCCAAGATCCACGAGAAGGGCCGACTGACCGCCCGTGAAC
>JBFXKG010000007.1:0-205342 GCA_050174015.1 Candidatus Krumholzibacteriia bacterium
ACGACATCGTCAAGAAGTTGAAGCTGGTCGGGGATAACGGCCCTGGCCTGTACATGATCGACCGGGAGCTCAAGACCCGCCCGGCCCCGGTCCCGGCGGCGGACGCCGGCGCCTAGAGCCCGACTGGAGTGGACCCGAAGGGCCCCCATCCGGTGGGGGCCTTTTTTCGTAGGACGACCGGGTGCCCACTTTGGGTTCAGCACGCTTTGGGAACACACGCTTTGGGAACCCTGGATCGATCCGGTCGTATCATCTAGAATACCCGGGTAACGGATGATCCATCACTCTCTGAATCGGGATTTCCTGGACCCATGGCCCTTCGCCACCTCCTGCCGGCCGTCTTCCTGGCGGCAACCCTCGCCGGTTGCCGGGATGCCGCCGTCCCGCCGGAGGCCCCCTCCGCTCCGGCGGCGCGCGAGGTCCTCCAGGAAGCCGGGGAGATCGTCGCGGCCAGCACCATCCCCGTCAATTCGCCTCCCTCCTGGGGCGGGGGGCAGCGGATCCTGCGGATGATCCCCGAGGGGACCATCGTCGCTCCCGGCGACACCCTCCTCGTTTTCGACGATTCCCGCATGAGGACCTCCATCGACCGGACGGCGGGGGACCTGGCGGCCCAGGTCCTGAAGACCGGCAGCCTCGAGGCCACGCACGAGAGCAACCTCCAGTCGTCCGCCGGGGCGGTCGCCAAGGCGCGCCTTGCGCACGAGATGGCCAGGCTGGACCTGCACAACCAGCGGTTCGAGGCTCCCGTCGTCCAGGAACGGGCGCGGCTGTCCATGGCCCAGGCGGTGATCGACCTGGCCCAGGCCCGGCGCGACAGCACCGCACAGGCCCACCTGGACAGCCTGAACCTGGCCGGATCCCGATTGCAGGAAGACCGGCTGAAAGCCCGGATGCAGCGCTACCGGAGCTTTGCCGACGCCCTGGTGGTCGTCTCGGACTGGCCGGGCATGGTGGTCTACCACCGCGAGCGCACCGAGGAGGGCGTGAAGGTCCTCAGGGTGGGGGACGAGGTCTCGGGCCAGGTGCACGTCCTGGACGTCACCGACACCTCGGTCCTGAAGGTGCGTTTCACGGTCCACGAACTCGACCGCTGGCGGCTCGCTCCCGGGCAAGAGGCCCAGGTTGTCCTGGACGCCTATCCCGACCTCCCATTCGCCGCCACCCTGGAGGAGGTCCAGAGGATGCCCCTGGCGGCCGAGGAGGGCAGCCTGACGCGCCGGTTCGCCGCGCTGGCGGTCCTTCACGAACCGACCCCCGAAGTCAGGCCCGGGATGTCGGCCCGGGTCGCCATCCGGATAGGAGAATCGCGTGAGCATCAATAGGCCGGTCGCAGGGGTGGTCGCGGTGGCGGTGGTCCTGGTCCTGCTGGGGGTCTGGGGCTTCGGCGGGCAGGAGTCCGCGGCGCCCCTCGGTTGCATCGCGGTCCGGGACAGCTTCCTGGTGGCCACGGTCACCCGCGGCGAGGTCGACGCCGTCAACAGCGTGCCCGTCCCCGCCCCCCAGGGCTGGAACAACAAGGTCACCGAGCTGATCCCCGAGGGGACGAGCGTCTCGCCCGGGGACGTGCTGGCCCGCTTCGACACGGATCAGCAGAGCCAGCGGGTGGAGGAGGAGCGTTCGGCCTTCGAGCAGGCCCAGGCCGAGCTGGAGAACCAGAGGGCGAGCAACGCCAAGACCCTCGCCCAGAAGGAGGCCGCCCTGCAGCGCATGGAACTGGCCCTCGAGCGCGCCGCCCTGCAGGGCGAGGCCATGAAGTTCGAGTCCGAATCCCGTCGCCGGCAGCAGGAGCTGGAGCGCCGGCGCGCCGAACTCGATCTGGAGGAGGCCCGCAAGGACCTGGCCGCCCAGCGCGAGATCGGCAAGGCCTCGGAGGCCGAGAAGGAGGCCCGGTTGCGCAAGGCGAAGATCGACCTCGAACGGGCCGAGGAGGCTCTGGCCTCGCTGACGGTGACCGCGCCGGACAGCGGGCTGGTCGTCCACCAGAAGATCTGGGCGAGCGGCGAGCGTCGCAAGATCCGCGTCGGGGACCAGGTCTGGAACGGCCAATCCATCATGGAGCTGCCGGACCTGTCCGCCTTCAGGGTCGACACCTGGGTCAACGAGGTCGACGTCCACCAGCTGGAGAAGGGTCAGGACGTGGAGGTCGCCATCGAGGCGCTGGAGAACCGCCGGCTGTCCGGCAAGGTGACCCGCATCGCTCCCCTGGCCCGACAGGAGGGGGAGAAGAAGCTGAAGGTGTTCGACGTCGAGGTGACCCTGGACGGGAACGTCGAAGGGCTGCTGCCCGGCATGACCGCCCAGTGCCGCATCATCCACCGTCGCCTGGAGGACGCGGTGCAGGTGCCGCACGAGGCGGTCTTCCAGATCGACGGCCGGTCCGTCGTCTACACCCTGGGCGGACAGGAGCTGGCGGTGACCCTCGGGCCGGCCGGCGCCGACCGGGTCGTGGTCGAGTCGGGGGTGGAGGAGGGCCAGCAGTTGCGGCTGTCCAGCCCCTCCGGAACCGCGGGAAGCAAGCCGTGATGCTGGAACTCCAGTTGGGCCTCGCGGGCCTGCGGGACCACCGCCTGCGCACCTTCCTGACCATGCTGGGGGTCATCTTCGGCGTGGCCGCGGTGATCGCCATGCTCTCGATCAGCGAAGGGGCCAAGCGCGAGGCCCTGGCCCAGTTCGAGACCCTGGGCATCGACAGCATCGTGGTGCTTCATCAGGATCCCCCGGAACGGGGAGGGGACGAGGCCGCGCCCCGTTCGGTCGGCCTGTCCCGGGCGGACGCCGCCGCCCTGCTGGACCTGACTCCGGCCATCACGAGGGTGGTGCCCATGGCGGTGCAGGAGGTGGAGGTCCAGGGGATCAAGCGCACCAGGACCTCGGTGGTGGGGACGACGCCCGACTTGCCGGAGGTGCGCCGGGACGCCATGGTCTCGGGCCGGTTCTTCACGGCCGGCGAGTTGGACGGGGCGGTCCGTGTCTGCGTGCTGGGCGCCGGGATCGTGCGCGACCTGTGCGGGCTCGAGCCTCCCGTCGGCGGCTTCGTGAAGATCCGGGAGGACTGGTACGAGGTCATCGGGGTCATGGCCGGGGGAGGACCGGTGGACAACGACGAGGAAGGCCTGCTGCGCGCCACCGACCGCGACATCTGCATCCCCCTGAGCTGCGCCCTCCTGCGCGGCGACCGCAAGCGCTGGGAGCGGGAACTCGACCGCCTGATCATCCAGGTGGACGACGTGCACCGGCTCGACGCGGTGGCGGGGCTGATCACCAGGGTGCTCGAACGCCGCCATCACGGCGAGCCCGACACGCGGGTGGTGGTGCCCCTGGAACTCATCCGGCAGCGGCAGGCCACCCAGCGCATCTTCGCCCTGGTCATGGGCGCGATCGCGGGGATCTCCCTGCTGGTCGGCGGCATCGGGATCATGAACATCATGCTGGCCAGCATCCTCGAGCGGACCAGGGAGATCGGCATCCGGCGCGCCATGGGCGCCACCCGGCGCAACATCCTGCTCCAGTTCCTGTTCGAGGCGGCGACCGTCAGCTTCGCCGGAGGCCTGCTGGGGGTGGTCCTGGGCGTGTCCCTGGCCTGGGGCATCGCCGCCGCCGCGGGCTGGACCACCGTCGTCTCGCCCCTGTCCATCGTCCTGGCATTCGGGGTGTCCGCCCTGGTGGGCGTGTCCTTCGGATTCTTCCCCGCCCGCCGGGCCGCGGCCCTCAACCCCATCGAATCCCTCAGGTACGAATGATGCTGAAACTGATTCTCCCGTTGATGCTGGCCGGAGGCGTGGCCGCGCAGCCGGCGCCCACCCCGACCGTCGCCGCCGGCGACACGCTGCTGCTGGGCCTGGAGGAAGCCATCGCCATCGCCCTGGAGGGCAGCCACTTCGCGCGGACCCTGGAGCTCAACCTGGCCGGATCCCAGTACGAGGTCGAGGCGGCCCGCGGCCGGTTCGGCACCCAGGCCCGGCTGGCGGTGACGGCTCCGGATCTGCAGGAGCGCGTCCAGGGGGAGACGGTTCCGGGCGAGCTGCCCCGGTACGATTCCTACGGCAGCCAGGAGATCAGCGCCGACCTGACCTTGAGCCAGCCCTTGCCCACGGACGGGGCCCTGAGCCTGACCGGCAGGATCTTCCACCGCGAGGACACGGTCTACGACAACGCCACCGGGGCCGACCTGGAGCAGAGGACCATGTTCAACAGCATCGAGCTCTCCCTGGACCAGCCCCTGCTCGAACCCAACGGCCTGAAGCTGGGCCTCGAGCGCGCCGAGATCTCCCACCGGCTTTCCCGGCGGGCCTTCCTGCGCGGTCAGCTCGATCTGCAGTACGAGGTGACGTCCGACTTCTTCGCCCTCCTGCGCGCCCAGCAGGAGGTGGTCATCGCCCGCGATGCGCTGGAGCAGCAGTCGGCCAACTACGACATCGCCAGGCGCAAGTTCGAGGCCGGCCTGATCCCCGAGGTGGAGAGCCTGCAGATGGAGGTCGACCTGGCCGAGGCCCGAAACGAATTGCTGAGCCGTGAGTCGGATCTGGCCCTGGCGGCCGACATGTTCCGCCTGACCATCGGTCTGGCGATGGAGCGACCGGTGCGGGTGCTGGACGACCTGGCGGCGCGGCCGGTGGAGGTCGACCGCGAACAGGCGCTCCGGCACGCCCTGGACCACCGCACCGAACTGGACGACCAGCGGGACGGCATCCGGCGCGCGGAGATCACCCTCGAGGAGACGGACGCCCGCTCCCAGCTGCGGGGCGAACTGAGCGCCTTCTACAACCTGACCGGGGTGAGCGACCCCGGCCTGGACGACCCGGGTCTCCGCGACCTGATCGACTCGAGCTGGTCTGATCTGCGGCGGCGGCCGGGCAACCGGGGCGTCCGGCTGGGTTTCTCGGTGCCCATCTGGGATTCCGGCGTGAACGAGGCCGAAGTCGCCTCGGCCGAGGTGGCCCTGCGGCGGCAGGAACTGGACGGGGAGAACCTGCGACGCTCCATCCGCCGACAGGTCCAGGCCGCCCTGGCGCGTCTGGAGGCGGCCCAGCGGCGCCTGGACGTGCTGGAGCGGAGCATGGACGTCGCCGGCCGGGGCTACGCCATCAGCCAGGAACGGTTCGAGATGGGGGAGATCACCAGCCAGACCCTGGCCGACAACCGCGACCGGCTGGTGCAGGCGCGCCGTTCGTTCCTGACAGCCCTGGTGAACCACCGCCTGGCCGTGGCGGACCTGCGCCGGCAGACCCTTTACGATTTCGAGGCGCAGAGGAGCCTGGTGGAGGACCGTTGATCAGGACGTCAGGTCCTGTTCCATCTCCAGGATGGTGGCTTCATCGCCCGGGCTGCCTCTTTCCCGCAGACCCGCGATGATCATCTCCCGTACGCGTTTCGGCTCATTCTGGCCGAACTTCCGTTTCGCCGTCCAGGATTCGGGAACGACACGGAACACGCCCACCCGTTCGATGGCTTTCCGGTAGACCGGGTCGGCGGGATCGAGGGGCTTGAACCGGCCCTCGGGCTGGTACTTGTCCATGAGGGCCTGAAGGCCGCGGGCCTTCCCGGCCGGATCGGTCACGGGTTCGCAGCGGCCCTTGATCTCCACGCTCTTGAAGAAGTGGGTGGCCGGGCAGGCGTGATCGGGCGCCGTGAAGTGGGAGGGGATGTAGCTGTAGGGCTTGACCATGGTGAATCCGGCGCGCACCCCCGTCCCGATGATCTCGGATTTTTCGCCGGCCAGGGCCCCGTGGAAGTGGATGGCTTCCCCCAAGGCGGCGAAGTTGAGGGCGACCGATCGCGGCCAGCCCCCGGGGGTCACCAGGGACAGGTAGCCCACGTCGGCGTCGCGGGCGACCTCCTGGAAGAGTGCGAAGTCCTGGGATTCGAGTTCGGCCCTTCTCATGGTTTTCTCCTGCCGGGTCCCCGGGGTCCATTCCCCCCTGAAAAACGAGGCCGCCCCGGGGCGGGGCAGCCTCGCAAAACTACCGGATGAGGCGGGGATCCGCCAGTTCGGGCCTATTCGGTCTGGGGCTTGATCTTCAGGCCCTTGGCGCTGAACACGATCTCGGGCTCCATGTCCGATTCGCCCTGCATGGACATCATGTTGCTGCTGTCCACGGTCCAGATGGAGGTGCGGCCTTCGACCGTGGGGGCGTTGCTCTTGACGATGTCCCCGGGCACGGTGATCTCCATGTGGACGCTGAGCTCGCTCATGGAGGCCATGAGCTTGCCCATGAGCTCCATCTGCTTGCCCATCATCTCGGGATCCATCTCGGGCATGGTGGTCTCGGATTCGACGGCCTCCTCGGCCTCCTCCGCCGGCTGGTCGGGGTACTCGTAGGTCGCGCTCCTGAGGATGAAGTTGCCGTCGCCGTTGTCGAAGATGCCGAACCCGCCGTTGTCCGAGCTCTCGCCCATGACCTTGTTCATCATGAAGGACAGACCCTTCAGGTCCTCGAAGCTCATCTCGATGTCGAGGGTTTCGCGGCCGTCGACCGGATCGCGCGAGAACCTGGTGATCTTGACGCCGTGCTCCTTGCCCGCCTTTTCCAGTTCCGCCTTGTCCACCTTGCTGAAGTCGGGCATCTCCATGTCGCCGCCCATGTCCATGTCCATGCCCTGCATCTCCTTCAGGGCATCGCTGACGCCCTGGCTGAAGGAGAGCCGGAAGGAAGCGGTGCCCGAGCCGTCCTTCTCGATGGTCGTCGCGCTGTGCATCTGGATGCAACCGGAAAGAGTCAGCGCGGCCGCAGCCACCAGGAGCGCGGCCAGAAAACGTGATTTCATGATGGTCCTCCGTGGTCGGGGAAAAATGGGAGGCACCCCGGACCTCCCGCTTGATGCAAACCGGCATTCATGCTACTCAATGGATTGCCCCGGGGCAACCCAATCCTGCGGAGGGGACGAATCCCTCCCGTTTCGTGCCGTCTGCGACTTTTTTCCGGGAGGGACCATGCCTGTTCGCCGAGCCATCCCCGCCTGCTTCAAGGCCTACGACATCCGGGGGCGCGTGCCCGACGAACTCGACGACGATCTGGCCTACCGGATCGGATTGGCCACGGCGAACCGGCTGCAGGCAGGGACGGTCGTGGTGGGCCGGGACTGCCGCCTCAGCAGCGCGGGCCTGGCCGCAGCGGTGGTCCGCGGCCTGACCGACGCGGGGGCCGACGTGGTGGACATCGGCCTGTGCGGCACCGAGATGGTCTACTACACCACCTACGCCCACGGGCTCGCCGGCGGCATCATGGTCACGGCAAGCCACAACCCCATGGATCACAACGGGATGAAGCTGGTCCGGGAGGGATCGCGCCCCATCAGCGGGGACAGCGGGCTCCACGAGATCGGGGCGGCGTCCCTGGTCGCCGAGGCGCCGGCCGGGTCGCGCAGGGGTAGGGTCAGGCGGCTGGACGTCCTGGACGAATACGTCGACGCCCTGCTGGACCTGGCCGACACCGCGACCATCGGGCCGCTGAAGGTCGTGGCCGACGGGGGCAACGGATGCGCCGGACCGGTCGTGGCGGCTTTCGCCGAACGCCTGCCCTGCACCTTCGTGCCGGTCCACGAGACCCCCGATGGGACCTTCCCCCACGGCATCCCCAACCCCTTGCTGCCCGAGAACCGGGCCGGCACCGCGCAGGCGGTTCGGGAGCATGGGGCCGACCTGGGCCTGGCCTGGGACGGCGACTTCGACCGCTGCTTCTTCTTCGACGAGAACGGCGAATTCATCGAGGGCTACTACCTGGTGGGCATGCTGGCCGAAGCCGCCCTGCGCCGTCATCCCGGGTCGCGGATCATCCACGATCCCCGCCTGACCTGGAACACGGTGGACCTGGTGACCCGGTCCGGCGGGGTGCCGGTGATGAGCAAGACCGGGCACGCCTTCATCAAGGAGCGCATGCGCAAGGAGGACGCCGTCTACGGCGGCGAGATGTCGGCCCACCACTACTTCCGCGACTTCGCCTACTGCGACAGCGGCATGTTGCCTTGGCTGTGGGTGCTGGGAGAGATCTCCCGCAGCGGCCGCTCCCTGTCCGAGCTGGTCCGCGAGCGCCAGGCCGCCTACCCTGCCAGCGGGGAGATCAACCGCCGGCTGGTGGATCCTGACGCCGCCCTGGCCGCCATCCGCCAGCGGTACCTGCCGGACGCCCTGGGGATCGACGAGACCGACGGACTTTCCTGCGACATGGGCGATTGGCGGTTCAATCTGCGGAAATCCAACACCGAGCCGGTGATCCGGCTCAACGTCGAATCCCGGGGAGACGCGGGACTCATGCGGGAGATGACCGCCGGGATCCTGGCCCTCCTGGACGCCTGAAAAGCCGCCGGTTGGCCCGCGGGCCGATACGGCTTACCTTGGGAGTACCCTTGCCAATGGTTCCTCCTGAAGACAGGGAGCCCATGTATCATCCTCTGACCGACCCCGTGCACCGTTTCCACATCCCGGTGATGGGAACGGGCTTTACCATAGACACCCCGTTGAAGGTGGCCCGCTACGGCATCTCCTCGGTGATCTCCCTGGTGGACGACAAGCTCATCGAGCAGATGCGCCGTCGCCTCTCGGGGGACGCGGGCCGGGATTACCGCGAGATCCCGGACGACGACGAGGATCCGCGCGCCAACCGGATTACCGCCTACCTGAACCTGATGGACGAGATGGTCGAGCAGCAGGTGCAGAGGGTCAAGAGCGGCCTGTTCGCGGCCGGTTCGGAGATCTCGCGCTACTTCGAGATGCTGCCCGATTCCCCGCTGCGCGCCATGTACGAATCCATGCAGTCGATGACCGATCCCGAACAGAGGGCCAGGTTGCAGGAAGCGCTGCGGGAGAAGATCCTGCCCGGCGGCATCGACGTGAACATCATGGCCAAGCTGGACCGGGACAACTTCCGGAGCGGCAAGCTGCTGCCCCCCCAGTTCAGCGACGCTCTGAGCGCCCTGCGCGGCTATGCCAACAGCCGCCTGCGGTCCTCGGTGGTCCTGTCGGCGGGGATGAACCGCCGGCTCTACAGCTACCTGACCGAGTTCAAGGACTTCTTTCCGGACTCCGCGGGAGAGATCCGCAAGCGCATCATCCTGAAGGTCTCCGACTTCCGGTCGGCCCTGATCCAGGGCAAGCTGCTGACCCGCCAGGGGCTGTGGGTCTCGGAGTTCCGCATCGAATCGGGACTCAATTGCGGAGGACACGCGTTCGACTGTCACGGCACCCTGCTCGGCCCGGTGCTGGAGGACTTCCTGCGCCAGAAGGACCAGCTCGTGGCCCAGCTCCGATCCGCCTGGGTCGAGGGCCTGAAGGCCAAGGGGCGGCCCGCTCCCGAGTCCCTGCCCGGCATCAGGGTGACCGTCCAGGGCGGGATCGGCACCGCCGAGGAGTGCCGGCTCCTGGCGGAGAACTACCGCGTCGACGGCACCGGCTGGGGCAGTCCTTTCCTGCTCTGTCCCGAGGTGGTGAACGTCGACGAGGACCACCTGGCGCGGATCATCGCGGCCGGCGAGGACGACGTCCAGCTGAGCAAGGCCTCGCCCCTGGGGGTTCCGTTCTGGAGCCTGCAGACGTCCGCCAGCGAGACCGAACGTCGGGCCCGCCTGGCTGCCGGCAAGCCCGGCAGCGCCTGCCCCAAGGGCTACCTGATGGCCAACACGGAATTCACCAAGGTGCCCATCTGCACCGCCAGCCGCGCCTACCAGCGCCGCAAGCTCCAGTCCCTGGAGACGGGCAACCTGGACGAAGCCGAGCGGATCCGCCAGGCCGAGGACGTGACGGCCAAGGCGTGCATCTGCCACGACCTGGCCGGCGGCGCGACCCTGCCGCTGGCCATCGATCCGCAGGCCCGCACGGCCGTCTGCTGCGGCCCCAACACGGTCTACTTCAAGCAGCGCGCCAGCCTGCAGGAGATGGTGGACCACATCTACGGCCGCATCCAGCTGCCCGTCCTGCCGACCCGCCCCCACATGTTCCTCAAGGAGCTGTCGCTGCATCTGGACCGCCTGAAGCAGGCCTCGGCGGACCGGCGCGACGAGCTGATGGCCGCCGCCGCCAGGTCCTCCAGCGAGATCAAGGACAACCTGTTGCAGGGGATCAAGTACTACCGGGAGCTGGGCGGCAGGCTCGCCGCCGAGAAGAAGGACGCCTTCCTGGCGCGCCTCGAGGAACTGAAGGGGGATCTGGAAAAGCTCACCTGAGCGATTCGTCAGATCGCGCTGATGGACGGGTCCGGCCGCAGGGTTTCCGGCGGCGTCAGCGGCAGCTCCACCACGAAGCGGGTCCATTGCCCCGGCTCGCTGGCCACCCTCACGCTTCCCCCCAGTCGATAGAGGATGTCGTGGACGATCGAGAGGCCCAGTCCGGTCCCCTTGCCGGCGGGCTTGGTGGTGTGGAACAGGTTGAAGATCTTTTCCTGGTCCTGTCGGGGGATGCCGATCCCGTTGTCCTGGATGCGGACGACCACGTGGTTCTCGTCGAGAGTGGTGGCGATCTCCAGCACGGGGTCCCTGTCGGGCACGGCGTCCATCGCGTCCAGGGCGTTCTTGATCAGGTTGACGAAGACTTGTTCGAGCAGCATGGGGTCGGACCGGAACGGGGGGATCCTGGGGTCGTAGAGGCGGACGATCCGGGTCCGTGACCGCCTGATCTCCGTGCCCAGCACGTAGAGGCACTCCTCCAGCAGCTCCTGCAGATCGAGGTCCGCCATTCCCGTCTGCGACTTGCGGACGAATCCCAGCAGGCTGTGGGTGATGGTGGTGACGCGTTTGACCTGGACGTGCAGACGCTCCATGGCGTTCGCGAGCAGGTCGCGGGTGCTCGCGTCGAGGTTCCGTCCCTCGTCTTCCAGCGTCTCTTCCACCATGCCGGCGATGGTGTCGATCACCGCCAGGGGGTTGTTGATCTCGTGGGCCACTCCGGAGGCCATCTGGCCCACGGCGGCCAGCCGCTCGGAGCGGATGAGGTCGTTCTTCAGCCGCAGGCGGGTGGTGATGTCCCGGCAGAGGCAGACGACCTCCAGCGGCTTGCCGTCGGGCCCGTCGATCAGGGTCAGGCTGATGTCGCAGATCACCGGATGCAGTTCCTTGTTGCGGAACTCCGCCTCGTAGCGGGTGGCGTGACCGTCCCGCAGGGCCTGTTTCAGCAGCTTGGCGAACCCGGCCGAGTCGGTGCACAGGCGTTCGGCGGGGGTGCCGACCACGTCGTCCCGGGAGAACTTCAGGGCGTTCTCGGCGCCGCTGTTGAAGCTCAGGATCTTCCCCTCCGGGTCGGTGAGGAAGATGATGTCCCGGCTGTTCTCCAGCACTTCCCGCAGGTACTTCTGGGTCTCGTTGAGCCGCTCGTCCACCTGGTGCAGCTTGAGTTCGCTCTCGTAGAGTTCGGTGGTGTCCTCGATCAGCCCGTAGAGCCCTTCCACCTTCCCGTTCTCGATGATGGGAAAAAGGGTGACCTGGACGTGCATGTCGGCGCCCTGGACCGGCAGGACCCCGCCGGCGTGGAGGGTCTGCCGGGTCTGCAGGGTCTCCTGCTCCACCTTCTGGAGCCAGCGGGCGCCGCCCCCGGGGAAGATGGCATGGTCGCGCTTGCCGACGACCTCGTCCTCCTTCAGGCCGAGCACGTGCAGGGCGTGCCGGTTCATCCGCTTGTAGCGCAGGGAGGTGTCCTTGATGTAGATCGCCAGGGGGGCGGTCTCGACGAATGTGTTCAGGCGCAGGCGGGTTTCCTTGAGGCGGTGGCTGTCCAGGCGGAGGGCCCGGTTCTCCTCGACCAGGCGGATGATCCCCTCGAACAGGGGCTGGACGCGGCAGTCGAGCAGGGATGCGCCCTCGGGCAGGAGACGGCGCAGGGCGCCTGGAACGGCCGGGTTGCCGGCCGCGCAGATGACCAGTTCCAGGTCGCCGGCGCGGGCCAGGTCCTCGACGTGGGTCCCGATCAGGGGGACGCCCATCTGGCGGGCGTGGGCGAGGGCGGTGTCCTCGTCGGCGGGGCCGAGGTCGATGAGGGCGACGATCTCCAGGTGCAGAAGGCTCTGGCGCGTGGCCAGACCGGCCATCAGGTCGCTGAGGGGTTGGCCGTGGCCGACCAGAGCGGTCCTGATGTCACTCCTGCTCGTATTCACGTCGGAGCTTTTCACTCTCTTCGATGATGTCCCGGGCCGAGGTGGTGGAGGACATGAGGGCGTTGAGCTTCTCGTCGAATTCCCGCTGCATCCGGCGGCGCTTCCCCTCCGCGGCGGTGACGATCAGGCCGTGGAGCTCCTCGAAGTCGTAGGGCTTCAGCAGGTAGCGGAAGGCCTGCAGGCGTCCGGCCTCCCAGGCCGAATCGTGGGTGCCGTGGCCGGTGAGCATGATCACCTGAAGGAACGGCTGCAGGTCGCGCAGCTTCTCCATGACCGTGATGCCGTCCATGTCGGGCATCTTCAGATCCACGATCGCCACGTCGAAGGCCAGGTCCGCGGCCGCGGCCACGGCCTCCCCGCCGCTGAGGGCCATGGTCACCTCGACGTCCCGCTTGCGCAGGCGATGGGTGAGAAAGGTCACCAGATCCTCCTCGTCGTCCACGAGGAGCAGGCGGATGGGGCGGGAGCGGTCCTCGGTCATGGCGGCGGTCCGGCGCTGGGGTGGGGGTCCTTGCGGCTGTCGCGGTGATGATGGCTTGCCGGGCCCCTCACTGTCAAGGCGGGTTGTCAGGCACGGCCCGCCGCGGCCGGGGGGCTCACAGGCCCCGCAGGCCCTCCGGCTTCAGGTCCCCGGGGCGTCTGCGGGCCAGGATCATGGCGATGGTGTCGAGGGCCCGGTCCCGGTCGGCCGGCAGGTTCAGGCTCAGGGGCAGGTAGTTGCTGGCGTGGTTGGAATGGAAGCGGCAACGGGTGAACCGGCTGTCCCGGATCAGGATCTGGAGCTCTTCCAGCATGCCCCAGGGATCGGGCAGGGCGAACCGGCCGGCGGCGGCGGCCGCGGCCAGGGGCGTGCCGGGCACCACGGTCGTGGTCAGGGCCCCCACGAAGGGCGGGTCCATCTCGGTCAGCAGGGCGGCGGTCCGCTCGGCATGGCGGGCGGAACCTTCGCGGCCCCCCAGGCCGAGCATCACCATCACGGAATGGCGGATTCCGGCCTCCCGGAGCAGGGCGGCGGCCCTGGCGGCCTCGGCGGCGGTCGACCCCTTGTTCACGGCCTCGAGGACCCGATCATCCCCGCTCTCGACCCCGTGGTACACGATGCCCAGGCTCAGGTCCTTCAGGCGGGCCAGGTCATCGGGCCGCTTGCGGAGGATGCTGCGGGCGTCGCCGTAGATCCCCACCCGGCGGACCGAGGGGATGGCCCGGTGCAGTTCCTCCAGGATGCGGACCAGGTGGGCCTGGGGCAGGATCAGGGCGTCCCCGTCGCAGAGGAAGACCCTGCGGATGGGCATGACCTCGGAACTGAACCGGGCGGCCTCGGCGATGTCGGCCTGGACCGTGGCCCAGGGCTTGACCCGGAATCCCTGCTCGGGCAGGTCGTACATGGCGCAGTAGGTGCATTCGTTGTGGCTGCACCCCAAGGTGACCTGCAGGAGCAGGCTATCGGCCTCGCTGGGGGGGCGAAAAATCCGTCCGATGTGGTCCATCCGGGGCTCCCGTTTCAGGTCTGGAGACTCAAGCTGTTGTCCCACAACATTTAAAATTATGAAAATTCCTTTAAAAAATCATTTACAGGACAAGTAAAAATCGCTAAAGTTTTCCTTAGTGAAACCGATCCCTTCTGTGTCCGTAACATGAGATGCTCCTCAAATGGCCGGGATCACCAACGTCAGAATGGCTTAGGGCGAGAGCCATTCACCGACGGATCCCGGCCCCCCTTTTTTTCAGGACGGCCAGGATCGATCCCCGGGCACGGGTCACGCGATCGGCATGAACTCCCCCTCACGGATGATGACCCTTTCCCCCTCCCCATCCCCGAGCGTCACCTCTTCCACGGCCACGTCGGGCTGGGTCTGGGGAATGAAGACCCGGTCGAGGTGGATGACCGCTCCGGGACCGCTGAAGTGCTGCGGTCCCACCGTCCCCCCGAAGTGATCGCTACGGCCGAAGGCGATGTGCAGGCCGAGCTTCTCGTCCAGCAGGATGCTGCCGCAGGGCTCCAGGCCGAAATCCCCGAGCACTCCCAGGCCGAGCTCGGCCAGGTTGGCGTAGGCGGGTTCGTCCTGGATGCGCCGGGCTTCGCGCGCGCTCACCGGGCCCTGGGTCAGGACGCTGACGGCGCGGTTGTCCTCGATCTCGTAGAGGACGATCTCCCCGTCGATCTGCACCGGCAGGGTCCCGGCCGACCGGCTCGGGTCGCCGTCCAGCTCACCCTCGTAAGGCACGATGTAAGCCTCGCCGGAAGGGAGGTTGCCCGCCACCCCGTTGGCCGGGAACAGCCCGCCGGAGGCGTGGCCGCGCCGGTGACGCAGGTCGAGGGTCAGCTCGTGGACCAGGCCGGCCGCCTTGAAGCGGAACCGGGCGTGATCGGCGGCGTCCAGCCAGGACTTCAGCAAATCGACCCGCCGGTTGATCTCCCCGTAGTCCAGCTTGAGGGCGGGGATCATGCCGGGGAGGAAGCCGGGCATGGTGGCGGCCCGGAATCCGTCCGGTCCGGTCCCGGCCCGGGCGGTGGCGACCTTCAGGGGAGCCGTGGCGGACAACTCCGTGGGGGCGAGGACGATGCTGTGATCCTGGAACAGGCGGGCGAAGGGCGATTCCGGAAGGCCGGCGAGGTCGGCCGCCCTGTCGACGACCCCGAATCCCGCGGCCGGGAAGCACATGGCGGGCAGATCGGCGTTGTTGCCCCCGACGTTGGGATACCAGGCCAGGGTGACGGGGGACAGCCCGAGACCGGGCCCGGCCGCGTCCAGGGATCGGCTCCATTCCGCCGCCAACCTGCGCCGCTCGGCCCAATCGGGGTTGTCCGGCAGGCGGTCGTCCGGGACGTCCACGATGATGGCGATGCCGCGGTCCCGGTCGGTGGGCTGGAAGACGCGCTTGACCAGGAGGGTCAGTTCGGCGGGGGTCAGCGATGCGGACATGGTCGGGGTCTCCTCGGGTCCGGTCCATCATTGTCTGGTGTACGCAACCCATTTTATGCATTAAGTTGTGGCCGCACCCGGAAAAAATTCCGGGCCCCATATCCGCCCCGCGGGGCAAGGAGGCTCCATGAGCTCGAACCGTGAAACGAATCTCGCCCTGTTCATCGATTTCGACAACGTGGCCCTCGGGGCCCGGGACGCCCGCCAGCGCTTCGACGTGAAGATGCTGCTGGGGCGCATCCTGGAAAAAGGCAAGATCATCGTCAAGAAGGCCTATGCGGACTGGCACTTCTACAAGGAGCACATGAACTCCCTGCACGAGGCGGCCATCGAGCTCATCGAGATCCCCATGCCGAAGATCTCCGGCAAGAACAGCGCGGACATCAAGATGGTCGTCGATGCGATGGACCTCTGCTACTCCAAGGACCACATCGACACGTTCGTGATCGTTTCCGGGGATTCGGATTTCTCCCCCCTGGTCTCCAAGCTGCGGGAGAACAACAAGCGGGTGATCGGCGTGGGCATGAAGAACAGCAGCAGCAAGCTGCTGATCGGCAACTGCGACGAGTTCATCTTCTACGACGACCTGTACCGCCACAGCCTCGGGCACGGCCAGGTCGCCAAGGTCTCCGGGAACGTCCCCCTTGAGAAGCGAGACCTTTTCGACTTCCTGGTATCGACGGCGCAGAGCCTGTTGCAGGAGAGCCGGGGAGTCCTCTACTCCTCCCTGATCAAGGACACCATGACCCGCAAGAAGCCCGACTTCAACGAGCGGGCCTACGGCTATTCCACCTTCGGGGATCTCCTGGAGGAAGCGCGCAATCTGGGGCTGCTCGTCGTCGAACGGGATGCCCGGGCCGGCGGGACCTGGGTCGTCCAGGGTGTCGGGGCGGGACTCGTTCCGCCGGAAAAACCGGAGCCCGCCGAGAAACCCGCCGAACGCAACGGGGGACGCTCGTCGAGCCGGTCGTCCCGCCGCCGCCGACGAGGGGGGAAGGGGTCGAAGGAGGAGGGCGAGGCCCCGGCCAGGACCGAGGGGTCCGACGGCAAGGCCGCAAGTGCGGGGGAGGCCGGCGCCGGCAAGGCGGAGGATCATGCCGGTGGCGGCCGGCCCGCGGGTGATGCCGGGAAACCCCAGGACAGCTCCCCGGCGGGCAAGGCTGCCGCGGGTGCGCCGGTGGGATCCTCGGCTGCCGACCAGACCCGCCCGTCTGCGGAGAATGCGGAAAAGACCGCCGGCAAGGCCCAGGACGGCAAGGCCCAGGAGGCCAAGTCGACCGCCAGGAAGACGACGGCGAAGAAGACGACCGCAAAGAAGACGACGAAGAAGACGGCGGCAAAGAAAACGGCCGGGGAGAAGACCGCCGCCAAGGATGCCCCCGCGAAGAAGACGACCGCCAAGAAGGCGGCCACGAAGAAGACGACCGCTAGGAAGACGACGAAGAAGAAGGCGGGAACCCGGACCACCGGGACCGGAGGGGACGACTCCCGGTAGCCCGGATTTTTTGGCCTCAATGCCCGGCTGCGTTTGCCGAAATCCCTGGCAGGACACAGGCCGGCCCTTTCCGGGCCGGCCCCAACGATTCGCCAGGGAGATGGACGATGCCAGCGGATACCACGAACCAGCAGAGCATTCTCGACCTCGCCGAAGCCATGCGGAACCTCGATGGGGACGCCGAACTGTTGCAGGAGATCGTGGAGATCTTCATGGAGACCGCGGAGCTCCAGATCCAGTCCCTCACCGACGCGATCCGGGACGGGAACGTCCAGAAGGTCGCCATCGAGGCCCACGCCATGAAGGGCGGCGCCTCCAACTTCTGCGCGGGGGAATTCGTCGCCGCGGCCCTGGCCCTGGAACTGCACGCCAAGTCGGGTTCCCTGGACCGGGCCTGGGAACTGCTCGAGACGTTGGTCGCCACCCTCAAGGACCTGCGCGAGGTTCTCGGATTCATCAACTGGGCCGAACTCGCCCAGGGTTGAAACCGAAGGCCCTGACGGAATCGCGGTCCGCGCCGCCGCCCTTCGGGGCGGCGGTTTTTTGCTGCCTGCCGGCGGGGAAAACGGTAATCTCCGGGCTACATGTCGCGCCAGGGGGGCAACCCCATCAAGCTTAGAAATTCATCCCCAGAAGTTCACTGCGGCCTCGGTTTGGGACGGATCTGCGATCCAGTATTCTACGTAGGGGTAGTCGGTTACGGGTGGCGTTTCCGGGTTGGCGATGTTGGGAGGCTATTGAGAACAGCATACGACGCGCCGGAGGATCGGAGTCTGGCCGCGCGGTGCCCATGTGCGGCAGCCCGCCGGAGCCACCTGGAGACGCTGGCCAGTTTGGGCTTTTTCCAGAGGGGTAGATGGGCCTGGAACATCTGGGGAAACTCCTTGAAAATAACGCTTGCTTTCTCAAAAAACTTTGGGAGAAACTCCTGGAAAAAACCCTTCCATTCCCCAAAAAAGATTGATATACTAAATGCAAATGGAAATTTTGATGGTAGTTCTCAATTCGCGTTCAATTCTACAAGGAGGGAAATAGTGCGTACATGGGTGTTATTGATCACTTTGTTTTCCAGCGCAGCTTTCGCTCAGATCGATCCCGGCGTCGATGGGATGGGCGTCTATTTCGACGAGAGTGCCACAATCGTTTCCACGGTTTCCGATGGCTTCAATTACGTCGGGGGCTACCTGATCCTAACCAATCCCTCTGAACAAGGGGCTCTTCAATTTTTTTCGACTTGGATTGAATCTTATGACGCCCAACCCGACGCAATATACGGCTGGCCGCGGTTTGGAATCAACCAGTACACCCCCATGCCTGGATCCTACTATTGGGTTTTTTCCGTGGTTGCCGATGGAGGTGAGCCCTACCTGTTATCGAACGTATCTGTCTTGGCCGAAGTCTCTGTATATCCAAACCTCAACCGGAATTCGATTAGGTTGTTCTTGGGGAACTCCAAGTACTCCATGGTCGGTCAGAATGGTCCATTCATCACGTGCACCCCATCTTCCGGAAGCCCAGATCTTCCGGTTGCCGTTATCGACGGCCCGGCGCCAGTTGGGGAATCTGAGATGACTTGGGGGTCGTTAAAATCTTTGTTCCGTTAATACTGCAAAGAAAACTCCATATATCACCAAAGGAGACACCAGATGTTGCGCCAACGTGTGTCCGTCGTTTCGAATTTCCTTGTCTGGATTTTTTTATTCGCCCTTGCGCCTGGATTATCACTAGGCCTCACAAACGAAAGGATGATCGTAAAGTTCGCCCCTGACAGCTTAACTGCCGAGCCTGCCGTTGTGGATGACAGCTTCACCCTATTTACTTCAACCGGCACCGCAATCGTCGAAAATCTTGCCTCCGTTATTCGAATGGAGCCTATGTTCAGACGAGGTTCCCCTGGTTATTCCTTTCAGGGGCCCTGGGTAATTTGGCTTGCCATCGACCCCTTATTGCTTGAGCAGACCAAAACAGCCCTGAATAACGATCCTCTTGTTGAATCTTTGATTTTGGCTGCGGATGATTCGGATAACCCGGTCATAGGCGAAACCAGCGTGGCCATGTTCCCACCCCATGAAACGTCTACCCAAAATCAATATTTTTGCGGGGATGCATCTGGCCAGACCTATCTCCATTACAGGATCCAAGGAGAGCCCATTGACAGTGAGGATTATTGCCAATTGGAGAATTCTTCGTCAACGCACGATGGGGATATGGATTGCATTCAAGCCTGGGGTATCTCCCGGGGGGACACCAATGTCGTCGTCGCCTCTATCGACTTGGGGTTCGACTGGACCCATCCGGCTCTTGGCGGTCCCGGCCCCCAAACCAGCGGTACTCTCTCCGATTCCTTGGAGGCATACAATGAAGGTGTCGTCTTCCGCAATTGGAACGAGTACCCGGGCGATCACAACGGCGACGACAAACCCGGGGTTGCTGGGGTTGATGATGACGGAGATGGCCTTATAGATGAGGATTCCATGGGCCGAGAGCCTGGAAACACCCAGGAATCAGATGTAATTACTGGAACTGTTTCCTCTGCCGACAGGGACACGATATATGACCTGAATGGTCAATTTGGAAACCTCATCGGGAAATTTCTCACTGGAGATGTAATCAATTATAATCAAGTTTCAAAGAAAATTATCTCAAACACAGCAACCATGATTGTAACGAAACCTCTTGACATTGATATTTATCCAAACGGGTGGCCTGATATTGCGAATGAGGGGGACACCTACAAAATCGGCAACCTGTTCGACGATGATGCCGATGGTCAGGCCGATGACCTCGGATATCTGAACGACCTGGCCGATGACGACGACGAAAATTCATTCCCCGACGACATGAGAGGTTGGGATTTTGTCGATACTGATGCGCCTTTTACTTCCACAATTCATTTTGAAAAGGGTGATTATTGGGAGGAAGACAACGATCCCAGGGGGTTTGCGAACCATGGGACTGAAACAGCATCCCAAATCGCTTCCAGTTGGGAATACGGGAAAATGGTCGGAATAGCCCCAGGTGTGAAAATCCTTCCACTTAGAACCGGTTACGCCAGGAAGTCCGTTGATCCAAGTAAACCATATTTGGAAGCTGCGGACCTCGTAGCCGTTGGCCGGGCCCTTCGTTACGCAACCATGATGGGAGTTCCCGTAATCGTTACGGCATTTGGTTCCGACTTCGGATTGGAATCATTTTATGACGAGGCCATTGCAGCAGGCGCCGTTCACGTTAACGGAGCGGGGAATTCCGGTCAATCCTATAATTTCAATCCCTTCGCCGGGCTTTCACAACCGAATATTTTGGTAGCCGGGCTATTTGCTGGGGATAGTTATTGGTGGAATATTGAGGGTAGTTCCAATTACGGAGATTGGGTGGATGTCGCAGCCCGAGCTGTTTCAATCGTTTCCGCCTCTCCTGGAACCCTGACGACTGGAGCCCAAGGCTATACCCATGTTACAGGGACCTCTTTGTCTGGGCCAATTGTCGGAGGCGTTGCCGCCCTGGTAAAATCCGTCTATCCGAACTATACCAGGGATGAGATCATCTCAAAGATTAAATCTAGCGTTGACAACATATACGGCCCTCCAGAAGAACCCAACATGAACCTTAGCTTCGCTGAAGGTCAGTTGCTGGGAACGGGCAGAGTCAACGCCTACAAGGCTATTACCTTCTTTGGACCCGTGGGTACGGCTACCGGTGATACGACCTGGTCAGGCACAGTATATGTTTCCGGGGACATCACAATCCCTGAGGGTGCCAGGCTGACGATCAATCCAGGAACAACCGTCAGAATCG
Source organism: Candidatus Krumholzibacteriia bacterium (assembly GCA_050174015.1). GTDB lineage: Bacteria > Krumholzibacteriota > Krumholzibacteriia > LZORAL124-64-63 > LZORAL124-64-63 > JAHJTW01. Next base: position 20,292 of record JBFXKG010000007.1, read on the forward strand.
CCATCAACGACATTCTGACGCCTTACGATTTCGATTCGATTCCGCCCAACTTATATGATCCCATTGAATTCTTCGTGAACGGCGAGTTAATATGCAATGGCACGGTCGGAGACCCCGTCGTTTTTGAGCTCTTTAAAGATGAGGGTGATACCATTTCGACCTGGGGCCCTATTGTCATGAACGGTGGCGCTATCGGGGCAGTTGTGAGCCTTAACCATACCCACCTACTAGATTTCTGCGGTGGAATCATCAAAGATGAATCTGCTTCGCCCAACAAGGTCCATCTTTCTTTGAGCAACAGTAGGATCGAGGCTGGTGTCGTTTCCGCCTACAGGTCATCTCCGTATTCCGGGGTTGAGATCTACGGTCTATCGGCTGGCGATTATGTTGAAATTGCCGGCTGTGATTTTGTGGGGAACAGCGATCCCCATGGCATCGGAATCGGTCTTTCGTCAGCTTCCGGTGAGACGGGATATCAGGTGCTGTTCGGCACTTTAAACACCATAACGAGTTTCGACATCGGGGTTAACCTGTTTGGTGCCATGCCTCTCAGTGCTTCGAATATCAATATTTCTCAATGCGGAACTGGTGTTTTTGTATCCGGAGGAGTATCATCTCCAACCGTTCTGTCCGGCATCCTGCTGATTGGATCCATTGGTAATGGAATCTACCATTCCGGAGGCAAGGTGAATTATGACGCAATTCAGGTGTCCAACTCGGGTTTGAACGGGCTCTTGGTTGATGGGGGCGGTCTCCCTACCACGGGCACCAATGGTGTAAACATTTCTAATAGCGGTCTCCATGGAGCCTACTTTGACTCCGTCAGCAATAATTGTGTCATTTCCAATTTCACTATTTCAGGCAGTACCCACTCGGGCATCATGCTCTATGACTGTTCTCCTCAAATCACTGGTAACAATCAAGTCTCGGGACCGGGTGGGGTGGGTGTGTTTTTCGTCAAATCCAGCTCTGCGGTCGACGGTGTCACCATATCCGGCACCTTCTCAGGGATTAGATCATTCGATCAAAGTGCTCCGGTTGTCCGGAATTGCAGCATTTCCAATTGCACGTACGGCGTGTTCGTCAACTTCGACTCCTACGGTGATTTCGGCTCATCGTCGGATCCCGGCCTGCTCGATTTTTCCAACGCGACCAAGTACGCCATAAACTGGAACAGTCAAAACAGTCTCTTGTTCTTGGGGAATTGCTTTGACGGAAGCACCAATGCCAGTTCGACCAAATTCGGGACGAAAAGCACTCCTCCGGGGATAACCAACGGAGTCATTCTTTATTCACCAGGAAATTGCCAATAAGGGAGATAATCATGAATAAGATAGCCCTAATACTCAGCACAATGGTGCTGGTTCTTTATGGCAATGTTTTTGGTGAGGTTCGCACGTCTTCCTTTGTCTGCCAACAGAAGTCCGGTGAAAAATCGTCGGTTACGGAATATTTCGTCACAATTCCCATTGTCGGTTCCCAGAGCCTTGCCGGCGGTTCCCTTGACCTGGAGGCATTTGGTATTCCCGAAGTCCTTGAAATTGCTGCATATTATGAAAACTTAGAAGTTGGGAACTTGATTGATCAGCTTTCAGTCGACGGGGAATCCGCCTGCACACTCGATATTTCCCGGGGACTTCAATCCGCCCAAGATTCCGGGTCAGAGTCGGCTGTCATCATAATCGTCCCCTCTGGATCATTTGAGGACAACAAAGGGATGGCTATGCCACTTGAAATTGCCGTCAACACGCGGGTGTGTTATTTAAATATTTCCGCGGAAAGAAATCCGCGGCCATCCCAACACGACCAAGACGATCCTCGTGCCTTACTCGAAACAATGGCCCCGTTCGTTTCTGTATTTCCCAATCCTTTCAACCCCACGGTTGAGATTCGACTCACCAACGGAAGAAACAAGTCGGCCAAGGTCACCGTTTTCGACATCAGGGGAAGAACCATCAAGGAGATCTATTCCGGTATTCTTACAGATTCCCCAAGCCGCGTTTCCTGGGACGGAACCGATAGCAAAGGGCATTCTGTACCCAGCGGCGTATATTTCTACGTCGCCAGAATCGGCGCTTCGACCCAAACCGGGAAAATGATGTTGTTGAAATAAGGTGTTAGGACGTTTCAGCCCCGAAAGCACCTCTATTTTTAATTCCGAGCTTGCATTACGATCCCACATGGGGAGGTGTTCGCATCCCCCCGGGCCCCCGGAAGCACCCGGTACCCACCCTGATCCCGGACGGTCGTACGAAACCATGGTCGGAATCAACGAAGTCGAAGCGGCCGCCGAACGGATCCGGAACAGGATCCACCGCACTCCGGTTTTGCGCTGCCGGACCATCGACGCCCTCGCCGGCGCCGAGATCCATTTCAAGTGCGAGAACTTCCAGAAGGTCGGCGCCTTCAAGATGCGGGGCGCCGCCAACGCCGTCTTCTCGCTGGAAGAATCGGCCGCAGCCCAGGGGGTGGCCACCCACTCCAGCGGCAATCACGCCCAGGCCCTGGCCCTGGCGGCCCGGATGCGGGGGGTTCCGGCCTACGTCGTGATGCCGGTCACCGCGCCTTCTGTCAAGAAGGCCGCCGTGGCCGGTTACGGCGCGGAGATCATCGACTGCGAACCCACGCTCCAGGCCCGGGAACGGACCCTGGAGGAGGTCGTGGCCCGGACCGGGGCCGCGTTCATCCATCCCTACAACGACGAGCGGGTGATCGCCGGGCAGGGCACCGCGGCCCTCGAACTGCTGGAAGAGGCCGGCCCGCTGGACATCGTCATGACCCCGGTGGGAGGAGGCGGGTTGCTCTCCGGAACCGCGATCGTCTGCGCGGCGGCCGTGCCGTCCCCCCTGGTGTTTGCCGGGGAGCCAGCCGGGGCCGACGACGCAGCGCGGTCCCTGGCGGCGGGCAGGATCATCCCCTCGGAAAATCCCCGGACCATCGCGGACGGCCTGCTGACCTCCCTGGGGAGCCTGACCTTTCCCATCATCCGGGAGAAGGTCGCGGGGATCTGGACGATCGACGACCCCGCCATCATCGCCGCCATGCGCCTGATCTGGGAACGCATGAAGATCGTCGTCGAGCCTTCGTCGGCGGTGTGCCTGGCAGCCGCGCTCGCCCGGCCCCGCGAGGTTGCCGGAAAGCGGGTGGGCATCATCCTCTCGGGGGGCAATGTGGACCTGGGCCGCCTGCCCTGGTAGGCTGTCTTCGACGGGCTTTTCCTTCCCATTGAACCGTAAAGGGAGAATCGTGGCGCACAGTCATCGCATCAGGGTCCGCGGTTTCCACTGCGACTTCTACGGACACGTCAACAACGCCCGCTACCTGGAATTCCTCGAGGAAGCCCGCTGGGCCTACCTCGAGGCGGGATTGGATCTCCAGGCCTGGAAGGACCGGGGCCTGGGGTTCATCGTCGCCGCCGTCTCCATCAACTACCGGCGCCCGGCCGGCCTGAACGTCGACCTCGAGATCCGCTCCCACCTGGCGTCCATCGGCGGCAAGAGCGGCGTCATCCGCCAGGAGGTGGTGGACGTCGCCTCGGGGAAGACGGTGGCCGACGCGGACGTGACCTTCGTGATCGCGGACCTCGAGAGCGGCAGGGCCGTAGCCATGTCGGAGGAGATCGTGGCGATGCTGAAGCTGAGCGAAGAGCCCGGCGCCGGGTCCCGGCCGTGAGGGCGGCGGCGCCGAAGGAACCGTGGCGGGAACGGATGCGGGCGGTCGGGCCCGGCATCCTCTTCGCCGGAGCTGCGATCGGGGTATCCCATCTGGTGCAGTCCACCCGGGCGGGAGCCGGCTACGGGTTCAGTCTGCTGTGGGCGGTGCTGCTGGTCCTGCTGTTCAAATATCCCTTCTTCCAGTTCGCCCACCGCTACACGGTGGCCTCGGGCGAGAGCCTCCTGGAAGGCTACCGCCGCCTGGGGACCTGGGCCCTGGTGGCCTTCATGACCATCGTCACGCTCAGTTCATTCATCACCACCGCCGCGGTCACCATCGTCACCGCGGGCCTGGCGGGGGCGCTGCTGGGGCTGGATTTCTCCCTGACCTGGCTGAGCCTGGTGCTCCTGGTGGTGATCGCGATCATGCTGAGCGCCGGTCATTACCGACTGCTCGACACCGGCATGAAGGTGATGGTGCTGATCCTGGGCATCCTGACTCTCGTCGCGGTGGCCGCCGCCTTCGCCCACGGTCCGGCGGGGGATCCGCAATGGCGGGATCCGGCCCTGTGGTCCGCGGGGGGCGTGACCTTCCTGCTGGCGCTCATGGGCTGGATGCCTGCGCCCCTGGACATCGGCGCCTGGTCTTCCCTGTGGATCCTCGAGAAGCACCGGGGCGACGTCACGCGCCCCACCAGGGCCCAGGCCATGCTGGATTACAACCTGGGCTATCTGGCGACGGTCGTGCTGGCGGTGGCGTTCGTCTCGTTCGGAGCCCTGGTGATGCACGGCACCGGAGTGGAGTTCTCGGCCTCGGGCCTGGTATTCAGCCAGCAGCTGATCGAGATGTACACGGGCACCCTGGGCGCCTGGACCCGCCCGGTGATCGCCCTGGTGGCTTTCATCACCATGTTCTCCACCACGCTCACGGTCATGGACGGCTACTCGCGCACGCTGGGCAGCGGGTTCGTCCTGCTGGCGGGCAAGGGCGGCGCCGAGGGGGCCGCACCGCGGCGCAAGCTGTACCACCTCTTCCTGGTCCTGCAGCTCGTCCTCGCCGTGCTGATCATCGGCCGGTTCATCCAGGGGATGCAGGCCCTGGTCGACGTGGCCACGGTGGTGGCCTTCCTGACGGCGCCCCTGGTCGCGGTGCTGAACCTCAAGGTGATGTTCCTGGAAACGATACCCCGGGATGCGCGTCCGGCAGGAGCGATGATCTGGTACTGCAGGGCGGGGATCGTCTTCCTGGTGGGGTTCGGCCTGGTCTGGATCTACACGCGCTGGTTCCTCTGAAAAGAGGCGCCCCCCGGGGGGCGCCTCGTCCGATCCGATCTCCGGGATCGGTCACTTCGAGCCGTGCTCCAGCTGGTCGAAGGCCTCGCGCATGCCCTTCTGCAGGGCGGCCACGTCCTTCGCCGACCACTTCTTTTGGTCCTCCCGGATGAAGGACGTCTTGTCCACCCGGTTGTCGAAGCGGCCCAGGGGCAGGAAGTAGCTGCGGCCGTCCTTGTCGACCTGCACCGTGTCCGGTTTGCCGGATCCCTCCAGCAGCCAGGCCATGTCGTCGCAGCCGTAGTCCCCGTACATCACCGCATTGGGCACCCCGTGGTGCAGGATGCTGCCCGGGTCGTTGGGATCGGTGCGGGCGAGATTCTTGCGCCGGGATTCCTCGGGCGTGACCCAGATGTACAGGATGCTGGCCTTCTCGAGGATGGCCGGGCTGAGCTGACCGAGACTGTGGAGGTAGCCGAAGGGACGGGGCAGGGGCATCGGAGAGCCGTCGGCCCCTCCGCGGGCGAATTCGATGACCACGGTCTTGCCCGTCAGGTCGTCGGTCACCTCGGCCACCTTGTCCCTGAGCAGGGTGCGGGCCTCGTCCTCGATGGGCCCGGCGATTTCCATGCGCAGATCCGCAGGCAGCTTCCTGATCACGGCCTCGCCGCCGGCCCGGACCCGGGCGGCGTCGATCCGATCGAACAGCCACAGCGCCGCAGACTCGGGGGCCGGCCGGCGCTGATTGACCAGGTCGTCGTAATCCTCGTTGATCAGCTCGATCAGGGTGAGCCAGTCGATGGGGTTGCGGAACGGCAGGGCCGGCGAGATGAAGAAGGCCCCCTCGTGGCCCCGGGAGGTCAGCTCGTCGCTCACCCGGCGCATGATGTGCACGTAGGGGAAGTCGTCGAGCTGGACGGTGTGGCCGATCCCGAACTGCTCGTGGCACTGCTCGGGAGTCAGGCTGGCCAGGTAGCGGCGGGCTTCGGATTTGCCGCTGGCCGGAAGGGCGAGCAGCAGCAGGACATCGATGTGCTTGGACATGGAATATCCTTCCCGTGGTGGCGGCCCGCTTCCAGGCGGGCGATCATGGATGACAGTCCTTCTGGACGAAGTATTTCCCGGACGGGCGCCGGCGTCAAGGCGCGGAGTCCGAATTCCGCAGGTGCCGGGATTCAGGTTCAGATCTTGCTTGTTCGGTCGAAAATACCGTCGTGAATCGTTGGCGGCCCCAGGGCCGCCCGGACCGGATGATGGAGGCTCGCGATGTCGAAGATGCTCAATGTCTTGGCTCATTCCCGGCCGATTGCGGCCGTCGGTTTTTTGATCCTGACGGTCAGTCTGATGACCGTGGTCACCGGTTCCGGGAAGGTTCTGGCCGGTAACCAGCCGGTCCTTCCCCATCTCGACCAGGCTGCGGGTCCCGAGTTTTCCGGCGAGGGCGGGGGATTCGTCCCCCCCCGGTTCCAGACCGCCCATTACGCGGATGCGGTCACCGCCAACCTGAGGGCGGACAAAAGCTTGCCCGCATCCTACGACACCAGGCCCCTCGGCTGGGTGACGCCGGTCAAGAACCAGGGCGAGTGCGGGGCCTGCTATGCGTTCAGCTCGGCGGCCGATCTCGAGTCGAAGATCGCCCGCAGCGCGCTGGGCGCGACCGACCTCTCCGAGAACAGCATGAAGGAGTGCCATTATCAAGGTTCCAGCTGCGACGGGGGCAACCAGTACCGCATCATGCACTATCTGGCCACGGTCGGGGCGGTCGACGAGACTTGCGATCCGTACGATCCGGTCGACGTGGCCTGCACCATCGGCTGCATCCCCCAGTGGGCGGTGCTGGATTTCTCCACCATCAGCGGGGCCACCGTGCCTGCGGCGGCGGTCATCAAGCAGTACCTCCTGGACTACGGCCCGATCCACACCACCCTGTTCGCCGGTGACGATGCCAACCCCACCTGGCGCAACACGATCAGCGCATACGACGGGACCGGAGCCCTCTACTACACCGGCACCGAGACGCCGAATCATTCGGTGGTCATCGTGGGCTGGGACGATGCGATCGCCCACGCCGGCGGGACGGGCGCCTGGATCGTGAAGAACAGCTGGGGGACCAGCTGGGGCGGGACCTGCGGCTACGGCTCCGAGGGCGGGTACTGCTACATCGCCTACGGATCCGCCAGCGTGGGGATGTACTCCAGCTTCGTCAAGGCCCTGATGCCGGCGGATCCCGACATGGCCGTGCTCTATCACGACGAGGGTGGATTCACCAGCGCGTTCGGCGGTGTCGGCTTGACCCTGTGGGGGATGGAGAAGTTCACCGCCCCGGCCGAAACCAAGATCCACCGGGTGGAATTCTGGACCACGGACGTCACGCCCGACGTGGACGTCTTCATCTACTCGACCTTCTCGGGCGGCACGCTCAGCAACCTCGTGGCCTCGAGCGTGGACCACAGCTTCGCCGAGCCTGGTTACCACTTCGTGGAGCTGACCACGCCCCTGAACGTCGGCGCCGGCCAGACCGTCTACGTGGCGGTGCAGTTCCAGAACGGCTCCTACCAGTACCCCCTGGCCGCCGACGCGGACGGAGTGGCCGCGACCGACGCGAGCTACTACAGCTTCAACGGCTCGGCCTGGTCGACGCTGGAATCCTACGGGGTGGACGGGACCATCCGCATCCGCACCAGCACCGATGCGGTCCTGGCCGTGGACGACCCCAGCGGCGGGGGCGACCTGGTGCCCGACGGGAACGAGGTTCCCCGTGAACTGACCATCGATGCGGCCTGGCCCAACCCCTTCAACCCGACCACGAACATCACCTACCACCTGCCCCGGGACGGCCACGTGCTGGTGGCTGTGTACGACCTCAAGGGCCGGAAGGTGCGGACCCTCGTGGACGGCGAGCAGCGCGCCGGGTCGCGGACGGTCCTGTGGGACGGCCGGGACGACGCCGGCGCGGGGGTGTCCTCGGGCGTCTATTTCTGCCGCGTGTTCGCGGCGGACCGGATGCGGGGGATCAAGCTCGCTTTGTTGAAATAGCTGCGGTCTGGTGGGAATGGCGGCGGTCCCGGGGATGCCCGGGGCCGCCGTCCGTCTATTGTCCGGCCCGCCGCGCCCGCTGCGCCTGGTATCCGGAAGGATTCGAACGGCGCCATGAAGATAAGGTATTGCAGGATTCCTGTCAGGAAGGGACGGCGTCTGCGGAGGACCGCCGGGGACGGCGGTACTGGGCCTCGATCTGCCGTTCGGTGGGAACGTTGACGTCCCAGATCCAGCCCAGCTTCCGGAAGGGCGCGATCACCCACCAGGTGGGATCGAACTCCCACCAGCGCAGACCCACCTTGGCCGAGGCGGGAAACGCGTGGTGGTTGTTGTGCCAGCCATCGCCGAGAAACAGGATCGCGACCAGGACGTTGTTGCGGCTCAGGTCCGTCGTGGCGAAGGGACGGGTGCCGACGGTGTGGCAGAGCGTGACGATGCCCCACCACAGGGCGTGCTGGGCCAGGCACATCCGCACCAGGCCGCCCCAGATGAATCCGGTCCAGGCTCCGTGCAGGCTGCCGGTGCCCAGGCCGCCGATCACGGCCGGGACCAGCAGACCCACCAGGATCCAGAAGACGAACATGCGGTCGATCAGCAGGATGTCCTTGTCGCGCAGGAGGTCCTTGGCGTAGGCATCGGTCTGGGCGGCGGTGTGCTCGGGCTTGAGCATCCAGGCGAAGTGGGCGTGCCACCAGCCGGCGAATCCGCGGTGAGGAGTGTTGGGCGAATGGGGATCGCCCGGATTGTCGGAGTGCAGGTGGTGTTGACGGTGGATGGCCGCCCACCAGAGGGGAGGGCCGTCGGCGTTCATGGCCCCGGCGATGATCATCAGCTTCTTGAGGAAGGGCTTCATCTTCAGGGACCGGTGGGTCATGTAGCGGTGATAGCCCAGCTCGATGCCCAGGACGGTGAAGACGTAGAAGAACACGAGCATGGCCAGATCGAGGGCCGAGATGCCATCAGTCAGGAGAAGGAAGAGAGCGTAGATCGAGCCGAGGGTCGGCACGACGATGGAGGACAAGGCCACGCCGGCGTAGAGCCACTTGCCCTGCGTTCCGCTGGCGGAAGCCAGGCCGGAGGCCGGCCGGTCCGAAACCGGCGCACTTTTCTGGTCGGGATGGGTCACGCGGCCATCTCGTTTCCTGGTGGAGGACCTGGATCGGGGGAACCTGTTTCTTTTAAAAGAATACCAAAATTATCCTGAAAATGTCCAGCAAATCATTTTCATGATAAACCTTTGCCGGTCAACACGATGAGGATGGCCCTACCGGACCTCGATCTGCTCTCCGACCTCGCTGACGGCCAGCAGGGGCAGCAGCGAGGGATCCACGTCCACGATCTGCAGAGGCCGGTTGGTCCGCCAGGAGCCGCGGGTGAAGTCGGGCACCTCGAGGGAATCGGACCTGTCCGCGACCGAGGCGCAGCTCAAGGGAGCCACCGCGCTCCAGGCCGCGGCGTCGTAGACGTCCTGGTCCAGGGGCAGCCCGTTCTTCAGGCAATAGATCAGACGGTAGTCCATGATGAAGTCCATGCCGCCGTGCCCCCCGACCTTGCGGGCGACGTCGCCGATCGTCCGGGTGAGGGGGTGCTGGTACCGGGCTTCGAGTTCCTTCATCTCCTCGTCGTCGAGCCAGCGGTGGCCCTTGCTGTGGAGGCACACGCCCTTGCGGGGCCACTTGCGGGCCATGCCGCGCGATCCCTGCACCAGGTGGATCCGGCTGTAGGCCCGCGGGGTGCTGGTGTCGTGCTGGACCATGATGGTTTCCCCGCGGGCGCACTTGATCAGCGTGGTGTTCATGTCGCCGCGATAGGAGGGCAGGTCTGCGAACTGCTCGTTGCCCGTCAGGCGGGCGTGCTCGGTGAAGGCCGCCTGCCGGCTGGACATGCTCGTCAGGTATTCGAACCGATTGCCGCGGTTGACGTCCAGGCACTGGGCGACAGGCCCGAGGCCGTGGGTGGGGTAGAGGTTGCCGTTGGCCTCGAGGTTGTGCTCGATGCGCCAGTTGCCCTGGTAGATCTCCTGTCCCGGCTGGGGCTGCATGTACTCCACGAGGGAATGGATGTAAGCCCCCTCGGCGTGGGTCAGTGCCCCGAACACGCCCTGGCGGACCATGTTCAGGGTCATCAGCTCGAAGAAGTCGTAGCAGCAGTTCTCCAGCATCATGCAGTGCCTGCCGGTGCTCTCGCTTGTCTCGACCAGTTCCCAGCAGCCGTCCAGGGTGGTGGACGCGGGAACCTCGACTGCGGCGTGCTTGCCGGCCTGCATCGCGCCCACGGCCATGGGCACGTGCCAGTCCCAGGGGGTGGCGATGTACACGAGGTCGAGGTCGAGCTGGCAGAGGTTGCGCCAGTCCTCCGGGCCCTGGGTGAATTCCCGGGCGGGACGGCGGCCATGGCGGGCCAGGATTTCCTGGGACTCCGCCACGCCCTGCGGCCGGATGTCGCAGAGGGCCAAGATGTCCACGTCCTGCATCTTCGCCATCCGCTCGACGGCTCCGGGGCCGCGCATGCCCAGGCCGATCACGCCCACGCGTACCCGGTCCAGGGGCGGGGCGGCGAATCCGCACATGTTGCGCGGGCCCGCGGCCAGCGCCACCGGCGAGCGGCCGGTCAGGCCGAAGTACCCCAGGGCGCCGGCGGTCAGGGCGACGGACTTGACGAAGGTGCGGCGGGAGATCGTCGTGCTCATGGCCCCTCCTGGCGGATTCCGGTCGGCGAAACGGGACAGGGATGAGGATGCCGAGCCCCTCCGGATTTGTCACCAGGAAACCGCTCCCCACCAGGAAGGAACCCGGGTCGCAACCGGTGCGCGCGGGGCGGGCCACGGCAAGGAGGAAACCCGGCAGGGCTGTGGCGCCTGAAGATCGCCAGGACCGATCTTGATGCCGGGCGATCGGAATGATAGTTTTCGGAGCCGAGGGCCGACAACTTCGGTCCCCTCGGCCCGCCCCGACGGGGCGGGCGAAGTCCATCTTAATGCAATGAAGGGAATCATGATGAGGAATGTTAGGATCGCCCTGGGTCTGGCGGCGTGCGTCGCCTTGGCCGCCTTCGCCTCCGGCTGCTCCACCGCCGGACCGTTCGTGACCAACATCTCCAGCGACGGACAGGGCAACATCATCGTCGAGAAGAACATGGTGAAGTACAACAGTTTCACCGGCAACGTCTCCACCGGCGAGAATCCCACCGTCCAGACCATCCGGGTCATTCCCGAGAAGACCCAGGACGACAAGGGCGGCAAGTAGGACTTGCCCTGGATTTCGAGGGAAGGTACGGATTGCCCCGGGTAGCCGTACCTTTTTTCCTGTCCTGGAATCCGGTCCAACGGAGGTTCGAATCGCCATGATGCGCAGCGCCCTGATCCTTCTTCTGATCCTGACGTCCGCCCATCCCGCAAGTGCGGACGGACCCTGGTTCGACCGCGTCCTGATCACCAACGACGACGGGGTCGACGATCCCCGCCTCGTCGTCCTGGCGCAGGCCTTCGCCCGGGTGGCCGATGTCGTCGTGGTGGCCCCTTTGGGCAACTGCAGCGGCTCGACGAACTACGTCTCGGCCTTCCAGCGCCACGAGGTGGCCGTCGAGCCCCGGGATTTCGGTCCCGGCATCGAGGCCTGGGGCGTGGACGGCTTCCCCGGCGATTGCGTTCTCCTGGCGCTGACCGGCATGATGGCCGCCGACCCGCCCGACCTGGTTCTCAGCGGCATCAACAGCGGACCCAACCTGGCCGACGCCTACCTGGCATCGGGCACCATCGGGGCGGCCCGCCTGGCCACCCAGCTGGGCGTGCCGGCGATCGCCTTTTCCAACCTCGATCCGGACGATCCGACCATGGTGGCCGCCGTGCCGGAGTGGTGCGTGGAACTGGCTTCCGGGGCCGTGGCCGGGAGCCTGGAACCCGGCCGGTACCTGTCCGTCAACTTTCCCGATGGTCCCGTGGACCGGGTGCTGGGCGTCTGCTGGGCGGCCCCTGGAAACGAGGTCTTTCACGACGCCTTCGAGCCCGGGGGAACCGACGTTCAGGGCCGGCGCATCTGGACGCAGCGCTGGTGGTTCGATGACGGGGACGACCAGCCCGAGGACGGGGACGTGGCGAAGCAGCGCGCGGGATGGATCACGGTGACCCCTATGCGGCTGGGGGATCTGGATGTGCCCGCGCTGAATGCCCGCTTTGCCCTCCCCGCCTGGGAAAGCCCCTGAACCATCCCCGATCGCCTGTTTGGGACCGGATGGTTCACCCACTCCAACCAATCCCGGTAGCGAACGTGTGGTCGGAACCCTGAAACCGAGTGTCTCGATCAAGTGATGGTCTCCACCCGGGATCACCTGCGCCGCAGCCTGAAATCCTACCTGGAAATGCCACCCCGACTGCCGATGGCCGGGGGAGGAGGATCGGTCTACCCAGGAACTCCAAAACATCGCTGAAAACCTGGATTGAAGGCTGTTTTCGGGGATGTAGGTCCCCCGGGGGGCGATTTTGGATACTATTATCAGCAAACAGGAGAGGAACCGAGCCAAGATCACGCCCTTTTCGGCGCAGATGGGGTTTTGACTTGGAACACTTCAATCTGAATACCTCTTTTGGACAGGTCTGGGCGCCCACCAGCCGAATAGTTTCTTAAAACACTACGGCAATCCGGCGAAATGGAACCGGTTACCCGCTCCCTCGCGGTACCCCGCGCCACGGTCGTGTGTTATATTCCGCCCAGCCGGTCATTGAGTCCCTGATCCGATCCCGAACCGAGGTCCCTCCTTGACCACCGGTCTGGTCTTCAACATCCAGCGCTTCAGCCTGCACGACGGTCCGGGCATCCGCACCACCGTCTTCCTCAAGGGTTGCCCCCTGGAGTGCCGGTGGTGCCACAATCCCGAAGGGCAGTCCTTCTCCGCCCAGCCCCTGGTCAAGATCGAGCTCTGCACGGCGTGCGGGGCCTGCGTCGAGCATTGCCCCAGCGGGGCGGTGACCATGACCGCAAGCGGTCCGGTCACGCGAGGCGACCTGTGTACCGCCTGCGGCGCCTGCACCGAGTCCTGTCCCCAGGAGGGCCGCACCATCGCCGGCAGGATGATGACCCCGATCGAGGTGGCGGACGAGGCCGCCCGCGACCTCCCCTTCTACGGCCCCACCGGCGGCGGAGTGACGTTCAGCGGGGGCGAGGCCATGGCCCAGATCGATTTCCTGGTCGAGGCCCTGACGGCCTGCCGGGAGCGCGGGCTGCACACCGCCGTGGACACTGCGGGATGCCTGCCCTGGAGCCACTTCACCAGGGTGCTGCCCCTGGTCGACCTCTTCCTCTACGACCTGAAGATGATGGACGCCGGACGCCACCGGGAGCAGACCGGGGCGTCCAACCGTTCCGTCCTCGAGAACCTGGAGCGGCTGGCGCGGCGGGGGGATCCTGTGGTCGTGCGCATCCCGGTCATTCCCATGGTCAACGACGATGACGCCAACCTGGAGGCCACCCTGGCCTTCCTGCGCCGTCACGGGCTGAACCGCGTCGATCTGCTGCCCTTCCACCAGCTGGGCCGCGGCAAGGCCCCGCAGGTGGGGCGGTCATGGTCCCTGGGCGAGGTCCCCGGTCTCGAGCCGGTCGATCTCGACCGCATCCGGGCCCGGTTCGCCCAGGCCGGTCTGGCCGTCACCACCGGAGGCTGAGCGGTGAACGAGAGGGTCAGGAAGCTCAGGGAAGAAAGCCTGCGAGCCGTACCGGCCCTCAGCTCGGAGCGGGCCCGCCTGATCCACGAGGCCTACCTGGAGTTCGAGGGAGCCGAACCGGCCCCCGTCCTGCGGGCCCTGGCCTTCAAGCGCCTGATGGAGCGCCGCACCCTGTGGATCGGGGAGGGCGAGCTGATCGTCGGCGAACGCGGCGAGGCCCCCGCCCTGACCCCCACCTACCCCGAACTCTGCTGCCACACCCTCGAGGACCTGCACGTCATGGACGTGCGTGACCGGATCTCCTTCCGGGTGGACGATCGGATGCGCCGCCTGCAGGAAGAGACCATCATTCCCTACTGGCGGGAGCGGTCCATGCGCGAGCGCATCCTGCGGCGGATGACCCCGGCCTGGAAGGATTGCTACGCCGCAGGCATCTTCACCGAGTTCATGGAGCAGCGGGCCCCCGGCCACACCGTGGCCGACGGGAAATTCTACGAGCGGGGTTTCGCGGACTTCAAGGCGGACATCGAGGCCAGGCTGGCCGCCGAGACGGACCAGGACGAGGCTGCCCGGGCCAGGCGGGACCAGTGGCGGGCCATGGCCATCTGTTGCGATGCGGTCATGATCCTCGGCAGGCGGTACGCGGCCTACGCGCGGGATCTCGCGGAGATCGAACCCGACCCGGCCCGACGAGGCGAGCTCGAAGCCATCGCCGCCCGCTGCGACCGCGTCCCGGCCCGCGCCCCCCGCACCTTCGCCGAGGCCCTGCAGATGTACTGGTTCGTCCACCTGGGGGTGGTCAGCGAGCTGAACGTCTGGGATTCCTTCAGCCCCGGCCGCCTGGACCAGCACCTCGAGCCCTTCTACACGCGCGAGCTGGCAGCCGGGACGCTGACCAGGGAGCAGGCCGAGGAACTGCTGCAGTGCTTCTGGGTCAAGTTCAACAACCAGCCGGCCCCGCCCAAGGTCGGGGTGACCCTCAAGGAGAGCGGCACCTACACCGACTTCGCCAACATCGGCAGCGGGGGTTTGACCGCCGACGGCCGCGACGGCGTCAACGAGGTGTCCTACCTGGTGCTGGACGTCGTGGACGAGATGCGGCTGCTGCAGCCGTCGAGCAACGTGCAGGTCAGCCGCCTCAATCCCGATCGCTTCCTCAAGCGCGCCTGCGCCATCGCCCGCAGGGGCTGGGGCCAGCCCTCGTTCTTCAACGCCGAGGCCGTGGTGCAGGAGCTGGTGAACATGGGCAAGACGCTGGAGGACGCCCGCTGCGGCGGCACCAGCGGCTGCGTGGAGACCGGAGCCTTCGGGAAGGAAGCCTACATCCTGACCGGGTACTTCAACCTGCCCAAGGTCCTGGAGATCACCCTGCACGACGGGCGCGACCCGCGCACCGGCAAGCAGCTGGGGCCGGTGACCGGTCCGGCGGCAGGATTCGGGTCCTTCGAGGAGTTCTGGGAGGCCTACCGGATCCAGCTGGAGCACTTCATCGGGATCAAGATGGAGGGCAACGACGTCATCGAGGAGCTGTACGCCCGGCACCTGCCCGCGCCCTTCCTCTCCGTGGTGATCGACGACTGCATCGCCGCCGGCAAGGACTACAACGCCGGCGGGGCCCGCTACAACACGAGCTACGTCCAGGGGGTGGGGATCGGCAGCATGGCCGACAGCCTGGCGGTCCTGAAGACCCACGTCTTCGACCAGGGGTCGTTCACCTTGGCCGAGCTGCTGGCGGCCCTGGCGGACGACTTCCAGGGGCACGACCGCATCCTGCGCCTCGTGCGCGACCGCACCCCGAAGTACGGCAACGACGACGACCGCGCGGACGACCTGATGCGCCTGGCCTTCGCCGCCTACTTCGACGCGGTGGACGGGCGGCCCAACCGCAAGGGCGGCGCCTATCGCATCAACATGCTGCCGACCACCTGCCACGTGTACTTCGGGTCGGTGATCGGGGCCCTGCCCGACGGGCGCCGGGCCGGTCTGCCCCTGCCCGAGGGGATATCCCCCAACAAGGGCGCCGACCGCCGCGGGCCCACCGCGGTGATCCGCTCGGCGGCCAAGATGGATCACCTGAGCACCGGGGGAACCCTGCTGAACCAGAAGTTCACGCCGGCGATCCTGGAGGGGGAGAAGGGACTGGACGTCCTGGCGGGCCTCGTGCGGGGCTACTTCGCCCTGGACGGCCACCACATCCAGTTCAACGTCGTGGGCCGCGAGACCCTGCTGGAGGCCCAGCGCAAGCCCGAGGAATACAACGACCTGATCGTGCGCGTGGCCGGCTACAGCGACTACTTCAACAACCTGGACCGGGCGTTGCAGGACGAGATCATCGCCCGCACCGAGCAGGGCGCCGACTGACGGCGGACCCTACCGGAAGGCGCCGATGGCCCCGCACTCCTGGATCGGACAGGGGGACCCGGGCCGGGGCCTGAAGTCGCGAGCGTCGGGGTCCTGCAGCTGCGGATCCAGTTCCAGGTTGCCCGCCGTGGCCGCCAGGTGGGCGGCGGGTCCCGTCCAGTCCCCGCCGGCGTTCCCCCAGACCAGACTGCAGGCGACGTCCAGGGTCGCGGACCCCTCGGCGCCGAAGGCCGCCCCTCGCACGCCTCCGGTGATCAGGGTATGCCGGAGGCTGGCCTGGGCCCCCGCTCCCAGATGGATGCCGCCGCCGCTGCCGGCCGAATTCCAGGCCAGGGTGGACCGGCGGACCTCCACCGCGGCCGACTGGACGAACACGGCGCCCCCGAAACTGGCGAAGTTGTTGTCGAGCAGGCTGGATTCCAGGATCAGGATGGCGCTCCGGTCCGCCGCCACGGCTCCGCCCTGGGTGGCGGAATTGGCGTAGAAAACGCAGCCTGAGACCTTCACCGTGCCGCCCATGGCCGACAGGCCGCCGCCCCGGGCGGCGGTGTTGCCGGCGAAGGTGGAACCGGAGAACCCGGGATCGCCGGGATTGCTGAAGACCGCCCCGCCGATCTCGGCCGAGTTCTGCTGGAACCGGCAGTCCCGGAACAGGGGCGCGCCGTTCTGGATGGCCACGGCCCCGCCGTTGAGGGCCCAGTTTTCCCGGAACAGGCAGGCCGCGAAGGTGGGAGAGGCGCCCAGGCAAAGGACCGCCCCGCCCAGGCCCTGGGACTCGGGATGAGCGGGGACGTCCCCCCGGATCATGGCCAGGCCGCGGACCTGCGAGGCCCTGGTCTCGAAGGTGTGGAAGAAGAAGGCGCGGCCGGCCGTTCCCGCCGGGGCCGTCCCCAGGTCCAGGACGCAGGTCTCCGGCGCCTCCTCGTCCCCCAGCAGGGTCACGGCCTTGCCGCGGAAGTCCAGATCCAGGTTGCCGGGTCCGCCGTAGACCCCCGGGGCCAGGCGGATCAGGTCGCCGTCGGCCGCGGCGTCGAGGGCGGCCTGGATGGTGGGGCGATCTCCCGACCCGTCCGGTCGGACGGTCTGCTCGGCGGAGATCGCGGGCCCGGCAGCCAGCAAGACCGCCAGTCGGATCGCCAGCCCCGTGGCCAGACGCCGCTTCATGGGGACCTCCCGGGGATCGGATCCGGCTCGGGCCGGTCCTCGTGCAGCCGGAAGGCGGCGCCGGCGTGGGGGATCTCGTGGACGGTGACGGACCCGGCGGGCCAGTCCACCCGCACCCGGAAGGGCCCGCTCCGGTCCGCGACACCGATGTGCACCGGCAGGATGGACGAGCTCACGTTGTGGACGGTGGCCTGGTGCCGGACGACCCGCGGCGGGTCGCCCTCGAGGGTGACCACGGCGCCGAGACCGCGGGGCGGGGAGGCGGTCGCCGCGAGTTCCAGGGTCAGCCCGCGACCGGAAGTCCGATTCTCCGCGAGGAGGAGCCCGGCCGGCCGGGAAGCCGGCGTCCGGTAGTCCCCGCCCGCCAGGAGCAGCAGGTCCAGATCCCCGTCCAGATCGAAGTCGGCGGCGATCACCGATTCGGCCGCAGCCCCCGGTTCACCGGGGCTTCCCCAGATGGCCGTCACGTCGTTGAAGGTGGCCTCGTCGCCTCCCTGCAGGATCAGCAGGGGCCGATCCCCGTCTGATTCCGGATGCTGCACGAGGAGCAGATCATTCACCCCGTCGTTGTCGAGGTCGGCCAGGGCCGAGGCCCAGGCCCGCGCGCCCGCAGCCGCAGGGACGGGGAGGGGGCGGAACCGCGGCCCACCGGGAACCGATTCGTTGATCCACAAGACGGGCGGGCCCTCGGCGGTGCGGCCCTGGAGGCCGGGCGCCGGACCGCAGAGGACCAGGTCCGGGTCGCCGTCGCCGTCGAGGTCCCCGGCTGCGGCGTGGTGGGGAACCAGGGGCCAGACCGCGGGTCCCAGGCCCGCCCGCTCGGTGGCCTCGGCGAAACCCCGGTCGGTGTTCAGCAGCAGGCCGGCCCAGCCGGGACGGCCCAGGACCAGCAGATCGCACCGGCCGTCCCCGTCCAGGTCGGCGGTCGCCCCGTTGTGGATCCAGGGAGATCGGGCCCGTTCCCTCGGCCCGGGAATGCGGCCGCCCGGACGGTCCTGCGGAACGGGCGGCGCCCAGGGCAGCCGGCCGCCGAGATCCACCCATCCCTGATCGGTGGGGGACAGGAGACGGGGCGGGCTCTGGTAGTTGAAGACGAGCAGTTCGGGTTCGGGACCGCCGCCGAGATCGGCCCAGACGGCGCCCCGTCCCCGTCCCACCGGATCGCCCGGAAGGTCGTGGCCCGCCCGTTCGTCGAGGCGCCAGCCGGCGGGTGTCCGCACCCAGATCTGATTGACGCCCTCGCCGTATCCCGAGTCGGAACCCACGCCCACGAACGCGTCCCAGTCCCCGTCCCGGTCGAAATCGCACGCCGCGGATCCGTGGTGGTCGGGCTGCCGGTCGGGCAGACCGGACGGCAGGGGCTCCGCAGCGAAGCGCAGTCCGCCCCGGTTCAGGTAGAGGACGGCCCGGTCGGTGTGGCGGGAGACCAGAAGGTCCGGCAGGTCGTCCCCGTTCCAGTCCAGCACGGTGGCGCCGTAGGTGTCGCCCTCGTCCGGCAGGCCGGATTCCCCGACGGCGCGCAACATTCCGCCGCCCGGTCCATCGGGTGCGCAGGCCGGCAGGACGAGCAAGGCCGCCAGGACCGGCAGGAGGGGCAAGGCCGAGCGGCGGAATGTCAGGAAAATTTCCATGGCCCCGGTTCGTTCGTCCAGGCGAAGGGAAGCGGCGTTCCGGTGATCATAGGGGATGCGGGGCCGCGGTGACAGCGGGAAGCGCCGGGGGGGAACGAAAACCGGGCGCCCTCGGGAGGACGCCCGGAAACGACGGCAGGGATCCGCAGGTCAGCCCTTGAAGGCCGCCATGATGAACTCCCGGCGCATCTTGGCGATGTTCTGGATCGAGATCTCCTTGGGACAGACCGCCTCGCACTCGCCGTGGTTGGAGCAGTCCCCGAAGCCTTCCTCGTCCATCTGGGCGATCATCAGCAACGCCCGCCGGGATCGCTCGGGATCGCCCTGGGGCAGCACGGCGAACTGGCTGATCTTGGCGCTGACGAACAGCGAGGCCGAGGCGTTGGGGCAGGCCGCCACGCAGGCCCCGCAACCGATGCAGGAGGCGGCGTCCATGGCCCGATCGGCCGCCTCCTTGGGGATGGGCACGGCATTGCCGTCGGGGGCCGACCCCACGTTCATGGAGACGAAGCCGCCCTTCTGCTGGATCCGGTCGAAGGCCGAGCGGTCGACGACGAGATCCTTGATGATCGTGAACGGCTTGGCCCGGAAGGGCTCGATGGTGATGGTTTCGCCGTCGTGGAACTGGCGCATGCGGATCTCGCAGGTGGTCGTCCCCGCGTGGGTCCCGTGGGCCACTCCGTTGACGACGAGGCCGCAGGTGCCGCAGATGCCTTCGCGGCAGTCCGAGTCGAACTCGATGGCCTCCTCGCCCTTGGCGACGAGTTCCTCGTTGACCAGGTCGAGCACTTCCAGCAGGGACATCTCGACCACGACATCCTTCTTGACGTACTCGATGAACCCGCCGGAACGGGCGCCCCGGGCCTGCCGCCAGATCTTCAGCTTTATGGTCATTCCGCTCTTCGTGGCTTTCTCGCTCATGGAACTGTCCTTCCTCTACTTGTAACTGCGGGTCTTGAGTTCCACGTTCTCGAACACCAGGGGCTCCTTGTGCAGGACGGGCTCCCGGTTCTCGCCGGTGTATTCCCAGGCCGAGACGAAGGTGAAGTTGGCGTCGTCGCGCTTGGCTTCGCCCTCGGGGGTCTGGTGCTCGTCCCGGAAGTGGCCGCCGCAGGATTCCTCGCGCATCAAGGCGTCGCGGGCCATCAGTTCGCCCAGCTCCAGGTAGTCGCTCAGGCGGTTGGCCTGTTCCAGCTGCTTGTTCAGGTCGGCGTCGCTCCCGGTGAGCTTGAGGTTCTGCCAGAACTCCTCGCGAAGCTTGCCGATGGTCCCGATGGCCTGCTCGAGGCCCTCGCGATTGCGGGCCATGCCGACCTTGTCCCACATGGTGCGGCCCAGCTCCCAGTGGATGTCACGCACCGTGCGCGATCCCTTGATCGCCAGCAGGCGCTGGATCCTGGCCCTGACCTCGTCCTCGACGGCCTTGAACGATTCGTGATCGGTCGAGACCTTGCCGAGCTTGGCGCCGGCCAGGTAGCTGGCCACCACGCGCGGCACCACGAAGTAGCCGTCGGCCAGACCCTGCATCAGGGCGCTGGCGCCCAGCCGGTTGGCGCCGTGGTCGCTGAAGTTGGCCTCGCCGGCAATGAACAGGCCCTCGATGGTGCTCTGCAGGTTGTAGTCCACCCACAGTCCGCCCATGGTGTAGTGGGGGGCGGGATAGATCATCATCGGGGTCTCGTAGGGGTCGTCGCCGATGATCTCCTCGTACATGGCGAACAGGTTGCCGTAGCGGTCGGCGACCACGTCCCGGCCCAGCCGGCCGATGGCCTCGGCGAAGTCCAGGTACACGGCCTGACCCGAAAGGTAGGCGCACTTGCCCTTGTCGCACTCGACCTTGGCGGCCCGGGCGGCGATGTCGCGGGGCACCAGGTTGCCGAAGGCGGGATAGCGACGCTCCAGATAGTAGTCCCTTTCGCTCTCGGGAATGTCGTTGGGCCTGCGCTTGTCGCCCGGCTTCAGCGGCACCCAGACCCGTCCGTCGTTCCGCAGGGACTCGCTCATCAGGGTGAGCTTGGACTGGTAGTCGCCCAGCTGCGGCACGGCCGTGGGATGGATCTGCGTGTAGCACGGGTTGGAGAACAGGGCGCCGCGCCGGTGGGCCCGCCAGATGGCCGTCGCATTGCTGTTGACGGCGTTGGTGGAGAGGTAGAACACCGGGCTGTAGCCGCCGGTGGCCAGGACCACGGCGTCGGCCTCGTACCGCTTGATCTCGCCGGTCGTCAGTTCGCGGGTGATGATGCCCCGGGCCTTGCCGTCGATGACCACCAGGTCGAGCATCTCGTGCCGGGGGAACATCTTGACCGTCCCGGCCTCCATCTGGCGCACCAGGGCGCTGTAGACGCCCAGCAGCAGCTGCTGGCCGGTCTGGCCCCGGGCGTAGAAGGTGCGGCTGACCTGAACGCCGCCGAAGGAGCGGTTGGCCAGGGTGCCGCCGTACTCGCGGGCGAAGGGGACGCCCATGGCGACGCACTGGTCGATGATTCCGGTCGAGAGCTGGGCCAGACGATAGACGTTGGCCTCGCGGGACCGGTAGTCGCCGCCCTTGATGGTGTCGTAGAACAGGCGGTGGATGCTGTCGCCGTCGTTCTGGTAGTTCTTGGCGGCGTTGATCCCGCCCTGGGCGGCCACGCTGTGGGCGCGCCGGGGGGTGTCCTGGATGCAGAAGTTCAGGACGTTGTAGCCCAGTTCCCCAAGGGTGGCCGCGGCGCCGCCGCCGGCCAGGCCGGTGCCCACCACGATGATCCTGTGCTTGCGGCGGTTCCCGCCGGGGGCCACCAGCGGGTTGTCCATCATGTGCTTGTCCCACTTTTCGGCCAGCGGGCCGCCGGGGATCTTGGCGTCGAGAATCCTGTTGCCGGACATATCAATGACCTCCCGGAGCGAGATTCGGATCACCGAAGAGGTACATGTAAACGGGGATCGCGATGAAGCCGATCGCCAGGATCACGCCGTAGAACCAGGCGATCTTGGTCAGGATCGGCAGGTATCTGTCGTTGGTCCAGCCCAGGGACTGGAACGCGCTCCAGAAGCCGTGGCGCAGGTGCAGCCCCAGCAGGACCATGACGAGCACGGTGAAGGCGGTGAACCCGATGCCCTTGAAGGTGGTCACCACCGTCTTGTAGAGGTTCTTCACCACCGTGTCGTGCTTGGTGTAGACCTCGTGGTCTCCGAACTTGAACAGCCAGATGTGGGCGATCACGAAGAAGATCAAGAGGATCCCCGTGTAGATCATGGACTTGGAGGCGAAGGTCTTGCGGCTCTTGCCGCCGGCGTCCCTGGAGACCTTGTAACCCTCGGAGCGTGCCCTCCGCTTGTCCGTCCAGGCCACGGTGATGGCGGCGATCATGTGGAAGAGGAAGATGGCGAGCAACACCACTTCGAAGGCGTAGATGAACCAGCCGTGGAGCATGCTCTCGAGGAAATGGGCATAGTCGTTGAAGGCGTCGGGACCGATGAAGAGGGTGAGATTACCGATCAGATGGACGGTGACGAACCCGATGAGGGCCAGTCCCGTGATGCCGGTGATCACCTTCTTCCCGACCGACGACCAGGCTACCGAGCCGATTGAAGCCATGAATCCTAGTCTCCTGGGAAGTAGGTCAGCGTGAGCCGTCATGGACTGTGGAATTAGAACATAATCGCCAGGAGCGGGCAGCACAATTTTTTGAAAGGCGGGCCGGGAATGAAGGGCAACCCCTTGGCTGATAATAAAATCCCTTATCGATAGTGGGACTTGTCACGAAATTAACGGGCCCTGCCCAGCAGCTCCCTGGTCACCGTATCCAGCAGTCCGACTCCCACCGGCAGCAGGGCGTCGTTGAAGTCGAAATCGGGCGCGTGGAGCACCGGGTGCCCGGTCCCGGCGCCCAGCCCGATCATGGCGCCCCTGCCCAGGGCGGCCAGGTGACCGAAATCCTCGGACCAGCGGAAGGGGCTCTCCTCGGGCTCGATCACCTCCAGGTGAAGCGCCGCGGCGGCTGCGGCGACGATGCCCACCGCCCGGGGATCGTTGGTGGTGACCGGGAATTCCTCGCTGAATTCGACGGAGCAGGACAATCCGTGGTCGGCCGCGGCGGCGGCGGCGACCTCCCGGGCGCCTTCCTTGAGGGCGGCGAGGACTCCGTCGTCGTCGCTGCGCACGGTGGCGAGCACCTCGGCTTCCCCGGGGGTGATGCCGAAAGCCCGCTCGCCGATCCTGGTGTGGACGATGGTCACCAGGGCCAGGCGGCCCGATCCCCGCCACCGGTCCGGGAGGTTGATGAGGTCCAGGATGAGGCGGGCGACGGCCCGGTCGGGACTGCGTCCCTGCTCGGGGTAAGCCGCGTGGCTGGTGCGACCGGTGAGCCCGATCGCCACCCCTGCGCTGCCCGCTGCGAAGGGTCCGTCCCGCAAAAGGAGCGAGCCCTCGGGATAGCCCGGCAGGTTGTGCAGGGCGAAGATCCAGTCGGGATGCAGGGCGCCGAAGCGCGGATCCGCCAGCAGGGCGGCCGCACCCTCTCCCGTCTCCTCGGCCGGCTGGAACACCAGCACGCACCGCCCGCAGGCCGGAGGTCGGGCGGCCAGCCGCTGGGCGGCCCCCAGCAGGATGGTCATGTGCCCGTCATGGCCGCACTTGTGGGCCACGCCGGGAGAGAAGGAGGCATGGTCGAGATCCAGCGTCTCGGGGATGGGCAGGGCGTCCAGCTCGGCCCGCAGCATGACGGTGGGGCCAGGCCCGGGGCCACTGAAGACCGCGGCGATCCCGTGGCCCCCCAGGCCGGTCAGCAGTTCGCCGGGATGGAGGGAGGCCAGGGCCTCGGCGACGAAGGCGGCGGTGGTCTCCTCCCGGCCCGAGACCTCGGCCAGGGCATGCAGACGGCGGCGGAGGTCCGCCAGGTCGAAGGGTCGCGGGGTGGCCATGCGGGCGCCGTCCTTTCCCGGGATGACGTTCATTCAAGGTGCGTTGGGGGCGGCCCCGGCCGGCTCCGGCCGACGACGGCCCGCACGGTTTCGCGGGTGGACGGATTGTCCGCGATCGCTCATCATCGCGCCACCCGGAATCCATCCTCCAGCAGGGAAGATAGCCATGGACGAGACCACCGGCGCGGTCCGCAGCATGTACGAGCAGTACCCCTACCCCTCCGGTCCGGTCGTCAACCGGATCGGGGCGGACGTCGAACTCGTCCTGAGTTACGGGTCAAGGCGCAGGGAGACGAGCGGCCCCTACCGGGTGCTGGATGCGGGCTGCGGCCGCGGGCTCGGCCTCCTGGGGGCGGCCACCCTGCAACCGGAGGTGCGGTTCCTGGGCGTGGACGTCAGCCGCGTCTCCCTGGAGGACGCCCGCCGCCAGGCGGATCAGCGGGGGCTGAAGAACGTGGCTTTCGCCGAGGTGGATCTCATGACCCTGGACGGGCTGGAGGTTCCCCCGGGCGGATTCGACGTGATCCACTCCTCGGGGGTGCTGCACCACCTGGCCGACCCGCTGGCGGCGCTGGCGGGGCTGAGGGGCGTCCTGGCTCCCCATGGTGTCATCAACCTGATGGTCTACGGGCGGTGCGGGAGGGAATCCCTGCAGGAACTCGCCGGCGCCGTGGCCCTGCTCTTTCCCCCGGAGGTGGGCCTGGAAGGTCGCCTGCCCGCCGCCCGCGAAGTCGCCGCCCTTGCCCGCGGTCACGCCCTGGCGGGCACCCGGTTCGAGGACACCGCCGGGGTCGACGACGTGGAGTTCGTCGACCGGATGCTGAACGTCAACGAGACGAGCTACGACGTTCCGGCTCTCTTCGACCTGCTGGAGGCCACGGGCTTGACCTTCCTGCGCTGGCTGGAGCCCGCGGACTGGGATCCGCGCCGAGTGGTTCCCGACGGCGAACTCCGTCGTCGCCTCCTGGACCTGGATCCCCGCCGGCGGTTCACCGTGCTTGAGCGGATCTTCCGGCCCGCGGGGCTGGAACTGATCGTCGCCCACGCGGGCAACGAGCCCCGGCCGCCCTTGACCGCCGCCGACCTTTCCAGGGCCCGATTCCGGCTTCATCCCGAGACGGTCGTCACCAAGGGGGTGCGCCACACCCCGGGCGACATCCGGATCGAGACCCTGAGCTTCACCGTGCGCACGCGGAAGCCCGTGACCCTGGGAGCGGGTCCGGCGGCGGTTGCAGTCATGCTGATGGCGGAGAGGCCGGGCGCCAGGACGGGGACGGCCTTGCTCTCGGACCTGAAGAGGGCCGGTCTGGGGTCTGCCGAAGCCCAGGCGGTCATTCTCGAACTTCTGCGCCACGAGGTGATTTTCAGATTACCCTGACCATGAGATAAAGTGATGTTATTTCAATTGATAAAGATAACGCTTAATCAGGACGATGAAAGGTCGATATTATCCCCAGTAACCTGTCGTTTTCCACTGGGGGTTTTCCATGTTCCGATCCTGGAGTCTCAAAACAAAGCTTATGGTCCTCGGCGTTGTCGGGATCACGGTTCTGGTGTCCGCCCAGGCGGTGGTGAATTACAACCGGATGTGGGATCTCGCCGTCGGGCAGAGTGTCGACAAGACGCGAAGCGTGGTCCTGATGGCGGAGGCCGCCCGTGAGGAGATGGGCAACAAGTGGGACAGCGGTCTGATCACGCCTGGGATGTTGCGCGAGTGGGCCGATGCCGGGGAACTCGACAAGGTCGTCGCTGCGGTTCCGGTGATCACGGCCTGGAAGATGGTCGAAGCCAAGGCCGAGGCGGGTGGATTCTCCCTGAAGGTCCCCAAGAACCAGCCCAGGAATCCGGACAACGAACCCGATTCCCGAGAGCGGGAGATCCTCGCGATATTCGAGAACGAAGGGCTCGAGGAATACAGCTTCGTGGATCATGATCAGAATGCGGTCCGGTATTTCCGTCCCATCCGTCTGACCCGGGAATGCCTGCTTTGTCATGGTGATCCGGCGACCTCGGAGGAAATCTGGGGCAACACAGCCGGTCTGGATCCCACCGGTACGCGCATGGAGAACTGGCACGAGGGGGAGGTCCACGGTGCTTTCGAGATCATCCAGTCCCTGGATGCCACCCAGGCAATGATCCGGGCGACCATGTGGCGGAACCTGCTGATCAGCGCGGTGCTCGGCCTGCTGGGAATGGGCCTTTTCGCCTGGACCATCACCAGCGCCGTCACCCGACCCATCTTCCGGGTCATATCCCGTCTGCGAAACAACGCCGAACAGGTGAGCGTGTTCTCGGGCCAGGTGGCCGATTCGGGGACCAACCTCGCCAACAGCGCATCCACCCAGGCTGCGAGCCTGGAGGAGATCAGCGCCTCCCTGACCGAGATCACCCGCCTGACCACGGCCAATGCGGACAAGGCCGACGGCGTGAATGAATCGGTCCACCACGTCCAGAACGCAGCCTCTGACGGCAAGGCGGCCATGGGGAGGATGGCCGAGGCCATCGAGAAGATCCGCAAGGGCGCAGAGCAGTCGACCTCCATCGTCGGCAGCATCGATGCCATCGCCTTCCAGACCAATCTGCTGGCCCTGAATGCGGCCGTCGAGGCCGCCCGGGCCGGCGATGCCGGCAAGGGCTTCGCCGTGGTGGCCGAAGAGGTCCGCAACCTCGCCAGGCGGAGCGCAGATGCGGCGAGCGACACAACGCGCATCCTCGCCGAATCCGGGGAGAGTTCCCAGCAGGGCGTGGTCATCGCAGGGGAAGTGGAGAAGTGCCTCGAGCGGATCGCAGCCTGTGTGGACGACATGGAAGCCATGGTCCGTGACGTCTCCCACGCGAGCATGGAACAGGCCCGGGGCGTGACCGAGATCAACGCGGCCGTAACGGACATGGATCATGTGACCCAGGGCAATGCCGCCAGTGCCGAGGAATCGGCGGCCGGGGCCGAGGAACTCGCCGCCCAGGCGGTCGAACTCAACGGGCTGGTGGGGGAACTGGTGGTAGTCGTGGCCGGACGGTCGCCGGGCCGGCCGGCCTCTTCCGGCCCCGCCACAGGACATGGGGGCAAGCCCGGCGGGGGGGCGTCGGCCGGACGCGGCAAGGGATCGAAACCCCTGCCGAACAGGACTGCCGGACCCCGGAAGGCTCAGGAAGTCCTCAGGTTGGAGGAAGAGGAGATCCTCATCTGAATCCAGGATTTTCCCAGGGGGGGTCGGCGGCGGTTCGGCAGAGCCGCCGCCCTCGTCCTACCGGTAGGTGGCCTTGAGCCGGGACCAGCTCTCCGCCCGCTCGGCGACCGGTTCCAGCGAGACGGCGAGCATGTTGTTCGATTCGTCGGCCTCGGCCACGGAATCCTCCTCGTCGATGGCCACGGAACAGATCATCTCGTCGTGGTAGGTGAGCG
This sequence comes from Candidatus Krumholzibacteriia bacterium, assembly GCA_050174015.1. Classification (GTDB taxonomy): domain Bacteria; phylum Krumholzibacteriota; class Krumholzibacteriia; order LZORAL124-64-63; family LZORAL124-64-63; genus JAHJTW01. The sequence goes on from JBFXKG010000007.1 coordinate 47,373, forward strand.
GATGGGCCGGCTCCAGGTAGAGGTACACGCACCCGCAACCCATCATGGAGGTGTTGTAGTAGATCATCTGCACGCAGGCGGCGGCAGTCGGCTGGCCGTTGGTGTCCTTGTCCTCGCAATAGCCGTAATCGCAGTTGGGCGGGCTGAACATGTTGCAGGTGCTGGGCAGGCTGGTCAGCATGTTGAACGGCCCGCTGCCGACCGGTTGACCGTCGAGATAGTACCGCACAGTGGTGCTGATCGGGGCGGCGTAGCCCTGGTCCAGGATGGTGATCTCGGCGGCGACCAGCAGGTCGTTCCCCACGAGGGAGGCCTGCACCGCAGTGACCATCAGGTCGACGTCGCCCTGGGCGGATGATACGGCGGGAATCCCCGCCAGGATGGCCGCCGCGGCGGCCAGGATGGGAATCAGTCGGGTATTCATGATCGACCCCCTCGCGAACGATAACCAGTTGTCCTTGTCTCGCCTCCTCGGGCTTGTGTCCTTCGTTGCCGCCGTGGGTGTTTGGCGGGAGCGGGGAATCTTACGGGGGAACTCCGATGACCCGATCCCTGGTCATCACATTCTAGTCGTCGGCGGGGAGCAGACCGGATGGACCTGCGGATCCTGTTTCCGCAACGGACCGGATCGGCTACCATTCCGGGGAAGGAGGCCGTCATGACCGGTGCCGCCCCCCCGGGGGACCACTTCACCACCGTCCGGGACATCGCCCGGCTCATCGCCGCGCGAGGCGGCCGCGCCCTCCTGGTGGGCGGTTCGGTCCGTGACCGGCTGCTGGGCCTGGAATCCCCCGATTTCGACCTGGAGGTCTTCGGCATCCAGCCACAGGACCTGATCGAGCTGCTGGAATCCTTCCACCCCGTCGACCCCACCGGCAGGGCCTTCGGCGTCCTCAAGCTCAAGGGCCTGCCCATCGACGTATCGCTGCCCAGGCGCGAGTCCAAGATCGGCCTGGGGCACCGGGGATTCCTGGTCGATGCGGATCCCTTCCTCCCGCTGGAGGCCGCCGCCGCCCGCCGGGACTTCACCATCAACGCCATCGCCGAGGATCCCCTGACCGGGGAGGTCATCGATCCCTTCCAGGGACGCCGGGACCTCGCGGACCGTATCATGCGCCACACGTCGGACCAGTTCGGCGAGGACCCGCTCCGGGTGCTGCGCGGCATGCAGTTCATCGCCCGCTTCGGTCTGACCGCAGCCCCCGAGACGGTCCGCCTCTGCCGGGGCATCGGGATGGAAGGGCTCGCACCGGAGCGCATCTTCGAGGAATGGCGCAAGCTCATCCTCACGGGAGAAACGCCTGCGCTGGGCCTGGCATTCCTCCGCGACACGGGCTGGATCGACCATTTCCCCGAGCTGAAGGCCCTGATCGGCTGTCCCCAGGACCCCCGCTGGCATCCCGAGGGGGACGTCTGGACCCATACCCTCCATTGCCTGGACGCCTTCGCGGAGGAACGCACCGGGGACGACCGGGAGGACCTGGTGGTGGGGCTGGCCGTACTCTGCCACGACCTGGGCAAGCCTGCGACGACCATCATCGACCCGGATGCCATCCGATCCCTGGGGCATTGCGAGGCGGGGGAGGAGCCGACCCGCGCGTTCCTCGGCCGCATGACCCGTCAGCTGGACCTTGTCGAACAGGTCGTCCCCCTGGTGCGGGAACATCTGCGGCCGGAGGAACTCCACAAGGCGGGGGCCGGCGACGGCGCGATCCGCCGCCTGGCGTCGCGGGTGGGGAGGATCGATCGCCTGGTGAGGGTGGCGCGGGCGGACCGCCGGGGGCGGCCGCCGCTGGAGGACGACTTCCCCGCCGGCCCCTGGCTCCTGGAGCGGGCCGAGGCCCTGAAGGTCGAGCGCCGGGCCCCGCGGCCCCTGGTGCAGGGCCGGCACCTGATCGCCCTCGGCCGCACGCCGGGACCCGATTTCGGGCCCATCCTCGACGTCTGCTACGAGGCGCAGCTGGACGGCGCGTTCACCGACGAGGACGGAGGCTTGGCTTACCTGCGCGCCCTCCTCGCCGGAGGGACCGACCGACCCTAGAAGAAGACCTTCCCGCGGAGCCCCCACATCTCCATCCTGAAGTCATCCACGAGCGTATCGGGATCCCGGTCCAGGATGCAGAAATCGGCCGCCACTTCCAGCGGCAGCCCGCGCGGCCGGTCCAGGACCATGCCCAATCCCCAGGCCAGGCCGTCGGGTTGCAGTCCGGAGTCCTGGCCGAAGCGGAACGCGATGAGTTCCAGCAGCAGCAGTTCCAGGCCGAAGTGGTTGCTGGCGCGGCCGTAGGGCTCGTCGGGCATGATCCGGGCGAACGACAGGGACGTCCGCACCGGTTGCCGGGCGTACCGGGGGTGGTCGAAACCCGTCGCGAAGGTGAACCCCAGGCGCCAGGCCTCGGGCAGGGGCATTTCCCGGCCGTCGGAGTCGAGGGTTTCGCCGGTGAGGTTCTGCCGGCTGGCGGTCATCTTCAGGGCGAAATCCCCGCCGGGGTGGACGCCCGGCAGGCACAGGGATGTGCCGAAGTCGTAGGTGTCGGCCGTTCCGGAGGAGGGGTCCCCATCGTGATGGCGCCTGACGGCCCCGACGGTCCACCGGATGTCCCGTCCCCTGAAGACGAGGTCCCCGAGGTCGCGGCTGAGGCCCAGGAGGGTGACGCGGTCGGTCCAGGTCCTGAATTCCCCGTCGGGGTCGTACGCCGTCCTGAAGATCCCCTCGAAGGTGAAGCTCTGCCGGCTGAAATCCAGGCGCCAGCCCCGGTACTCCGCCGAGGCTCCCCAGGAATCGAAGTCCATCTCGTTGGTGTAGGTGGATTGGGCGTAACCACCCCCGATGCCGTCGCCTCCGGGAAGAGGGGCGGGATTCCGCAACAGGGCTCCCGGACCGGTGTCCCCGGCCAGATCGGCTCCGCCGAGGGCGGCGTTGCGCGGGCCCTTGAATATGTCCTCCCACATTGTGGCCGTGATGCCGACCTGGGCGAAGCCGGCGGCCGAGGCGAGACCGGGCAGGACCGCGAGCAGGGCGAGCAGGATCGTCAGCGAGCGCAGCGTCATGAGGTCCACTCCCGAAAAAGAAACCCGGTGGTCACCGGGTTTCAAAATGGTGGAATCCGGGAAACGGGTCAAGGATCGGTGGCCAGGGAGGCCCGTTCCTTCCGGCCGCGGGTCCGCAGCCAGCGCCACAGCCGGGCGAAACCCCAACCCCACCGCGTGAAGATCCAGTAGAAGGCGGGGAGGGCGCTGAGGATCAGCACGGTGCTGCTGGTCAAACCGCCGATGGAGCTCAACGCCAGGTTCTCCCAGATGTCCTTGCCGCCGGTCAGGTCCTTCTTGTAGAGCAGGGGCAGCAGGCCGGCGATGGTGGTGCCGCTGGTCAGCAGGATCGAACGCATCTGGATGCGCACGCCCTGCAGGATGGCGTCCCGCAGGATTCCCTGGCGCTCAGGTCCCGGCAGGCGCCACAGGTCGAATCCCCCGGACCGGTCCTTGGCCGGGACCTGGTCGGGGCCCAGGCCCCGTCCGGCCACGATCTCGCGCACCTGCAACCGGAACCGATTGATCAGCAGGATGGCGTTGTTGACCACGATGCCGAACATCAGGATCAGTCCGATCTTGGCCGACGAGTCGAACTCGCTGCCGGTGGCCCAGAAGATGCCGGCCACCCCCGACAGGGCCATGGGCACCGAGAGCAGGACCAGCAGCGGCAGGAAGAAGCTCTCGAACATGGCCGCCAGGGCCATGAAGATGAAGGCGAGGGTGAGCCACAGGGTGGCCTGGAGTTCCTCCTCCTCCTCCTCGGACATCTGCTGGCCGCTCATGTCCTCCACCGTGTACCCGTAGGGCAGCTCGATCCCGGCGATGATGTCGGCGATGAACTGACGCCGCATGCGGTCGGTGCCGATGTACTCCCAGTTGATGAGCTGGCTGTACCGCTGGTCGTGGCGGTTGATGCTGCTGATCTCGGGCCGCTGCTCGATGCGGATCAGCCGCCCCAGCTGGACCTTCTGGCCCCGGCTGGTGGTCATGGTGCGCCCGAGGATCTGGTCGTACTCGATCTCGTCCGCGTCGTCGAAGGTCAGCATCAGGCGCTGGTCCTCGCCGTCGAGCACCATGTGCCAGGGCTGTTCCACGCCCAGCAGGCGGCGGATGTGGCCCATGACCTCGGCCATGCTCAGGCGGTGCCGGGCCAGGGCCTCGCGGTCGAGGATGACCACGGTCTCGTCGGTCGAAGCCCGGCTGAACTGGTCCCCGCTGGTCAACCGCGGGTTGCGTACCCGCCGGTTGCGCTCGAGGCGCGCCACCACCCCGTCGCTGATCTCCTTGAGCTTCTTGCTGTTGTAGCCGTCGAGGCGGATGGTGGAATTGGACTGCCCGCCCCCCCGGCCGCCCTTCATGTAGGGGTCGCCGAACCCGTTGATCCAGATGAACATGCCGCCGAGCTCCTCGGCCAGCACGATGAACTGGTTGCGGAACATCTCTGGGTAGGCCGACTTGAGCAGGTCGTCCTCGAACTCGAGATTGATCCAGGAGCGGTTCTGGTACGCGCCGCTGCGCATGTGGGCGCCTTCGGGCAGGGGCAGGACCTCGTCCTCGAACAGGGCGATGGTGGCGCTGCTGAGCTTCACGTCCGTTCCGACCGGACGCTCGCAGTAGACCACGATCTGCTCCTTGGGCTGGGGGCGCCAGAACCCCCCGGTGCGCACCTTCTCCTTGAAGACGTAGCCGGTTCCGGCGAACAGGGCCAGGGACACCACCACCGGATAGAACCAGAACCGGGTGTGCAGCCGGGTCAGGCCCTCGGCGTAGCTGACGAAGACCCCCACGCCCAGCAACAGGCCGCCGCAGGCCGCGATCCAGGGCAGGATATCGACCGCCGTGTGATTACCCTTCCAGGTCCAGGCGCCTGCGAAGCCGCAGACCGCGAGAATCAGGATGCCCAGACCCCAGCGCCAGAGCATGGGCCAGCCGGTCAGGCCGAACTCGTCGGCCCCGGCGTCGCTCTGTCGCATCTCCTTCCCCGCGGGACCGCGCAGGGCCACCGGGATCCAGCAGAAGGCCACGAAGATGCTGGCCAGCATGGCGATGCCCACGCTGATGGCCAGGGGCACGTAGAACAGGGACAGGCGGTCGGTCATGAAGATGAACGACAGGAAGGCCACCACCGTGGTCAGGGTGGTGGCCATGATGGGGAAGGCCACCTCGCGGGTCCCCTTGATCAGGGCGTTGCGGCTGTCGGAGTGTTTGTTGCCGGAAAGCCTTCGGTGGATGGCGTCCAGCACCAGGATGCTGTTGTCCAGCAGCATGCCGAAGCTCACGGTCAGCCCGCTGATGGTGATGAAGTTCACCGAGACGCCGAAGAAGTAGAACAGCGAGAGGCAGATCACGATGGCCAGCAGGATGGAGAAGATGACGATGGCCGTCAGCCTCACCCGCTTCAACGCCACCGCCAGCATGGCGAACAGGAAGCCCAGGATCACCAGCGAACGGATCACCAGTTCCTCCAGCTTCTCCTCCAGATCCTCCCCCTCGTCCTGGTCCACCTCGAAGGTCAGGGGGAAGGGGGCCGTCCCGGCGATGCGGGGCAGTTCTTCCCGCAACCGCCGGCTGACCGAGATCGAGTTCTGGCCGCTGCGCTTGGTCACGCTCATGGTGACCACGTTCTCGCCGTTGATGCGGCTGAAGTAGGCGATGTCCTCGAAGTCGGGCCTCACCTCGGCCACCGTGCCCAGCAGGATGGGCTGGCCCCCGAGGGTCCGCAGGATGGTGCTCGAGATCATCTCGAGTGACACGTCGTCGCGCACGCTGACCGTCAGCTCGTAGCCGCTGCGGCGGACGGCGCCGGCGGGGATGATGTCGTCCAGCGAGTTGAGGCGGTCGACGATCCGGTCGGCGGTCAGGCCGTAGCGCTCCATCAGCTCCAGGTTGAGCAGGATGCGCACCAGGGGCCGGGCCCCGCCGCGCAGCTCGGCGTCGGCCACCCCGGGAATGGACAGGAACCGCGGCACGAGCCAGGTCTCCGCCCGGTCCCGCAATTCGTTGATGGGCAAGGGGGAGATCAGGCTGACGCTGAAGAAGTCCTGGGTGCGGAGCTCCTCCGGGACGTAGGGCCGGATGAAGGGCTGGCCGGCCTGGGCCGGCAGATTGCGGCGCACGGCGCCCAGGCGCTCGCTCAGCTCCAGCCGGGCGAATTCCATGTCGGTGCCGCGCTTGTACTTCACCGTGACCGAGCTCTGGCTGTGCCGGGACTGGGAATCGATGTCCTCGACGCCGTGGCAGCCGGCGACGGCCTCCTCGATGGGCAGGGTGATCGAGCGCTGGATGGCGCTGGGGGAGGCCCCGTTCCAACCGGTGACGATGGAAAGCTCGGGCAGCTCGGTCTCGGGCATGGCCTCGATGTTCAGCTTCGGCAGCGCGTACAGGCCGGTGACGATCAACGCCGTGAACAGCATCCAGGTCGCCACGGGATGATCGACGGCGAAGCGGATCATCGCCCGTACTCCTTGTCGATCCGGCGGTGCAGCAGTTCGTACGCCACGGGCGTCAGGAAGAGGGTCAGCATGGTGGCGATGCTCAGACCCCCGATGATGGTGATGGCCAGCGGCCGCTGCATCTGCTCGCCCGTGCCCAGGCCCAGGCCCATGGGCACCATGGCCAGGACCGTGGTCACTGTCGTCATCAGGATGGGCTTGAACCGCAGGTTGCTGGCCTCGAGGATGGCTTCGCGCCCGCCCAGACCGTCCTCCATGCGCAGGCGGCGGATGGTTGCCACCTTCACGATGGCGTCGTTCACCGCGATCCCCAGCAGTGCGATCATGCCGATCAGGGAGATGATGTTCATGGTCTGCCCGGTGAGCAGCAGGGTGACCAGGGCGCCGGCCACGCCGACCGGCAGCACCGCCGAGATGATCAGCGGATCGAGGAACGATTCGAACTGCGCGGCGAGGATCATGTAGACCAGCAGCGCCGAGAGCAGCAGGGCGTAACCCAGGTCGCGGAAGCTGTTGGTGATCTCCTCCTGCTCGCCCCCCGTGACGAAGGCGGCGCCCTCGGGCACGTCCAGGGACGCCAGCAGGGCGTCCACGTCATGCCAGACGTCGGCGAGGCTGCGGCCCGTCACGTCGCCCGCCAGGGTGATCTGGCGTCTCTGGTCCAGCCGCACGATCTCCCTCACGGGGGTCCCGGTGGTCTGGATCACGAAGGACCCCAGGGGGACGGTCTTGCCCTCGCCCACCTGGACCGGCGAGGCCAGCACGGAGGACAGATCGTAGCGGAGGTCGCGGGGCAGCCGGACGGCGATGTCGATGCGCTGTTCGATCTCGTTGTAGGTCGTCGCCACGGTGCCCTGGATGCGGTTGCGCAGTTCGCGGGCCAGGGCGTCGGGCTCCAGGCCGTAGCGCAGGGCCAGTTCGCGGTCCACGGTGACCTCGACCGTGGGATTGCCGAGCACGCGGTCCATCTCCACGTCCTGCAGGCCCTCGATGGCCTGCAACCGCGGCAGCAGGGTTTCGGCCAGGGCCAGGGCCTGTTCGCCCTTCTCGGCGACGATGCCGAGGGTGAAGGACGCCTCGCCGCTGGCGAGGATCTCGCGCAGGCCCACCCCTTCCTCCCGGAACACGAAGACCGCTCCCTGCAGGGCGTCGAGCCGGGGCTGCAGGCGCTCGCGCACGCGATCGAGATCCTCCCGGCCGTGACGGCTGGGATGCAGCATGACCCGGATGCGGGCCGTGTTGGCGGCGCTGTACTCCTTGAGGCTGGCCAGCGTCTTCTCGGTGATGCCGACCTGGGCGTAGACCGTCTCCACCTCGGGCATCGGCGCCAGGAATTCGGCCAGCTCCGCGGCCTTGTCGTACGTCATCTCCAGGGGAGTCCCGGCGGGCAGTTCCATGGCCAGGGTGAAGTCCCCGCGCGTGCGGTCGGGCATGAAGGCCATCCGCATGCCGGAGGCCAGCCACCCGGAGGCGGCCAGGGCGACGACCAGCACGGCCAGGAAGACGGCCTTGTGCTCGAGGACCCGTTCCAGGGCGGTGTGGTAACGCCGGCGCACGGCCTCGAAGGCGGCGTCGAAGGGCCGGAAGATGAGGCTGGGCCTGTCTCCCGGGGCCTTGAGGATGTGCGCGGAAAGCATGGGCTGCAGCAGCAGGGCGGCGAAGATGGACACCACGAGCGAGATCGTCACGGTCAGGGCCTGGTCCCGGAAGAACTCGCCGGCGATGCCCGGCACGTAGATGACCGGGAAGAACACCGCGACCGTGGTCAAGGTGGCGGCGATCACCGGGGAGGCCACCTCGGCGGCGGCGGAGGCGCACACGTCGGCGGTGGACCTGGCCGTCCCGCGGGCCAGCCTGAGGTGCCGGTTGATGTTCTCGAGCACCACGATGGAGTTGTCCACGAGCATGCCGGCGGCCAGGGACAGGCCGCCCAGGGACATGAGGTTCAGGCTCACGTCCGCGAAGTAGAGGAACGCGAAGGTCGTGATGATGGACACGGGGATGGCCAGGCCGACCACCACCGGGCTGCGGAAGTCCATCAGGGACAAGAACAGCACGATCAGGGCGAGGATCCCCCCCAGCAGCAGGGAGTTCCACAGACCCTCGAAGCTCTCCTGGACGAAGTCGGCGTCGCGGTAGATGAAGGAGTACGAGAGGGCCGGATACTGGTCCTTCAGGATGCCCAGGACCTTGTCCACTTCCGCGGTGGTCTCGATGGTGTTCTCGCCGACCTCCTTGTACAGGTGCAGGGACACCACCTCCAGGGCGCCGAAGAGGGTCGCCCCCTCGGGCTCCTTGGTCGTGTCCTCCACCACGGCCACGTCGCCGATGGTGATGCCGGGGCCGGCGGCCGGGATCTCGGTGGCCCTGATCTCGTCCAGGTTCTCGAATTCCCCCAGGATGCGCAGGGGCAGGTGCAGCGGCCCCTTGCGGATCCGCCCGCCGGGGAAGCTGATGTTGGCCACGCGCAGGGCGCCGGCCAGGTCCTCCATGGTCAGGTCGTACAGCCGCAGCTTGCCGAAGTCGGGCTGCACCAGGATCTCCCGCTCCGCCCCGCCGATCACCTCGGCCTGGCTCACGCCGTTGATCTGCTCGAGCGCCGGCTTGACCACCTCGCGGGCGAACTCCGTCACCCGCGCCATGGGATCGTCGCCCTCGAGCACCATGATGGCGATGGGGCGGGCGCTGGGATCCCACCGCAGGATCAAGGGCCGGTCGGCCGCCTCGGGGAAGTCCTCCTGGTAGCTGACCCGGTCGATGGCCTCGCGCAGGTGCAGGTTGGCGAAGTCCATCTCCGTTCCCCACTCGTACTGGACGGTGATGGTGGAGACGCCCTCGCGGGTCTTGCTGACCACGCGCCGCACGCCCGCCAGACCGGTGATGACCTCTTCGAGGGGCTGGGTCACCAGCCGGGTCAGGTCGTCGGCGGGCGTGTCGGCGTAGTTGGTGATGACCGTCAGGTTGGGATAGTTGATGGCCGGCAGCAGATCCACGGACAGGCGCTCGCGGGCCTGCAGGCCGATCAGGACCAGGCCGGCGAAAAGCATCAGGATGGCGACGGGCCGGCGGACGGCGGTCTGGATGATCATCGAGAGCCGCCTTCTCCTGCGGAGGCGAAGTCCCAGCGGTCGCTGGGCGGGATGCTCTTGCGCACCTTGATCCTGGCCTCGTGGGCCAGGGTCAGGTGGTCGCTGACGACCACCTCGTCGCCGGGGGCCAGGGAACCGCCGCTGTGGACGGCCGTGATCTCGACCCACTCGTCGTTCTGCAGTCCGACGTCCACATACAGCCAGCGGGCGCGATCGTCCTCGCGCTTGAAGACCAGGGGCCGGTTGTCCCGCAGCAGCAGGGCGTCCTTGGGGGCGAGGAGCTTGTCGTGGTAGACGATGCCCGCGATCTGGGCGCGCACGAACATGCCGGGCCGGAAGCGGCCCTCGGGATTGGCGAACCGGACCAGGACCTCGCAGGTGCGCGAGGCCTGGTCGAGCGACGGGCTGATCACGTCCACGCTCGCCTTCAGGGTGTCGCCGGTGGCGGGGATGGCCAGCAGGACGGGGCGACCGATCTCCAGGTCGCCGAGGTCGGCTTCCAGGACGTTCACCGCCGCCTCGAGCTGATCGTTGTTGTAGAGGGTGCAGAAGACCGCGCCGACCGGGACGATCTCCCCGGCGACGAGGTTCCGGTTGCTGACGATGCCGGCGAAGGGCGCCTTGATCTCGGTGTACTCGAGGTTCAGGCGGGCGCGTTCCTCGGCCATGCGGGCCTCGGCCAGGCCGGTGCGCTGCTCGAAGACGGCCTCGCGGAAGGCTCCGTCCTGCAGGGCGCCCATCTCCAGTTCCAGCAGCCGGTTCTGGTATTCCTCGCGGGTGATGGTCCCCTTGCGGACCAGGTCGTCCAGCTGGTCGCGGCCGGTGGTGAACTGCCGGACCGCGGCGTGGTTGACGGTGAAGGTGTCGGCCTCGGCGGCCATCTGGCTGAGGGCCTCCAGGTGCCGGTAGCGGCTCTCCTGCAGGGCGATCTCGTACTCGCGGGAATCGATCCTGGCCAGCACCTGGCCCTTGCGCACGCGGTCGCCGTCGCGCACCAGGACCGCCAGCAGTTCGCCCCCGACCTTGGTCTTGATCTCGACGCTCTGGGGGGTGCGGACCGCGCCGTCCGCATACACCGGCAACACGAGGTCGCCGAGGCGGATCCGTCCCGTGTTCACGGAAATGGACTTCTCCTTCTTGGCTTCGTCCTCCCCCTCTTCCTCCTCCGCGCCGGAGGCATCGGCGGTCTCGAGGCTGTCCGCTGCGGCGCCCGCGTCCGATTCCTCTGCCGCATCCCCTCCCCCGGAACACCCGGACAGCAGGGGCAGGGCCGGAAGTGAGACGGCAAGCAGCAGCACCAGAAGGATCGACCGGCAGCGGGGGAGGAGGGGAGTTCCGGGGACGTTCAGGTTCAGTTCCATGGTCAGCCTTTCCAGCTTCCGGTCACGATCAGAAGGAGATGCCGTAAACGATGACTTCCAGGGGGTCTGCGGCAGCGGCGGATTCCTCCGACCCGACTGCCTGTTGGCTCAGGAAGGCGTCCAGGGCGCCCACCGTGACCACCACGGTCCCGTCGCGCAGAATGGCCAACCCGTCCTTGTCGGCGTCGAAATCGCCGGGCAGGCCGACCTGGCGGATCCAGTTCCCCGCGGCGTCGAAGAGGTCCAGGGCGACCCAGCAGCCTTCGGGCGGAGGGGTGATCCCCTCGCTGGTCTGGACCCAAAGGTTGCCGTCGGCGGTGGCCCACATGCCGGCGACGACCTGGTTCGTGTCCTCGATCGGCGTCCGACGCGGGGGCGTGGGATAGTAGGCGCCGACGCCCTCGAGGATCTGCCTGGCGATGGTCTTCTGGGCTTCGGTCCGAGGGACGTTGGTGAAGGGCCGCGTGATCACCCGTACCGGCTCGCCGCCACCCTTGGAGACCTGGATCTCGTAAAGGTCCCGGTCCGGCGCGAAGTAGACCGTGCCGTCGGGACCGGCGGCAATCCGCGACCAGACGAAGTCCATGCCGCCCTCGGCCAACTCGAAGTCGGCGTAATTGATGGTGTAGACCTTGCCCAGCAGGAGGTGGCGGCGCAGGCCGGTCTGGTCGCAATCGGCGAGGAAGTAGTTCTGGTTGCTGAGCGCGCCGCCCCCGAAGTCCATGCTGATGCCCGCCAGCAGCAAGCCGTCGGGCAGGGCGAGCCCGCGGGACAGGACCGCGAACTGGCCCTCGCCCTCCTGTCCGGTGGTGTAGCGGGCTTCGCCGGCGGGCGTCCCGTCCGGGTGAAGCATGACGATCCGGCCGGGAAAGCCCTGCAGGACGCAGACCGTGCCGTCGGCTGCAACCAGCATGTCGCCGGGCCGGCGCGCCTCGCCGGGTCCGTCGCCTTCGCCGCAGATGGTCCGCAACAGATCGCCCTCGGGCGAGAAGACGTGGACCTCGGAGAGCTGGGAATCCAGCAGCAGGATGTTGCCTTCCTTGTCCAGCTTGATCGCGCCCACGTTGCCGAAGAAGACCTCGTCGTCCTCGCCGCCGGCGCGCCAGCGCTCGGTCACCGTGGCGGAGGTCACCCCGCCGCTGGGCTGGGCGGGGTTGTCGATGCGGACCGGCGCGGCCCAGGCGGCGGCGCCGACCGCCAGCAGGAGGGCAAGGGCGAGAATGCGGATCATGACAGGCTCCTTGTTCGATTGGATGAGCGTCAATCGGTCATCCGATAGCAGACGACTGCCAGGGGCAGCGGCCCCTCGCCCCCGTCCGATTCCCGGCCGATGCCCCGGGAGGTGTAAAGTGCGTCGGTGTGTTCCTTCACCAGGATCACCAGATCCTCCCCGGCGAAGAAAACGGCGTCCTCGAGGGCCCGGCCTTCGCATGGCAGCGAGACCTGATGGTCGAACCGGCCCTCGGGGTCGAAGACGTCCCAGAGGGAATGGATGCCAGGATCGTCCGGATGCGCCCCGCGACTGGAAAGAACCCAGAGGCGCCCGTCCGCGGCCACGTGCATCTGTACGATATCCCGCTGGGTCGGCTCCACTACGACTTCGAGGGCCTGGAGGTTGCGCCGGCCCTGGGGCGTCATCCAGGACCGGGCGGCAGCCAGTTCCTCCGGCGTCCGCTCCAGGGATTCATAGGGCAGGGTGATCGTGCGCCGGTGCTCCCCACCGGCGGCGAAGGCCTCGATCCGGTATTCGTTCCGTTCGGGGGCGATGTAGACCTCCCCCTCGGGTCCCACCGCCCAGGTGCGATTGGGGAAGAACATGGCGGCCTCATCCCGCCGCCCCGATGTCGTGTCCATGGTCAGGGTGGCTCGATGGTAGACCGCCCGCTCGTTTCCGGAAGGATCGAAGGACCCGATGAATCGGGCGGAATGACGGATCGATTCCTCCCGGGTGATCCGGGAACCCGCCAGCACGAGATTTCCCCCCCGGAAGTCCGCGCCCAGAAGCGTAAATAGCCCGCCCTCGCCGGGGTTTTTCCCGAAGTCCAGTTCACCGGCCGGCAACCCGGAACGGTCGATCTTCACGATCCGGCCGGGAAAGGTCTGCATCAGTCCCACGGTTCCGTCAGGCAGCAGCAGGACCTCGGAGACCTGCCGGAGTTCCCCCGGACCCTCGCCCTTGCGGCCCAGGGAGGTGATGAACCGGCCCTGGGAATCGAAGACCTGGACCATGACGAGCTGCGTGTCCAGCAGGTAGACGTTGCCTTCCTCGTCGACGGCCGCGCCGTCGACCAGCCCCAGGAGGTTGTCCTCGTCCTCGAGGCCGCCGATGCGCCAGAGCTCTTGGAGGGTGACGGACCGCGGAGGATGGACGGGTTCGGGCCCGTTTTTAGCAACGGTAGCCGCCGGACCGGCGCTGGTTCCCGAAAACAACAGAAAAAGGAGCAAAGAACGCAAGGCCGTCAAACCATCCCCCTCCCGGCGGCGCGCGGCGAAACTCGGCGACCCGCTCTCCGGCAGGAAAGCGGGCCGCCAGTATACACGGGATCTAGCGGAGACGATAGCAGATGACCTGCATGGGCTCCGCCTCCTCCTCGTCCTCGCTGCCGGCGCCCCCGAACTGGCTGAGCGCGGAGTCCCAGAAGCCGGTGACCATGAAGGCGAGGTCGTCCCCGGCGAAGAAGACCATGTCCTCCTGGGGATCGCCGGGGCAGGTGAGGTTGACCTGGCGGTCGAACACGCCGTCGGCCGTGAACACGTCGTAGTAGGTGAACACACCCTCGGGCGGGGCCCACATCGCCCGGCTGTTCAGCACCCAGATCGACCCGTCGTCCGCGGTGCGGATGAACTCGATGTCCGGCTCGGTGTCCTCCCACTTGGCCGGGGCCTGGGGGGCCTGCTGATTGCGGATGGTCTCCATGATCGTCTGCCAGATGCCCGCGGCCCGCTCGTCGCGGACCCAGGATTCGTACTCCCGGTGAATGATGCGGTCGGGGGTCCCGTCCGGATTGAAGACGCTGATCTCGTAGGCGTTGCGGGGGACGCCCACCACCACCTTGCCCTCCCGGTTCACGTCGAACCGGCGGTCCACGCCGTCGACCAGGGCCTTCTCGTCGAAGACCAGATCCTGGAACTTGAACTCCAGGACGGAGGTGGCGTAGGTGTGATCGCGCAGTCCCTCGGGGGTCAGGCTGCTCAGGAAGGTCTCGCGCTTGACGATGCCCTGGGCCTGGTCGATGTGCTGCTCGGTGCCGCCGGCCACGATGTTGCCGCCGCCCTGGCGCAGGCCGCGCATGATGTAGAACGCCCCCTGGGAGGGGTCGCCGAGGGTCCACAGGCCCGCCGGGGTGTTGTCCAGGTTCAGCTTGACCACCCGGCCGGGGAAGGCCTGCAGGACGCCGATGGTGCCGTCGGGCAGGAACGCCATGTCGGTGGGGCCGCGGAACTCGCCGGGGCCGTCCCCTTCCTTGCCGATGACGTTGATCTGCTGGCCATCGGGCGAGAAGACCTTGATCTCCGAGAGCTGGGCGTCCATCAGATAGATGTTGTCGTCGTCGTCGATCAGCACCTTGTTGATGATGCCCAGGATGGTCTCCTCGTCGTCCCAGCCGCCGATCCGCCACAGTTCTTCCATCTGCGGGGTCTTGACCCCGTTGGCGGGCTCGGAGCCGTTCCACACGTGAAGGACGCCGTCCTCGGTGGTCTCCCGGGCCGCAAGGGCCGGCAAGGCGAGGGAGAGCAAGAGCAGGGCGGCGGTCATGTGGGGCAATCGCCTGGCAATCATGAGGCACTCCTTTTCGGACGACGGTTGGTCGGGGGAAGGCGATCGGTGATACCCGGCAGGCCGGCCGGTTATTCGGATCCCATCCCGGAATTACGGGACCGGAACGTTCAGGTTCCGGAATTTCAGGGGCCGGACACCGCCCACAGGACCAGGCGGTCGGCCGCCTGGGACAGGCTCAGGCCGCCGCGGACCTCCTGGTTGTCGGCGATGGTCCATCCCGTCGCCTCCAGTTGACCCAGGATCAGCGGTCCCTGGCCGCCCAGTTCCGCCTCCTGGGGAAAACCCACCCAGGTGACGGGCGTGGGGGGGGCGGGCGTCAGCTTCCCGGCGATGAAGGCGGCGTCGGCCTGGGGCCAGGGCTCCAGGCGGGTGCCGGCGAAGACCAGCACCCGGGACACCTGGGCGGCCCGGCTGCGGGCCAGTTCCAGGGCGGCTGCGCCCAGGGCGTCGACGCCCGCGACGGCCGCGGCCGGGGCTCCGAAGTACTCCAGGGCCCAGTCCAGGCAGGCGACCGCTTCGGCCACCTGGCCGTCAGGAGTGTTCGCCCCCGGGTCGAGGTGAAGCAGGACGTAGACCGGACGGAAGGATCCGGGGCCCGCGGGCAGGTCGCCGAATTCGTGGTTCCGGGCGATCCGTTCGATGAGCCGGCCTTCCTGACCGGGGGCGTCCTGCAGGACCAGGACAGGAGTCCGGGCCTTCCCGTCGGCGGGGGCGAGGTACAGGCTGCTCAGTCGGTCCTTCCCTCCCGGACCGGGATAGACGAAGGTGGCCGGCCCCTGACCGGGCAGGATGGATCCGGTGACCTGGGCCTGCCGCAGCATGGCCTGCAGGTCCTGGAAGGTGGATGAGGCGGGGCCGGGGTTGCGACGGGTCCGGTGGGCCGCGACCGCATCCTCGACCGCCCCCAGCAGAAGGTCTCCCGTGGCGCGCTCGCTCGGGGGCAGGGCGTCGATGCGGACGCGCAGGGAATCCTGCCAGCCGGGCCCGAGGTGCAGGACGCTGGTGCTCCAGACGGCCTCAGGGCCCGAGGGGAAGGCCAGGTTGGCCTTCATCAGGTAGGCGCCGTCGGCCAGCCGGGAGAAGTCGGCCTGGCGCTGCAGCAGGTTGGCGCCGGGCCGCAGGGGCACGACCTGGGTCTGGGGTCCGGACGGCAGGACGGACCGCCCGGCCGGATCCAGGAAGTCCAGGCCCAGCAGCCCGGTCCCCTCGGCGGTGCTGACGGCGGTCAGGTCCAGGTCGAGGGGTTCGGCGCCGGCAATGGAGTCCGACACCTTGCCTGCGAACAGCTCCCGGTCCACCGAATCGAGACGGAACTCCAGGGGCGCCAGCCGGTGGCGCGCGGCCGCCGGAGCCCAGGCCCAGGGATCGGGAAGCAAAGCCGCCTTCGGGTAACCCCGCCCGGATCCCTGGCGGATCATGACGTTGAGGCCCAGCGCGGGATCGACGACCGGATGATACGGCATGAGGCTCGGCCAGGGGATGAGGGCGCTCAGGACGGCGGCGCCGTGGGGGCCCTTGCCGATCTTCGGATTCATCTCGGCGATCCGCTGCCACCGGCTCTGCTCGCCCAGGAACATGGCGGCGGTGGGGCCGCCCTTCTCCCCGCCCAGGGCGAAGACGAAGGAGTTGGCGCTGTCGATCTTCCGGTCCCCCTCGGGGACAGAGACGATCACCACGACGCCGGCTCCGCCGGCCCAGGGGGGGGCCGTCTCCGTGGCGAAGTCGTTCCAGGGATCGGGGGCGGTGATCTCGATCTGCAGGCCGGCGTCGCTCCAGTTCAGGCGAAACTCGGGGCGGGGATCGCTCGTGGCGCCCGGACCGGGCCGGGTGGGATCCAGGGGCATGGGGTCGGACCAGGCTTCGTGCGCCAGGGTCAGGGCCTTCTCCCGGGACAGCAGGAACAACCGGCTCCGCTCGGCGACCTCGAGTTCGAACAGTTCCGGCCGGCCGGCCACCCCCTCGAGGTCGGGATCGCTCAGGGCGAAGCCCATCTCCTCGAAGCCCGCGGCGAGGGCGTTCCGGAGAGTGGCCGCGGCCCCGTCCGGGTCGCCCATCCGATTCTCCAGACAGGCCTGGTTGTAGAACATGACCGGATCGGCGGCGAACCGTTCGTTGAGGCGGCGGGCAAGATCCAGGGCCGAGGCGGCGTCGCCCTCCTGCATGGCCCGGTCGAACAGTTCGGTCAGGTCTTTCCGGTCCAGGGCGCGCTGGGCCGCGGCCTCCCGGGACACGCCGCAGGCGGCCCCCAGAAGGGCGATGCATACCCAGAGGGTCGTCGGCCAGGTCATTCGCAAGGTCATGGCGGCTCCCGGATGCAAGGTCGATCCCGACTTGTACCACCCCGGGACATTAAAGTGCCCGAAGCCGCGGGGGCAAGGTGGTTGTTGCCGGTGCGGGATTGGTGTAGACTGGGAGCATCCCCGCGGGTCTTCTGGCGCCGCCCCGGTTGCGGCCGTCGAAAGCGAGGTCGCCATGGCCATCATCCCCTTCCATATCGTGGACGCCTTCGCCGACCATCCCTTCACCGGCAATCCGGCCGCCATCATTCCCAACGCCTCGGGACTGAGCACGGCCGAGATGCTGCAGATCACCGACGAACTTTCCATGGAAGCCGGGTTCATCCTGCCCCCCTCGATCCCCGGGGCGGACATCCGCCTGCGGTTCTTCACGCGCAGGCGCGAGGCCATCCTCAGCGGACACGTCGTGATCGCCGCGTTCGCCTCCATGGCCGACCGCGGATTCTACAAGCCCACTCCCGAGGGTCTGGACGTCCGGCTCGAGACCGGGGCCGGGATCCTGCCGGTCACCCTGGGATTCCGGCCGGACGGGCGCACCCTGGTGACGCTGGAACTGCCCGAGCCCAGGTTCGGGGAACCCGTGTCCGTCGGGGAGGTCGCCGCCGCCCTGGACGTCCCCTCCGAATCCCTGGGTCTGGGCAGCCACGGGCCCCAGCGCGTGAGCTGCGGTTTCGACCAGATCATCGTGCCGGTCTGCGACCGCCACGTCATCCGGGGCGACTTCAAGGGCACCGAGGCCATCGGCAGGCTGACCGACCTGCGCGGGGTGGGCGGGATCACCCTCTTCTGCCCCGACACGGTGCACCAGGACGCCGACTTCCACTGCCGGTTCTTCCATCCCCGGATGGGCGCGGCCGAAGACGTGGCCAGCGGCACCAGCCTCGGCGCGGTCGCGGCCTACATCGTCGACCACAAGCTGTTGCCGGCCTCCGAACGCCAGCGGATCACGACCGAGCAGGGCCACTCCCTGGGCAGGCCGACCCTGGCGGAGATGTGCGTCCACTCGCGCAACGGCAGCGTCCTGAAGGTCCTGCTGGAAGCCACCGGCGTGGTGGTGATGCGGGGGTCGTTCCACTTCCAGAGGGAAGCGATGGCGGCGAACAGGTAGGACCGGAGAGCGCAAGGAGGCGAGCGGTGGGGCTGGAGATCGAAAGGAAGTACCTGGTTCGCGGTGACGCCTGGCGCCGCGGGGCCGTAGGCGTCCCGTTCCGGCAGGGTTACCTCAGCACCGTCAGGGAGCGCGTGGTCCGGGTGCGGACCATGGGGAACCGGGCCGCCTTGACCGTGAAGGGGGCCACCCGGGGGGCGACCCGCCTCGAGTTCGAGTACGCCATTCCCGTGGCCGACGCGAACGAACTGCTGGATCTTTGCGAACAACCCCTGATCGAGAAGACCCGCTACCACATCCCCCACGGCGGGCTGGTCTGGGAGGTGGACGTGTTCCACGGGGTCAACGAGGGCCTGATCATCGCCGAGTGCGAGCTCGAAGCGGAGGATCAGGCGGTGGCCACGCCGGAATGGGTGGGGGACGAGGTCACCGGCGACCCCCGCTACGCCAACGCCAGCCTGGTGGCCCGGCCGTACACGACCTGGGGCTGACGCGGTTTGCCCCGGCTTGCCCCGGCGCCCTCCCCACTTCAGGCTTGACAATGGGAAAAAACATCTTAGATTCCTGCAACTGGTCTGCGGAAAACCCCCCGGTCTTCTGAATACCCGTGTGCATTCCGTTTGTTGGCCCACCTTTTGCAGGTGGCGAAACGCGTGCCCGGGAACCGCTTCGGCGGCGGGCCACACAAGTTCGACCGCGCGATCCTCCTGGATCGGCGGCCTAGAATTCCTCCGACAAGCGGAGGGATGGGTCCGCTTCGGCGGGCCGGATGAAGCGAGAGGGGTCCTGCCGGAAGAAGCCGGCGATCCTGACTGCTTGGTAAAGCCGGAAAGCCGGCACTTGGAGAGAAAGCCTTGAAGAAACTGTATGTGGGCAACCTGCCCTTCTCCGCGACCGAAGATGAGATCAGCCAGCTGTTCGGCGAGTTCGGCACCGTCCACTCGGTGGCGCTGATCAATGACCGTGAGACCGGTCGGCCCCGTGGCTTCGGCTTCGTGGAAGTGGACGACAACGCCCTCCAGGCGATGGTCAGCAACCTGGACGGCAAGGAACTGGGCGGTCGCGCGCTTCGCGTGAACGAGGCCCAGGACCGTCCGCGCACCGGCGGCGGTGGCGGTGGCGGCGGCCGTCGCTGGTAGTCCTGCCTGCACATGAAAAGGACCCCGCCGCAGTGATGCGGCGGGGTTTTTTTGTGCCATGGCGGATCTGCCGGTGAGGATGTGCTATCATCGAGCCGGGCAGGATGACGAGTACCCGAGTCAGGGAAAGCCGACATGCCGCAAACACCGCCCTCCCTGATCACCTTGCTCTGCCTGACGGCCACGGCGGCCCTTGGTGCCGATCTCCACGTCCCGGGAAACCATCCCTCCATCGCCGCGGCCCTTGCGATGGCCGGTCCCGGTGACGCCGTGGTCGTCGCGTCGGGGACCTACCACGAACACGATCTGATCCTGCCCTCGGGGGTCGTGCTGCGCGGGGAGAGCGGCGACCCCGGCGACGTGGTCATCGACGGGGAGCGGCTGGGCCGCTGCATCTACGGGGAGGGGCTGGACGCCTCGACCCGAATCGAGGCTGTGACCCTCTCCAACGGCCTGCCCGCCTGGGGAAGCACGCCCTACAATTCCTGGGGCGCGGGGCTCATGGTCGATGGGGGTTCCCTTACGGTCTCCCATTGCATCTTCCGGGAGAACGAGACGGCCATCGGCGGCGGCGCCTTCGTGAAGGGCACCGGCTCCCCGGTGTTCGAGGACTGCCTCTTCGAGGACAACCAGGCCTCCGAGGTCGCGGGTCTGCAGCTGAGCGGGACCTGCGATCCGGTGGTCAGAAACTGCATCTTCCGCGGGGGCTGGCGGACCATGGTGGGCGGAGGCGTGACCTGGAGCGGTTCCGGGACCGCCACCCTCGAGGGCCTTACCGTCGAGAACAACGTGGTCTGGGAGACGGGGGGCGGGATCGAACTCCTGGGTTATTACGCCTACGCCGTGATCCGGGACTGCGTCATCCGCAACAACACCGCCGACATCGGCGGCGCGGGCCTGTACGTCTACCGCAGCCGCAACGTCGTCCTGGAGAACGTGACGATCACCGGCAACAGGGGCGGGGAATACGCCGGCGGGGTGGAGTTCGCGAGCTACGCCATCGTGTCGGCCCTGGCATGCACCATCCTGGACAACGAGGCTCCCTCGGCTCCGGACGGCCGGCTGGGCTCCCTGGCCGCCATGACGCTCAACTGCTGCGACGTGGACCCCGACCGCTGGATCCTGGACGGGACGGCCCTATTCACGAACGACGGCTGCGAAGTCGGGGACGAGCCGGTGAGTTGGGGGGACCTGAAGGCGACTTTCCGCTGATCCGGTCTGAGCGGGCGTCCGCCGAGGAGACGTCATCAGGAGGAGTCAATGGACTCAGCCTAAGACCAGATCCCTCGTATCCCTCGCGATCATCAGCTCTTCATTGGTGGGAATGATCATGATCTTCACCCGCGAGGCGGCCTTGCTGATGATGGCCTCGTCGTGCCGCGTCGCGTTCTTGAAGGGGTCGAGCACCGCGCCGATGGCCTCCAGGCCCCGGCACGCCCACTCCCTGACCAGCGAAGCGTGCTCGCCCACGCCGGCGGTGAAGATGATCGCGTCGACGCGGCCGAGGGCAACCGCATAGGCGCCGATGTACTTGCGGATGTGGTAGGCGTAGACCTCCAGCGCCAGGCGGGCCCGGTCGTTGCCGTTGGCGTACTCGCGCTCGACGTCGCGCAGGTCGCTGCTGATCCCGCTGATCCCCAGCATCCCGCTCTCCTTGTTCAGCATCGATTCGACCTGGGCCAGCTTCATGTCCAGGCGGCGGGCCAGGAATCCCACCAGGGCGGGGTCGATGTCGCCGCTGCGGGTGCCCATCATCAGGCCCTCCAGCGGAGTCAGGCCCATGGAGGTGTCGATCGACCGGCCGCCCAGCACCGCGGCCACGGAGGCGCCGTTGCCCAGGTGACAGGTGATGAAGTTCAGCTCGTTCACGCCGCGCTCGAGCACCTGGGCCGCCCGCAGGGTCACGAAGCGGTGGCTGGTGCCGTGGAAACCGTAGCGGCGGATCTGGTACTGCTCGTAGAGGTGGTAGGGGATCGGATAGATGTAGGCGCGATCGGGCATGGTCTGGTGGAAGGCCGTGTCGAACACGCCCACCATGGGCACGCCTGGCATGACCTTCTGGGCCGCCTCGATGCCCGTGATGTTGGCGGGATTGTGCAGGGGCGCCAGGGACACGCATTCCTTCAGGGCGTCGATCACGTCCTCGGTGATGAGGACCGAACCGGAGTACTTCTCGCCGGCGTGCACCACCCGGTGGCCCACCGCGGCGACCTCGTCCATGCTCCTCAGCACCCCGTGTTCGGGGTGGACCAGGGCCGCCAGCACCAGTTCGATCCCGCGGGCGTGGTCGGGGATCGGGGTCTCCTCGCGGATGTTCGCCCCGCCGGCCGGGCTGTAGGTGTGGATGCCGTCCTCGAGACCGATGCGCTCCACCAGCCCCTTGGCCATCAGGGTCTCGTGGGCCATGTCCAGCAGCTGGTACTTCAGCGAGCTGCTGCCGCAGTTGATGACCAGGACGTTCTTGGCGGCCGATGAGGGCATGATGCTTCTCCGGTTCAGGCGCTCTGCAGGGCCGTGATGGCCGCCACGTTCACGATGTCCTCGACGCTGCAGCCGCGCGAAAGGTCGTTGACCCCCTTGGCCATGCCCTGCAGGACCGGGCCCACGGCCTCGGCCCCGGCAAGCCGCTGCACCAGCTTGTAGCCGATGTTGCCGGCGTCCAGGTCGGGGAAGATCACCACGTTGGCCTTGCCGGCCACGGGGCTGCCGGGAGCCTTGCTGGCGCCGATCTTGGGCACGATGGCCGCATCGAGCTGCAACGGGCCGTCGACCAGCAGATGCGGGGCCTTTTCCTTCACCAGCCGGGTGGCCTCGATGACCTTGTCCACGTCGGGTCCGCTGCCGCTGCCCATGGTCGAGAAGCTGAGCATGGCGACCCTCGGCTCGAACCCGCAGAGGGCCCGGGCGGTGCCCGCCGTCGCGATGGCGATGTCCGCCAGCTGTTCGGCCGTGGGCTGGGGGTTCACGGCGCAGTCGCCGAAGACGATCTGGCCGTTCTCGCCGAACTCCCAGTCGGGCTTGACCATGACGAAACAGCTGCTGACCAGGCTCGATCCGGGGGCGGTGCCCACGATCTGGAAACCCGCGCGCAGCACGTTGCCCGTGCTGTTGACCGCGCCGGCCACCATGCCGTCGGCCATGCCCTTGCTGACCAGCATGGCGCCGAAGAACAGGGGATCGTCCATGGTCTTGGCGGCTTCGTCCTCGGTCAGGCCCTTGTGCTTGCGCAGGTCGAAGTAGGCCCGGACGAAATCGTTGCGGTAGGTGGAACGCGCGGGGTCGATGATGCCGATGCCCGTAGGATCAACCCCCTTGGCCTTGAGGCCCGCCAGAACGGTCGTCTCGTCGCCCAGCAGCACGACCTGGGCGAATCCCTCGTCCCGGATGATTCCGGCGGCCTCGAGCATGCGCTCGTCGTGGGCCTCCGGCAGCACGATGGTCCGGTTCAGCTCGGCGGCCTTGCGCCGCAGCCCCTGCACGAAATCCATGGTCGGGCTCCCTTGCCTGTGGTTTGGTCATTCCGCAGGCTCAAAAGTGAACAGCCGTTCATCACCTGTCAACGGACAAACACCCGCCAGTCCGGACAAAAAAGACGGGCCGCGGCCGGCCCGTCAACGACGAAGGGAGTGCGGGAGTGGAGCCGGGGTAGGGGAAGGCCCGGAACCCCAGGGGCGGAACCGGAGATCAGGCCCGCTCGAGGTCGCTCAGCTGCTGCAGCTTGCCGTCGCCGGCCTCGCGCATGGTCACCAGCAGGTCGGCCAGGGTGAAGCTTTTCCAGAATTCCTGCATCCGCCGGCTGAGCAGGGTCCAGATGGAGCGGGTCAGGCAATCGTCGCTGCGGTCGCAGACTTCGGGCTCCAGGACGCAGTCCACCAGGGTGGTGTGGGTGTCCAGGGCGGTGATGACATCCCAGAGGTTGATCTCCTCCGGCGAGCGGGAGAGGGTGTACCCGCCGCGGACGCCCTTGCGGCTGGTGATCAACTCGGCCTTGCGCAGGGTGCCGACCACCTGTTCGAGGTACTTTCCGCTGATCTCCTGGGATTCGCTGATGGCGCTGATGGGAACCGGTTCCCCGCCGTAGTGGTCGGCGATCTGCAGGATGGCGCGAAGGCCGTACCGGACCTTGGTGTTGACTTTCATGATATTCCGATCGCTCCTGAGCTTGAGCCCGTCATATCTCCCCCTTAACGTGACCCACACGGTCAAATCTACACCCTTATTCTTTCCCAAGCAAACCTCTTCGTCATCGGCAAGACGTTATCAAAACCGGAATTGAGTGGAATTCCTGCAAGAAATACAGGAAATGGGCGGTTTTGCCGGGGCGGACGACTGGACATTCCCGCCCGGGACGCTTATCCTGCCCCGAATTTACCATGTGAGAAAGAGGTCGGAAAATGACGAACGAAAACAGGAGGGCCTTCATCCGGTCCCTTCCCCTGGCGGACATCCACCGCCATTTCGACGGATCCATCCGCCCGGCGACCCTCTGGGAGCTTTCCGAGAAGTACTACAGCGCCGTGCCGGGACTCGATTACGAGCAGTTCCGGCACTACCTGCAATGGGACGAGTCCCAGGACAGCACCCTGCTGGACTACCTGGACAAGTTCCACGTCCCGCTGCAGTACACGCAGTTCTACGACAACATCCGCCGCATCAGCTACGAGCTGGCCGAGGACGCCTACCTCGACGGGGTCCGGCTGCTGGAACTGCGCATCAACCCCCTGATCCACCGCCGGGCGGGCCTGACCACCCGGCAGGTCCTCGCCGCCACCCGCAAGGGGCTGGACACCTTCTCCTCCCGGCACCCGGACTTCCAGGCCGGGATGATCGTCATCGCCATGCGCAACCACGGGGGCAACATGGCCCGCATCCTGCTGCGCGAGGTGATCGGCGAGAAGGATGAATTCCACGACGGGGTTGGGGTGGTCGGCTTCGACATCGCCGGGCACGAGGCGCCCTTCCCCCCGGTGCTGTTCGCCGAAGCCTACGAACTGGCCGGCCTGATGGGCCTGAAGAAGACGGCCCACGCGGGCGAGAGCGAGGGGCCCGAACGCATCTGGGAGGCCCTGGACAACCTGGGGCCCGACCGCATCGGGCACGGGACCAGCGCCGGGGACGACCCGGAGCTGATCAAGCGCCTGGCCCGCGACGGGATCTACCTCGAGGTCTGCCTCTCGTCGAACGTCCAGACCGGGGCCGTCGCCTCCCTGAAGGATCATCCCCTGCCCCGGTTCCTCGACGCCGGCGTCAAGGTCGCCCTCTGCACCGACAACCCCACCGTCAGCAGCACCACCCTGGCCCGGGAGTACGAACTCGCCATGGAGACCTTCGGGTTCAGCGAGGCGGACGTCCGCGACCTGGCCCGGATGTCCTGCCGGGGCACTTTTTTGGCCGAGGGCTGCAGGAGCTGGGGACCGCAGGACTGAGCTCACCCGGGGGAACGGCTTTCTGCGGGGGACTTGCCAGCCCTGGGGGCGGCGTGTAATTTCCCGGTGAATCCATGAGGAATCCGAACCTTGACCGAGGGTGGACCATGAAGAAGAAGATCAAGCGGATCGCGATCCTGACCGGCGGCGGAGACGTGCCCGGCCTCAACTCGGCCATGAAGCAGGTCATCCAGCGGGCCGAGAAGGAAGGCATCGAGGTCTACGGCTTCAAGCGCGGCTGGGCAGGCCTGGCGCACTACGAGCACGACAAGGGCCTGGAGGGCAACACGGAGTGGATCCGGCCGTTGACCTTCGCCGACGTGCGCACCATCGACCGTTACGGCGGCACCTTCCTGCACACTTCCCGCACCAATCCGGGCAAGGTGCGCGAGAAGGACATGCCCGAGCACCTGAAGAAGGACGGGATCACCTATCCCGCGGACATCACCGACACGGTGGTGGCCAACCTCGAGTCGCTGGAGATCGACGCCCTGATCCCCATCGGCGGCGACGACACGCTGAGCTACGCGGCGCGCCTGAACCAGGCCGGCTACCCGCAGATCGCCATCCCCAAGACCATGGACAACGACGTCTTCGGGACCGATTACTGCATCGGTTTCGGGACGGCGATCACCCGCAGCGTCCAGGCCATCCACGACCTGCGCACGCCCATCGGCAGCCACGAGCGCATCGGGGTGATCGAGCTGTTCGGCCGCAACAGCGGCGAGACCGCGCTGATCGCCAGCTACCTGGCCAGCGTGGACCGCGCGGTGATCTCCGAGGTGCCCTTCGACATCGAGCGCCTGGCGGAGATGGCCCTCAACGACAAGAAGCGCAATCCGAGCCATTACTCGGTGATCACCATCAGCGAGGGGGCCCTGCCCGTCGGTGGCCAGATCCATCAGAAGGGCGAGAAGGACGCCTACGGCCACCAGAAGCTGGGCGGGATCGGCCACTGGACCGCCGAGAAGATCAAGGAGATCACCGGTAAGGGCGTGACCTACCAGCAGCTGGGGTACATGATGCGCTGCGGCGCCCCGGACGCCCTGGACCGCATGGTGGCCATGAACTTCGGCAACCTGGCCATGGACATGCTCCTTGACGGGGCCAGCGGCCTGATGACCGCCCTGCACGAGGGCAAGTACACCACCGTGGGCCTGAACTCGGTGATCGAGGGCGTCAAGCGCGTCGAGGTGGATCGCTTCTACGACACGCAGGAGTACAAGCCGGTCATCCGGCGGGTGCAGAACCTGCCCATGTTCCTCAGATAGAACGGGAGGGCCATGTCCCGCGGCCCGTTGCTCAGCCTGCTGCTGGCCGCCGCCGTCCTGGCGGCGGCCGGGTTCTTCCTGCGCGGTTACACCACCGACGACACCTTCATCCACCTGCGCTACGCCGAGAACCTGCTCGAGCGGGGCGAGTTCTCCTTCAATCCCGGCGAGCGCTCCTACGGCGCCACCAGCCCCCTGTGGATCTTCGGCCTCGCCCTGCTTTTGACCCTGGGCGCGCCGCCCCTGCTGGCCGCCTGGCTGCTGGGCGCCCTGTGCGGGCTGCTGGTGGTCCTGCTGATCTGGAGCATGGTGGGGCGGCTCGAGCTGCCCCCGGCCTGGGGGGCCGCGGTCCTGCTGCTCGCGGCCGGCGACGTCTGGTTCCTGCGCTGGTCCTTTTCGGGGATGGAGACGCCCCTGGCCACCGCCCTGTTGCTGGTCATGGTGTGGCCCCTGATCCATCGCGGCGGTCTGCCCGCCGGCCCGGGCGTCTGGCGTCTGCACCTGGCCTGGGGCGTGGCGGCGGGTCTGGCCGCCCTGACCCGGCCCGAGTTCATGGTGATCGTCCCGCTGGCCTGGCCCTGGCTCACCTGGGCGGGCGGAGGGGGGTCACGGTCGGCGGGGACGCCGCTGATTGCCCGGCTGGGCGCGGCGGTCGCGGGCTGGCTGGTGGTGATGGGCCCCTGGCTGGCCTATGCCTGGAGCGCCTTCGGGCGATTGACCCCCGGCACCGCCAGCGCCAAGAGCGCCGCGGCCACCCTGGATCCGCTGGTGATGGGCGGCTACCTGTGGCAGAGCGCCAAGGTCCTGGGGCTGACCCAGGGCGTGATGTGGTTGGCCCTGGCGGCCCTGGCTGCGGTCCTGGCGTTGCGGAACCGTCTCCCTGCCCCGGGAGTGGACGCGTCCGCCGCTCCGGCGTTCCGCCGGGACGTCGCCCTGGCCGGGATCGCGATGACCTGGGCGGCGGCGCTGATGGGCGGATACGCCGCCAAGCAGGTCTGGATCATCTCCCGCTACATCTGCCCGCTCGCTCCGGTCCTGCTGCTGGCCGCCGCGGTCCTGGCCCGCCGCCTTGCGGCCGGGTCGCCGGGAGGGACGCGAGTCGCCGCCTCGATCCTGGGACCGGCGGCGATCGTGACGCTGGCAGTCAACGCGGCGGTGTTCACGGACCAGGTGGTGCCCCACGCCCGCACCTTCCCATTGGGGATCAAGGAATGCTACGTGGGAATGGGGGAGTGGATCCGGGACAACGCCGAGCAGGACGCGGTGGTGGCGGCCCTGGACATCGGAGCGGTCGGCTACGCAAGCGGGCGAAGGGTCCTGGATTTGATGGGTCTGGTCAGCCCCGAGGTGCTCGCCGTGGGCCTGGAGATGGGCTTCCAGGACATGGTGACCGGCGGGGCCTGGCTGGAGATCGGGGGCGGAGACGACTCGCGTCCGGACTACTTCATCGACCGCAGCGAAGGGGAGCCCCGGTGGGAGGGTCGGACGGTCCGCGGGGTGCGTTTCGAACTGCTGGACACCTGCGAGATCGCCGGGGTGGGGTTGCGCGAACCCCAGCCCTGGACTGTCGCCCTCTACCGCCTGATCCCCTCGGAGACCCGGACGAGGCCCTCGGCCGGCGGATAGCTCTCGGCCTTGAGCCGCTTGATGATCAGCAGGCTCGCGTCGTCATCCAGGGGCTGGTTGTCCCCGAACTTCCGCACCCGGTCGAGGATCCGGCAGGCGACGTCCTCGGCGGGCAGGTCCATCAGCTCCAGGCCGGCCTCGATCAGGCTCTCCCTCCCGAATTCCCGCAACCCCTGGTCCTGGACCAGGCCGCCGGTCGTCTTCCGTTCGGTCACGCCGTCCGTGTACATGATCAGCATCTCGCCGGGCCGCAGGTTGACGTAGTTGCGGCGGTAGACGGCTTCGGGCAGGGGGCCGAGCACCGGGCCGCAGGTCTTCAGCTCGAAGACCTCCTGCTGGGGGGTCAGCAGCAGGGGCTGGCAGTGGCCGCCGTTGACGTAGGCGAAGTTGCCCGTGTCCTCGAGCTCGCCGTAGAACAGCGAGATGAACCGGCTGGCCAGCCCGCTCTGGTGGATGACCCGGTTCAGGCGGCTGACGGTCGCGGTGATCTTCTCGTCCTTGGCCTGGCCCATGCGCATGCCGATGACCACGTCGCGGGCCTGCAGGGCGGCGGGCAGGCCGTGGCCCGAGGCGTCGGCGAGCATCACCCCCAGCACCCCTTCCTCCACGCGCTGGAGGTCGTAGACGTCGCCGCCGACCTCCTCGGCGGGCAACGAGACCGCCGCGATGTCGAAGCCCTTGAGCTCGGGCAGGTGGGACGGCAGCAGGGAGGCCTGGATGGTCCGCGCCTGCTTCATCTGGTTGGCCAGGGCCTGCTCCCTCAGCTTCAGGCCCACCGCGGCGCGCAGGGTCTCCAGCAGCACCAGCAGCTGGCTCTC
The DNA here is from genome assembly GCA_050174015.1 of Candidatus Krumholzibacteriia bacterium. GTDB lineage: Bacteria > Krumholzibacteriota > Krumholzibacteriia > LZORAL124-64-63 > LZORAL124-64-63 > JAHJTW01. Next base: position 75,774 of record JBFXKG010000007.1, read on the forward strand.
GCTGCCGTGGTGGCGGATGCCCAGGCTGAGGATGTAGGCGGGGTCGCGGCCGACGAGGATGGCGGCCGAATCCATGTCGCTGAACTGGGACTCCACCTGGGGGTCGAAGCCTGGCGTCTCGGGCGAGATCAGCCACAGGCGTCGGCGCTGGATGTCCTGCACCACCTGGTAGTCCTTGCTGACGGTCTTGCCGGTGATCTGGGGCCCGTGGCCGCTGACGCTCCTGATCAGCAGGTAGTCCTGTTCGCGTTCGCGGTACAGCCGGCCGCTGACCACGCCGAGGGCCTGCATGTCGTCGCTCTCGACCAGCTGGAAGAGGATGTCCTCGAGCATCTGCTCGTCGCCGGCGGAACTGTCGATCTTCTCGAACAGCTTCTCCACCATGCGGTAAAGTTTCTTGGGCAAGGCCTGCTCCTCGTCGACGGGAATCGGAATCGAGCGTCAATAGTAATGCCTTACGCGGGGAATTGCCCGTAAGTTCTCCGCCAAATTCCCTGCCCCGGAAATTGGGCGGAACCCCCGCCCCAGGCTGGACGTTCCGGTCGGGTGGGCCTATCGTCTACCCTGGACCGATCATGAATCATCCAGGCCTGGGCCGCCCGACACCCCTGGAAACCGTGTGAACCGAAAGGACCGGCCGTGAGCGACGCCGCCAGGATCGATGCCGTGCTGCAGCAGTACCGCGCCATGCGCCAGGAGGTGGCCAAGGTCATCGTCGGCCAGGAGACCGTGGTCGAGGAGATGCTCATCGCCCTGTTCTCCGGGGGACACGTCCTGCTGGAGGGGGTTCCCGGACTGGCCAAGACCCTGCTGATCAGCAGCCTGGCCCAGGTCATGGAGCTCAGCTTCAACCGCATCCAGTTCACCCCGGACCTGATGCCCAGCGACATCACCGGCTCGGAGATCCTCGAGGATGACCACGGGACCGGCCGGCGCGAGTTCAAGTTCATCCGGGGCCCCATCTTCGCCAACGTGATCCTGGCCGACGAGATCAACCGCACGCCGCCCAAGACCCAGGCGGCCCTGCTGCAGGCCATGCAGGAGCGCCAGGTCACCGCCGGCGGCCACACCCACGAACTCGGCGAACCCTTCTTCGTGCTGGCCACCCAGAACCCCATCGAGCAGGAAGGGACCTACCCCCTGCCCGAGGCCCAGCTCGACCGCTTCATGTTCAACGTCCTGATCGGCTACCCCTCCTACCACGACGAGATCGCCATCGTGGAGAGCACCACCGGGGCCGCCGGGACCTCCCTGGCCAAGGTGCTGGGGGCCCGGGACGTGCTGGAGAACCAGGACGTGGTCCTCCGGGTGCCGGTCGCCGCGAACGTCACCGAGTTCGCGGTGAAGCTGGTGCGCGCCACGCGCGTCGACACCCCCGAGTCCGCCCGGGCGGCCGCCGAGTTCCTGGCCTGGGGCGCCGGTCCCCGTGCGGCGCAGTTCCTCATCCGCGGGGCCAAGACCCGCGCCCTGCTGGAAGGCCGGCCCACGCCGGACCTGGAGGACGTCCGGCGTCTCGCCCATCCGGTCCTGCGCCATCGCCTGGTCACCAACTTCCACGCCGAGGCCGAGAACGTGGGCAAGGACCGGATCATCGACCTCATTCTGGACGAGGTCGCTCCGTGAGCAGCCACCTGCTCAGCCCCGAGACCGTCGGTCGGATCGGCCGGCTGGATCTGATCGCCCGCCTGGTGGTCGAGGGGTTCCTGACGGGTCTGCACAAGAGCCCCTACCACGGCTTCAGCGCCGAGTTCGCCGAGTACCGCCAGTACATCCCCGGGGAACCGGTGCTGAACATGGACTGGCGGGTCTACGCCAAGACCGACCGCCATTACCTGAAGGTGTTCACCGAGGAGACCAACCTGAGGGCCACCATCCTGGTGGATTGCTCGGCCAGCATGGACTTCCGCGGCGATGACCGGCTGCCCACCAAGAAGACCTATGCCGGGTACCTGGCGTCGGCCCTCAGCTACCTGCTGCTCCGCCAGAACGACGCGGTGGGGCTGGTGACCTTCGACGAGGCGCCCCTGGCGGTGGTGCCCGCGCGCTCGGTGCGCCGCCAGCTCTTCCAGGTCCTCAAGGTGCTCGACGACCTGCCGCCGGGCCGCGGGACCGATCTGGGCGAGGTCCTGCACCGGGTGGCCGAGCGCATCCCCCGCCGGGGTCTGGTCCTGCTGCTGAGCGACATGCTGGACGAGTCGGCGAAGATCGTCGATGGCCTGAAGCACTTCCGGCACCGCGGCCACGAGGTGGTGGCGTTCCAGATCCTCGACCCCCGCGAGCTGGACCTGGGCTTCGACGGCGAGGTGGAGTTCGAGGCCATGGAGCAGCCAGGCCGGAAGGTCCGGCTGGAGCCCGCCCACCTGCGGGACGGCTACCAGCGGCGATTCGACGGTTGGCGCGCCGATCTGCGGCGCGAGTGCCGCGGCCAGAGGGTCGACCTCGTCGAGGTCACCACCGACACGCCTTTCGCCAAGAGCCTGGCGGCCTACCTTCAGAAACGGCGGCGGTTGTACTGATGCCGATCTCCTTCGCCAACCCGCTGCTGCTGTTCGGCGCCCTGGGGGCGTCGCTGCCGGTGATCATCCACTTCCTGAGCCGGCGGCGGGTCCGGAGGCGGATGTTCAGCGACCTGCGTTTCCTCTCGGAGGTCCAGTCCCGTCAAGCTCGCAGCCTGGGCATCCGGCGCTGGATCCTGCTGCTGTTGCGGGTGCTGGCCATCCTGTGCCTGGTCCTGGCCGTGGCCGGGCCTCGCTGGGGTGGGGCATCGGGAGGGGCCCGGGACCGTTCGGTCCTGTTCGTCATCGACACCAGCGCCAGCATGAACACCCAGATGGACCAGGGCACGCGGCTCGATGCCGCCGTCGAGGCCTGCCGCGCCATGATCGCCTCCCTTCCCGGCCAGACGACCGTCCAGGTGATGGCCGCAGGCGGGGTGATCCTGCCCCTGTTCGCCGACTGGATCCCGGCGGGTTCGGTGCCCGGCGACGCCCTCGAAGGCATCCGGCCCACCGATGGTTCGTTCGAGCTGGGGGACGTCCTCCAGCAGGCCGCCGGTCCGGTGGCGCGGGCCCCCGCAGCGGCTGTCGACCTGGTCCTGCTCAGCGACCTGCAGAAGATCCGGGCCATCCCCGACCTCGAGGAGGCGGTCGCGCGCCTGCAGGCCGCCCGACCCGTCAAGGTTCTGGTCTCGCGGATCGGGGTCGATGCGCCCGGAGGGGCCGTCCTGGCCGTGGAGATGCCCCAGCGCGCCCTGCGCCCGGGCGAGACCATCGCGCTGGAGGTGGTGGCCCTCCCTGATCATCCCGACCAGACCTTCGTCCTGGAGTTCGACGGGTTGCCGGTCGCCGAGACGGTGGCCGCCGGTCCCGCCCAGGGGGTCAGGAGGCTCGCGTTTTCCCTGACGGTCCCCGGACCGGGCGTCCACCGGGGCCTCGTGCGCAAGGAAAGCGACCGCCTGCCCCAGGACGACGCCCTGCCCTTCATCCTCAACGTGCCTCCGGCCCTGGAGGTGATCCTGGCGCACGGGGCGGACCGTCCGGCCGACGGCGCTCCCGGCCGGGGCGGCAGGCGCTTCCTGGAGCAGGCGCTGGCTCCCCAGGGTTCGCGGTCCCAGTTCCGGGTCCGGCCGATCCCGAGCGGGGATCTGGCCACAGGGGACCTGGCCGCCGCCGGCCTCCTGGCGCTGGTCGATCCCGATCCCCTGGGCCGCCGCAATCTCGAAGGGGTGATCGCCTGGGTCCGGGGCGGCGGATCGCTGCTGCTGGTGGCCGGGGACCCCACCCTGCAGGGGTATCTCGCCGAGACCCTGCTGCCGGCCCTGGGACTGCCGGGGGAGGGCACGGTCTTCAGGAACGAGGAATCAGGGAACGGGCGCCGCATGCGCCTGGTGACCAACGGCCATCCCGTGGTCCAGGGTTTTCCTGCCGAGGCTCTGGGAACCCTCCAGGACGCCGTCTGGCGCCGCTGGTTCCGGATCCGCGAAGGCGACGCGCGGCCTCTGCTGACCCTGGCCGGAGGCGATCCCATCCTGCTGGAAGGGGATCTCGGCGAAGGGCGGTTCGCCGTCCTGGCCGCCAACTTCAGGCCGGAAAGCGGGACCTTCGCCACCGGGGCCATGGCCCTGCCGACCATGCAGCGCCTGGCCGCCTGGCTGGCCGGCGCCGGCTTGCTCCAGGAATCGGGCAACGTGGTCGCGGGCCAGGAGGCCACCATCGCCCTGGCGGTTCCGGGCGCCGTCGCCGGGCTGGGCAGCACGCCGATCCAGGCGATCCACCCCGGGAAGGACGACGTGCGTCCGGCCAGGATCGACTGGCGAGCAGGCCGGCCCGTCCTGGCCGGGGGCACGGCCGTCAGGACCGGATTCGTGACCTTCGTGGGGGACGGGGACACCCTGGCCTCGGTGGCGGTGGCCACGCCCGGAGCCGAGTCGGGCCGATCCCTCCTGGAGCCCCGCGAATGGCGGGAACTCATGCGTTTGCACGGTTTGCCGGTCACCGGCGATCTGACCGGGACCGCCCCGGGAGACTTCGCAACCGCCCTGGTGGGCCGCAACCTCGCGCCCTGGTTGCTGCTGGTGACGGTGCTGCTGCTGCTGGTCGAACTTCACGTGGGCCGGGGTGTTTCTCCGGCCCCCTCTCCCGCGTAGTTGATAATTGCTGTTTTTGGTCTACTTTTCTTCCAGGGACGGCTCCGCCGCGGGGCCGGCTGCCCGCGTTCGGTCCGGTGCCAAAGGAACGTCCATGTGGAACTACTCCGAAAAAGTCTTCGACCATTTCATGAATCCCCGCAACGTCGGGGAAATCGAGGAAGCCGACGGGGTCGGTGAAGTCGGGTCCATGGCCTGCGGTGACGCCCTGCGCCTGACCTTCAAGCTGGGCCCGGACGGCCGCATCGCCGACGCCAGGTTCCAGACCTTCGGTTGCGGCAGCGCCATCGCCAGCAGCAGCATGCTGACCGAGATGATCAAGGGCAAGACCCTCGAGGAGGCGGCCCGGATCACCAACGAGGACATCGCCGCCGAACTGGGCGGGCTGCCGCGCGAGAAGATGCACTGCTCGGTCATGGGGCGGGAGGCCCTCGAGGCGGCCATGATCGACTACTACAAGCGCCTGGGGCGCGGGGTGCCCTGCGACCTGCTGCACAAGGAGACCCTCCTGTGCCACTGCTTCCAGGTCAGCAAGGACACCGTCCGGCAGGCCATCTTCGACCATCGCCTGACCGAGATCGAGGACGTGACCAACTACACCAAGGCCGGCGGAGGCTGCACCGACTGCCATCACGACATCGCGGACCTGATCCGCGACTGCTGGGAGAAGATCGACCGGGGGGATGCTCCACAGCCCAAGGGGGCCGAGAAGCTGGTGCAACTGGGGACCGTGCCCCCGGCCCCGGCTGCGGTCGCCGCCGCCGCTCCCGTCGCAGCGCCCGCCGATCCCGCCGCCGATCCCCTGGTCGCGCGCATCAAGGAGCTGCTCAACAACGACATCGCCGTCGCCCTGCGCAACGACGGCGGCGACATCGAATTCATCCGCTACCAGGACAAGAAGGTCTTCGTGCGCCTGACCGGGGCCTGCGCCGCCTGCCGCGCCTCGGACGCCACCATCAAGGGCTTCGTCCAGTCCCAGCTCCGCGAGTTCATCGACCCCGGACTCGAGGTGATCGAGGTGAACAGCTGATGAACGAGGCCCCCGGCACCTTCAATCTCATGGACGGCCTGCCGCCCCGGCCCGCCAAGGGCGTCTACTTCGACAACAACGCCACCACGCCGGTGGCCCCCGAGGTCGTCGCGGCCATGGTGCCACTGCTCGAGGACGGGTTCGGCAATCCCTCCAGCATGCACTCCTTCGGCGCCCGCGCCGGGGACGAGGTCGCCGCGGCGCGGGACAAGGTCGCCGCCTTGCTGGGGGCCTCCGCGGCCAACGAGATCGTCTTCACCGGCGGCGGCAGCGAGAGCGACAACCTGGCCATCGTGGGCACCCTCCACGCCAACCCCGAAAAGCGGCACATCGTGACCACCGCGGTGGAGCACCCGGCGGTGCTGGGGCTCTGCCGGGACCTGGAGAAGCGCCACGGCTACGAGGTGACCTTCCTGGGCGTGGACGGGCTCGGCCGCCTGGATCCCGACGAGCTGCGCGCCTCCCTGAGGGACGACACGGCCATCGTCTCGATCATGATGGCCAACAACGAGACCGGGGTGCTGTTCGACAGCGAGGCCCTGGGAGCCATCGTCAAGGAACGGGGTGTCGTCTACCACGTGGATGCGGTCCAGGCCGCGGGCAAGCTGCCCCTGGACATGCGGTCATCCACCATCGACCTGCTGTCGATCTCGGGGCACAAGCTGCATGCGGCCAAGGGCGTGGGCGCCCTCTACGTGCGCAGGGGCACCAAGATCCGCCCCCTGATCGTGGGGGGCCACCAGGAACGCGGCCGCCGGGCCGGCACCGAGAACGTCCCGGCCATCGCCGGGCTCGGCGTGGCCTGCGACCTGGCCGCCGCCCACCGGGAGGCCGAGGACACCGCCGTGCGCGCCATGCGGGACCGCCTGGAGGCCGGCCTGCTTGCGGCCATCCCCGACGCCAGGGCGAACGGCGATCCGGAGCGGCGGCTGCCCAACACCACGAACATCAGCTTCCAGTACATCGAGGGCGAGGGCATCCTGCTGCTGCTCGACCGGGCCGGCGTGGCCGCGAGCAGCGGTTCGGCCTGCACCAGCGGCAGCCTCGAGCCGTCCCACGTCCTGCGGGCCATGGGCCTGCCGTTCACCCTGGCCCACGGTTCCATCCGCTTCTCGCTTTCGCGCTACAACACCGCCGAGGAAGTGGATTACGTGATCAAGGTGCTGCCCCCCATCGTGGAACGGCTACGCATGATCACCCCCTTCAACGCCGACCGGGCGACCTTCGGCTAGCCGCCGGGCGAGGGCCCTGCGGATGGGATGACAATGGAGACCAACGCGCCTGCGTGCAGCGGGTCCGACCGGGGTCGGGGACTGCTGCACGCTGCTCTCGTGGACACCGTCGCCGGCGAGGGCCTGCTCGAGGCCGCCGCCAGGGTGGAGTCCGCCCTGCGCGCCCTGCCTTCACCCCCGGCGCCCCTGCTGGTCAGCGGCCTGAACGGGGGGGCGACGCCTGCCCTGCTGGCCGCCCTGGCCCAGCAGACCGGCCGCGGCGCCCTGCTCGTGGCTCCGGACCGCAAGTCCTCCGAGCAGCTGGCCGACGACCTGGAGATCTGGCTGGGCCCCGCGAACGTGGTCTATCTCCCCCAGCAGGACGTGCTGGCCTTCGACCGCAACTCGCCCGAGCCCGCCATGGTCGGGGACTTCTTTCTCGGGCTGGACCGCATCCGCGGCGGAACCGATGCGGTGATCGTCACCTCCCTGGCCGCCTTGCGTCAGCGCATCATGGCCCCGGGTGACCTCCTGCGGGCCACCCTGCGCCTCAGGTGCGACCAGCGGGTGGACATCGGCGCCCTGTGCGTCCAGCTCGTGCAGAGGGGCTACAGGCCGGCGGGGATGGTCGCCAAGGTCGGGGACTTCGCCCGCCGCGGCGGGCTCCTGGACGTGTTCACGCCGGGGGACCAGCCCCTGCGCATCGAGTTCTTCGACGACGAGATCGTCTCCATCCGCAGATTCGAGGTCGAATCCCAGCGCACCACCGACCGCAGCCAGGAAGCGGTGATCCTGCCGGTCAGCCATCTGCTGATCGACGACGACGCCGTCCTGGCGTGCCTGTCCCGCCTGGAGGCCAGGCTGGCCGAGGCCGGGGAGGAGGCCGACCAGGACCAGATCCACGACCTCGAAGCGCGGCTGGAGGACCGCCTGGTCGACGACGGCCTGGAGTCCTACCTGCCCTGGCTGGGGGCCTCGGCCCTGCTGACGGACTACCTGCCCGAAGGGCTGCGCATCTTCTGGATCGATCCGGTGCGCCTGAAGGAGCAGTCCGAACTGCTGGACGGCGAGATGCCTCGCCTGCGCGAAGGCCGCCTGGACCGGGAGCCCTTCATGCCGGAGCTGGAGGAGATGGTCGAGCCGGCCGAGCGCCTGGGGCTGCCCCGGTTCACCCATGCCTTCGTGACGGGGTCCTGGATCGCCGGGGATCCGGCCGGGCGCTGGCTCGGCTTCGAGCCCGGCGCCCAGATCGCCTTCAGGACCGGCGGCCAGGAACTCAGGGGCGGCGACGTGACCCGCCTGCGCGATGACCTGTGCCGCAGGGAGGCGGACGGCCAGGCGGTCCTGCTGGTCTGCGACAACCAGGGCCAGGCGGACCGGTTGACCGACCTGATCGACGACACCGACGGGATCCCGCCGGCCACGCGGCCCCTGGTGGGCGCCCTGTCCGCGGGGTTCGACTGGCCGGAAGCCCGGCTGGCCGTGGTGACCGACCACGAGTTCTTCGACCGCTACCGCAGGCCCGTGCGCGTCCGCCACCGCAGCAGCGGGCTGGTGAAGGAACGGGCCTCCCTCCGCCCGGGCGAGTACGTCGTTCATCTGGAATACGGCATCGGCCGCTACCGGGGCCTGGAGGTCATCACCGTCGAGGGCGCCCAGCGCGAGTGCCTGGTCGTGGAGTACGCCGAGGACGGCAAGGTCTACGTCCCGGTCGAGAACATCGACCAGATCGAGCGGTACAGTTCCGATCAGGGCGCCTCGCCGCCGCTGGCGCGCCTGGGGTCCGGCAGCTGGCTCAAGGTCAAGGGCCGGGCGAGCAAGGCGATCCGGGCCATGGCCGCCGAGCTCATGGAGATCTACGCCGCGCGGCGGGCCCGGCCGGGCCACGCCTTCCCGCCCGATTCCCCCATGCAGAAGGCTCTGGACGAGTCGTTCCTGTACGACGAGACCCCCGACCAGGTCACGGCCATCGCGGAGGTCAAGCGCGACATGGAGGACAGCCAGCCCATGGACCGCCTCGTGTGCGGCGACGTGGGTTTCGGGAAGACCGAGGTGGCCATCCGGGCGGCCTTCAAGGCGGTGACCGCGGGCAAGCAGGTGGCGGTGCTCTGCCCGACCACCCTGCTGGCCCAGCAGCACGGCGAGACCTTCGGGGAGCGGTACCGGGACTTCCCCGTGCGGGTCGAGACCATCAGCCGCTTCCGCACGCCGGCCGAACAGAAAGACATCCTGGACCGTTGCGCGGCCGGCAAGGTCGATCTGCTGGTCGGCACCCACCGGCTGCTGTCGCGGGACGTGCGGTTCAAGGACCTGGGCCTGCTGGTGATCGACGAGGAGCAGCGGTTCGGGGTCAAGCACAAGGAACGCATCAAGGAGCTGAAGCGGCAGGTCGACGTGATCACGCTCAGCGCCACGCCCATCCCGCGCACCCTCTACCTGGCCCTCATGGGGGCCAGGGACATGTCGCTGATCAACACCCCGCCGCGGGACCGTCTGCCCATCCACACCGAGCTGTGCGCCTTCAGCAAGCAGATCCTGGTGGAGGCCATCCTGCGCGAGCTCCACCGCGGGGGGCAGGTCTTCTTCGTCCACAACCGGGTGCAGACCATCGAGGGGACCGCCCAGCTGATCCGCGAGCTGCTGCCCAACGTGCGGGTGGCCTGGGCGCACGGGCAGATGAAGGAGGAGAAGCTCGAGAGGATCATGACCGACTTCCTCGCCCACGAGTTCGACGTGCTCGTGGCCACGGCGATCATCGAGTCGGGTCTGGACATGCCGCGGGTCAACACCATCATCATCGACCGCGCGGACCGCTTCGGACTGGCCCAGCTCTACCAGCTGCGGGGCCGGGTGGGCCGCAGCAATCACCGCGCCTTCGCCTACCTGATGACCCCCCCGGGAGAGCGCCTGACCCCGGACGCCCGCCGCCGCCTGGCCGCCCTCGAGGAATTCCAGGCCCTCGGTTCGGGCTACCACATCGCCATGCGGGACCTGGAGATCCGCGGCGCCGGCAACCTGCTGGGCGAGGAGCAGCACGGCCACATGGAGGCCATCGGATTCGACCTGTACTGCCGCCTCCTGGAGGAAACGGTGGCGGAACTTCAGGGCGGCGGCGGTGTTGCACCGCTGGACGTGAAGGTGGATCTGCGGGTAAGCGCTTTCCTGCCCGACGATTACGTCGGGGATCCCCAGCAGAAGATGGATCTCTACCGGCGGGTGGCCAGGCTGCGCAAGCAGGCCGGATGCCAGAGGATGGCGGAGGAATTCAGGGACCGTTACGGGCGGATGCCCGCGCCCGTGGAGAACCTGCTGGACATCCAGCGGTTGCGGATCCTGGCCGGGTCGGCCGGCGTCGCCGAGATCAAGGCCACGCGGCAGGGAGTGGATTTCTTTTTCGCTGGCGGGCAGGAACCGCCCCCGCCTATAATTCAGGGCTTGATGGAATCAGGCCCCCAAGGCCTCAAATTCAAGGCCGTCGATCAATTCATCATGAAGGTGCCCGCCGCCAGGGAGGAACAACTGGTGGTGGCCGCGGTCATGCTCGAACGTCTGCTCGAGCTGCGTGACAAGGAGTGAACATGTTCTGCAAGCTGCCCCTGGTTCGATCGTCCGGGTTCGCCCGGCTGCTGTCCCTCGGTCTTCCGGCCGCCTTCCTGATCGGGCTGCTGGCCTTCGCGGGCTGCGGCAAGGGCGGGGACAAGGCCGCCGACCAGGCCGAGGACGTGGTGCTGGCCGAGGTGGGGAACGCCAAGGTCATGGCGAGCGAATACGAGCGCCGCCTCGCCAAGCAGGAGCTGAAGGACCTGCCGCTGGGGGAAGACGGCGCCACCCTGGACATGGGCGGCCTGGAGGGCAAGCGCGCGTTCCTGGAGACCCTGATCAACAAGGAGCTGATGCGGCAGAAGGCCATCCAGCTGGGTTACCCCAACGAACCGAAGATCGCCGGCGCCCGGGCCTCGCTCACCGATTACCATTCCGGACTGGCCCTCTGGGAGAAGGCGATCGCCGAGCCGTCCGGCACCATCAGCGTGGAGGAGCTCCAGGACTTCTACGACAAGATGGACGCCACCCGGCATTGCCGGTACCTGATCACCAACTTCCTCGAGGACGCCCAGAAGGCCAGGACCATGGCCATGGGCGGGGCCGACTGGGACGACGTGGCCGCCGAGTACCATGACGGCGAGATCCCTCCCACCGGCAAGTTCGAGATCGAGGTGCCCTTCGGGCGCTACGGGACCGATTTCGAGGACCCCATCTTCGCCGCGGAGATCGGTGATATCACCGAGCCCATCCTGACCTCCTACGGCTACTGGGTCGTGAGCGTCGACGAGGAGACCCGGCTGAAGCCCGGCAAGAAGCCGGACCTGGAGGCCTCCAAGGCGCAGATCCTGGACACCACCTACAACCGCAAGCTCGCCAAGGCCCGCAACGACTTCCAGGAGGAGCTGCGCGCCAAGTACAAGCTGACCATCGACGAGGACGCCCTGTGGATCTGCTACCAGGGCCTGCCCGCGGACGAGGTGATCCTCGACCCGGAGACCAACCAGCCCGTGCCCCAGGAGGAGCTCAAGCCCCTGGACATCAAACCGGCGGACTTCGACATGCCCTTCTACTCCTACGAGGCCGAGGGCGAGGTCAAGGCCTACACCCTGGGCGACTACAAGGTCATCTTCGACCGCATGAACGTGTTCCAGCGTCCCAAGAAGAACGAGTTCCTGGGCGGCCTGCGCCAGAAGATCAAGACCGAGCTGGACAAGGCCCTGGTGAACCTGGAGGCCAAGGCCCGCAACCTCGCCGAGGATCCCGACGTGGCCTTCCAGATCAACGAGAAGATGGACGAGATCATGATCACCAAGCTCTTCAACGAGGTGGTCAAGTATGACGAGCGGGTGACCCCCGAGGATCTGGACGCCTTCTGGGCCGAACATTCCGGCGATTACGTGGTTCCCCCGTCCCGGAACGGCCGGATGGTGGTCTGCCGCGACCGGGCCGATGCGGACAAGGCCTTCGCCGCGGCGATGGAAGGTGTCGCCTGGCGCGAGCTGCTGGTCCAGTACGGCACCGACCGCGACAACAAGGCCGTGGCCGGCCGCCTCGAGGCCGTCAAGGAGACGGCCACCGGTCCGGTCCGCGACGCACTGTTCGCCCTGGCCGAGGGTGAGATCTCCGAACCGGTGGACCTGGGTGACGGCCGCTTCGCCGTGGTCCGTTTCGAGAACGAGATCCCCGGACGCTCGGTGGAGCTTCGGGAGGTGACCGAGGAGGTCGGCAAGCGCATCAAGAAGATCCGGCAGGAGGAGGCCTTCCAGGCGCTTCTGGTCAAGTGGCGCGAGGAATTCCCCGTCACCGTCCACGAGGAGAACCTGGCGGATCTGGCCAGCTGGGATGAACTGACACGGGTCGAGACCCCCGAGAATCTCGTTCCGCGCAACTAGGAACGAAAAGGGAATGACGATGGACAACGCCCGCAAGGGAATCCCCGGCCCCCTGGTCCTGGCCGCAGCCGCGGCGCTCGCGCTCGCTGTTGCGGCCGGCCCGGTCCACGCCCAGGACCAGGGGCCGCTGCTGGTCGACCGCATCGTGGCCATCGTGGACGAGGAGGCCATCCTGCAGAGCGATCTGGACCGCGAGCTGGAGCTCTACCGCATGGACCTGGAGTACCAGGGGCAGGAGATCCCCGCCGACATGACCCGGGTGCGGGAGGAGCTCCTGCAGCGACTGATCGAGAGCAAGCTGATCATCGCGGCCGCCAAGCAGGCCGACATGACCGTCGACGAGGACGCCATCAGCCAGAGCGTCGAGGAGAAGATCCAGCAGTTCGTCGAGCACTTCGGTTCCCTGGAGAACCTGGAGAACGAGCTGCGCAAGAACGGCATGACCCTGGGCGACTACCGCGCCCGCATGCGCTCGCAGCTTCGCGACCAGCAGTACCTTCGCCTGGTCGTGGGCAAGTTCATCCGCCCGGACGTCGAGGTCCTCGAGAACGAGGTCAGGGACTATTACCTGGCCCACCTGGACGAGATGCCGGCCGACCCGGACAGCCTGACCATCGCCGACATCCTGGTCACGGTGCAGCCGTCGCTGGAGGTGCGCCAGGAGGTCCAGGGCCAGGTCACCGCCATCCAGCAGGCCCTGGCGGCCGGGCGCGACTTCGCCGACGTTGCCCGCGAGTTCTCGCGCGGTCCGGCAGCCTCCCGTGGGGGACGCATCGGCTCCTTCGGGCCCGGCGAACTCTTCGACCCCGCCCTGAACAACGCGGCCTTCAAGCTGCCCGTCGGACAGGTCAGCGAACCCGTCGTCAGCGCCCGCGGCGTGCACCTGGTGCGGGTGGACGCGGTGGAGGAGGACGGCCGCCGCACCCTCAGCCAGATCTTCCTGCCGATCACCGTGACCCAGGAGGACATCGACCGGGCCGAACAGAAGATCCGGACGGCCCGGGACAGGATCGTCGCCGGCGAGGCTTTCAGCCTGGTGGCGGCCGAGGTCAGCGAGGACCCCGGCTCCGCCCGCAACGGCGGCGTGCTGGGCACCTTCTCGCTGGACGACCTGTCCAGCCAGTTCCAGGAGGTCCTGCAGGGCGCGGAGGTGGGGATGGTCACCGACCCCGTCCTGACCCCCGCCGGCTGGTACGTCTTCAAGGTCCTGGACCGCACTCCCGGCCACATGTACACCTTCGACGAGCTGAAGGAGAACCTGCGGCAGGTGGTCGAGAACCAGAAGATCGAGGCGGCGCTCGCCAAGTACGTCGAGGGGCTTCGGTCCCGGTTCTTCATCGATCTGAAGGGATAGTCAAGAGCGATACCCCTCCATCGGGCTCTGGTCCTCGGGCGCGGTTGTTCACCGATCTGAAGGGAATGTCAAGAGCGATACCCCTCCATCGGGCTCTGTTCCTCGGGCGCGGTTGTTCACCGATCTGAAGGGAATGTCAAGAGCGATACCCCTCCATCGGGCTCTGGTCCTCGGGCTTCGCCCTGCGGATGAGCCCGATGAAGGGGTATCGCTCTTCATTTCCCATCAAATCCTTGCCCACCCGATGTGACCAGGGCGAAGGTCGTCGGTGGATTCGCCATCGTGCCTTCATTGGCTCGAAGGAATACCGGAAGCAATGAAGGACATCTCATTCCAGGCTCATCCGCAGGGCGAAGCCCGAGGACCAGAGCCTGGATTGAGATGTCCTTCTTTACTTCTTGCCCAGATCTTCGATCAACGAAGGCAGCCAGGGGAAGGCCTCCGCCACCGCGGCTGCGTTGGCCGTGAAGGCGGCCATGGCGTCCTGGCGGCGGGACTGCCAGAGCAGGGCGACCCACGCGCGCAGGGCCTTGTCGGCCGTCTCCTGATCCAGGTCGATGGTCATCTCCACGTCCCGGCCCAGGGCCAGGGCGCAGGTCAGCAGGCCCAGGGCGGCCCCCGAATCGGCGGCGGCCCCGCGGGCCAGCAGGTCGAAGGCGGCCTCGATCCGTCCGGCTCCGATGAGGGCGCGCGCCAGCGGTTCCAGGGCGTCCGGGTTCCGTTCGAGGTGGGGGCGCACGAAGCCATGCAGGTCCGCCTGGGGCGTGAAGACGGCGACCGCCAGTAGGGCCTCCGGATCGCGGGGACCGAGGGCGGCGGCCTCCTGGGCCAGCGCGGCGGCGGTCTGCAGGTCGCCCTTGCCCGCGGCGACGCGGCACATCCCCATGACCGGACGCACCCCCGGGATGGGGTTCTCGACTCCGCCGGGGGCGAGGCAGGCCCGGTAGGCGAGGGCCGCCTCGTCCAGCCGGCCCAGCTCCTCCAGCCACATGCCCCGCCGCAGGTGCCAGGCCCCGGTCGGCCGCACCAGGCCGGCGCGCGCATCGAGCCAGTTCAGGGCCGCGGCGGGTTCGGCGAGCAGGCCCTGGGCGATCAGCGCGGCCAGCTCTCCGCTCCAGTGACGCTCCCTGAGATCCTCGTCCCGAACCCGGTCCAGCGCCCGGGAAGCCTTGAGGGCGGCCTGTTTCCAGGTCCCCTGATCGTTCCAGAAGCGGGCCTGCTCCAGCAGCTTGAACCAGCTGTAGAGGTCGTCGGGGTCGTCGCGGACCGCGGCCTCGAGCAGCCGCATGTCCCGTTCCTGCTTGTTGCGGGCGGCGGCGACTTCCCGGACGTAGCCGAGGTGGCGCACGACCCCGGTCAGGCGAACCAGCCGGCGGCCGGTCCGTTTCAGGTAGTCCCGGACGCCGTCGCCGGAATCCTCGTGGATGCGGTGCCGGAACCGGATGCCGGGATCGTTGCGGAACAGGCGCAGCAGGTCGGCTTCCTGCACCTGGCCGTCGGGCCATTCGTTGCGCATGACCACCGTGGCGGCGCCGGCCCGGTCGTCGTCCAGCAGGTCGCGGATCTGGCCGGCCAACTGCTTGCCCGGCCGCTCATCGGCGTCGAGGAAGAGGATCCAGTCCCCGGTCGCCTCGGCGAGGCCGGCGTTGCGGGCGGCCGCGAAGTCGTCCCCCCAGGCGAAGGGGATCACCCGGGCCCCGGCGTCCTCAAGGATGGCCGCGGTGCGGTCGTCCGACCCGGTATCGACGGCCACCAGCTCGTCCCACAGTCCGTGGGCCGCCGCCAGGAACCCCGGCAGCATGTCCTGCTCGTTGCGGACGATCATGCAGAGGCTCAGGCGGGCCATGGCTGCTCCGGGGACCGGGGGCTCGAGGGACGGGTGCGATCCGGCCATTATGGTCACGGCGGCACGGATTCTGCAAGACCGGGGGCGACCTGAACCGGCGCAGGATCCGGCATCCTCGAGGGACCGGCCCCTGCACGCCCCAGACAGCCCGGGAGATGGCGTTGAATACCGACATGAACCTGGCTCCGGGGCCCCTGGACTCCCGGACCATCATCAGCTTCAACCGCGTGAACCTGGCCTACAAGGACCAGAACGCCCTGTCGGAGGTGTCGTTCAACGTCACCAACGGCGAGTTCATGTGCCTGACCGGCCCCAGCGGCGCCGGCAAGAGCAGCATCCTGCGCCTGATCAGCATGGACGCCTTCCCCACCGGGGGCCAGGTGCGCGTGCGGGGCATGATGTCCTCGAAGATGAACCGGCGCAAGATCCCCCAGCTGAGGCGGGAGATCGGCTTCGTGTTCCAGGACTTCCGGCTGCTGGATGACCGCAGCGTCGAGGATAACGTGGCCTTTGCACAACTCGTTGTGGGCGTACCACATAAAAGGATCGCGGAGAACGTCGCACGGGTCCTGAACAACGTGGGATTGTGGGGGAAGCGGCACCGCCTGCCCCACCAGCTGAGCGGCGGGGAGCAGCAGCGGGTGGCCATCGCCCGGGCCATGGTGAACAGCCCCAAGATCCTGCTGGCCGACGAGCCCACGGGCAACCTGGATCCGCGCACCGCCCAGGACATCATCAACCTGCTGTTCCGGTTCAACGACGCCGGCACCTGCGTGATCTTCAGCACCCACGACCACGAGATCGTCAAGTCCTTCGGCCGCAGGGTGATCGTGCTCGAGGACGGCCGGATCGTCTCGGACAAGCAGCGCCAGGGCATCGTGGACCGCAGCGTGAATCTCGCCGACCGGATGTACCGGGCCGACCTCGATGCCGACGTGCCCAGGAAGGAACCCGCCCATGCTTAGCCGATCCCAGGCCGGATACCTCGTCCGGGAGTCCTTCGCGGGCTTCGGGCGGCGGAAGTTGACCACCGGTGTCACCATTCTGATCATGGGTTCGTCCCTGCTGGTGCTCGCGGTGCTCACCCTGGCCACCCTGAACCTGAGCAACCTGCTGGAAACCGCCCGCAGCGGCATCGACCTGCGCGTCTTCCTCGAGGACGGGATCGGCCGCGAGGACGCCGCCGAGCTGCAGCCCCACCTGGTGGCCATTCCGGGGGTTGAGCAGGCGGTCTGGATCTCCGCCGAGGACGCCCTGGAGGAGTTCCGGACGACCCTGGGCGAAGACGCCGCCGTCCTGGAGATGCTGGACTCGAATCCCCTGCCCGCCTCGTTCCACCTGACGCTCACGCCCGAGGCCCGCAACCTGACCGCCGTGGGCGCCATCCGGGCCGAGGCCGCCCGCTGGCCCCAGGTGGCCGAGATCATCTACAACCAGGACTGGATCGACGTCCTGGAGCGCTGGACGTTCCGGTTCCAGATGGTCAGCCTGGCGGTGGGGCTGGTCGTGTTCCTGGCGGCCATCTTCGTGATCTCCAACACGGTCAAACTCACCATCGCCTCCAGCGCCCGGCTGATCCAGATCCAGAAGCTGGTGGGGGCGACCAACGCCTTCATCCGCACCCCCTTCCTGTGCGAGGGGATGATCCAGGGCCTGCTGGCCGGCTCGCTGGCCATGGGGCTGCTGGCGGTGGGCTTCTGGTTCCTGAAGGAGAACCTCGAGGGCCTGGTGCCCTTCACCCCGGCCCAGATGGGCGGATTCGTCCTGCTGTGCATGTTCCTGGGCCTGGCCGGCAGCTGGGCGGCCATGCGCAAGTACCTGACCCTGCAGAGCGAGACGGCATGACCGGCGCCAGAGGACCTGCCGGCCGGTTCCTGCGGCCCGCGTTCCTGTGGGCGGTGGCAGGATGCCTGATCGTGGCGGCGGCCGCGGCCGGCGATGGGCCGGACCAGGTGCAGTCCGCCATCGACCAGAACAGCGCCAAGCTGGCCGAGCTGCGGGCGAAGATCGAACGGAGCCGCAAGCAGATCGCCGCCCTGGACGACCGTGAGGCCGAGGTTCGTCGCGGCTACGAGGAGATCCTGCAGGAGATCGAACTGTCCGGGACCCTCCTGTCCCAGATGGCCGAGCGCGAGCGCACCCTCGTGGAGCAGTCCCAGCTGCTGGAGTCCGACCTCTCGGTCAGCCGCCGGGCCTACGAATCCCGCAAGGAGATCCTGGCCCGCAACCTCCGGTCCATGTACCTGCGCCAGGATCGCAGCCCCCTCGAGGGGATGCTCACCGCGGGCAGCTTCTCCAACCTGGTCGCGAGGGCGCGCATGAGCCGGATGCTGGCCCGCCTCGAGGCCTCGATGGTGGAGTCCACCCTCGAGCAGGCCCGCCTGATCATCGAGGAGAACAAGCAGCTGGACTCGGCCCTGGCCGAGATCCACCGCTCGCGCGAGGACATGGCCCTGGAGAACGGCCGGATGGAGATGCTGATGGCCGAGCAGCAGGCCGCCCTGCGGGAACTGGACGACGAACGCAAGGACCTCAGGAACAGCCTGCTGGAGCTGAACCTCAACGAGCAGAAGCTCAACTACATCCTGGCGGATCTGGAGGAGCAGCGGACCACCGTGCCCGCGGTTCCGGTTCCCGAGGGGACCGAACTGGTCGGGTTGACGGGCAACCTCGAATGGCCGGCCCGGGGCCAGGTCATCCGGAGCTTCGGACGATCGGTCCATCCCCGGTACCAGACCGTGACCATGAACAACGGCATCAACATCGCCGGGCAGGTGGGCGCCCCGGTGGCGGCCGTGGCCGCCGGCAACGTGGAATTCTGTGACCAGTTGCCCGGGTTCGGCCGATGCGTTATCCTTGACCACGGCGCAGGGTACTACACCCTGTACGCGTATCTGGATCGCGCCTTCGTGGCCCCCGGCGCCGCCGTGGCCCGCGGCCAGGTCATCGCCGAGGTGGGACGGCCCGCGCAGGGCGAAGAGCCGCAGCTCTACTTCGAGGTCCGCCAGGGCCGGACGCCCCTGGATCCGGGGGACTGGCTGCGGCCCCGCTGATCCCGGCGAACCCGGCGTCCGCGATCCCAGTCGAGGCGCGCCTGGACCGCCTCCCGGGAGCAGGATCTTGGCACTGGACTTCTTTCCCCACCGCCCCGAACTGCTGGCCAGGCTCGAGCGCATCCGTGCGGTCGGGCGCCTGGGCCAGCCCCTGCTGCTGGTGGGGCCCGAGGGCGCCGGCAAGGAGACCACCGCGCTGGAGTTCGCCCGCCGGCTGAACTGCGTCGCCCCGGACGCGTGCTCGGCGGCCGCCCCCTGCGAGAGCTGCGCCAAGGCCGCCACCTTCCAGCATCCGGACATCAGGTGGATCGGGCCCGCACCGGCCAATTTCGACGAATCCCGCGCGGCCGAACTGCTGGCCGCGAAGGTCCGCAACCCCTTCTTCCAGCCGCATTACGCCTCCACCGCGAACGTCAGCATCGGCGACCAGGAGAACCCCGGGCCCATGGCGGTGCGGTCGCTGATCCAGTTCCTGCAGCGCCGGGCCTTCCAGGGCAGGGTCAAGGTGGCCGTGGTGGCCGACAGCCAGCGCCTGAACGCCGCGGCGGGCAACGCCTTCCTCAAGACCCTCGAGGAACCGCCGGCCGATGCGATCATCCTCCTGCTGGCCACCGAGACCCAGGGCATGCTGCCGACCATCCTCAGCCGTTGCCAGGAGATCCAGGTGCACCCGTGGCCGCCGGACCGGCTGGCCGCCCTGCTGGGCGACCTGACCGGCTGCGCTCCCCGGGAGGCCGAGGACGCCGCCCGCGTGGCCGACGGCAACGCACGCAGGGCCATGGCCCTGTTGCAGGACATCTCCCCGGTGGTGCGCGAGGTGGCCGTGACCTGGGGCCGCTGGATCCTCGAAGGGAAGCGGGGCAGCGCGGCCATCCTGGCCGACCAGATGCACCGGGGGGCGCCGCCGCACTTCCTGAGTCCGGCCCAGGCCGCGGTCTGGAAGCAGCACGGCAAGGAGGGCGGGGGACGCCGCGCGGCCGACGACGATGGCGGCGAAAGCGAAGGCGGGGGCGGTGGCCGGGAGGCGGCCTCGGGCTCGGCCGTGCGCCGGGACCTGGCCAATCAGCTATGCGAATGGCTGGTCCTGCTCTACAGTGAGATCCTCAGGTGCCGCGAATGGGCCGGGCGGTGGGAATGCCGCCTGCCCGGGGCGGAGGACTTCATCAGGGCGGCCGCGGTCGCCCGCACCACCGAATCCCTGCTGGCGGACGTCGCCTTGATCGAGTCCGCCCGCGAAGACATAGACCGGAACCTCAACATCGGGCTGCTGCTCGCGGTGCTCGGTGAAGGACTGATAGATCATGCCGAGAAGGACCAGACCCGAGTCCGGGCCGCCCGATCCTAGCCTGCGCCTGAGGCCCAGACGCGAACCTCCCCGTGAGATCCCCGAGGGCGTGGACCTGGTGATGGTCCGGTTCAAGGGCAACCGCAAGGCCTGCTACCACAACCGGCGCGGGATCGAGCTCCAGGTCGGGCAGTACTGCATCGTGGAGGCCGACCGGGGACGGGACCTGGGCCGGGTGACCTACGTCGGTCCGGGCAAGCCGGAGTGGTGGGCCGCCGCCCAGGACCAGGGCGTGCTGCAGGCGGCCGGTGCGGCCGACCTGGCGCGCATGCACGAGAACCGCGGGGACGAGTGGGGCTTCTACGACATCTGCCGGGAGAAGATCCAGGCCCGCAAGCTGAAGATGCAGCTGGTGTCGGTCGAGCGGCAGTTCGACCACAAGAAGATCACCTTCTACTTCACGGCGGAGAAACGCGTGGACTTCCGCCAGCTCGTGCGCGACCTGGCCGCGGTGTTCCGCACCCGCATCGAGCTGCGCCAGATCGGGGTGCGCGACGAGGCCCGCCTGAAGGGCGGCATGGGGATCTGCGGCCGCGAGTTCTGCTGCTCCAGCTTCCTGCAGGACTTCGTGCCGGTCACCCTGAAGATGGCCAAGATCCAGCAGCTGCCCCTGAACCCCGGCAAGCTGAGCGGCCCCTGCGGCCGCCTGCGCTGCTGCATGAACTACGAGCACACCGTCTACCAGGACCTGACCCGCTCCCTGCCCAAGGTGGGCGCCCGCGTGCGCACCCCCGAGGGGCCGGGCCGGGTGCGCAAGCTCGACCTGCTGCGGGAATCCTGCACCGTCGAGGTCGAGGGCCGCGACGGGATCGTGGAGTTTCCGGCCAGCAAGCTGAAGTGGGAGCGAGGGCAGGAGCTGCCGCAGCCGCGGGAAGCGGACGGGGGAGAGTGCGGGGGATGTGCGCGGCGGCCGTCGTGAAAGCCGCAGAGACCAAGTGCCTCAAAGTGTTCCGTGATATAGGGGCGGCACCTGTTATTCGGTGGATTCGCTCTGCGAAGAGATCGATGACATACTATGGGTTTTCGAACGGGGTGGGTTGGATTGGCTTCTAGGCTGAAGTAACCTAAGGATGTTATGGAGGAATGACGGTACATCGTTCGGGGTAGGGGACAATTTGAAACAAAGGCGGATCTTCAGAGCTGTTACGGACCAAAATCGGAATTTTTTCCTATTTATCCTCAAATATTGGCGAGTCGAAGGCATTGAGCAAATGATGTGTCTATTTCAGTGGCCACCAAGACCTTGACGTGGTCGCCATCGCTGCGATATAATCAAAATATGCAGTGTCCCATTGAAGTGACCGGGTCAAGAAATATGTAAAGTACTGGAATTTTCATGAACCTGGACTCTTCCTGAGAAGCAAGGGTAACATCGGATGGCCTGTTGTGCGGTTTTCACCTTGGTCTGGTTACTTTCCTGTGGGTGCCTTCGGAATGACGAACCCTGGTCGGACTGGGCCCTGGTGGGCTGAGTTGGCGCCCTTTCATGCGGCTGACGTCGGTCGGGCGAAAGATCTGTCATGTTGGTCAATTGGAGACGGTATGCGAACTCCCTTATTTGCCAAATCTTGGCGTTTTATTTGTTGATGGTCGCCGTCCTGAGCGGTGGGTGCAGCGGCGGCAACGACCCCATGTCACCCTCGCCCGGAAACTCCCAGGATTATCTAATCAGCGCCAGGCCCGATACAATTGTCCATGAAGATTCGCAGGTGATGGTGATTATCCCCGCGGACATGTTCGAGGACGGTTCCCCAACCACCATCGCCACTTCGGTTGCCCCGGAACTGACGGCATTGCCGCCAGGGGTTTCCGCCCTTACGCAAGCGGTGCGGTTCAGCGCAGACTTGGGTTCACTTCAGGACCAGCCGGACAGCGTCCGGGTGGCCAAGGCCGTCATCGTCACACTGCCGGCCCTGCCCGGGGTAAAGGTGGCTCGCGAAAGTGTACCAGAGGAGTACGCGCGGGTGGCTGTGGAGATTCCGGGCTGGGGTACCATGATGGTCTACGGTTCGGCCAAGCCCACCGAGGGCAATCCTGGCGGCTTCATCGTGGAAATCCCGGAATTGTTTTTTGGATTGTTCGCATCCGAAGTGGGCCATCTGAAATGGGAGACTCAGATAGTGTGCGCTGCGGCACATCTGGATGTCCAACCGAAATTGTTTCACGTCCTGGGGATGTCTGGCGGTAATCCCTCAATCTCCGAGGTCAATGGCCGGATCGACGTACCTGCCGGAAAAGGTCTGGTGGTGCTTATCCACGGTTGGAGCATGGATGAGTCGGCCCAATTCGACGGACAGCGAGCTGCCGAACGGGTGGCGGGGTATTGGCGGGAGGCGATCGCCTATTTCCATGGACAGGCATCCCGCGAGTTGGATATGTATTGCTTGTTCTACGATGAAGACCTGGACTTGGAGACAATCGGGGCCCAATTGCAGGAAAAAGCAGCCCAGTGGTTCGATCCCACCGTGCATAGTAAGGCAATCGTGGTGGCCCATTCCATGGGCGGATTGGTCACACGGACTTGGATGAACAACAATCAGGGGACCCAGGTTGTCAAGAAGGCGATCCTCCTGGACACCCCCCACCACGGAAGCGTCTTGGCCAACATCTTTCTGGGTTTGCGGGCATTGGTTCCATTGTTCTTGCCCCCCACCGGCGCCCAGAACTTGGTTTTCGACACAGGAATCGACCTTCCCTGGTTGCAGTGGCGGACTAACCCCTTCCTTGCGAATTTGAACGAGGATGAGTCCCATTGGCAGGAGTACTTCCTTGTGGGGGGCATCGATGTGCCCGATCATTGGCCCACGATTGCAACTCAAAAGTTATTCCTCCTTTGCCATGGGGCGATTTCCGATCCTCGTTTTGCGGGGCAGAGCGATGGAGTCGTGGAACTGGGTAGTCAGTTGCCGGATGATCTACACCACGATGTCAACGAGAAGAGGCACGGCCGTTACCACGATGACGCCAAGAGCGATCCCGCACTCCTGGCTTACTGTTTGCAGAAGATCCGTGAAAACATCAACCCGTTTCCCGACCCCGTGGGACAGTTCCTGCGGATCCCCGCCGGGACCTTTATAATGGGAAGCCCCTTGGGGGAATTGGGCCGGTATTCCGACGAGGTCCAGCACCAAGTCACCCTGACACGGCCGTTCTGGCTGGCGACCACAGAGGTGACAGAGGAGTTGTGGGATTCAGTAATGGGCTCGGGGACCTCGACCTCCCAACTCCCCAAGGTCTATGTAGAATGGGACGAAGCGGTGGCCTTCTGCAACCAATTATCCTTGCGGGAAGGTTTGGCGCCGGCTTACACCCAATCGGGGACGAGGTGGGTCTGGAACCAGAGCACAAACGGCTTCCGATTGCCGACGGAAGCTGAATGGGAATTTGCATGCCGGTCGGGAAGTTCAACGGCATTCGCTAACGGCGGGATCACTGAGGTGGGTTGTGATAACGACCCCAATCTGAATGCGATGGGCTGGTATTGTGGTAATTCAGATAACCAAAGACATGTGGTGGGCCAGAAAGCGGCCAATCCTTGGGGACTGTTTGACATGCACGGCAATGTTTGGGAATGGTGTTGGGATTGGTACGGCAGTTATTCGACTTTGGCGGTGACGGACCCGGTGGGACCGGATTCGGGCTCGTACCATGTGCTCCGGGGCGGCAGTTTCGGCGCGGGTGCTCGCGATTGTCGGTCTGCGGCTCACGGTCTCAATTACCCTGTTAGCAGCGACTTTGGCATACGCGGATTCCGTTTATCGAGGTCGGCCTTTTGATGCCGCGCAGCGACATCAGGTCTTCCCCCTCATTATCCTTGGAAATTACCTCCACCCCGTGGATGATTGGGAAAACCCGACACCCGTGATCCGCGAGGTTCCTTGTTCCGATGATCGACAGCCACGTCCACCTCAACCGCCGCGAGTTCGCCGGCGAGCAAGCGGCGGTGATCGAGCGCGCCCGCGCAGCCGGCGTCCGCGGCTTCCTCAACGTGGGCTACGACCCGGTCACCTGCCGCGAGTCCATCGCCCTGGCCGAGGCCCATCCCGACATCTGGGCCACCGTAGGCATCCATCCCCACGACGCCCGCCTGCTGGCCGACGACCAGGGCAACCACCACCAGCAGGGGCTGGACCTGCTGCTGGAGATCGAGGAGCTCGCAGCTCATCCGAAGGTCGTGGCCGTCGGCGAGATCGGCCTGGACTTCTACCGCGACCTGTCGCCCCGCCCGGCCCAGCGCACCGCCCTTCTGGCCCAGCTCGAACTGGCCGACCGCGTGGGCCTGCCGGTCGTCTTCCACGTCCGCGACGCCTGGCAGGAGACCCTCGACTTCCTCGACGAGGTGGGGCCGCCGCGCCGCAAGGGCATCCTCCACTCGTTCTCCGGAGGACCCGAGCACGTGGACTGGGCCCGGGACCACGGATTTCTGCTGGGCATCGGCGGTCCGGTGACCTATAAGAACAGTGCGCTGCCCCCTCTGGTGGCGCGTGCGGGCATCGGGATGCTCGTCCTGGAGACCGACGCGCCGTGGCTGCCGCCCGTGCCCTGGCGGGGGCAGCGGAACGAGCCGTCCTACCTGGAGAAGACCCGGGACAAGGTGGCCGAGGCCCTGGGCCTGGCGCCCGCCGAGGTGACGGCCCGCACCACCGAGAACTTCGCCCGCCTGTTCGGCGTGGAGGTGCCCGGGGCATGACCGAGACCCCGCGCAGCCAGTTGAGCCTGCTGAAGTCCCACGGGATCAGGCCGGTCAAGCGCCGCGGCCAGAACTTCCTGCTCGACGGCAATCTCGCCCGGGCCATCGCCGCCGACGTGCTGGCGCTCAGCCCCCGGGTCCTGGAACTGGGGGCGGGGGGAGGAGCCCTGACGGGGCCCTTGCTGGAGAAGGCCGAAAGGGTGGTCTGCGTGGAGATCGACCGCCACCTCTGCGGGGTCCTGCAGGCCGAATTCGGGAGCCGGCCGGTCTTCACCCTGGTGGAGGGGGACCTGGCGCGCCTGGACTGGGACGCCACCCTGGCCTTGGCCGGCGAGCGGCCGGCCGTGGCCGGGAACCTGCCCTACGTCCTGACCAGCACGGTCCTGTTCGCCCTGGCCGGGCTGAGGGACCGCATCTCGGGCGGGGTCTTCATGGTGCAGAAGGAAGTGGCCGAGCGGATGACCGCCCCCCCCGGGGGGAGGGATTACGGCGTGCTTTCCATCCTGCTCGGCTCCATTTTTGCTATCGAGACCCTGCGCCCGGTTCCGAGGGACGTGTTCTGGCCCAAGCCGGACGTCGCCTCGGCGGTGGTCCGGCTGGTCCCGGCGCAGCGGTGGACGGACCAGGAGTTCGCCCGGTTCACCGCGGTGGTCAGGGCGGCTTTCGAACAACGCCGCAAGAAGTTGCGCTCGGTGTTGCGGGCCCGTTTCGGTTATGATCAGCAGGTGGCCGAGGATCTGGCCGTCCGGGCGGGCGTCGATCCGGACCTGCGGCCCGAACAGATCACCCCGCCCCAGTGGCGCGCGCTGGCAACCCTGGTGTCCCCAGAAGGATGCAAGTGAAGGCTTTCTTGGACAGGACAGCGGCCCCGTTCCTCGCCATGGCGGTTGCCTCCGCCCTGGCCTTCGTCCTCGCCGCCGCCTCTCCGGCCCTGGCCCAGGACTTCGAGGACGCCGAGGAGGATACCACCGGCGCCGCCGCCGATTCCCTCAGCAACGCCGAGATGCTGCGTCTGGCCGCCCTGGAGGCCGAGGCCGTCTCGGGCGATCCTCTGGGGCCCTTCTGGCAGGGGATGACCAACAAGCCCAAGGCCGGGGTCAGGTCCAACGTCCGCCAGTACAGCTACTACGGGGAGAACGTCACCAACGTCAGCTTCCGGGAGGGCTCGTTCACCAACACGAGCAACTATTCCTGGGAGGAGTACCGCAAGCAGGACAAGACCCTCGAGAAGCGCACCGACCAGTTCAACTACAACGCCGGCCGCCTCTTTCCCTTCGTCGCCACCATCACCGGCAACTGGGACTGGAGCGAGGATCTGACGACCAACACGGCCGGGTTCACGAACCTCAGCAAGCGGGACTTCAAGACCGTCAACCTGACGGCATCCAGGACCAAGTTCCAGGCGGGAGGCTTCACCAACACCCTGAAGGCCGACGCCAAGTTCGAGGATCAGCAGAGCGTCAACCAGGGCCAGCGGAACGATTTCAGCGAGGGCTCCCTGTCCGGGGGCCTGCAGAGCGGGGCCGCCCTGTCCGAAGGCGTGACGGTCGCCGGGCGATACTTCGCCAAGACCACCTCGGGCGACCGCAGCCTCGGCAACTCGACCAGCCCCTCGTCGGCCAGCGCGGACTCGGCCGGCTTCGGGGTGTACTTCGACCGCAGCTTCGGAACCGGCCGGGTCGCGGTCACCCGCAGCAACTTCGACAAGAAGTACCTGGACTTCAAGAAGAACAGCAACGGCCTGATCGACACCGTGGGCCTCGCCGACGAGGACAAGGTGGTCGAGGAACTCGAGACCCGGGACGCGGTCTCGGTCGAGTTCGAGCACACCCTGCAGCTGCGCCGGATGAAGCTCGTCACCAAGGCGTCCCGGTCCACCGACAACCAGGACTACCGGGTCAGCGGCGTGGGCCTGAAGGAGCGCGAACAGGACCAGTTCGACGTGACCTGGGGCTTCGGCGTCGGCCGCGACTCCCTGGCCCTGTCCTACAAGTTCCTGTGGAAGTGGGACGACCAGCGCATCAAGGGCGCCACCCTGAACCGCGGTCGCCAGTACACCAAGAGCCGCAACTACGACCTGACCTGGATGCGCCCCCTCATCGGCGGCACCCGGATGACCTTCAAGTACCACGAGGGCCTGACCCAGGACATCGCCGAGAAGGTCCACAACCAGAACGACAAGGACCGCCTGCAGACCGACGTGTCCCTGCGCCTGGACCGCGACTGGCAGCAGAAGTTCAAGACCTCGATGATCTTCAGCTACAAGCAGGGCCAGGACCTGTCCATCCGCGAATCCCGGTCCTCGAACAACAACGTCAAGGACTCCTACGAGATCTCGCCGGGCTTCCTGTGGACCCTGGCGCCCTGGCTCACCCTGGACCAGAGCTACCAGGTCTTCATCCAGTACACCGACTACGTCTACTCCGATCTGGAGTCGGTCAACCGGGACGACAACTACAACAAGCGCGGCAACCTCACCACCAAGGTGACGATCAAACCCACCCGCCGCCTGGACCTGGTGGTGCGGAACGACTACAACCGGCGCTTCAACGCCACCCGCGTCGTGACCGACGCCGCGGGCAACAGCTACTACCACAAGGACCAGATCCAGACCATCAACAAGATCGATTTCGGCCTGACCTTCCGCGTGGCCCCGGGCGTGACCCTCGAAAGCGCGACCTACCAGACCGAGGACGTCAAGGACACCTTCGGCGCGCGCGACCGGACCACCACCACCCGGTCGGGCGAGGTCTGGGTCGGCACCAAGGTCAACAAGCGCTGGGGCAAGACCAGGCCCCTGGAACTCTCGGCCACGGTCAAGAAGTACAACGCCTACGGGCCGGCGGTGACCGCCACGAGCGCCGATTACTGGGAGGCCGACGTCTGGATGAAGTGGGAGTTCTGACATGACCCGTTCCGCACCGCGCATCCTGCAGTCGACGGCTCACCTCGCGGCCCTCCTCGTCGGCCTGGCGGCGCTGTCCGGGTGCCTCTTCGAGCCGCGCGATCCCGCCCCGCCGAGCACCAGCAGCATCCAGTACCTGCCGAAGACCAGCCCGGCCAACGTGTGGGCCAACCTGGAGAGATCCCTGGTGAACACCCACGCCTTCGGCTGGGAGGACAACGTGGTGCCCGAAGGGGGCACCCCGTTCATCTACATCCCCGACTCCCAGGCCGCCGACCAGTTCCCCGGCGTCTTCGACGGCTGGAACCGGACCAAGGAAGTGGCGTTCATCAACCGTCTCTACAACAGCGACGTCACCATCACGGCCAAGCTGAAGGAGGACGGGTTCGTCCCCCCTGACGATTCCGGCGGCGAGGTCCAGTGGGAAGGGGTGGTCTACGACGTCTCGGTCACCAGCAAGACCGACGGATCGACCACCCGGTACCGGGGCCGGGCCATCATAACTTTTAGCGTGGAGGGAAATTTTTGGTATATTACACGCTGGGAAGACCAGTTCGGGGAAAGTAACCCGGACAATCCGGACCAGATCCTGCCTACGATGGGGGTGTTGCGGGGAACTTTTGGTAGCAAATAACCTCAGGATATGTTAAAATCGGGGAAAGCTTCCCCCTGCAACACGTCGGTTTCTCGCAAGAACAATGACCCTGTCACCCCCGGGAAACCCTGGCATTCTGGAGGATCGCACGATGAAGATGAAGAGTTTCCTGACCCTGGGATTGGTAGGCCTGCTGCTGTTTCCCACAGGTTGCATCTTTTCCCCCGACGACGATGAAGGGGGCGGGGGCGGAGGACCGGCCGGACTGCCCTTTCCCGGTTCTCCGGACCAGCTGATGAAGAACTTCCGGTCCATCTACGAGGCGATGGACATCGAGGGCTACCGGAACATGCTGCATCCGGACTACCTGACCATCCTGAAGGAATCCACCCGGCTGGACTTTCCCGAGGTGGGCGAGACCCTCGACTACACCGAGGAGATCCGCATCCACACCAACATGTTCTCGG
Organism: Candidatus Krumholzibacteriia bacterium; assembly: GCA_050174015.1. Lineage (GTDB taxonomy): Bacteria > Krumholzibacteriota > Krumholzibacteriia > LZORAL124-64-63 > LZORAL124-64-63 > JAHJTW01. The sequence continues at coordinate 104,350 of JBFXKG010000007.1, forward strand.
GCGCCTCGGGCCGCGACGCCCAGGGCAACCTGACCAATCCCATCTCGTCGATCGAATTCGAGGAGCCCGTCCAGCTCACGGACTGGGAGACCAGTCCTGCGACCGATCCCATCCCCAACGCCCTGGCCGCCCTCTTCGAGGTGTCCTTCAACTTCCTGCGGGCCGGCGACAAGACCCTGCAGGTGCAGGGCCAGATCAAGTTCTTCATCACCTCGCGGGATTCCCTGCACCAGGGAGTCAACAAGCAGTACTACCAGATGATCGGGCAGTGGGACTTCACCGAGGACGAGCCGGTGAAGTAGCTCGTCGGGTCGACGTGCGGGGCCGTCTCGGCGGCCCCGCTTTTTTAGGCTCCTGCGGGTCCTGGCCAACCGCCCGTTCGCGGGCTACAATGGGGATCCTGAAGATCGGCCCTGCGGTCACGGACGCCCGCAGGTTGTTGCCCCGACCATGGAGAAGCCTCCCTTTGAGCCCCTCCCGCACCTCCCGGAAATCCCGAAAGACCCAGGGGACCCGGCCGGTGGTCTGGTTCGCCGGCATCGGCCTGGCGGCCGTGCTGGTGATCGCCGGTATCGGCGCGCTGAAGTGGGCCGAGACCGAACCGGGTCAGGCGGCCCTGCTGACCCTGGGTTCGGACAAGATGTACGCCGAGGTCCAGACCACGGTCGAGCAGACGCTCAAGCTCGTTCTGCCGTCCCTGGACGTGGGGCCGGGGCCAGTCCTGCAGGACGGCGGTCTGGCTCCCGGCAGTGACGGCGACTGGGCCGCGCCCCAGCTGGGACCGGGCGCGGCCATCCGCTGCCGGACGGTGCCCGTGCAGGGCGGGGCGCCCTACTGGGTCATCCAGCGGAACCTCGCGGCGGCGCTGGAGGCCATCGGCGCCCGCATCCTGTGGTGCGAGCGGATCTACCCCGCCAGGCCCGGACCCGAACAGATGGCGACCAACGACCAGCTCGACCTGATCCGGCTGGACGTGGGAGTGCCGGGCCGGCCGACGCACACCCTGGTGCTGCACCGGGAAGACCGGTCCCCGGGAATCCGCTGGGGCGCCGATCGGGGCCGCACCACCTGGCAGGTTTTTGCCGCCGAATCCGAGCCGACCCTGGCCCTGGTGATCGACGACTGGGGCAACAACAAGAGCGACGCGGCCCGGGCCATCCTGGCCCTGGACGCCCCGCTGACTCTGGCTGTCCTGCCGGGCCGGCCGTTCAGCCGGGAGTTCGCCCTCAACCGCACCGAGCTGGTGCTGCCGGCGGAACCGGAGGGCGATCGCCACGAACCGCCCGCCGACGCAAAGGACGATCCGGTGCGCGGACGCCTGGCCGCAGGCTGTCCCGTCGAGGTGGCCCTGGGCCGCAAGGCGCAACCCATCCCCGGCAGGAGGCGCGAGGTCCTCCTTCACCTGCCCATGGAGCCCGAGGGCTATCCCGACCCGGACCCCGGCGCCGGGGCCCTGATGGTGGGAATGGATCAGGAGGCCATCGCCGCGCTCATCGACGGCCACCGCAAGGCCCTGCCCATGGTCACCGGGGTCAACAACCACATGGGCAGCGCGGCCACGGCCGACGAGGCCACCATGCAGGCCCTGATGACCGTGCTCCGGGAGAGGGACCTCTTCTTCCTCGACAGCGTGACGACCTCGAAATCGGTGGCTGCGGCAGCCGCGGCCCGGGAAGGGATCCCCGTCCTGAGCAACCGGCTCTTCCTCGACTACGACAGCGAGGACTCGGGCCGGATCAAGGCCAACCTCGACCGCCTCGTGGAAGCCGCCCGGGCCACGGGGTTCGCCGTGGGCATCGGCCATCCCTATCCCGCCACGGCCGAGGTCCTGAGGCGGGAACTGCCCCGCCTCGAGGCCGCCGGCGTCCGCCTGGTCACCGTGTCGGAGCTGCTGGCTCTCAAGCAGGAGGCCGATAAGGCGAGGCCGCGGTGAGCGCCAGGGTCTACAAGCTCGCCTTCCAGCGGGCGGGGGACGGCCTGAGCCCACCGGATCCCGGGGCGGGGCTGGCCGATCTCGTCCGGAGGGTGGGGGCGCCACCCGGCGCGCCCCGGGGAGCGGCCTGGGGACTGAAGATCCGGCTGGCTCCCCCCGGCTTCGCGCCGGGGGTGCAGCCGTCGTGGCTGGCCGCCCTGGCTGCAAGCCTGGGCGCCGGGCCGGAATCCTTCGCCTGGGACTCCCTTTCCATCACCACCCGGGGGCTCGATACGCCCGCAGGTCTGCTGGCCCAGGCGGAGCGACAGGGCTACGCCGCGCCGGGTTCCGCCCTGGCGTTCCGGATCCCCGAAGCCGCCGGTCCCGGGCAGTCGTCCCCCGCCGGGGAAACGACGCAGCCTCCGGTCCTGGATCTGGCTCCGGCGGCCGCCCTGGCGACCCTGACCGCCATCCGTCCGCATCCCCACCTGGGGTTCTGGGGCGCGGTGGGCGATCTGGGCCTGGGCACGGCGTCCCGGGAGGCCAAGCTGGACCTGCACCGGGACATCCGGCCCCGGGTCGACACCCCGCTGTGCGCCGGCTGCGGGGCCTGCCTGAACGTCTGCCTTTTCGACGCCATCGTCATCAAGGCCGGACGGGCCGTCATCGACCACGTCCGCTGCACCGGGTGCGGGGAGTGCATGAGCGTCTGCTTCATGGCCGGGATCGCCCCCGAGGCCGCCGCAGGAATCGGCCGGTTCCAGGCCGGGGTGGCTGCTGCGGCCGCGGCGGCGGCCGGCTCCTTCGCCGGCCGGACGTTCCACGCCGCCTTCCTGGTGGACATGGACCGCCACACCTCCGGCGCCGGGAAACGCACCCGCCCCCTCCTGGGAGACCTGGGGATCCTCGCTTCCCGGGATCCGGTGGCCCTCGACCAGGCGGTCTGGGACGAGATCACCCGGGCCTGCGGGGGCCCGCTGAAGACCTGGAGCGGTTACGCCCAGGACCCCGGCGTCCTCCTGGACGAGGCCGCGGCGGCGGGTCTGGGCTCCCGGGACTACCTGCTGGCCCCCGTTTCCTGATTTCGTCTGGTTTTCGCCGGCTGGAAATAACCCGGCAGGATCCGGCGAAATCCTGGTAAATGATCCGCCTGCGTATTATAATGTTAGCCGCAAAAATACGGGGGATCTGGATGCCCACGGCGCCTTGATTTCGAGCTGTGTCCCCCGCGAAACGATCAAGGCGTGTTTTTTTTTGACCCTCGTTCGGATGAATCCGGGGAGTTGAACCATGAATCGATCCCTGCAGATCAGGGCCGGGTTGACCGTCGTCATCCTGCTGCTGTCCATCTACGGCCTGCTGCCCACCTTCAAGGCCCTGTCCATTTCCCCAGCCGAGCGTGAGGCCGCCAAGTCCGATCCCGTGCGCCTCGCGGAGATCCAGAAGATCGACGCCCAGGCCATCCGGCGCGGGCTCGACCTGAAGGGCGGCATGTACCTCGTCCTGGAAGTGGACCAGACCGGCATGAACGCCGGCGAGGCCCAGGACGCCCTGATGCGGGTGAAGGAGATCCTCTACAACCGCATCGACAAGTTCGGCGTCTCCGAGCCGGAGATCACGACCTTCGGCAGCAGCCGGATCGTGGTCAAGCTGCCCGGCCTGCAGGATCCCGAGCGCGCCAAGAACCTGCTGGGCACCACCGCCCAGCTGGAGTTCCGCATGGTGCGCCCCTCCGACGACATCCAGGACGCCCTCGAGCGCATGGACCAGCTCTTCCTGGGTGAGGTCGTGGGCGCCGCCGTGGCCGAAGGCGAGGACGTCGCCGCGGAAGTCCCTGCAGAAGCTCCTGCCGAATCCCCCGCCGAGGCCCCCGCCGCCGACGAGACGGCGAGCGCCGAGGGGGACTCCGCCGCCGATCCCTTCGCCGAGCTGGACGATCTGCTGGCCGACGCCGGCGATGCGGACGCCCTGGATTCCGAGTTCCTCAAGGAACATCCCTTCAGCGGCCTGCTGGTGATGGCCCCGGGCACCTATGCCAGCACGCCCCTGTTCGTCTCCGAGGAGAACGTGGATCGGGTGCAGGCCATGCTGGACGACGAGCGCGTCCCGGCCCGCCTGCGCGGCGTCGAGTTCCAGCTGGACATGGATCCGGTGAACATGGGTCAGGGCCAGATGCTGCGCCCGCTCTACCTGGTCGATGCCGTACCCACGCTGACCGGCGACCAGCTCACCGACGCGGTGTCCATGGCGGACACCGAACGGCCCGGCTCCTGGATGGTCAACTTCACGTTGAACAGCCGGGGCGCCCGCACCTTCGCCAAGGTCACCGGCGAGAACGTGGGCCGCTTCCTGGCGATCAGCCTGGACGGTCGCATCTCCTCCGCCCCGGTGATCGAGGGCCGCATTCCCAGCGGTTCGGGCACCATCAGCGGCAGCTTCACCAACTCGGAGGCCAGCGACCTGGCCCTGCTGCTGCGCGCCGGCGCCCTGCCCGCGGACGTCTACATCGCCGAGGAACGCACGGTCGGCCCCAGCCTGGGATCGGACTCCATCCGGATGGGCCTCAACGCCGCCCTGTACGGGTCGCTGATCGTGATCGCCTTCATCCTGCTCTACTACCGCATGAGCGGATTCATCGCGGTGGCCGCCCTGATCAGCAACATCCTGATCCTCATGGCGGTGCTGGCCCAGTTCGACCTGGTCCTCACGCTTCCGGGCATCGCGGGCATCATCCTGACGGTCGGCATGGCCGTCGATGCCAACGTGCTGATCAACGAGCGCATCCGCGAGGAGCTGCGGAAGGCCAAGACCATCCGCGCCTCGGTCCAGTCCGGCTACGCCAATGCGACCCGGACGATCGTCGACGCCAACGTGACCACCCTGATCGCCGGCGGCATCCTCCTGTGGTTCGGCACCGGGCCCATCAAGGGGTTCGCCGTGACCCTCAGCATCGGCATCCTCACCAGCGTGTTCACCGCGCTGGTCATGACCCGGGTGCTGATGGAGTGGTACACCAAGGGCAAGGGCAAGCAGAAGATGAGCATCTGATCCCCCCGCGGGTCGGTCGCGGTCTTGACGGACGTGAAAGCACCCTCATGGGTTTTGAACCGGGACGGCAGAGCCCGGGAAAGGTAAGACGGTCATGGAGTTCTTCAGGAATCCCAACATCAACTTCGTCGGCGCCATGAAGGCCGCCTTCACCGTTTCGGCGATCCTGGTCGTGGTCAGCGCGGTGTTGATGATCATCCACGGCGGGCCCCGCCTGAGCATCGACTTCACCGGCGGATCGGTCCTGCAGGTGAGGATCGCTCCCCAACCGGGGGTCGGGGACATCCGGTCGGCCCTGGAGCAGAAAGGCTACAGCGGCGTCCAGGTCACGGAGTTCGGTTCGGACGACGAGTTCCTCATCACCTTCCCCAACGCTTCCGAGGGCGAGACCAACCTCGATGCGGCCCAGGCCCTGCTGACAGACCTGCGGGCCGGCCTGGCGGGCCGGGAGATCGAACTGCGCCGGGAAGAGAGCGTCGGGCCCAAGATCGGCGGCGAGTTGCGCACCGCGGCCGTCAACTCGGTGGTGGCGGCTCTGGCCCTCATCGTGCTCTACATCACGGTCCGGTTCGTGTTCCGGTACGGGATCGCGGCGATCATCGCCCTGATCCACGACGTGACCCTGACCCTCGGGGTGTTCAGTCTGATGGACTTCGAGGTCAGCCTGCAGATCATCGCCGCTTTCCTCACGATCATCGGCTACTCGTTGAACGACACCATCGTGGTGTTCGACCGCATCCGGGAGAACATGAAGCTGCGCCGCAAGGAGAGCTACCGCGACGTCATCAACCGATCCATCAACGAGTGCCTCAGCCGCACGGTGCTGACCTCCTTGACCACCCTCTTCGTGGCGGCGACCCTGTACGCCATGGGCGGGCCCGTGATCCACGACTTCGCCTTCGCCCTGGTGTTCGGCGTGGTGGTGGGGACCTACAGCTCGATGTTCATCGCCAGCCCCGTGCTGGTGTGGTGGTACGAGCGCCGGATCGCCGACAAGAAGCGCACGGCCTCGGACATGTGATCCTCGCCGACATCTGCGATGGAAAGACCAAGGAGCCCCGCCTCAGGCGGGGCTCCTTCCGTAAGTCCGGGAATCCGAATCCGAATCAATTGGCGTGGCAGGCCACGCAGGCCTGGCCATGGCCATGGTTCTGGTTGTGGCACTTCCGGCACAGCTGGCTCTGGTTCCCGCCGGAATAGGGACTCGGCAGGGGGTATGATCCTGAAACCAGGCCGTCCTGGGAGATGTCGTTCACGTAGAAGTCCCAGCGGCCGCCCTCGCGGGCCGAGGAGCCATGCGCCCGGTGGCAGGTCAGGCACATGATCCGGCTGGTGGACAGGGGGCCGGCGGTGTTGCCGACGGTCATGGCCGGGTCCTCGAAAGCCACCTCGGGGATGTAGGAGGACGCCGCAGTGCCCCCGCCGGGGCTGGAGGCGCCGGCGTAGCGGTTGTACTGGTTGATCTCCCCGCTTTCCAGGAAGTCGTCCGTCGGATGTTCGAAATCGACGTGGCCGTCCTCGAGGAGGTAGTTGCCGTGGCAGTTGGCGCACCACCGGGACATCCCGCTGCGATAGGCCGTGTGGTTGTCCACGGCTTCCCGGGAGGTCGGCGAACAGCAATCGACGCCCACGGCCTCGGGTGCGGGGTAGAAGAAGGTGAACTCGCCCCCCTGGATGGGACCGGCGCCGTGGAGCATCCGGAAGTTCCGGTTGCCGTGGGGGTCGTGGCAGCTCGTGCACTCCAGGCGGTCGGACGGGAAGTTGCCTCCCGGGGAGTAGAGCCGGTCGGGATCCCGGACCAGCCCGAAGGTGGGGGCGATGACGCTGTGGCCGGACGCGTGCCCGCCGACGGGATTCGTCAGGCCGTCGGGGGCGTCGTTGACGTTGTCCTCCAGCTGGAAGGTGAAGTTGCCGGCGCCGCGTTCGGGCGGGGGACCGAGGGGATTGGGGCCCATGACCCCGTCGGCCCCGCCATGGCAGATCAGGCAGACGTCCGAGGCCGTGGGGGCCAGGAGCAGGGGACCATCGGTGACCCAGATGATCTGGCCGTCCTCGCTGGCATGCATGATGTGGCACCCGTTGCAGTTGCCGACTCCCTGCTGGTGGAAGGCCCGGGCCGGGGCGCCGGCGGCGAAGCCGGCAAGGACGATCAGACAGACGATGAGGATACGTTTCCGGAATTGAAGTCTGGATGGCATTCGGTCTGGACTCTCTTTCCCCCCGTGGGCGACCTGCGATCGGCCGGCGCCCCCATGATGACCTCTGGTCACGGCCTCGGCGGAAGAGCGCGTCCGCGACTCCCCCACCCGGCCTTGATGCCGAGGCTTTTCCCAAGGTGATTCCACGACAATCATATCAAATACCCGAGGTGAATCCCAGGATGAACCGCCACGAACCATCGATCGGGCTGGGACAAACCAGCCCCGACCTGCCCGGGCGAAGTCGCCGTTCCGGTGATTCGGCTCTTAACCTTCGTACCTGAGAAACTTCGGACACCATCCAGCTTCGCTCACGCTTGCAGCGCGGTCCCCGAGGGGGAAGGGGATTCCTGGGGTCTCACCCCCGGCGCCGGCAGTCCCTGCGATCCCTGCGCCTGCATTCCCTGCGCCTTCTCGTGGACATGCCGGTGGCAGGCGCTGCACAGGGTGATCAGGTTGTCGGGCCTGTTCGTGCCGCCCCTAGCCCGCGGCTGGACGTGATGCACTTCCAAAAACCGCGAATTGGTGCAGCCGGGCCCCTGGCAACGGTGTCCGTCCCGGGCCAGCACCCGCCGGCGCACCCTGGGCGGGATGGTCGCCGTGTTGCGCCCGGACCGGGGATCTTCGCTGCGGGAATCGCAGGTCACCCGTCCGGCGTCCCCCGGACCGAGGATCACATCCCCCCGGCTGGTCGAAGTCGAAAAACGGCCGCAATCGGGGCATTGGCGCACGTGAACCTGGAAAGAGGTCCCCCGGGGGACCCTCCGGGGCGCCGGTTTGGAGGTGCCCGCGGTGAGGTCGGCGGCCCCGGCGGTCGAGGGGGTGGCCTGGGCCTCGGCCTCGGTGTCGATCTGACCCCCGCCCAGGGCGTCCTCCAGCATCGAATCCAGCCCGGCGAGGATCCGCTCGACCCGATCTGCAATGGCCCCCGACTTGGTTAGCCTCTCCTGAAGGACCTCGAACCTGGCGAGCTGCTCGGGGGTCATCTCCAGGGACAACTTGACCGGGACGGCCGCGGCCAGCCGCCGCTCACGGGGGGCCGCCGGAATCAGTTTCCCCTGGCCGGGCGCCGTCTTCATGCCGGCGGCCTGGGCCCGGACCCTGGCGACGTCCTCCGCCAGCCGGCCCCTCGGGGTCGAGCAGGCCACCTTCACCCATTCCTTCTCGGTGGCCGGGGTGGCGACCTTGATGATCTCGCGGGCCTTGGTGTAGCCGATCTTCCCGGTCTCCAGGGATTTTCTGATCTGCGGCAGGTCGTCCAGCTTGCGGGCCATGCGGACGAAATCCCCGGTCCTGGTCCGGGAGAAGCCAAGCTCCTTCTGGGCGTAGATCTGGATGGAGGCGAATCCGAGGTCCCGGTACAGACCGCGGGCCATGACGTCGGCGAACCAGAGGACGGCGCAGTGGCGGGCCTGGTCCATGATCCGGACGGCCTGTTTGAGGGCGGCGTGGGCGGCGGCGGCCGGCTGGCCGGGCTGGAAGACGGGAAGGACGGGGCTGGAAGGCATACTTCTCCTCCTGGGAATCCGGGAGGAGTGGACTCGATATATTATAGCGAAAAAAAGGCGAAACAGCAAGGGGAAAGTGGATACCGCCCTGGGAATTTCTGAAGAAATTTCGAGCCCGGCCACCCTGAGAACCAGGGAATCCCACCAGGAATCGGCCGGCCGGCTCCTGCGGGTCGAGGGATCAAATGAACAGGCCCCGGAAGGAGATCCCCCGGGGCCGTATTCAACGAGTGCAGTCGGTCGCCTGCCGGAAGGGGCGAGCCCCTTCCGGCAGGGTCGGCAAGGCCTAGTAGGGGGCGTCCCCGAAGTCCTTGGTGTGGCACTTGTTGCAGAGCGAGCGCTGGTTCTGCACGAACGTGTACTGGTAGTACTTGTTCGCCACGTCGTCGGCGGTCGCACCGACGTCGGTCAACTGCGGGTGGCTGTCAGCGAGGAAGGTCTCGGTGAAGTCCCAGCGGCCGGCGTCGGGGAAGGCGGAGGCGTGGGCGCGGTGGCAGGTCAGGCACATGACCTGATCCACGCCGGTGGGGCCCTGCGTGTCGTTGGTGGAGTCGATGACGCCCAGGTCGACGTTGACCTTCTCGAAGGGCACCAGGCCGAAGTACGAGGTGGTGGCGGTCCCGCCGGTCAGGTCGTCGGAGCTCACGTAGGCGTTGTACGCCGCGGCGATGCTGCTGCCCATGCCCTCACCGGTGGGGTGCACGAAGTTGGTCGTGTTGGCGGCGTGGAAGTTGGTGTGGCAGTTGGCGCACCACTGGCTCATGCCGCTCTTGTAGACGGTGTGCTTGGCGTTGGTCTCGTCGCCGGAGCCGACGTTGGTATTACGGCTGTTGCCCTTGGCCACGGGAGCGGCGGCGGCGAAGGAGAAGCGGCCGCCGTCATACTTCGGGCCCTCGCCGTTGCCGTAGAGGATCCGGAAGTTCTGGTTGCCGTGGGGGTCGTGGCAGCTGGTGCAGCCGAGGTACTGGCTCTGGAACGTCCCGCCGGGGGCGGTGCTCAGGGTCGCATCCATGGCGATGCCGGCGCCGGGGGCCACGATGTTGTGACCGTGGCTGTCGCCGGTGCTGAAGGAGTCATGCCCGTGGGCGCTCCAGCTGTAGGTCTTGGTCAGCCAGTAGAAGTCGCCGCCGGGGCCGTAGCCGGTGCCGTTCTCGAACTGCCCGTAGCCGGCATGGCAGCTGAGGCAGGTGTCCGAGGGGCTGCCGTCGATCAGCAGGTACTCGTTGCCGATGGGGTTGCCGGTGTCGACTTCGACGCCGTCCTGGCTGTTGTGCATGGTGTGGCAGCCGGCGCACTCGGCGACGCCGCCGTCATGGAAGGCCACGGCAGCACCGGCCCAGAGGGCGACGGTGGCGATCAGGGTGACGGTCAGGAGAGATTTCACGGAGGTGCCTCCAGATTGAAGGTTTCTGGTTTTGTGCTCGATCACTGTTGAACGGAAAGAACCAAGGCGAAGGGAAAGTCCTTCGTCGGCCGGCTGTCGTAGGGCCGGTCGGGAAAAGCTGGGTGATGTCTCCTTTCGGGAAGAACGGTCCACGTTCGTCGCAGGCGACGCGAACCCGAACGGGGCGGTATGGCCGCTGCGTTTGCTCATGAGATCTCCACCTTGAAGACCTGGACGCGCCCCTGGAATCCCTGTCCCACGAAGCAGCGCCCGGTGTGGTCGGTGGCGAGTGAACTGGGGTGGTAGAACTGGCCGGGGCCCGCGCCCAGGCTGCCGTACTCCCCGAGGAACTGGTGGTCGGCGTCGAAGACCATGATCTTGTGGCGCATCCGGTCCAGCATGAGGAAGGTGCCGTCGGGCAGGAACGCCGCGCCGACGGGGAAGATCATGCGGCCGGGGCCGGTGCCGTAGCGGCCGAAGGCCGAATCGCTGCGGCCGTCGGCGGTGAAGACCAGGACCCGGTTCAGGTTGCCGCCGGGGATGTAGAGCCGACCGTCCTCGGCCTCGGCGGGACGGCCGAGATGCAGCACGTCGGAACCCGAATCGTTGGTGATGGTGCTGACCCAGATCACCTCGCCGGACCGGCTGTCGTGCTTGGCCAGGGTGCCCCGGAAGGCGTCCAGGGTCACGAAGTTCCCGTCGCGGGTGATGATCAGGTACCGGGGGGCCCAGCCGGGATCCACGGGCTGCACGGCGAAGTCCACGGGCTCTCCGAAGAGGTCGAGCCGCTTGATGGTGAAGCCGTAGTCCCCGTCGCTGTCCAGAAAGACGATGCCGCCGTTCCTGTCCAGGGATCCGTCGAGGGGAAAGGACAGGCCGGCGAAGGCGCCGGTCCGGAAGATCTGGATGCCGTCGGTGTTCGTGAGGGCGAACAGGGACTGGCGGTCGTCGGTGATGCAGATCTCGCCGTTCAGGGGATCGCAGGTGATCGCCACGGGGCGCAGCCGCTCGGATCCGGCCGCGGTGACGTCGAGGATGTCCTGGTAGACGAACCGGACCTCGGCGGTCGCCGACCCGCAGACGCCAAGGACCACGACTGCGGCGAGCAGTCCGGCGGTCATCCTGGTGCGGGTGGCGGGGGACTTCACGGGGATCATTTGCTCCGGGTTGCGGCCCTGGGCGGGAGGGGGCTGATCCCCTCACAATTGCAATATACGAATCATACCATACACCTAGGGAAAGTCAACAAAATCGTGGAATATTTAACAGAGAAAATGTTTTTTAGGCATATTTTATTAGTGAGTCGATAAGTTGATGTGAATTAATGACTTGAAAATGCAGAAATTGAGATTCAGTAACAATTTCTAAAAAAATCATGTCACCCCGTTGTCACAAAGCCCTCCGGGCAAGCCGGCAAATGTCATTTTGACGTCACAGGCGGGACCTGGTGAGGCCCCGCCTGTTAAGCGCATCACGTTTTTCCAGCGGTCAACGTTTCTGGCGGATCATGTTCGTGTGGCACTGGATGCAGAGCCGTCCGTTGGAATCGTCCAGCATCATCTTCGGGTAATCCGTGCCGTGAGGATCGTGGCAACTGTTGCAGGCCATGGTTTCACCCGTGCGGGGGTCGAGGACGTCGGCCCCCATGGGGTGATCGGAGTGCTCCCGATATTCATGGCAGTCCAGGCAGACCTCCCGTTGCGGGGCGCCGCCTTCGGCCCGGGGGAAGACGTGGGGATCGTGGCACACGGTGCAGCTCTGCTCGCCCTTGACCGGATGGGTATGGGCGGACCGGGCCATCTGAAGCATCTGGTCCTCGTGGCATTGCCCGCACACGTCCTGGACCGGACGGGGAAGCAGCTTGGTCCGCTGGGAGGCGTGGGGGACGTGGCAGGTCGTGCAGGCATCCTCCTCCTCGAGGGCCGCATGCATCGTCCCGGCGGCGATGCCTGCCTGGATCTCCGCGTGGCAGGCGAAGCACTGCTGGGGCTGGGCCGCCGCCATGGCCGTTCCGCCGGCGTGGCATTCCGCGCAGTCCCCCGATTCGAAGGGGGCGTGCACGTTGGCGTGCGTGAGCTGGCGGAAGTCCGATGCGTGAGGCGTGTGGCAGGACGCGCAGTCGGCCTCGGCCAGGGGATAGTCGAAGTGCTTGGCGACCAGCGCCCGATCCGCCGTGTCGTGGCAGTCCGCGCAAAGGTCCTGCGGGGCGGTCTTCAAGCTCATGGGGGCCGTCCCCCCGTGGGCGTCGTGGCAGTCGAGACAGTCGCCGTCGGCGAAGGGCTGGTGGACGTGGGCCCGCTTCTGTTCCGCCAGCAGACCCTCGTGGCAGCTCCAGCAGATCCGGTCGGGGGCCCCGGCCAGCAGATGGGGTTGGTCGGCGGCGTGAGGATCGTGGCAATCCTCGCAGCGGCCTTCCCGCACGGGGGTGTGGGCGATCGCAGCCACGGGCGCGAGGTCGGAAAGGTCGTGGCATTCGGCGCAGGTCTCGTCCACCCGCCCCTTGATCATGAGGTGAGGACCGCGGGAGGCGTGGGGGTTGTGGCAGGCGGAACAGTCTCCCCCGGCGAAAGGATCGTGCTGGACGGAGCGCGATCCGGCCCCGGCCACCAGGTCGTCGTGGCACATGCTGCACAGCTCGGTCTGGTCGGCGATGGGCGCGGCGTCCTCGTGGCAGGTCGCGCAGTCGCGTTCGGCGAAGGGCGGATGGCCCTGGGCGCGCAGCAGGTTGCCTTCGGCCGAATGATGGGGCTCGTGGCAACCCATGCAGTCCAGCCCGGCCGGCGGGCGATCCAGGTGCGCGCGCTTGAATCCGGCGCCCTGTTCGTCGTGGCAGGTGAAGCAGAGGCCCGGCATGGGCTCCCGCAGGAAACCCACACCCTCGCCACCGTGGGGCAGGTGGCAGTCGAGGCAGTCGCCTTCGGCGGGCGGGTGGATGGATGCGGCGTTCCGGGGAACGGCGACCTCCTGGTGACAGGACGCGCACAGCAGGTCGCGCGGGGCCGCGAGCAGCATGTCCTGGGGGGAGTTGTGGGGGTCGTGGCACTGGACGCAATCGCCGTCGACCACGGGCTGATGCCCCACCCAGTTCGCCCCGGATTCCCGGCCGACATCGTGGCATTCCGCGCACAGCTGACGGGTGGGGGCGGTCAGCATGCCGTCTTCCGCACCACCGTGCGGCAGGTGGCAGTCAAGGCAGTCGCCCTCGTCGACCGGCATGTGCCGGCTGCCGCCGGCCGGAGCCTCGACGACGTTGAGGTGGCAGCGCGCGCAGAGCGGGCCCGGGTCGGAGTTCAGCAGGTCCGGTCGCTCCGACCGGTGGGGATCGTGGCATTCCAGACACTGGCCGCGGGCCACCACGTCATGGGGGAAGGCGGCGGCCATCTCGAGCCGGATCGAGGTATGGCAATCCAGACACAGGCCTTCCTTCTCGGCGACCAGCAGCTTGGGCTCGAAGGAGCTGTGGGGTTCGTGGCAGACCGTACAGTCCTGCTTGACCACCGGGGCGTGGACCACGCCTCCGGCGGGGGCGGGATCGGACAGCCCGGCATGGCACTCCTGGCAGAGATCCCTGCCCTGCTGGGGAAGCAGGTGGGCCAGGGCGCCGCCGTGGGGCAGGTGGCACCCGGAACAATCCCCCTCGGCCACCGGGTCGTGCTTCACCGGCCGCGTGAATTCGGCGGTCTCGTGGCACTCGAAGCAGACCTGCTCCTGCCGGGAGACCAGCAAGCCGGGGTAGGGGCTGCCGTGGGGGGCGTGGCAGTCGAGGCAGGATCCGTCCTGCACGGGGGCATGGGGTTCGGCGGGGTCGAGATCCAGGTCGTGGCACTGCAGGCAGGTCTCCGTCAGGTCGGCGGCCAGGGCGGGCCGGCCCTCGGGGTCGGACTCGTGGCAGGAGTCGCACTCCAGATCGGCCACCGGAGCGTGCTGGAACCGGTGCAACAGGGCCTTCTCGTCCGAGCTGTGGGGGTCATGGCAGGTGGTACAGCCCGAAATGGCCATGCTGATGCCCGCATGCTTGGCCTGCAGCTTGTCGTGATCGTCGTGGCAGTTCGCGCAGAGGTCGTCGGCGGCCGCGACGAGCAGGCCGGGGCGGCCGGTGCCGTGAGGCTCGTGGCAGACGACGCAGCCGTCATCCTTCAGGGGACGGTGGACGTTCTTGCGCGTGAAGGCCGCCTGGTCATGGCAGAGGTAGCAGGATTCCCTGCCCTCGGCCGGCAGCAGGCCGGGATGGCCGGAACCGTGGGGATCGTGGCAGGCGGCGCAGCCGCCGTCCGCGATCGGCCGGTGCAGGTGGTCGCCCTCCTCCACCACGGCGGCGATCGCCTCGTGGCACGTGAAGCACAGTTTCTTCCCCTGCTCCTTGAGGATCAGCTTGCCGATGATCCCGTGGGGCTGGTGGCAGGACTCGCACTCCCTGGCCTTGAAGGGCGTGTGGGCGTGGCGGTCGCTCACCTCCTTGTCCAGTTCCTTGTGGCAGTCCAGACAGGCCTTGGGCTTGAAGGGACCGGCGGCGGCCGGGACGGCGGTCAGGCCGGCCACCAGGCCGGCGGCCAGAAGGAGGGACAGGGTCCGGAAGTGATGCCTGTATGAAGAAACCAGCATGCGCATGCCTCCTGCGTGGTCCTGATCCTGGGAACGGGAACCGGATTTCATCATCGCCCGACCGCTTCTGCGAGCATGGCCCGGATCCGGTCCTCGGCTCCGGGCAGGATGGTGGTCTCGGTGGCCTCCTCGAGGCGGGCCATGACCCGGGCCAGATAGTCGCTGATGAACTCGCCCTTCATGCGGGTCAGCACCTCGGTCCGGCATTCCTCCAGGGGCACCGGCTGGGGATCCTCGATCTCGGTGATCCGGGCGACGACCCAGCCGCCGGGCACCCCGTAGGGCTCGGGGATCAGGCCGACCGCGACGTCTTCGAAGCGGATGCCCAGCTGTCCCGGGGAGAACCACTCGTAGGGGAACGGCGCCGGGCCGTCCACCACGCCCATCTGGTTCTTGCGCAGCCAGGCGATGGTCGAGCCCTGCTCAAGCTTCTCGCGGACCTCCCAGGCGATCGGCTCGGTCCCGACCTTGATGCTCTCCATCTTGATCCGGGCCGGCGGGGTGAGGTTTTCCAGATGGTCGTTGTAGAAGGCCAGGATCTCGTCCTCGGTGGGTTCGAAGTCGACCTCCAGCAGGATGCCCAGCGCCTTTTCCCGGATCAGGTTCTCCTGGAGCCGGCCGGCGTTCTCCAGGAGGATCGGCCTGTTCTCGAACCCGAGCAGCTTGGCCTCGTGGGTCAGCAGGGCCTCCTCGACCCATTCCTTGAAGAACCGGTCCCGCAGCTCGGCGGCGTTCGGCTTGCCCACCAGGCCGTGGAAGGCCTCGAAGCGGATGACCCTGGTCAGGGCGCGCACCTTCATCGCCCCGGTGGGGACGGTGACCAGGACGTCCTCGCTCTCCTCCAGATAACGAGCCACCTCCGGATCGTCGCTGCCGTAGTCCAGCGACTTCAGCAAGGAGGAGTCCACGACCGCGTCGTACTTCCGGTACAGCCCGCGGACGAAGTCCTTCACCGCAACGGTCCGTGCGGACAGGCTGCCCACCGAATCCTCGGGAACCGAGAGGGCGACGGAGTCCAGCATGGCGGCCATGGCCTTCGACCGGATGAACTCCCGGGTCTGGTTGCGGATGGAGAAGTCGTCCGCCAGGCCCATCCGATAGCCTTCCTGGACCACCAGCCGGTTCTGGACCAGACGCTTCATGACGGCCGCCGGATCGGGCAACTGGTCGGGAACCTCGCCCTGCCAGCCCCGGCGGATGAAATCCAGCTCGTAGAGGAAGTCCAGGGTGGTGACGGTGTCGGGTCCGACCAGGGCCAGGGGAACGACCGGCTCCTCGGCCGCCGCGATTCCGGCTCCCGGGCCGGGGACGACGAGGGTCAGGGCAAGGACGGCGGCGAAGCGGGCGAATGTCATGTCACGAATCCTTGTCGTTGTTGATGAAGCGGAGCCAGAGTTCCTGGGCGGTCAGCTGCAGCTGGTCGATCAGGGACATCTTGCGGTCCACCCCGAACCATCCCGTTCGGAGGGCGTCGTCCCTGAAGACCGACACCATCTCCACGACGGCTCCGGAACCCAGGGCGATGAGCCGGGCGCTCACGGTGAAGGCCTTGAGAGTGGAGGGGATCACCGGTCCGGCCGGATCCTCCACCGCCAGGGGGGATCCCCTCTGGAAGGTCTCGTGGTCGTAGGTGATCAGTTCGGTCGCGACGGCGTGGCGGATCTTGAAGACCTCGAACAGCAGGAAGCGCCCCCCCTCGTCGAGCCGATTGGGGGCGATTCCCCGGTCGCGCAGGGTGGTCAGGACCAGTCCGGGGTCGAAGAAGGCCTTGCCTCGTACGGCCTGTCCCTGCTGCAGGAAACAGTAGGTCGCCGTCAAGGCCGCATCGTCGGAGCAGCCTATCCCTGCAGTCGGCAGGACGACGAAGGAATCGGATCCGTCCCCCTGCCCGAATCGCGGAGTCAGGTCCAGCCGGCCGCAGAGTTCGCGCAGGGAGGCAAGCCAGCGGGTCCCGTCGTCCCGGTCCCCGCCGCCCTCACCGGAGTCCAGGGCGACCTGGTCGAGATCCACGGCGGCGAGGGTCCCGGTGCGGGTGTAGACGGTGCGGGAGAGGAGCAGGACGTCCGCGGGCTTGACCACCAGGTCGACGACCACGATGCGCCCGACCTTCAGGAGCCGGATGCAGTCGTCGAGGAAGCCCGCGCGCAGGGCGAATCCGTCGCGGACGCGCCAGTCGATGAGCAGGGGCATGATCTCGTCCTGGGCGACCAGGTCGTACCCGGCCGCGGCGAGGTTGTCCCGCAGGTGCGTGGTGCAGGCGTGGCGGAACTCGGCCGGGCTCAGAGGAGGCACGACCGACTGGTCCCTCGTCATGAACAGGAGCAGGGCGGCGCGCGGTGCGGCGTCGGAGGCCGGGCCGGCGGCGGTGGCGGGAGCTTCCGCCCCGAGCGCGCAGGCGCCGGGGACGCCGCAGAGCAGGACCAGCAGGAAGAGCAGACGATGCCGTGACCGCAGGCTCAAAACAGGGACTCCAGCGCGTCCCGGACCGCGGCGCGCGTGACGTGGTACATGCTGACGGAGCCGCCGCCGAACAGTTTCCGCAGGAAGCTCGAACCCGTCCGGTGGACCTGGCTGCTCCAGATGTTGGAGCCGGTCTCGGTCTCGGCCAGGGAGAACGACGCGGTGATCATGTAGACGCGATCGCGCTCGGTGCTGTCCAGACCGTAGTCCTCGATGGCGCCGAAGAAGACGGCGTCGGCCCGCAGGGCGCGTCCCAGGTCGACGACCTGTTGCTGGTCCAGGGGGCCGCCGGTGTTCAGGCGGAGTTCCCGGATGGCGCCCAGGACCTCGCCGGGTTCGACGGCCACCAGCCCGTTCTGTTCGAGCAGCTCGGCCAGGAAGATGGAATAGGTCCGCGACCCGGCGTGGACGTCCTGGGCCAGGTTCTGGAAGGGGAAGACAGCCACCCGCCTGATGTAGCTGAAGTCGACGTCGTCGCGGACGTACGAGGTGGCGCCGGGCGCACAGCCGACGGCGGGCAGGAGCAGCAGGGCCAGCAAGGCGAGGGCACGGAATCTCTGCATCGGAGTTCCTCCGGATCGGCGTGACGCCGGCTTCGAATCAATAAAGAACAGCACGACTTAAAAAGTCCAATTTCCTCTGAAGTGGAGATTGACCGGGGTGCTCCGCTGCCCCAGTTGCCTGGTGTACTGCCACTCGGCGCCGCCCTCGATCAGCAGGCTGCCGGTCGCCCGCCAGGTCAGGTTGGCCCCGCCTCCCCGCTGGATGATCTCGGTGGCCGTGTCCTGGAAATCGTTCAGGAAGAACTGGGGAACCAGGCGCCCCCCCGGCAGGGGGGACCAGCCCAGGCTGTTCCTGAGCACCCAGTCCGAATCGCCGCCGCGCTGCTGGTAGCGGGCGAGGCTGGACCAGCGCAGGAGCGGCAACAGGGCCCAGCTGAGGATGCCCTCGGTCTGGTTGAACTCGGTGAAGCCGCTGCCTCCGGTCTGTTCGGTGACCCAGCGATCGGTCCGGCGCAGGTCGACCTGGACGCTCGGACGGGGCGAGCCCCGGACCGACGTCGTGGTGAACCAGGTCGAGGACTCGGTGTCCTCCAGCTGGAAATCCCTGCTCCCGTAACCCATCTGCTGGACGATCTCGAGGTCGGGGAAGACGTCCCAGGAACCCTGCAGGGTGTAGTTGTCGGTCGTCTGGTTGCGCCCCGCGCTGCGGTCGTCGGTGCGCAGCCAGGAGAGCCTCAGCCGCCCCCTGCGCGCCTGGTCGCTTGCCAGGGAGAGCTGCTCGCTGGTGGCGTCGGTGCTGGCCCGGCCGTCCCTGGTGAGCTTGTTGATCATGTAGCGTCCGGAAAGGGACCAGGTCCCCGGACGCCAGCGGGCGCCGAAGATGTGGTACTGCCCGTTCAGGTCCCGCGCGCTGTCGTCGAATTCCTGCAGGGAGATGTCGGTGTTGTAGGAGACGTCGAGATTGGTGCGGAGGTCGTATCCCAGTTCCCCGATCAACCGGTGCCGGCGCGTGGTCTGCCTCGTCTCGCTGGTCGTCGCGGCGCGGTAGACTTCCAGTTCGGTCACGAAGATTCCCGGTCCGGTCTGTCCCAGCTTGATGTCCACGAACTTGATGAAGCGCGCGGAGACCGGTTCGGCGAAGGTGAATTCCCAGCCCTGTTCCCCGGTGGGGAACTCCCGGTAGACGGCGGCGACGCCCCCGAGGGCGCCGCCGTACTCCCGCCCCTCGGGATCGTTGGTGGCGTAGGCGGCCCAGGTCATCAGCTCGGGAAAGTCGAGGATGCGGTCCACGTAGAGGGTCGCGCCGATGATCGGCTCCGCTTCCCCGAAATCGAAGATGAGGTTCCGGAAGTCTCCCCCGAATTCCCGGACCGCGGGGGCGTCGTCGCCGAGGTTGATCCCGGTGGAGCCCAGGCGGTCGTTGTCGGTCAGCGAGGCGGCCTGCAGGGGGTCGTCTTCCAGGGGGTCCCAGGTCTCCGGGGTGTCATCCAGCAGGTAGCCTGCCCAAAGGGGCACCAGCAACTGGCGGCTGGTTCCTTCCCGGTAGAAGTTCCGCTGCTGGAAGTGGGTCGTGCGCAGCTGGATGGAGGACCTGCCGCGATCCCCGGCGAACCCGGTCGATCCGCTGTAGCTCAGGTCGTGCGTGCGGAACCGGTTCCTGGATTCCTGCAGGACGTTCTCGTGTTCGGTGTCGGAGAACTGGTAGGTCAGGTTGCCGGCCCGCGCGGCCCGGTAGGCGGCCGTCAGGTTGAAGCTGCGGTCCTGAAGTTCGCTGTCCTCGAGGACCTCGTGGCGCCAGGCCCGCGTTTCCTGCCAGCGGGTGTCCACGTTCACCTTGCCGGCGTCGCTGCGGGCCCAGAGCGAGTAGTTCAGCCGGTCGTCGCGCCGGGACGTGCCGCCCTGGAAGAATTCGTCCTTGCGCAACCCGTCGCCGCCGGCGCCGCAGCGCAGCCATCCGGTCTGATAGGCGAGGCTCAGGGAAGGGACGAGGGACACCCTCTCGGTCTCCGAATCCAGCCCTGCACCGCTGCTCCTGATGTTCTCCCGCCGGGCCAGGTAACCCGTCTGCAGCAGCAGCCGCGGAGCGAGGCCGATGCGCTGGCCCACCTGATAGTCCTCGTTCAAGGTGGTGGTCGTGAAATCAAGGCCCGAGATGACGCCCCCGCGCCGGGCCCCCCGGACCTCGACGCGGCCGTCGAGAGCCATGGCTTCAAGGGGAAGGACCATCAGACCAAGCAGGGCCGGCAGGGCGGCCGAAGCGACGATCGACCGGACCCGGTGACTTTTCCCCGAAAAGAAGGTGGAATGATCGAGTTTCACCAAAGTCGTTCCCGGCCGGCGAGGACCGGCCCATTGCCGTCTTCATCAGGTTCAGGGCCTGGCCCGGGCATGGCGCGCAGGATCCTTCCCGCCCCTGGAGATGTCATGGTGGTTTCCAGAGAACAAAAAAAACCGGACGTTCCCTGGCTCCGCCGTGACGCGCTATCTGGTTAAGAAAATAACATCATGCGTCAAGGGAATCAATTCTTAATTCCCAGAATTCAAGGATGATCAACCCTGGAAGTTGATATTTGGTATCATCACGATCCCGGCTTGCCGACCATGGTCGCCAGCATCTTCTCCTGGTCGGAGGAGTCCGGTCCGGCCGTCTGGTGGCAGGCCAGGCACAGGTCGTACTTGGCGGGGAACGGGATCAGGAGATCCTCGCTGCCTGCGGTCAGAAGATGACAGGTCTGGCACTCGATCCTGCCGCCGAACAGGGGCGCCCGGTCATCCAGGTCCTTGCGGATGTGCCGCGCAGCGGTGCCGGTGCCCGGCCGCACGAGGACCCCGCGGGGATGGCTGCTGTGTTCGCTCACCGTGGTGATGCCCTTGGCCGTCGCGGCCTGCCAGGGCGAGGTCCGGTCGGCGTCGTGGCAGAGGAGGCAACCCTCGGACAGGGTCTTGCCGATCAGGGCCCCGGATTCCTCGTGGTAGAGCTCCGCCGCCCGGCGGTGTCCTGCGGACAGGGCCTGCAGGTCCGCCCCGGGGGCGTGGCAGGAGCGGCAATGGCTGGCGTCGACCCGCTTGGCGGCGGTCAGTTCCACGCCGGATCCGGGACCGGTGGTCTTGCCGGGCTCGTGAAAGGAATGGCAGCGGGCGCAGTTGTCGGAACCCGGACGGTGGAATCCCAGGGTGGCGGCGAGACTTTCCGGATCGTCCTGGTGGCAGGTCCTGCAACGGTCGGACCGCCGATCATCGCGGACGCCGGCGGTGGAGACGTCGCCGCCCATGCCCGCCGCGGCCACGCGGCCGCCCTGGAAGTGGCACCGGGTGCAGGCCAGGCGGTCGTGGGGGTGTGCCGTTTCCTGGGCCTTGGCAACCGGAACCAGGCACAGCAACACGATCACGACGAAGGAGGCGGCCCAGGGGCCTTGCGGGGTTTGATTTGTAATTTTCATACTTTAAATATCGGAATCATGTTATTCCGGTTTAGAAAATATTTCCGTCTCTGGCCCCGGGGGAGGACAGGGTGAGGGCGGTTTTGCCGGATGGGAGGTGGAATCGACGGTTAACCATGGCGCCAACCGCCGCCCATGGGGTAGATTGCCGAGATGTGGCCATGGCATGGGGATTGCGACCATCAACCGTCCGGACCTGACCGGAACCGGCCTGAGCCCTGAACCTGGAGAGTGGCGAAAGAGATGATCCCCGCGACCCCGAACGGCCCCGGGCCCCGGATGAGAATCCTGGCGGCATCCGTGTTGTGGATCCTGACCCTGGGCGCGCCCGCCACGGGCCAGGACGCGCAGGCGGTCGAGGGCGCCGGTCCGGGCGAGGTCTTCGCCGCCATCGCCTCAGCCTGGTCGCAGGAGGACCAGCAGGGCCTCGCCGACCGGGTGCATCCGGACGGCTTGAGGGTGGACCTGGCCGGGAACCGGGACCGCTCCATCCACTACAGCCCCAGCCAGGCCTTCTACTTCTTCAAGAACCTCTTCCAGGGCCAGAGGACCCTTTCCTTCCGGTTCCAGCGGACCCAGGATGACGCCAGGGGGGAGCGGGCCCACGGGTTGGCCGCCTGGCGTTCCCGCCGGCCCAGTTCCGAGAACGTCAAGGAAACGAAGCTGGTCTTCGTCCTGGAACTCCACGAGGGACGCTGGATGCTGTCCGAGATCACCACCATCAAGTAGGAGCCCGCGATGGCCTCGGCGCGCGACCGGGCACTTCCCATGGCGGTCATCCTCTGCCTGGCCGGGCAGGGCGGGCTCCTGGTCGCATCCGGCAAGGCCACGCCTTCCCCTCACCCCTTCCTGCCGGGAGCCTTCCTGGCCCTCGTCCTGGTCGTCCTGACGGCCACCGCGATCGCAACCCGCGGGGGCAGGGTCCGGCATGCGACACCGGGGTTTGCCTCCCTCAAGCCGCTGGCGCTGGTCCTGCTGGCCGTCCAGCTGGGCCTGGCCTTGGCGCAGTTTCCCTCGACCGTTCCGGCGGCGAGCCGGTTCCCGGGCGAATCGTCCGCGGCCCTGGCGGCAGCCGAAGAGCACCTCGAGGGGATGCTGGAGGAACTCGAGGCCACCGGCGCCCATCTCCAGGGAGCGCTTGCGAGCGGGAGGGCGGAAGACCGGGACCTGTTCGCCCTGGGCCGATCCGTCCAGGCCCTCTGGAGCCGGACGGGCGCCGCGGGCTTCCCCCTGGAACTCGTGTTCTGGCGGGGGGAGGAAAGAGTGGCCTGGACCAGCCGCGCCGAACCCCTGACGCCGCGGGGCGATCCCTGGCTGCGGGAGAACCCCGGCCGTGCCGACCGATTGCTGGAGCAAGGCCGCCATTCCTGGGTCCTGAGGGACCTGGGGGTGACCGCCGGGGGCGTCCAGGCCGAAATCCAGGTTCCCCTCGCCGAGGGGGTCCTGGAGCCGATGATCCCCGGGGTGGTCCTCCAGGTCCTCGGTCCCGGCAAGGCCGCCCAGCTGAATCGGACCGATCCCACCGCCGGGAGGAACATCCACCTCGTCGCGGCCGACGGGGAGCCGGTGGCGAGGATCACGGCGGCCGAGGGCGCGCGGGGCCAGGGCGGGGACCTGATCCGGGTCCGCCTGTTCCTGGCCTCGTTCGGCGTCTGGATGCTGTCCCTGCCGGTCCTGGTCGGGCTGCTGCTGCCGGGAGCGGGTTGGATCCTCGCCTTGTGGGCGGGGCGGGCAGGTCTCGCCGCGGTCGATTTCTTCCGCTGGCTGCCGCTCTCCTTCCCGGGCCAGGAGTTCCCTGCCGATCCGCCTTCCCCGGCCAGCCTCTGCGATCCGGCCTATTTCGCCACGCCGGTGGGGTTCGGTCTCTTCGCCTCGGTCGCGGACGCCTTGCTGACGACCGCGGTCCTGGGTCTTTCCGGCTGGTGGCTCATGGCCCGCCGGGGCATGGCGGGGGACGGACCGGCCTGGCGGTCCCCCTTCGCAGGCCGCGGACCGGCGGCCGCCCTGGCCTTCGGGCTGTCCGGGGGATTCGTCCTGCTGCTGCTGCGCGGATTCACCGGGCTCGTCGCCGCCAATGCCAACGCCCGGCTGATCGGGACGGGCGTCCCGCTGTCATCCCTCTCCTTCTGGGGGCTGCACCTGGTCCTCATGGGGACCGGCTTCGTCGCCGCTTCACTCCTGGCCGCCCTGGTCCGGGGGGATCGGGATCTCCGGGAGGCCGCGCCTCCCGAGCAGGCGGTATCCCTGCCGGGGGTCTTCGCCGGAGGAATCGCCGCCGTCGGTCTGTCGGGGACGGCAACCTGGTCGACGGCGGCCCTGGCCGCCGTCCTGGTCCTCCTGTTCTGGATCCTGGCCCCCGGGCTGGGGGCCGGGCACCGTTTCCTGCGACGCTGGACCTGGCCGGCCCTGCTGCTGGTGATGGTGGTCTGGACCCACGCGTCGTTGAGGGGCGTCTACGAGCAGGCCGAGCGCAGCTGGCTGCAGAGGAAGTCCGATCTCATCACCGAGGCCGACGAGGAGTGGACCCGGTTCCTCCTGGGCAGCCTCCTCGAGGACATGTCCACCCAGGATGCGGCCGCCGGCAAGGCCGACACCCGCGACACGGGGATCTGGCGGGACGAGGCGGCCTGGAGCCTGTGGCGCAACTCCGCCCTCAGCGACCTGGGGGTGTCCTGCCTGGTCGAATTGCTGGACGAGCAGGAGCGCGAGGCCAGCCTGATCACCCTGGGCTTCCTGGGGGACTTCCAGTACGAGGTGGTGCGACGGTCTCCCTGGGTCCGGGAAGAGGGAACCCTCGAGGCCCAGGGGCCGGGCAGTCTCTTCCAGACGGAGCTGCGCAGCTACGGCGGCGGATCCGAATACATCATGATCGGTGAGCGGGAGCGTCTGGATGGCCGCGGCTGGATCCGCGTGGAGATCCCGGTCAGGTCCTGGCGCATCGCCACCCTCAAGGCCCAGGTGACCGGAGGGGAGACCGGCAACGGCAGGACCTACCGGCCGCGGGCCGAGGTCGATCGTCCCGTCATCCTGCTGCGGGGGGATGCCCATGGGTGGCTGGACGCCGGCAGCCAGGCCTTTCCCTCCGATGATTCGGCGATCGTCCCGGCGATGGCCGCCGGCCGCCAGGCCTGGGGGGAGATCGAGGCGGACGGGGCCCGCTGGCTCGGGCTCTGGAAGCCCCTGCCGCGAGCCGCGGCCCGCACCATGGGGGAGGGTTTCCTGCTGGGCTTGCAACGCCAGTCCCGCACCGCGGCCCTGCTGGACCTTTCCCGGTTGATGCTGCTCCACCTGACCTTCTTCTTCGGGGCCCTGGTCGTGGGACAGGGTGTCCGCCTCCTGCTGGGCGGCGGGGGCGGAACTCCCGTCCGGTGGCGGCCCGGATTCCAGGAGCGCTTCCTGGCAGGGTACCTCCTGCTGGGGTTGTTCCTGCTGCTGGTGGTGGGAACGAGCGTGGACCGGGTAGGCCAGGAACGGGTGCAGGAACAGGCCCGGAGCCGAACCCGCGCCGGGCTGTCCCTGGCCGTGGAACAGCTGCGGAGCCTGCTGGTGGAGCAGGCCCGGACCCTGGCCGGGAGCGAGTACATCGCCGAACTGCTGCTGGGACAGCTGGCGGGTCGCCGTCCTGCCGGGCCGGCCGAATTCCAGCAGGCCATGGTGTTCGACGCGGAAGGACGCCTGCTGCTCGACGAGACGCTCGGCAACCTCAGCGAGGGCCAGGCCCGCGTGCTGCTCGACGCCGGCCGGGGAGCCCCGTTCGTGGTCCTCCAGGAGGGGCGCGACACCTATCTGGGCGCGGTGATCCCCATCGACCTGACTGACGTGATGTCGGCCGCCGGGGCCCCCGGCGCTCCCGAGGAGGAGGTCGGGAAGACCTCGGGATTCTTCTTCTACCGGCAGCGACTGGGCGCCGGCCTGCTCAACGGACTGGCCGATCTGGTCCGGGGGCAGGCCACCCTGCTGCAGAACGGCCGCCCGGTCCTGGCCAGCCATCCGGAGGGATATTTCTCGGGCGGCACCCCTTTGCTCTCGGATCCCGGCATGATGAACCGCCTGCTGGAGCATCCGGGCAGTCCGGACGTCCTCGCGGCGCCCGGCCGGCCCTTCGCCTTCACCGGAGCGATGCCGCTGCCCTCCTTCGGGCGCGGCGAGGGCGGAACCTGGTCCCGGTACCGCATTCCCGCGGTGCTGGCGGTCGACTTTCCCGACCTGGAGCGGGAGTTCAACGACCAGCGCAAGCGCACGGTCCTGTTCCTGACGGGCCTGGCCAACCTGATCCTGCTGACGGCCCTGGGCCTGGCGGGGATCATGTCCTGGAACATCTTCCGTCCCCTGCACCTGCTCTCGGCCGCCACCCGGTCCCTCGCCAGGGGGGACTACCGCGCCCCTCTGCCCGAACCCGGCACCGACGAGGTCGGCAAGCTGGCCGCCGCGTTCGGGTCCATGCGGGAGGACCTGCACACGGCGCGTGAGCGGCTGGCGGCGCGTGAGCGGTTCCTGTCGACGGTCCTGGACCGCGTCCCTGTGGGGGTGGCCGTGCTGGGGGAAGGCGACACCCTGGTCGTGCTGAACCCGGCCGGCAGGGCCATCCTGGAGGCGTTCGGATCGGGGGCGGACCCGGTCCGGACCCTGGCCCGGCTGCGGGACGGGTTCTGCAGGCTGGGGCCGGCGGCGGCGGGGGAACTGCGCAGCGATGACGGCCGGCGCACCCTGAGGGGCGCGGTGGCGGATCTGCCGGTGCCGGACGGCGGCACCGACACCATGCTGGTCTTCGAGGACATCACGGAGTTCCTGGAGACCAAGAAGCTCGCCCTCAACGCCGAACTGGCCCGGCAGGTCGCCCACGAGATCAAGAATCCCCTGACCCCCATCCAGCTGTCGGCCCAGTTGCTGGGACAGGCGTGGTCCGACCGCCATCCCCGGCTCGATCAGATCGTGCCGGACACCGTCGGGCGCATCCTCCAGCAGGTCACCCTGCTGCGCAGCATCGCCTCGGAATTCAGCCTGCTGGGCCGCCCCGACCGGCTCGAAGCGGCCCCACTCGACCTGGAGGCCCTGGTCGTGCAGGTGGTCGCGGCTTACGGCGGCCGGGATCCCCGGCCGGAGACGGGCGGCGATGAGACGGTCGGGGAGGGGTTCCCCGGCGTCACCGTGGGCAGCCCCGCTCCGCCTCCGGTGCTGGCCCATGCCGAGTCCCTGCAGAAGATCCTCGGCAATCTGATGCAGAACTCCCTGGACGCAGCAGATCCGGAACGTCCCGTCCGGATCGCGATCCGCTGGCGGTGGGACGCCGATACGGTGACCATGATCTGGGAGGACAACGGCACGGGGCTGACGGGCGAGGTGGCCGATCGCCTGTTTGATCCCTATTTTTCCACCAAGAGCAAGGGCACCGGACTGGGGCTCGCCATCTGCCGGAACCTGGCCGACCGCATGGACGGGAGCATCTCCCTGGGCAACCGGACCGACGGTCCGGGTGCGGTGGCGGCCCTCACCTTGCCTCGGGACCCCGGAGACCGACAGGGAACGACTTCATGAGCATCGGACGCCGCAGGCCCCCGCACCCATTCCCCCCGGGAACCCTGGCCGTCATCGCCTGGCTCGTTGCGGGCGTCGGAGTGGCCGCAGGCGCCGCGCCGGACGAGGACCAGGTGCGCATCGCCCGCCTCCAGTACGATGGGGGCGGGGACTGGTACTGCGATCCCAGCAGCCTGCCCAACTGGCTGGAGATCTTCTCGCTTCGCACAGGCATCCCCACCGCCGACCGGGACGTGGTGGTCACCCTCGACAGCGAGGATCTCTACCGTTACCCGTTCCTGTACATGTCCGGGCACGGGCGGGTGAAGCTGAGCGGAACGGAGGTCCAGGAGCTGCGGCGATACCTGGACGCCGGCGGCTTCCTTTACGCCGACGACAACTACGGGCTGGACGAGTCGTTCCGCGCCATGATCGGGGAAGTCTTCCCCGGGGAGGAACTGGTGGCCCTGCCCGGCAGCCATCCCATCTATTCGAGCTTCTACGAGCTGCCGGGACTGCCCAAGATCCACAAGCACGACGGGGAACCCGCCAGGGGCTTCGGTGTTGTCCGGGACGGGCGGCTCGTCGTCTTCTACTCGTATTCCTCGGACATCGGCGACGGTCTGGAGGATCCGGACGTCCACGGCGATCCCGCGGAGGTGCGGGAAGCCGCCGCCCGCATGGCGGTGAACATCCTGATGTACGCGCTGACCCATCCCTGATGGGACCCCGGGAGGGGCGATGGACCGCACGGCCACCTTTCATTCGCGCCTGCAGGGCCTGCTCAAGGCCACGCGGCGCCGCGTGCTGCGGCACGGGTGGCTGGGATTCGCCGCTCTGGGCGGGCCGGCCCTGCTCGCGGCGGCCTGGGCCGCGGGCGGGGAGCGCCGCCTCGAAGGGTTCCTGGCCTGGGGCCTGAGCCTTTCGCTGGTGGCGGTCCTGGCGGCCGCCGCCTGGGAGTTCCTGGTGAAGCCCCTGCGCGGCCTGCGGGACCGCCGGGACCTCGTGGACCTCATCGAACGGCGGGGCGATTTCGCCAACCTGCTGGTGGCCGCCGAGGAGTCGGGCCGCCTGCCGGAACGTTGGGCCGAGGGGGACCCCGTGGCCCGGGAGCTGCGGCGCCGGTTGCTGCTGCGGGCCGGGGAGATCCTGGACCTGTTGACCCCCGACCAGATCCTTGAACTGCGGCGCCGCCGCGCCGTGCGGTCAGGAACGGCCGGCGCCCTGGTCCTGGCCCTGGTGTTCGGGGTCGCCGATCCCGGCGGGCTGGTCCGGGGCCTGGGCCGCCTGGCCGGTCCCCAGGTGCGGGAGATCGTTCCCGGCAGCGGCGGTCTGTTCGGGGAATCCGGGCCAGGGTTCGTGGTCGCCGGGGCGGATGGCGAGGTGGCCGCCAGGGACTTCGGCGGGGGAGACCAGGAGACCGTCTGCGAGATCAGGGTCGGGGCCGGCAACTGGCAGGCCATCCCGGCCGGATTGGCGCCCGCGCCTGCGGCCGAACCCGGCCTGCCCGCCCCGTACCGCCGCTGGACCGCCCGCATCGAGGACGTGCGCGAGGGCTTTTCCTGGCGGTTCCGGCGGGGGGAGAGGGTTTCCGAACCGCGCTACCTGCCCGTCAGGCATCACCCGCTGGTGACGGCCATCTCCGCGAGGATCGTCCCGCCGGCCTACACCCGGACGCCCGCCCAGACGGTGGCGGTCCTGCCCTCGTTCCTCGAGGTTCCGGCGGGCAGCGAGGTGCAGCTGAAGGGCCGACTGAACCTGGGCGTGACCGCCGCGGGGCTGGCACTGGCCTCCGGGGACACGGTTCCCCTGGCCATCGACGGCCGGGAATTCACCGGGAGCCTGACCGTCGCCGGGGAAACCGCCTTCAACGTCACCTTGCGGGATTCGGTCGGGCTGACGAACCTGGCCCCCCTCCGGTACAAGCTCTCCGCCGTCGAGGACGGCGCCCCGGTCGTGCGGCTGGAACGGCCGCAGGACGACGGGATCCTGCCCCTGGCCGGAACCGTGGAGTTGACCGTGGATGCGGCCGACGATTTCGGCATCGCCGGCCTGGCCCTGTACCTGCGTCCCCTGGGCACCGGCGGAGACGAGGACCGGTGGTCCGGGGGGTTCTTCTTCCCCGGCGGGAACGGCCGGTGGTCGGCCTGGGATTCACCGGTCGGCGAGTGGCGGATCGAGGCCGCCACCGACACCGCCGGATCGGGGGGCCTGGTCCTGCGGGCCGACCTGACCCTGGCCCTGGAACGCCTGGAACTGGTGGCGGGCCAGGGTCTGGAGATCGTGGCCGAAGCACGCGACAACCGCGAGCCGGGGCCGGCCAACACGGGCCGTTCGGGAATCCTGCGTCTGATCCTGCCCTCCGCATCGGACGTCCTCGCCGAGCAGGCCCGGTCCAACGAGGACCGCAAGGCCGAACTGGACGAGGCCCGGCGCCTGAATCAGGCCCTGGCCGCCGACCTGGACCGGCTCACCCGGGAGTTGATGAAGAATCCCGACCCCGACTGGACCCGCCAGCAGGAAATGGAGGCGGCTCTCGAACGCCATCGCGCCCTCCAGGACGAGCTGTCCTCCATCGCCGAACAGCTGCGCACCCAGCTCGAGAACATGGCGACCAACCAGATGTCCTCGCCCCAGCAGCTGGAGAAGGCCGAGGATCTGGCCCAGCTTCTCGACCGGCAGGACAGCGATGACCTCGAAAGGCTCCTGGAAAAGATGGAGTCGGGCGCGGATCGGCTGACGCCCGAGGAGATCGCCCGGGCCGTCCAGGAAGTCGCCCGGAACCAGCAGGAGCTGGCGCGCCGCATGGATGCCGCCCTGGCCATGCTCGAACGGATGAGCCGGGAGCAGGAGCTGGAGGGATTGACCTCGCTGCTGGAGAAGATGCTCCAGGACCAGCAGGAACTGGCGGACCTGACCCGGCAGCTGGCCGAGCAGAACCGGGATGCCGCCGGTGATCCCGGCGACCGGCAGGACCCGGATCGGGAAAGGGAAGACCAGGGAGAAGGCGAAACCGGCGAGGAGGGCGGCCAGCGGACCGGTGAGGATCAGGAGGGACAGGAAGGGCAGGAGGGTCAGGAAGGGCAGGATGAGCAGGAGGGAGCCGACGGCGAGGAAGGTCCGGAGCAGGAAGCCGGGTCCGAGGAGGAGGAGGCTGCCCGCCTCGCCGAGCGCCAGGAAGCCCTCAACAGGGACATGGAGGAGCTGCAGAAGCGCATGGAGGCGGCCCTGGAGTCCCTGAAGGAGCAGCAGGAGAACCGGCCGCAGGACCGGCAACCCTCACCCGAGAGCGCCATGGAGCAGGCCCTGGAACAGGCAATGAAGGATCTGGAGCGGCAGCAGGCCGAGGGGAAGATGCAGGAGGCCAGGGACCAGCTGATGCAGATGGACCCCGAGGAGGCCGCGAAACTCCAGGAGCAGGCCATGAGGGATCTCGGGTCCCTCTATCACGTCCTGCTCCAGTCCCAGGGCGCCATGCAGATGGCCATGCAGCAGAACCAGGTCACCTCGTTGAGGGGACTTGCCGCCGACATGCTCGCGCTGTCGCACCGCCAGGAGGAGATCTCCCGGCGCATCCCCACCCGTTTGCGGGACGTCCGGTCCCTGGATCTCACGCGCGGCCAGCACCGCCTGCAGAAGGCCGCGGTGCAGGTGCGCGACGAGCTGGGCGAGCTGGCGGCCGAGGCCCCCATGCGCATCATGCCCCTGCTGAAGAAGCTGGACGGCCTGATCGAGCAGATGGGCTACGGGGTCAACGCCCTGGAGGAGAACCGGGGGACGGCCGCCCAGAGGCACGGCACCGATGCCCTGGCCGAGGCCAACAACATCATCATCGGCCTGCTCACCGAGGCGCAGATCACCGGCCAGGGGGGATCGGGCCAGTCGTCCCCCTCCCAGGCCGACCAGCTCATGCAGATGATCAAGGAGCAGGCCAAGCTGAACGGCACGACCGGGCAGCTGCGGCAGATGCTCGCCAACCGGGGCCTCAGCCAGGAGACCCGCGCGCAGATGAAGCGGCTGGGGGAAGGCCAGGGCGAACTCGCCCGGCAGATGAAGGACCTCGCCGACCAGGAGCGCATCCGGCAGGACGGCGGCCGGTTGCTCGGGGACATGGCCCAGCTCGGCCGGGACATGGAATCGATCTCGGGGGAGATCGACGAGGGCCTGGTTTCCGAGGAGACCCTGATCCGTCAGGAACGGATCCTCAGCCGCATGCTCGACGCCCGCAATTCGGCGCGCCAGCGCGACTACAGCTCGCGCCGGGAGAGCCGGACCGCCGAGCGCCTGTACGGCGACCAGGAAGGCGGGCCGGGCGCCGCCGGCGATCCCCGGGTCCGCCTGCGCTACCAGCCCCTGGACACCGCTCCGCTGGACTACCGGGACCTGGTGCGCCGCTACTTCAGCGCCCTGGATTCCCTGCAGCGCCTCGACGCGGACCCCCTGCCTCCGTTGCGGGGGGGCGAAGACCGGGGGGAGGTGCCGTGATCCAGCGTCCGATCCCGCGCCCGGTCATCCTTCCGGCTCTCGTGCTGCTGGCCGCGGCCGCGTTCGCGCCCCTGTCCTCGGCCCAGACCCCCCGGACGGTGGAACCCGAATCTCCCGGCCTGCAGTTGCAGCCTGCGCCCCGTCCTCCGCGCAGCGCCGATCCCCATTCCCTGTTCGATCTGCGCCGCCGACTGCTGGAGCTGGACAAGCTGCTCTCGCTGGGCAGCATCGCCCGGGCCCAGGCCCTGATCGACGAGCTGTCCCAGCATTCCCTGCTCCAGCGGGATCTGGTGTCGCGGCGCATCCAGCTCGCCCAGCTCCAGGGCGATCACGAGCAGGCCATCGCCATCGCCAGGGAAGCCCTGGAGATCTCGGCGCGGAATCCCGGTCTCTGGCGCAGCCTGGCCGGTTCCCTGCTGGCGGCGGGTAGGCCCGATTCGGCGCGGGCGGCCATGGAGCGGTTCATCACCCAGAGCCCCAACGGGCGCAGCTCGGCCGTGGTGGCCATCGAGCAGTGCCTGGAGGCCGGTTATCCCGCGCTGGCGGTGGGGCTGATCGATTCGATGCGCACCCAGCTGGGCGAGCCGGGATTCATGGCCCGGCAGATGGCCACGGTCCTGCTGTCCCTGGACCGCCAGGACGAGGCGGCCCTCCAGGTCAGCGCCGAATTGCGCAGCAATCCCTTCAACCTCTCCCTGGTGCGGACCGACCTGCTGGACGGCCTGTACGATCCCGCCCGCCACCGGGAATTCCACGAGGGGATCCGGGCGAGGGCCCGGGAACCGCGGGCGGCGGCGGCGGAGAAGGTCCTGGCCGCCAACCTGGACCTGGTCCAAGGAGCGGCGGACCTGGCCTGGGAGCAGGCGGCCCCCCTGGTGGCGAATCCCGCCACCGCCCTTCTGCTCATGCAGAACGTCGCCACCCTGAACACCGAGCTGGGCCTGCTGCCGGTCGACCGCCAGTACCAGGCGACCATCGATTACCTGCTGCGGGTCCTGGAGGCCTTCATGAGCCCCGAGCAGCCGGACGCCCTGCTGAGGCGGCGGGCGGCCGACCAGCTGGCCGAGGTGTGCGAGAGCGCCCTGGAAGCGGGCAGCCTGGGCGCCGAGCCCCGGGCTGCGGCCGACCGGTTCAGCGGGCTGCTGCGCAGGGTCAGGGAGATCAATCCCAGCAGCGAACGGCTGTACTCCTCGCAGATCAAGCTGGCGCGCTACGTCCGCCGTGAGCTGGGGGATCCCGCGGGTGCGGCCCGCAGCCTCGAACGCCTCCTCCTGGATCTCGACCTGCCGACCGAGGGCATCGCCCTGGCCCGCCTCACCCTGGGCGAATGCTATCTCGCCGCCGGGGATACCGCCCGCGGACGCACCGTCCTGACCCAGCTCGGCCGCGATCCCCACTTCCGCGAGGCCGGTGGCTTCGCCCACTACCACCTGGCGCGCCTCGACCTGGCCGAGGGCCACTACGTCACCGCCCGGGACCGCTTCGCGGTGGTGGCCATGGACAACCCCGCGGCCTCCTACTCCAACGACGCCCTGGAACTGGGCCTGGCCATCGCGGAGGAACTGGACAATCCCACGGGCGGTCCGGAGATCATCGGCTTCTACGCCCGGACCGTCATGTACGATCTGGTGGACCAGCCGTCCGCCCGTCTGGCGGCCCTGGAGGAGTTCGTCCGGGAGGCCACCCTGCGGGTGGACCCGGATGCGAAGCAATACCTGCTGGAGCGGGGGTTGTACGAACTGGCGGGTGCGCGGGCCGAGGCGGGCGATCTCGAAGGGGCGCGCCGGGCCCTGCAGACCATCTACCAGGAGCACGCCGACGGCCGCTACGCCGCCGTGGCCATGGCCGGCGAGGGTGCGCTGCTGATGGACGCCGGCCGGGCCACCGAGGCCCAACAGGCGTGGAACCGCCTGCTCGCCCAGTATCCCGACTACCTGTTCATCGACGACGTCCGCGACGAACTGAGGAAACTGCCATGACCAGGCCGGACCCCTTCCGGATGACCGCGATGATCCTCATGCTGATGGCGTTGCCGCCGGCCGCCGGGGCCGCGGCAGCCGGGTACGTCCTGATCCCCATGGACCTGGAGCAGGGCAACCACCTGCGCGCCTACGGGGTGGCCTTCCACTGCCTGGAGGCGGGCGAGAACGTCAACTGGCTGCTGAACTACCGCGGGGGCAGCTTCCTCATGGAGGACACCCAGCGGGCCCGCCTGGACGCGCGCCTGCTGGGCGTCGATTTCCAGGTCATCGACGAGGGCGAACGCGAGAGCATCCGGCAGTTGATGGCCCAGGAGAACATGGAGGAGGTCCTGCTGGAGAAGCCGCCCCGCATCGCCGTCTACAGTCCGCCCAACATGCAGCCCTGGGACGACGCGGTGACCCTCGCCCTCACCTACGCCGAGGTCTCCTACGACGTCGTGTACGATCAGGACGTGCTGGCGGGCAAGCTGGGCGATTACGACTGGTTGCACCTGCACCATGAGGATTTCACCGGACAGTACGGGAAGTTCTACGTCTCATTCGGGCTCGAACCCTGGTACCTGGAGCAGAAGCACTTTCACGAGGAGCTCGCGCGGGCCCTGGGCTTCACGACGGTCTGGCAGTTGAAGCACGCCGTGGCGGAGACCATCCGGGCCTACGTGGACGGCGGGGGCTTCCTTTTCGCGATGTGCTCGGCGACCGACACCATCGACATCGCCCTGGCCTGGCTGCACACCGACATCTGCCCCGAACCTTTCGACGGAACGCCCTACGATCCGACCTACCGCAGCCGGGTCGACTACGACCACACCTTCGCCTTCGAGGGGTTCAAGCTGGTGACCAATCCGCTGGAGTACGAGTTCTCCGACCTGGACACCAGCAACTACGCCCAGATGAGGGGCGCCCTGGCGGACTACTTCACCCTGTTCGCCTTCGCGGCCAAGTACGATCCGGTGCCGGCGATGCTCACCCAGAACCACGTCAACGTGATCAACGGGTTCCTGGGGCAGACCACCGGTTTCCAGCGGAAGCACCTCAAGCGGGCGGTGACCGTGCTGGCTGCGGTGGAGGGGACCGACGAGGTCAAGTACATCCACGGCAAGCAGGGTATGGGAACCTGGACCTTTCTGGGCGGACACGATCCGGAGGACTACCAGCACCGGGTGGGGGATCCTCCGACCGATCTGGACCTGTATCCCACGTCCCCGGGTTATCGCCTGATCCTCAACAACGTCCTGTTCCCCGCGGCGCGGAAGAAGCCGCAAAAGACCTGAGCCCGACCCCGCACCGGGGGCCCTCACGGGCTCCCTCCCCAGGGGACTCCCCCATAAAGAGATGGTAATAATCCCACTCCCGTGATAGGATTTACGCTTCATGGTCATCCATTGCCGTCCCGTCATGCGGCCCGCGGCAGGAATGCGCCCCTGATCCGGCCCAAGGAGTTCACCATGGATTTCCCGGTCTGCAAGAAGTGCGAGGACGGCCTCCTGCTCCCCCTTTCCGATTACGGAAGGGACGGCGCGGCCATCCATTATAAAGCCTGGGTGTGCCACAATCCCCGCTGCGGTTTCAGCATCCGCATCGACAACGGGGAGATCAGCCAGGGGAGGAGGATCGGGGAGGAGGCGCGCTGACGAGCCTCAATCCGGGCGCCGGGCCGTCATGGTCCGGAGGATCCAGCCCAGAGCGATGAGAACGAGCAGCGATCCCACCGCCCAGATCCAGTCGCCGATGGTCAGGGGGGGGGGATCGGTGTAGTCGTACCCGCCGTCGAATTCCAGAGCCAGCGACACCCCGTTGTGCACCGCGTGCGCCAGAATGCAGGCCCTCAGGGACCGCGTCGTTTCGAAGATGAAACCCAGGACCAGACCCACCCCGATCAGGCCGAACAGGAACCACGGCTGCCCGTGGACCAGTCCGAACAGCAGGGCCGAGATCACCACCGCGGGGGCCGGTCCCCAGGTGCGGGACGCCAGGCGCTGGACGAGGCCGCGGAAGACGATCTCCTCGGCGATCGGGGCGAAGACCACCCCGGCGGCCACGGTCAGCAGGATGCCGGGCAGGGTGTGGTCCTGGTTGTCCCGGGTGAAGGAGATCCACTGGGGGTCGGGGGGGTGCAGGCTGAGGGAAAGTGTGCCCAGCAGGGAGTTGGGGGCCAGGGAGGCCAGGGCCGCCAGCACCGAGACGGCGAGGACGGGCGCGGCGACCTGCCCGAGCCGCAGGTCCCGAGCCGCGGAGAAGCCCTGCGCGGGGAAGACCACCCCGAGCGGCAGCATCACTCCCAGGAGGGCTCCGGCGATCACCGGCAACGACAGGCCGGTCCCCAGGTTGAAGACCAGGATCTGACACAGGAAGTTGGCGCTCAGCAGCATGGCGGCAAACGCCAGGATGCGCAGGCTGCTCCAGGCCGTCCACAGGCTGGGTCCCCCGGGCCGGGGAGAATATGAGTCGGGGCGCTGTGGATCCAGGGTGGGGATCTCCTGGCCGGGGCCTTGCTGGTGAACCGTACAGATCGATTGTGCAATCGCTGACGGTTCAGGTTACTATTGGAGGGTTACCCTGTCAAAGGTAGGCGGGCCCATGAGCGAGCGCCGGATCCAGGCGGTCATCTTCGACCTCGACAACACCCTGACCGATTTCATGCGGGCCAAGGAGATGGCCATCACCGGGGCCGTGGACGCCATGATCGACGCCGGCCTGCCCCTCGCCCGGCGCGAGGCGGTGGACAGGATCTTCGCCATCTACAAGGCCCGGGGCATCGAGCACCAGCGCGTGTTCAACCTCTTCCTGGAGGAGACCATCGGCCACGTCGACGACCGCATCCTGGCGGCCGCGGTGGTCGCCTACCGGCGGGCGCGGGACGGGTCCCTGGTGCTTTACCCCCACGCCAAGATGGTCCTGAACCGCCTGCTCAAGGACGGGTACAAGCTCGCGGTGGTCAGCGACGCCCCCCGGTTCGAGGCCTGGATCCGGCTGACGAGCCTGGGTCTGCAGCACACCTTCGACCTGGTGCTCACCTTTGACGACACCGGCATCCGCAAGCCGGATCCCCGGGGGTTCACGATGGCCCTGGAGATGCTGCAGGTGCAGCCGCACCGGGCGGTCGTCATCGGCGACTGGCGCGAACGCGACATCCTGGGCGGCCAGAAGGCAGGGATGCACACGGTCTACGCCCGCTACGGAGACGAGTACTCGCAGTACGCCGACAAGATCGACGGCCCTTCGACCGAGCCCGACTTCGTGGCCGACGACCTGCTCCGGCTGCTGGAGATCCTCGACACCCTCAACGGCGTTCCCGCAGGAGAGTGACCCATGCGAGTCTGCACATCCGCCCAGATGGCGGCGATCGACCGGGAGACCATCGAAGGAGGCGTGTCGGGCCTGGAGCTCATGGAGCGCGCGGGCGGGGCCATGACGGAGGTCCTGCTCGACTTCCTCGCGGACGAGGACCTGGACGGCGGGGCCTTGGTCCTCGTCGGCAAGGGCAACAACGGGGGCGACGGCCTGGTCGTCGCCCGGCTGCTGGAGGGCGAGGGCCTGGACGTGACGGTCATGCTGCTGGCCCGCCCCGGGGATTTGCAGCCGGATGCGGGCGCCAACTTCAAGCGCCTGCCCCGGTCGGTCGAGGTCGTGATGGTGGAGCCGTCCGACTGGGCCGAGACCTTCGAGGAACTGAGCGAGGGGGCGTGCGTGGTGGTCGACGCCGTCTTCGGCACCGGGGTGAAGCCCCCCCTGCGGGCCGAGTACGCGACCCTGTTCCGGGCGGTCAACGATGCGGGCATGCCCTGCGTCGCGCTGGACGTCCCGTCGGGGGTGTGCGGTGACGACGGCCGGGTGGATCCGGTGGCCGTGGCCTGCGACCTGACCATCACCGTGGGCCTGCCCAAGCTGGGTCTGCTGCAGGCTCCGGGGAGGGACTTCACCGGGGACATCGAGGTGGTGGACATCGGCTTCCCCGAGGAGGTCTGCAACCGGCACGCTCCGGACATCCACTACCTGGAGCGGGAGGATTACGCCGCGCTCCTGCCGGCGCGTCCCTCCTGGGCCCACAAGTATCGTTTCGGCAAGGCGCTGCTGGTCGCCGGTTCGCGGAGCTTCGGCGGCGCGGCCCACCTGGCGGCGCTGGGCGCCCTGCGTTCCGGCGCGGGCCTGGTCACCCTGGCGGCGCCCGATTGCCTGGAGATCGCCCTGCGCGGAGGCCTGCCCGAGGTGCTGCAGCGGCCTCTGCCCTGCACGGAAACGGGGACCATCGCCGCCCCGGGCGATGGGGCCTGGGCCGACCTGCTGGCGGGCCAGTCCGCCCTGGGGATCGGTCCCGGGCTGGACGCCGACGAGGCCACCGACGCCTGGCTGATCGGCGCGCTGGAAACCTGTCCCCTGCCCCTGGTGGTCGACGCGGACGCCCTGGGGGCCTTCGCGCGATGTGAGATCCGACCCCGCTTCGCCCACGGCCATGTGATCATGACCCCGCATCCGGGCGAGTTTTCGCGTCTTTGGGGGCTGCCGGTCGTAGAGGTCCAGGCCAGACGATTCGAGCTGGCGGCCCAGGCCGCCGCCGCCTGGAACGCGGTGGTCATGCTCAAGGGGAGCCCCACGGTCATCGCCGCTCCGGACGGCAGGGTGTTCATCAATCCCAGCGGCGACGATGCCCTGGCGAGGGGCGGGTCGGGGGACGTCCTGACCGGCCTGCTCGCCGGTCTGCTGGCCCAGGGCATGCCCGCCCTGGCTGCCGCCCTGCTGGGGGCCTACGTGCACGGTCTGGCCGGCAGCCTGGCGGCGACGGAGGCGGGTTCGCGCTCGGTCCTGGTCCGGGAGGCCGCGGCGGCCCTGGGCCCGGTCCTGCTGGGCCTGGAGAAGACCGCGAGCGTCCACGGCGGCCTGCGCGAGGCCATCTGGCCCGTGTCGGAATCCGGGGATTCCGGAGGGGCCGGCGGCGGGGACGGGGAGGGGTCGTGAAGGTCCTGGGCATCGAGACATCCTGCGACGACACCAGCGTCGCCCTGTTCGACAGCGACCGGGGGGTGACCGCCAACCTCGTTTCCAGCCAGGTCGACCTGCACGGCCGCTTCGGGGGGGTGGTGCCCGAACTCGCCTCGCGGGCGCACCTGGTGAACCTGTTGCCCCTGGTCGACGTGCTCCTGAAGGACCAGGACCTGGAACTCCGGGATCTGGACGGGGTCGCGGTCACCGCGGGTCCCGGCCTCATCGGCGCCCTGCTGGTGGGGCTGTCCACCGGCAAGGCCCTGTGCATGGCGGCGGACCTGCCGCTGGTCGGCGTCCATCACATCGAGGGGCACATCCTGGCCAACGGCCTGACCGGGGAGATGGTGACGCCTGCGGTGGTCCTGGTGGTTTCGGGCGGGCACACCGAGGTCGTCCACATGCCCGGGATCGGGCGGTACGAGCGGATGGGCGCCACGCTGGACGACGCCGCGGGAGAGGCCTTCGACAAGACCGCCAAGCTGCTGGGCCTGCCCTACCCAGGGGGCCCTCCCATCGATCGTCTGGCCGGGCAAGGTATCCCGGGCCGGTTCTCCTTTCCCCGGCCCCTGCACCAGGATCCGCGCATCGTCTTCAGCTTCAGCGGTCTGAAGACCGCGGTGGGGCAGACCGTGGCCGCGCTGCCCAGGCCGCTGTCCGAGCAGGATGTCGCCGACGTCTGCTGCGAGCTGCAGAGCGCCATCGTGGACTGCCTCTGCCGGCGGTTGTTCCAGGCCGCCCGGCGCAAGCGGGTCAAGGCCGTCTACCTCGCCGGGGGCGTCGCCGCCAACGGAGGACTGCGGCGGGAGGTGGCCCGCCTGGCGGAGGCGCGGGGCTTGCATTTCGTCCCCCCCCAGCCCGTCTATTGCACGGACAATGCGGCGATGATCGCCTATGCCGGGTTCCACCACCTGCAGGCCGGCCGCCGCGACGGGCTGGACCTGGATAGTTTCGCCCGGGCGCCCCTCGCTTCCTGGCGTTGAGCCGGTCCGGACCGGCCCCTTCCCGCCTTTGACCGAAACTGTCCCCTTTTTGTGACACGACCCCCTCTCCCCATGGCACGGACCTTGCGGCAATCCGCCCGATGCGGGTGTCAGGGAGGGATCCGCATGCCGAACTCGTCCACTGAAAAGGAAAGAAATGTCAGGAAAGGCGCGCATCCTGGTGGCGGATGATGATCCCCATATCCGGAGGATTCTGCGGTATTTGCTGGAACAGGACGGCTTCGAGGTCAAGGTCGCCGCGGACGGCGACGAGGCCTGGAAGGCGGTCGCAGCCTTCCAGCCGGACCTGGTCCTGCTGGACCTGATGATGCCGCAGATGGATGGTTTTTCCGTCCTGGAGATCATTCGTGCCGGTTTCGAGACCGCCAGGCTGCCGGTCATCCTCCTGACGGCCAAAGGGGAGGTGTCGGACCGGGTCCGCGGTCTGCGGGGAGGGGCCAACGACTACATCGTCAAGCCCTTCCAGCCCGAGGAACTGCTGCTGCGGGTGTCCAACCTGCTGGAGACCACCCGCCGCGAGCGGGAGGCCAATCCCCTGACGGGCCTGCCCGGAAACCGGGCGATCGAGCGCGAGATCGAGCGCCGGATCGCCAGCGGCCGGAACTTCGCCTTCATGTACATCGACATCGACCGGTTCAAGAGCTTCAACGACCACTACGGCTATTCGCGGGGGGACCGGGCCATCTCCTTCCTGGCCGGGGTCCTGGTCGGCTGCGTCCAGAAGTACGGAAACGCGGGGGACTTCGTGGGCCACGTCGGGGGGGACGATTTCGTCGTCGCCACGGAATCCGCCACGGCGCCGGATCTCGCGCGGCGCCTCATCGAGGACTTCGACGCGGGCTCGGGGGACCTCCATGATCCCGAGGATCTGGCCCGGGGCTACCTGGAAGTGAAGAACCGCGCCGGGGAATTCACGCAATTCCCCCTGATCAGCCTGACGGTGGCCCTGATCGAGAACATCGCGGGGCGATTCGAGCATCCGGCCGAGCTGAGCGACACGCTCGCCGAGCTGAAACAGTACGGAAAGACCATGGTCCACAGCGTGGTGGTCCGGGAACGCCGCGGGAGCACCGGCGCGGCCGACCGGTTCGACCTGACCACGTCGGGGAAAAACCATACCTGAGCGGAAGGTGTCCATGTCCTACCGAGGTCTTCCGGGGAACGGGGTGTGCGGGGACTGCGACCAGGTGTCGGCGGTCCTCAAGCTGATCTCCCGGACCCGGAAACTCCCCGTCATTCCCGAACTAGCCCTCGGCATCCTCGACGTCTACGGGCGGCTGGACGGCGTCCGGGAGGCGGCCGTGTTCCTGGATCCCCAGGTCGCGGCCACCCTGGACCCGGGCTGCGGCCGCCGCTCCCAGTACCTGGCGGTCCTGGGGCCCGGGCAGGGCGAACCGGCCTGGATCAGCGCCCCGTCCGCCTGGAGGCGCCGGGCGTTCGCGGCCCTCGGGCGGGACGGAGCCGGGATCCCGGCCGAGGGCAGGGGTCCCTGGGAGGATGTCGTCCCCTGGCCGTCGGCGACCTGGTCGGACCAGGACGCCTGGCTGGGATTGAACCTTGACCTCCACGGGGATCCGGTGCTGGGCCTGCTGCTGGTCATCGGCGCGGCCGAGTGGCCGGCGGCCGGGGGACCGGCCCGCAGCCGGCTCGTCCAGCTCAAGGACGTCATGGAGCCGGTCCTGGCCATCTGGTCGGAGGCGTCCTCCCTGCGGTCGCGGCTGCGCCAGGCCGCCACCGAGACGCGGGCCCTCAGCCGCATCAACCAGCTCCAGGGGCGCTTCGTGGCCATGGCCACCCACGAGTTCAAGACCCCGCTGACCTCCATCACCGCCTACGCCGACGTCCTCATGGGCCAGATCACCGACGAGCAGTTCCCCCACGCCACCGAGTTCCTGGACGTGATCCGCACCGAGGCCGGCCGCCTGCTGCGCATGGTCAACCGGATCCTGGATTTCAGCAGGCTGGAGTACGGATCGAACCTGCTGGACATGCGCCTGCTCGACCTGGAGCCCATGGTCCGCGAGACCGTCCGCTCCCTGCATCCGGCCATCCAGGAAAAGCACCAGTCGGTGACGGTGGCCGCCCCGCGCCGCCTGCCCCGGGTGGAAGGTGACGCGGACCTGATCCGCCAGGTGCTGGTCAACCTCGTCGGCAACGCCGTGAAGTACACCCCGGACCGGGGCCGCATCGCCGTCGATCTGGCCGAGCTGGAGGCGGCCGTCTCGGTCAAGGTGCTGGACGACGGGCCGGGCATCGACCCGCAGGACATGAAGCGCATCTTCCGGGAGTTCTTCCGCGCGGGAGGCGCCGCGGGCAAGCAGGACGGGACGGGTCTGGGCCTGGCCATCGCCAGGCACATCGTCCACATCCACGGCGGGACCATCTCGGTCCAGCCCCGGGCCGGAGGAGGGTCGGACTTCACCTTCCTGCTGCCGAAGGCGGCGGACGTCTGGGCGCCCCTGCCGGGCTACCTCGCCAAGGGGAACGATCCGGCCGGAGCCCGCATGCTCCTGGTCCACCTGATGCGCCTGCTGGCCGAACTTTCGGGGTCCCGGGCAGCCGTCCTGCTGGTCCGCGACGGCGAAGGCGGGCTGCTGCCCGTCTGCGGGATGGGCCTGGATCCCGGGTTGCCCGAGCCGGCGGGGTTCCTCGAGGCCCGCGCCTGGTCCGGATTCCTGGAGACGGGGCTGATGCTCCAGGCCGGGCCCGAGGCGCACAGCCTGTTGCTGAGCCTGCCCGGCCTGGCCGAGGACCTGGACCGGGGCGGGGACTGGGTGATGGCTCCGGTGGCGCGCCAGAACAAGGTGCTGGGGGCGGTCCTGCTGGGCAAGCGGCGCCGGCCGGGCCCCCTGGATGCGGCCGACGCCGAGCAGATCCAGGTCCTGGTCGACCTCGCCCACACCGCCCTGTCCCGGATGGACCACGAGCCGGCGAAGCTGGCCGAGGCGATGCGGGCGTTGATCCAGACGCGCCGGGAAGGCATCCCGACGGCAACCGCCGGATCCCTGCAGCTGGTGCGCAGGCTGGCCCGAAGGCTGGGATTGACGCGGCGGAACCTGGCCTCCCTGCAGATCGCGGCCGCCCTCCACGACGTCGGGATGGCGAGGGTGGAGGATGACATCAGGCTGGGCGAGGGGCGCCTGAGCTGGGACGAGAAGGACGCCGTCGACGGCCACGTGGACCTCGGCCTGGATCTCGTGCGGCCCCTGATCCCCGACCACGCGGTCGAGACCATCATCCGCCACCACCACGAGAGGGTGGACGGCAACGGCTACCCCGAAGGGCTGAAGGGCGAGGCCATCCCCCTGGGGTCGCGCATCCTGGCGGTGGTCGACGCCTGGTTCAGCCTGACGACGGACCGGCCCTACCGGCGCGCGCTGGTCCCCGGGGAGGCCCTCCAGGAGATCCGGAGCCACGCCGGCGCCCAGTTCGATCCGGCCGTGGTGGAGGCGTTCGTCGCCCTGATGGAGGGAGCGGAGGATCTGGCCGCCGGAGCGCGGTCGGGAACGGGAACCGATCCGCAGGACAAGGAGCAGACATGATCGGAGCGGCACGCATTCTCATCGTCGATGACGAGAAACCCCTGGCCCTCCTGCTGACCCAGGCGTTCGAGCAGGACGGCCATCTGGTGACCAGCGCGGCGGACGGGATCGACTGCATGAACAAGATGGCCTCCTTCCGCCCCGACGTGGTGATCATGGACATCATGATGCCCAAGCTCGACGGGGTCGATACGACCCGCCTGATCCGACGCAACCGCAGCTACGCCGACACGATCATCGTGGCCCTGTCGGCCCGCAGCGACGAGAACACCCGGCAAAGGATGAAGGACGCCGGGGCGAACATCTTCATGCGCAAGCCGTTCGCGGTGGCCAAGCTGGTGGACCGGGTGGCCCGGCTGCTGGAGTCCCGCTCCGGCAAGGCCTGATTCGGGGGGAAACGATCCGGTGACGCCCATCCTGGCTGCGACCCGACCCGAGACCATCCTGCAGGGAGCCCTGACCGGCGCCCTCGGGGCCGTTTCGGTGCCCGCCACGGTGGTGGTCCTGCTGGTGATCCTGACCGGGGTTTCGGTGTGGGGCGTCATGATGGCGCGGCGGGCCGCGACGACGCGCCGCTCGGGGGAGGCTAAGGTCTGGGCCCTGGAGCAGCAGCTGCAGGGATTGCGGGGACTGGCCGCCGACGCGGAGAGGGACCGCGAGGAGATGGCCGAGGTCCTCGGTCTGCAGAAGAGGAAGACCGAGGCCCTGCGCAGCCGCAGCCGGATCCTCGAGAAGATCCTGGCAATCAGCGCACGCTTCAACGCCACCCGGAACATGGGCGAACTGGTGGACAAGATCACCGCCGCCGTCGAGGAGGTCGGGGGATTCCGCAAGTCGGTCCTCTATCTCTGGTCGGACAAGACCCGGGCCTACGAGGCCAGGGGGTTCGCGGGGATCTCCAGCCTCAGCAAGTCCCAGCTGGCGGGGATGCAGGTGCCCGGCGAGGAGTTCGCCGAGCTGACCGACCCGCGTTTCCGCTACTCCAACTGCTTCCTGGTCCTCCAGGATTCCCGGGGGATCGGGGACGGCCTCTTCACCGATCTGGACGATTCCCCGGTCCCGGGGATCATGGCCCGGGACTGGTCTGCGGCCCACCTGCTGATCGCCCCGCTGACCACCTCCACCGGCGAGACCCTGGGTTACCTGAGCCTGGACGAGCCCGCCGACGGGCTCATTCCCGGGATGGTGGAGATCCGGCAGCTGGAGTTCCTGGTCTACCAGGCGACCATCGCATTGGAGTCGGCCGCGGTGTACGACCGCCTGGCGAGCAACAACGCCGAGCTCTCGCTGGCCTCGGAGAAGCTGAACAGCCTGGCCGACATGAAGACCAACTTCGTGGCCAACGTTTCCCACGAGCTGCGCACCCCCCTGACCTCGATCTCCGCCTACGCCGAGCTGCTGCAGAGCCAGATGGGTTCGCTCTCGGAGGAGGCCCGCGGGGAGTTCCTCAAGGTCATCCACAACGAGAGCCTCAAGCTCACCGGGATCATCAACGACATCCTGGACATCGGCGAGATGGAGAACGGGCGGCCCCGCCTGCACCGGGAGGAGGCCGACATCGTCTCGCTGGTCCGGCACCTCGAGGAGTCGTGGCGGAGCCGGGCCCTCGAGCGGGACATCACCCTCGAAGTCCGCGCAGGCGCCGAGAGCATCGTGCTGCCGGGCGACAAGACCCTGCTGAACCAGCTGCTGACCAAGCTGGTCGGCAACGCCTTCAAGTTCAACCGTGACGGGGGCCGGGTGACCATCACGGTCGAGGAGACCGGCACGGCGGTCCGCATGACGGTGGAGGACACTGGCATCGGCATCCCCGAGGACAAGCTGGGCCAGATCTTCGAGAGCTTCTACCAGGTGGACGGATCGGCCACCCGGGAACACAACGGGCAGGGGCTGGGCCTGGCCATCTGCCACGACATCGTCACCCATCACGACGGCCGCATCTGGGCCGAGAATCTCCAGCCCCAGGGGGCCCGGTTCACCGTTCTGCTGCCCCGGCGGCCGGCCGTCCTGCAGTCGATCCAGCCCGGGGACCGCTACGTCGCCCACCTGGATCCCGGCGAGTTCGTCCAGCGGATGATGCACTGGATCAGCGAATCCCTCGGCGC
Source organism: Candidatus Krumholzibacteriia bacterium (assembly GCA_050174015.1). Classification (GTDB taxonomy): domain Bacteria; phylum Krumholzibacteriota; class Krumholzibacteriia; order LZORAL124-64-63; family LZORAL124-64-63; genus JAHJTW01. Next base: position 149,017 of record JBFXKG010000007.1, read on the forward strand.
CCAGGTCGTGACCCTCATGCAGCCCGACGCGGGCGACGACTACCTGCAGATCAAGGCCGCCATCGGCCTGCCCGAATCGGTGGTCCAGAGCGCGCGCATCCGCAAGGGCTCGGGGGTGGCGGGCAAGGTCTGGGCCACGGGCAGGACCCTCCTGGTGGAGGACCTGACCAGCGATCAGCGGTTCCTGCACGAGATCAACGAACCGCGCTATTCCACGCCCTCGCTGCTGTGCGTGCCGCTGGTCAGGGACCGGGACCTGATCGGGGTCCTGGCGGTCAACAACCGTCAGGACGGCCGCCCCCTCGACGACGACGACCGCCTGCTGCTCGAGGCGATGGCGCCCCGTTTGACCAGGATGCTGACGGTCATGGACACCTGGCAGGGCAGCGCCCGCGAGTTCGCGGCCCTGGGCGAGACCCTGCGCTCGGTGACCCCGGTGGGACGGCCCGGCCGGGAAAGCATCCTCGACGTGTGCCGGGAGGCCTGTCTGGCCACGGCCCGGCGGCTGATGCTGCCGGACGAGGACCTGCAGCCCCTGGCCTTCACCCTGGAGTTCCACGACGTGGGCATGAGGGCGGTGCCGCCCCAGCTGCTCAACCGCCCCGGCCCGCTGGACGACCCGGCCCGCCTCCTGGTCCGGCAGCACGTGGAGGTGGGGCTGGAGATCCTGGCTCCCCTGGACCCCGGGCCCAGGACCCGGCAGCTGGTCCTCCACCACCACGAGAACTTCGACGGCAGCGGTTACCCCGCGGGTCTCGCAGGCGAGGCCATCCCCCTGGGGGCGAGGCTGCTGCGCCTGACCGACACCATGGCGGCCCTCCTGTGTCCCCGGCCCTGGCGTCCCGCCCTGTCGCTGGACGAAGCCCTGGCGGAAGTGCGCAAGGGCAGCGGAAGCGCCTATTGCCCCCGCCTGACCGAACCCTTCCTGAGGGAGATCGAGGAACGGCGGGACCGGATCCTTTCCCTGCAGGCCTTCGGGGATGAGGACATGGCCCTGCACCGCCCCGCTCTCGATCGGCGGGGAATGATCCCGGTCCGTCCCTGAGCCGAGACGAAATCCGTCAACCCCCTGCCGCTTTTGCCGATAGGATGGACGACCCGGAAGGACACCCCCAAGGAGGAGACCCATGCGCAGGGTGCTGATCGCCGACGACGAGCTCAATATCCGCAACATCCTGGAATTCAGCCTGAACGCCGAGGGTTTCGACGTCATCGTCGCGGAGAACGGGCAGGACGCCATCGATCTGGCCCGCACCGAGGCGCCCGATCTGATCATTCTCGACGTGATGATGCCCGGCCTCAGCGGCATCGACACCTGCGCCCGCCTCAAGCGGGAGAGCGTGACCGCCCAGATCCCGGTCATCCTGTTGACGGCGAAGTCCCACCGGGAGGACCGCGAAGCCGGCCTGGCGGTGGGCGCCGACCAGTACATCACCAAGCCGTTCAGTCCGCACACGGTCATCGCGGCGGTCTCGGGCCTGCTGGGCGTGGCGCGCTGACGCCCGGGAGCGACGGCCGGCCCGGCCGCCGTCACCGGGGATGGACGCATTCCCCGCCTCCGCTTACTATGCCTCCCGACCACCTCGGCCAGGATCAGCCGGCCCGCAGCGGGACTGCGTGCCGGCTGATCCCGGTCCGGCCCTGCGGCCGTCTCCGGGAGAAGGCATGGACCCGCGACCCCAGCTGCTGGACATCGCCCTGCCGGTCCCCCTGGACCGGACCTTCTCCTATGGGCACGGACGGATCGACCCCGGGGTCGTCCGGGCCCAGATCGGCGATCTGGTCGTGGCGCCGTTCGGCCGGCGGCGGGAAGTCATCGGGCTGGTGGTCGGGGCCGCGGACCTCGAGCCGGGGCGGACCAGCGTGGAAGGCGCGGAGCTGAAGGACGTCCTCCGGGTGCTGCCGCCGGAATACCGCATCACCGGGGACAGGTTGCGCCTGGGCCGCTGGTTGGCCGGCTACTACGCCCTGCCCCTGGGCGAGGTCGTGCCGCTGTTCCATCCGCCCGCGCCGGGCACGAGGACCAGGGCCGGGGGCCCGAAGGCGGAGACGCCGTATCCCCTGCAGGATCCCCCGGACATCGTCCTGACTCCCGATCAGCGCCGGCCGGTGGCCGCGGCGGTGGAGCTGCTGGACGCCGAGACCTACGGCGCCCTGCTGCTGCACGGGGTGACCGGCAGCGGGAAGACCGAGGTCTACCTGACGGTCATCGCCGAGGCGCTGGCCAGAGGCAGGGACGCGATCTACCTCCTGCCGGAAATCGCCCTGACGCCCCAGACCCTGGCCCGGATCACCGCCCGGTTCGGGGACCGGGTGGCCGCGATCCACAGCGGGCTGTCGGCGGGGGAACGCTGCCGGGTCCACGAGGCCGCGGCTCGGGGGGAGATCAAGGTGGTGGTGGGCCCGCGGTCGGCCCTGTTCGCGCCCCTGCGCCGGCTGGGGACGATCGTCGTGGACGAGGAACACGACAATTCCTACAAGCAGGACGAGAAGCCCCGCTACCACGCCCGTCATGCCGCCCTGGTGCGGGGGCGGGAGAACCGCGCGGTGGTGATCCTGGGATCGGCCACGCCCGACCTGGAAACCGTGACGGGAGCCGAGTCGGGCCTGTTCGCCCTGCACGGCCTGCCCGAACGGGTCGGGGCCGGGGATCTGCCCCCGGTGGAGATCGTGGACATGCGGGGATCCACGTCGCTCGAGGGCTTCACCTCGGCCTTGACCGAGGCCCTGGGACAGGTCCTGGAGGACAAGCGCCAGGCGTTGATCTACTACAACCGCCGCGGGTTCGCCCGGGTCATCCAGTGCTCGGCCTGCGGCGAGGCGGCGGAGTGTCCCAACTGCGACATCGGGCTGACCATGCACCTGCGGCCGCGCCGGCTGCTCTGCCACTACTGCGGCCTGACCCGGCCGATCCCCGACACCTGCCCGGCCTGCGGGGCCGACGCCTTCCTGCCCGCGGGCGGTGGCACCGAAAAGGTGGAACTCAATCTTCAGGCCCACTTCCCCGAGGCCCGCATCCTGCGCTTCGACCACGATACGACCCGCCGGCGGGGCAGCCACCAGCGCATCCTGTCGGCCTTCGCCGAGGGCCGGGCCGACATCCTGATCGGCACCCAGATGATCGCCAAGGGCCACCACTTCCCGGCGGTCGCGCTCGTCGGGGTCCTCGCCGCGGACGACGGCCTGGTCATGCCCGACTTCCGCGCCGCCGAGCGCACGTTCCAGCTGTTGACCCAGGTCGCCGGCCGGTCCGGCCGGACCGGGATCGGCAAGGTCATCTTCCAGACCTGGAAACCGGACGACCCGGTCATCCTGGCGGCGGCCGGGCACGACCAGCAGGCGTTCCTGGTCCAGGAATTGCCCAACCGCCGGGCGCTGGGGTACCCCCCGTACCGACGGCTGGCGCGGGTCGGGTTGCTGGGCCGGAAGCAGGGCATGGTCCAGGAGGCGGCCTCCGGGTTGGCCGCCGCCCTGAGGGGACAGTTCGCCGGTCCCCGATTGACGGTCCTGGGGCCTGCGCCGGCGGTGTTCGCCAGGCTGCAGGACCGGTTCCGCTTCCAGATCCTGGTCAAGGGATCGCTGACCCTGAAGGAGAAGGCCTGGCTGGCCTCCTGTTGCCGCGGGTTGAAGGAGACTTACCGTGGACTGGACGTCTTCCACGACATCGATCCCACGGCGATGTTCTGACCCGGCCGGCGCGGGTTTCGGTTCAGTTCGGACGGGGAATGCCGAAAAAACCAATGATTATTTGAAGTCTGGAACGATTCTGGTAGAATGGTGGCTGGAATCCACCGCCGGCGGGGTGTCGGCGGTTTCGCTCGCCTCCCGGGAAAGGTACGACATGCAAGGCAGGACAACCCGCAGGACCGGACAGCTGGCCCTTGCCCTCTTCGCCCTGGCCGCCCTGGCGGCTCCCCTCGCCGCGGCTGCCGACCGGCCGGCCGCCATGGAGGCTCCCGACCTCCAGGACATCCAGCGCCGCATCGACGAGAACGGCTGGAGCTTCGAGGTCACCGACCGTTTCAGCAGCACGCTCACTCCCGAGCAGCGCGCCAACCTGCGGGGCTACAATCCCCCTCCGGGTTACGAGGACGAACTGCGCAAGCACCTGAAGATCTACCCCGTCGACAAGGCCCTTCCCTCCAGCCTGGACTGGCGGGATCTCGACGGGGTCACCTCCGTCAAGAACCAGGGCGATTGCGGATCCTGCTGGGCCTTCGCCGCCACCGCGGAGATGGAATCCTTCGTGAAGATCTATTACGGACAGGAACTGGATCTGAGCGAGCAGCAGGTCGTCTCCTGCAACCCCTACGGGGCCGGCTGCGGCGGCGGCTGGGCTTCGGCGGCCTACTACGTGTTCCGCAACGACGGGGCCGTCATGGAGAACTGCGCACCCTACGTGGGGATGGATCCCCCCGTCGCCCCCTGCACCCAGGACGACTTCCTGAAGTATGCGACGATCACCGGCTGGAACTACATCGCCAACGACGTCGCCCAGATCAAGGCCGCCCTGCAGACCGGACCGGTCTGCACCGCCATCGACGCCGGTCCGGAGTTCGAGGCCTATGGCGGGGGCTGTTACGACGTGCCGGGTGGCATGACCAACCACCTGGTCCTCATCGTCGGCTACGACGACCGGGCCTGCAACGGCAACGGCGCCTGGATCATCAAGAACAGCTGGGGCGCGGATTTCGGCCAGGCGGGATACATCGAGGTCCAGTACGGCGCCGGATCCACGGGCACCAGCTGCACCCAGCTGGTCTACTCGCCGCCGCCGACCACGATCACTCTCGACCCCTTCCTGGGCCAGGAGCCCCTGTACGGGGACCAGGAACTGGAGTTGACCTGGACGACCAGCGGCGATCCGGCAGCAACGGTGGACATCTGGGTCGGGCTCGCCGGCGACTGCCACGACGTTCCTGTCGCCACGGGCGTACCCAACACCGGCAGCTACCTGTGGACCGTTCCCAACCACGGCACCGCGTACGCCAGCCTGGTCGTGTTCCCCGGCGGGAACAGCCTGCAGGGCTTCGACCTGCCCGACCGGAATCTCGAAATCATCGGGCACAAGGTCCGCTACGTATCCCCGTCGGGAAGCAACACCGCTCCGTACGAGACGCCGCAGACCGCAGCCCACACCATCGGGGCCGCGGTCACCGCCTGCACCGGCACCGATACGGTCCTGGTCGTGGGGGGCGACTTCAGCGGGTCGGTGACGGTGGCCTCGACCGTCCGGCTGCTCGGGTCCTGGGATCCCACCTTCACCGTCCAGGATTCCGAGGTCCATCCCACCCGGCTGCAGGGCGGGGGATCGGCCCTGAAGTTCTTCGCGGCCAGCGGGGACTACGGCCTGGTCGAGAAGTTCGTCTTCCATGACTGCGTCGGGGGCAACTATTCCCAGCCGATGCCCGGGGTCCACGGCGGGGCCATCTACAGCATCAACGCCTCGCCGACCATCCGGGATTGCGTCTTCCAGACCAACCGCGCGGCGCTGGGCTCGGGCTTCGGGGTCGGGGGCGCGCTCTGCCTGGTCGGAGGGGCTCCGGTGATCGAGAACTGCACCTTCACCGGCAACATCGCCACCAGGGGCGGAGCCGCGGGCGTGTTCGCGGGGGCCTCGGCCAGCTTCGTCGACTGCGACCTGACGGCCAACAGCTGCAGCGACAGCCTGCCCGACTACTTCGGAGCGGGGGTCTACGTCCAGGACGCGACCGTGGTCCTCCAGGGTTCCACCCTCGCGGGCAACGGCGGCTCGTACCAGGGCGGCGGCATCTACCTCGACGGCGGGCAGGTCGAACTGGTCGATGCGGTCCTGAGGAACAACCGCGCCAACCAGAGCGGGGGCGGAGTGCAGGCGGTCGGGGGATCGCTGGTCATGACCCGCGCCACGGTCGAGGGCAACTCGGCGGGGGCTTCGTTCGGCGGCGGCGTGATGGCCGAGGGGGCCGACCTGGTCCTGCGGAACGTCCGGTTCACCGGAAACGCGTCGGCCAGCCTGGGCGGGGCCCTGTACACCTCGGCGGTGACCGGCCTGGTCGAGAACTGCCTGGCCGACGGGAACACCGGGGCCCTCGTCGGGGGCCTGGTGATCCTCAGCGACGCCGGGTTCGCCCTGCGCAACACGGTCATCTACGGGAACACCGGCGGCGGCCTGCTGGGCGGAGGCGCGGCGTTCTCGGCCGACTACAACAACGTCTGGAACAACAGCGGCGGGGATTACATCTCCACCGAACCGGGCCCCAACGATCTGGGTTGCGAGCCCCAGTTCGTGGATCTCGGCGGTGGCGATCCGGGCCTGGGCGTCCATTCGCCCCTGATCGACGCCGGCCAGCCGGGTTGCCTCGATCCCGACGGCTCCCCCTCGGACGTCGGCCTGTGCGGGGGGCCCGCGGCGGACTTTCCGGCCCCGGCCAGGGTGGGCGGCCTGGCCCTGACCGCCCTGGAGGGCGGCAGCTACCGGCTGGACTGGGTGCCCAACGTCGAGCCCGACGTGGACCACTACGTGGTCTACCGCGATTCGGCCGAGGTCTTCGTCCCCGCGGCGGGCAAGGCGCTGGGCCAGGTGACCCATCCCACGGCCACCTTCACGGACACCCCGCCCTTCGCCGAGGGATACTACCTGGTGGTGGCCGTCGATTCCCAGGGCCATGCCGGCGGGTATTCCGAAGCGGTCCTTTTCTCCTCGTCCGGGCTATCCGGGGCCGGGGATCCCGTCTTGCCGGCGGTCCTGGACATCCGGGGCATCTATCCCAATCCCTTCAACCCCACCACGACCATCCTGTTCGAGGTCCCGCTGGACGGCCGCGTCCGGCTGGAGATCTTCGACGTGCGCGGCCGGAAGGTCTGCGGGCTGGTGGATGAGGTCCTGCAGGCGGGGGCGCACCGCGTCACCTGGAGGGGACGGGATGAACGGGGTTCGGCCGCGGCCTCGGGCATCTACTTCGCCCGGCTCGATGACGGTCACCGCAGGGTGACCACCAAGATGGTCCTGGCCCGCTAGGGCACGGGGATCGACGACGATTGCGATGACGCCCACGGTCCCGGCCGTGGGCGTCAGTCCAACCAGCGAAGGATCTCCTCGGTCCGCACCTGGCCGAAGATGTTCATCTGACCCAGCCCGCGGGGCAGCACCCAGTTGAGCCCCTGGCGGCTGGTCTGCTTCTTGTCGCCCTGGAGCATCCGCTCCAGTTCGGCCGGATCGGGCGCGGGATGGCTCACCGGCAGCCCGCAGGCTTCCAGCAATTCCACCATCTGCACGGCCGCGGGCAGGGGGCACTCGCCCCGCTGGGCGGCGACCCGGAAGACGACGGCCATGCCGATGGCGACGGCCTGCCCGTGGCTCAAGGGGGTCCCGCTGCGGTGGCTGATGGCCTCCAGGGCGTGGCCCAGGGTGTGACCCAGATTGAGGCTGCGTCGCAGGCCGCCCTCCTGGAAGTCCCGCGTGACGATGCGGGCCTTGACCGAGGCCGCACGTCCGATCCACGAGGTCCAGTCGAGACTGCCGAGCACCCCGGGCACGGGGCCGTCGGCATCCGGACCGGCGAAGAGGTTGAACAGCCGCGGTCTGGCCTCGTGCATCTCCCGGAAGAGTTCCGGATCGCCGATGGCTGCCGTCTTGATGAGCTCGGCCAGGCCGTCGCGCCAGGCGCCGCGCGGCAGGGAGCAGAGGAACCCGGGATCGGCGAGGATGCCCGAGGCGGGATGGAAGCAGCCCACCGGGTTCTTCAGGCCGGCGGCGTTGACGGCGGTCTTGCCGCCGATGCTGGCGTCCACCATGGCCAGCAGGGTCGTGGGGACGGACACGAAGCCCACTCCCCGGCGCCAGGTCGCCGCGGCCATCCCCGCCAGGTCCAGCAAGGCCCCGCCGCCGATCCCCACGATGACTCCGTCCCGCGCCAGGCGGCCACCGGCCAGCCACTCGTAAACCTCCTCCAGTCGCCCCAGGGTCTTGCATCCCTCGCCGCCGGGCAGGATGAGGGTGCGGGGGGAGGGGTGGCCGCAGGCCTGGTGGATCTGTTCGAGCCAGGGAGCGTGGCCGGAGGCCACAGCCTGGTCGAGGATGACCACCGGAGGGGGATGGGGGACGAACGCCCCCAGTTCGAGGCAGGCCAGCGGACCCAGCACGTATGTGCTGGACCGGCCCCCGAGGGTCATGCCGATGCGGATCGGGCGCGTGCTCACGATGAGGATCTCCAGGGAAAAGGTCCGCGGAAAACCCAGTCTGTCGAGGGTGTTTTCCATCCGGCAGGTGTTCGGGAAACCCTTGTAGTGAAAGTGACTATCACTATCGCAAGCTTGCCGAATCCGGCGGGGGTTTCCCTTGTTTCCGCCGTCGGGGAGGACTACTTTAACCGTGCCGGAACATCGGATTCTACACTCCGGCCGCGATGATTACCACCAAAGGAGTGATCTCCATGAGTTCCCCAAACGCTGCAGCCGCCACCGGCCAGATGGTCGAGATTCGCTGGCACGCGCGGGGCGGGCAGGGCGCCAAGACGGCTGCCATGTTCCTGGCCGAGGCGGTGCTGGAAAAGGGAAAGTACGGTCAGGGATTCCCCGAATACGGCCCCGAGCGCCGCGGCGCCCCCATGCGGGGCTATACCCGCATCAGCGAGAGACCCATCCGCCGGCATTGCATGATCGAGAATCCGGGCATCGTCATCGTCCTGGATCCGAGCCTGCTGGATTCCCCCGCCGCAGGCGTGACCGCCGGCACGGGCAAGGGCACCGTGTTCCTGGTCAACACCACCGAATCGCCCGCCTTCATCCGCGACAAGCTGAAGGTCAAGGACGCCAAGGTCTTCACCGTCGATGCCACCGGCATCGCTCTCGATACCATCGGCCGCCCGATCCCCAACATGCCCATGATCGGCGCCCTGCTGGCCGTGGACGACATGATGACCGTCGAGGAGCTCAAGGGAGCCCTGGTCGGCCAGCTCAGCAGCAAGTTTTCCCAGGCCGTGATCGACGGCAACCTGGCCGCCGTGGACCGGGCCAACAAGGAGTTGGTGTCCGAATGAGTTTCATCAAGACCAAAGAGCTGCCTGAAGGCGGCATCATCCGTGAGGCGGGAAACGCCCACGACTACAAGACCGGCGACTGGCGGACGTTCGTCCCGCAGTTCGTCGAGGAGAACTGCATCCACTGCATGTTCTGCTGGATCTACTGCCCCGATTCGGCCATCGAGATCGACACCACCGGCGGGAAGCCCCTGATGAAGGGCATCATCCTGGACCACTGCAAGGGCTGCGGCATCTGCGCCCACGAGTGTCCTCCCGTCAAGAAGGGCAAGGCCGCCCTGGTCATGGTCCGCGAAGAGAAGTAGCGCCCAGCGCCGGAAAGGATAGAGTCATGAAACAGAAACTCGTGGCGCTGTCGGGAAACGAAGCGGTGGCCTACGCCTTCAAGCAGGCCAGACCCCACGTGGCGTCCGCTTTCCCCATCACGCCCCAGACCGAGATGATGCACAAGTTCGCCGAGTTCGTGGCCAACGGCGAATCGACCACGGAGATGATCCTGGTCGAGAGCGAGCATTCGGCCATGAGCGCGGCCGTGGGTTCGGCCGCCGCCGGCGCCCGCACCTTCACGGCCACCAGCAGCGCCGGGTTCGCCCTGATGTGGGAGGTCGTCTACATCGCCGCCTCCCTGCGCCTGCCCATCTGCATGGCCCTGGTGAACCGGGCCCTCAGCGGGAACATCAACATCCACTGCGACCACAGCGACAGCATGGGCGGCCGTGACGCCGGCTGGATCCACCTGTTCAGCGAGAACGCCCAGGAATCCTACGACAACGCCGTGATGGCCTGGCGGATCGCCGAGCACATGGACGTCCGCCTGCCGGTGATGGTCAACTACGACGGCTTCATCATCAGCCACACCGCCGACAGCCTGCACATGCTGCCCGACGACGTGGCCTACGACTTCATCGGCAAGTACAAGCCCGCCTACACCCTGCTGGACGTCGAGAACCCCATCACGGTCGGTCCCCTGGATCTGACCGACTACTACTTCGAGCACAAGACCAGCCAGCTGGCCGCCTACGCCAAGGCCGCCGAGGTGGTCCAGAAGGTCAGCGAGGAGTACGGCGCCCTGACCGGCCGCACCTACGAGTACTGCGAGGAGTACAAGCTGGACGACGCCGACCTGGTCATGGTGATCCTGGGGTCGAGCGCCGGCACCGCCAAGGACGTCATCGACGACTACCGTGCCAAGGGCGTCAAGGCCGGGCTGCTGAAGATCCGGATGTTCCGCCCCTTCCCGGCGAAGTACATCGCCGAGAAGCTCGCCGGCCGCAAGGCCGTCGCGGTGCTCGACCGTTCGGCCAGCTTCGGCGGGTTCGGCGGTCCGGTGTTCACCGAGGTGCGCTCGGCGATGTACGGCCAGCAGGTGCCCCTGCACGGCTACATCTACGGGCTGGGCGGACGCGACTTCGACCTCGGACAGGTCGCCACCGTCATCGAGAACCTGAAGAAGGTCGCCGCCGGCGGCCGGGTCGAGGACATCAACCTGCTGGGCGTCAGGCTCTAGGAAAGGAGGCACGGACATGGTCGTCAATCTCAAGACATTGACCCAGAACGAAGACCTCCTCAGCGGAGGGCATCGGGCCTGCGCCGGCTGCACGGGGTCGAACATCCTGCGTCAGATCATGCTGACCGCGGGGAAGGACACCGTCGTCGGCGGGGCCACCGGATGCATGGAGGTGGTCACCACCATCTTCCCCTACACCGCCTGGCGGACCTCGTTCATCCACAGCGCGTTCGAGAACTGCGCCGCGACCGTCAGCGGCGTCGAGACCGCGTTCCGGTCCCTGAAGAAGCACGGCGACCTGCCGGTGCAGCGCGAGAAGATGAACTTCATCGCGTTCGGCGGGGACGGCGGCACCTACGACATCGGCATCCAGTCGCTGTCCGGGGCCATGGAGCGCGGCCACAACATGCTGTACGTCTGCTACGACAACGAGGCTTACATGAACACCGGCATCCAGCGCTCGAGCGCGACGCCCATGGGCGCGCACACCTCGACCGCCCCGGCCGGATCGGTGAAGCAGGGCAAGGAGCAGAACCGCAAGGACCTGACCCGGATCATGGTCGCCCACAACATCCCGTACGTGGCCCAGACCACGCCCTACCACTGGAAGGACCTGGCCACCAAGGTGGAGAAGGCCCTGGCCGTGGACGGGCCGGCGTTCATCAACATCCTGATGCCCTGCACCGTGGGCTGGCACTTCGACACCGCCATCGGCATGGACATCGCCCGCGAAGCGGTCGAGACCAACTTCTGGCCGCTGTTCGAGGTGGAGCACGGGGTCTACAAGATCAACCACAAGCCGAAGGAACGGCTGCCCATCGCCGACTGGATGAAGAAGCAGGGCCGCTTCAAGCACCTGTTCAAGCCCGGGAACGAGCACCTGCTGGAACGCAGCCAGCAGCACATCGATGCCGAGTGGAGCAAGCTGCTGAAGCTGGAGGAGATGACCCAGGGCTGACCTTCCGCAATGGTCCATCGCAGCAATGGCCGGTCCCCGTGAAGGGACCGGCCATTCTCGTCAGGGGCGGGGGGAGGACCGCAGGACCGAGGGGGCGGACAGGACCAGCCCGAGGGCCCCGAGGGCGAGCGGCAGGACGGTCAGGGGAAACCGGTCCGCCTGGATCAGGATGACCAGGTCGTTGATCCCGACGAAAGCCAGGATGAAGGCGTAGAGCCACCAGGTCCAGGCCTGGCCCGCGGGCCAGCCCCTGGCCGCCAGGACCGACGCCGCCAGCCCGTTGGCCACGAGATTGGCAGCCCCGAAATGGGGCCAGCCCGTCCGGACGATGATCAGGAGCCCCATCATCACGGGGATGAGCCCCGCCAGGGCGCCCGCCAGGATTCCCGCCGATCTCGCCATGTCCGACCTCCCGGCTTTTGCAGTTGATCCGAACTGTAAAAACGATATAATAACTCCTCTTTTGAGGGGAGACCAGATGGCAATGCTGAACCGGACCCTGCTGTGGGGCTGCGGACGATCGCCTGTTTTCATGATCGCCCTGGCGACCTGGGCCTGGTGGACGCCTCTGATCACCTGGCAGGATCGCTGGGGGGATTTCGTCCACCACTTCCCCATGACCCTGACCATGATCCTCGGATCCTTCATCGCCGGGGCCACGAGCGAAGGCGGTGGGGCCGTGGCCTTCCCGGTCCTGACGCTGGCTTTCGGGGTCGCCCCGCCCATCGCCCGGGACTTCGCCCTGATGATCCAGTCCGTGGGCATGACCGCCGCCGCGGTGGCCATCATCCGGGCGCGGATTCCCGTGGCCTGGGCTGCGGTGGCGCCGGTCAGCCTGGGCGGAGCCCTCGGACTGGTCGGCGGCATCACCTGGCTGTCCCCCCTGATGCCCCCGGCCCTGGTCAAGATCTTCTTCTGCTGCCTGTGGCTGAGCTTCGCCGTGGCGCTGCACCTGATCAGCCTGAGGGGATCGGTCGGCCAGACCGACGATTTCCGCCCCGGCGAGTGCGGTCTGCCCGTTCCCGCCCTGTTCGGGATCGGTCTGGTGGGAGGAGTGGTCTCATCCCTGGTGGGATCGGGCATCGACATCCTGACCTTCGCCTTCCTGACCCTGCAATCACGGCTGAGCGAGCGGGTCGCCACGCCGACGTCGGTGATCCTGATGGCCGTCAACGCCGTCGTGGGATTCGGCTGGCAGGGGGCGGTGCGCGGGGTGATCGATCCCCGGGCCTGGTCGTTCTGGTACGTCTGCGTCCCGGTCGTGGTCCTGGGGGCGCCGCTTGGCGCCTGGTTCATCCGGAATCGCTCTTCGGCGTTCATCCGGCGCCTGCTTTACGTGTGCATCGGGGCGCAGTTCATCGGGGCGGTGCTCATCCTGCCCTTCAGCCCCGCACTGTTCCTGGTGGGCAGTTCGACCTTCGCCGCAGGATCGCTCCTGTTCATCCTGCTCGGCCTGCGGGGCGCCCGGCGGCTGCAGGATCGGGTCCGGCCCCCGGAAACCGATCCCCTCGCAACGCCTTCCAGGAGGGGAGACCCTTGTCCCGATCCCGGAACCTGATCCCCCATCTCCTGATGGCGGTCCTGCTGGCCGGTGGCTGGTTCGTGATCCGGCCCCGGGCCGCCGCCTTGCCTGACACGGGTCTGGTCTTCACCGAGATCGCCGCCCCGGCCGGGGCGTCCAACGTGCACCGGCCCTGCGTTCTCTCCGAACGCTTCGCCAACATCATGCCCTGGTTGACCGGGGCCGGCGCCGCGGTGGCCGCCGGCGACTTCGACGGCGACGGCTGGGTGGACTTCTACGTGACCAACAGCGGGCGCGGCGTGCCCAACCGCCTGTTCCGGAACGGGGGCGACGGGACCTTCGCCGACGTGGCCTCCCGGGCGGGCGTGGCCGCCTGCAACGACGAGGGCGCCACCATGGACGCGGCCTTCCTGGATTACGACAACGACGGGGACCAGGACCTCTACGTGGCGCGCTGGGGCGCCGGAAACCTCCTGTTCGAGAACCGTGGGGACGGGACCTTCCGGGAGGGGAGCCGGGAGGCCGGGGCCGACGTCTGGGGCTATCCCAACGGGATCCTGGTCTTCGACTTCGACCGGGACGGTCTGCCGGACATCCTCCTGGCCCACTACTTCGCCGCCGAGGTCGAGGACCCGCGGAACGGTCGGCTCGCCCGCAACGACCTGTGGGATCCGGTCACCACCAGGGTCATGCACGAGACCACCACCAGCGCCCGCAACGGCGGGTCGAACGTCCTGCTGCACAACCGGGGGGACGGCCGGTTCGTCCGCGCCGAGGCCGATCTGGGGCTGGTGGAGACGGGGTGGTCCCTCGATGCGGGGGCGGGCGACCTGGACAACGACGGCTGGCCCGACCTCTACGTGGCCAACGACTACGGTCCGGACGACGTCTACCTCAACGAGGGCGGAACCAGGTTCGTCCGCATCGAGGACGGGCAGGGGCGGCCGGGAATCGGCAGGGACTGGTGGAAGGGCATGAACGTCGATCTGGCCGACGTGGACGGCAACGGCTACCTGGACATCTACGTGGCCAACATCCTGGTCCCCGGTCACATCGTCGAGGGCAACATGCTGTGGATGGGGTACCCGGATCCCCGTCGGCCGGGCGGCGTCCGCTACGACAATCTCGGCGAGAGGAGCGGCGCCATGGACGGAGGCTGGGGCTGGGGCGCCAGGTTCGGCGACTTCAACAACGACGGGCTGGGCGACCTGCTGGCGGTCAACGGGTTCGTCAGCGGCCGTGATCCCCGCCGCCAGTACTGGTTCGCCCTCCAGGAACTGAGCGCCCAGCACAAGGGCAACATCGCCGATGCGGCCAACTGGCTGCCCATGGAGGACCTCGATTTGGCCGGCCACCAGTCCAGCCGCCTGTTCCTGCAGACCCGGGGCCGGGGGTCCCGCCTGCCCAGGTTCGTCGACGCGGCCGCTTCCTGCGGCCTGACCGACCGCAACGATGGCCGGGGGGTCGCCCTGGCCGACATCGACCGGGACGGGGACCTGGACGTCTACGTCGCGAACCAGAACGGGCCCAGCTGCCTGTACCGCAACGACGGGGCGCCCGGGCCCGGCGCCCGCTGGCTGGGCGTCCTTCTGGAGGGCGATCCGGCCGGTCGGCCGGGCGCGGACGGACGCATCCTGGCCTCCAGCCGCGACGCCTGGGGCGCCAGGGTCACGGTCCATGCCGGCCCGCGCCGCTGGCTCCAGGAGGTCGCCGGTGCGAACGGATTCTCCAGTCAGAACCAGAACCGCCTCCACTTCGGCCTGGGCCAGGTGGCCGCGGTGGACTCGGTGGTGGTCCGCTGGCCGAGCGGTCTGAGGGAGTCGGCGCCCGGTCAGTTGCTGACCCTGGACAGGGACTACCGCTGGCGGGAAGGCCGGATCCGGGCGGAACTCGGCAGGGGGCTGCCGTGAGGAAGCCGTTGACGGTCGTCGCACCGAGCCTGCGCGATCCCCGCGTGACCTTGCTGGGCGCGCTTTCCACCTACACGGTCCTGGGCCAGTTCGTGCTGTTCTTCGACATCCGGCCGGTGGAACTGGCGGCCTGCCTGGCCACGTCCGGGTTCCTGGACCTGGTCATGACGGTGGCGATGAAGCGCCGTCTGGAGGTTCCCCTGAGCGGCCTGATCACCGGCCTGAGCATCGGGCTGCTCCTGGAGAGCTACGATCTGCGGGTCTTCTTCCTGGCGTCCGGGTGGGGGGTCATGTCGAAGTACCTGGTGCGGTACGAGGGACGCCACCTTTTCAATCCCTCCAACTTCGCCGTCGTGGCGGCCCTGGTCCTGGCCCACGGATCGGCTGCGGTCTCCCAGGGGGCCCAGTGGGGCAACCACGTCGGGTTCGCCCTGGTCATCCTCGTCCTCGGGTCGCTGATGATGATCCGCGTGGGGCGTTTCCCCGTGGTGGCCGGCTGGCTGTCGGGGTATGTCGCCATGGGATTCATGCGCATCCTGGCCGGACAGGGGGGACTGGTGTTCACCCTGGGGCCGATGACCAGCGCGGAATTCGCCCTCTTCTCCTTCTCCATGCTGCCGGATCCGAAGACCTCCCCCCGTGAGGTCCCCACCCAGTTCGCCTGGGGCCTGGGGCTGGGGCTGATGGACGGGATCATGCGCCTGGCGGGGATCAAGTACTCCATGTTCTTCGCCCTGTTCGCCTTCTGTGCAGCCCGGCCCTGGATCGAGAAGGTCGGTCAGCGGCTTTTCCGGCCGAGGGCGCTGCAGGCGTCCCGCCCCTGATTCCGCCGGATCTTTAAGTTGATATTCCATATCAAGTTATCTCGATTAAGCCTATCGTTTATATATGTTATTTTTTTATGCAAAACTGTTAAACAATTATCTTGATCCCCTGGAATCCGTTGTCTACCCTTCCCGGACGGAAGTCAATAAACGTTTACTTCTGCCGTGGAGGTTGAACGATGTTGCGCCTCTTGCTGCCGGCCTCGATGGTGGTGGCCCTCGCATTCCTGCTCGCGGGAACGGCGCCCGCGATCGCCGGAACGGGCTACCTCGACCAGTTCGAAATCCCCGCAGATGCGGCTTACGCCGGGGCGCAATCCTGCCTCGACTGCCACGACGACGTCGCCGCCTCCTACGCCCACTCACCGCATGCCGTCGATCTGGGGCTGGCCGTTCCGGGAACCGGAGCGGCTTCCTGCGAGGCCTGCCACGGGCCGGGCAGCCGGCACGTCGCCGGCGATGGCGAAGGCTTCATCCTCGGCGCGGAACACCTCGGCGGCCTGGACGATGACGGCCTGGTCCTGATGTGTACCCAGTGCCACACGGGGCAGGGGCTCGTCTGGGGGGAGGGCCCGCACGCGGGGACGGGAACGACCTGCGCGTCGTGCCATGCCGACCAGGTCCACTTCGCGGTCCAGGCCCTGCCTGCGGCCGACTACCGCAACCCCTCCGAGTTCTGCCTCCAGTGCCATCCCGACCAGGTGGCCGATTTCCGGATGCCGTTCCGTCACCGGGTGCTCGAAGGCCAGGTTTCGTGTGCCGACTGCCACGATCCCCACGCAGGCTTCGCGACGGGTTGGAACGGGCTCAACGAGACCTGCCTGGCCTGCCACGTCGAAATGAGCGGGCCGTTCGTCTTCGAGCATGAGGGCGTTGCGGGTGAGGACTGCACAATCTGCCACCGCCCCCACGGATCGCTCAACGACAAGCTGCTGGTCCAGGACGGCAACGGGCTGTGCCTGCAGTGCCACTTCGAATCCGGCCTCACCTTCGGCGACACGGGGCACCAGGGGGTCCTGGTCAACGAGGCCCGGTGCTACGACTGCCACGGCGAGGTGCACGGATCCCATACCTCCCCAACCCTGGGTTACAACTAGGAAGGAGCGAGGCCATGAAGAGGATTCCCATGACGACGAAGACGGGAGCGGCCTTGGCCCTTCTGATCTGTGCCGGGACGGCTGCAGCCGGCGATCTGCCTGTCCAGGCCCACCGGTTCTGGGCGCCGGCCGGCGACCTGGTCGGTCAAGAGGACCATTTCGCAGCAACGTTCCTGGTCCTGGACGATCACGGCAGCACCGCCAAGATCGCCGAGGACTGGCAACTGATCGAGCAGTACGCGGGTGAAGGGCTTTTCCGCTGGTCCGGCAAGGGACTCGGCGGAGGCGACCTGGTCCTGCGCGGGTACGGGACGACGCAGACCGGCGACTTCAACGGACGCTTTGGGGCGTCCTGCTCGCGGACCGGCCGCATGGTCTGGAACCTGGACTACCGGCTCTTCGACAACTTCTACGACACGACCAGCGAGATGCGCACCTACGCCTTCAGCCTCGGCTCGGAGCCGCCGGTCCTGGAGCCGGCTCCGGCCCTGGGCTGGAACCGCGGACGGTTCGGCCTGCGCTACCACCTGGCCGACGGTCTGGACGCCAGGGTCGGCTACGTCAGGATGGCCCGCGACGGCGACAAGAGCAGTCTCGATCGACTCCACGGCTCGACCGTAGAGTACGCCCAGGTTCCCGGACGCAAGGTCCTGGACCTGACCTCCCAGGAGTTCACCGTGGGCTTCAGCCTGGCCCGGGGGAACCTCGGCACCGACCTGGAACTGGGCTACCGGGGATACGACGGCACCCGCACGATCGACGACGACCGGACCGTCGCCGACGACCACAAGACCACCAGCGCCCGCCTGGACCTGGCCTACGACATGGGCCCGAGCCTGCGCCTGCTCGGCGGGGGATCCCTCGCCAAGGTGGAGAACGACGGCAGCGAGACCCGGGACGGCGGGGGCCGCCCGCTGACCACCGAGACCGACCTGAGCGCAGGCCGGCTGGGGGCCATCGCCAGGCTGGGCGATTCCGCCGTGCTGCGTCTGGGCGCGGTGGTCCAGGCCCGGAACACCGAAGGCGACCTCGACGCGGGAACCGACGAGGTCCTGGCGGTGGACCGGGAGCGCAAGAGCACCGACCTGAGGGCCCGCCTCTCCTACACGGGGATTTCCCGGACAAGGCTGCAGGGCCACGTCGGCTACAAGACGTCCGACCTGGACGAGGTGACCACCTCCGGCGGACTGCCCGGGGGCCAGGTCGAAGCGGCCCAGATCGTGGCCCAGGAAAAGACCACCTTCACCGCGGGTTTCGACGCCAGCAGGCGCCTGAGCCGCAAGGTCTCCCTGCGGCTGGACTTCGGCTACTCCGGGACAGAGACCGACGAGTTGACCACCAATGCCAACGGCGGGACCGACCTGTGGTACTTCGCCATGGGCGACCGCAAGCAGGACCGGATGGACTGGCGCATCGCCCTGCAGGCCCGTCCCCTGACGACCCTGCGGCTGGACGTCGGCCACCAGACCGACGAGAGGACCTTCGAGCGCGAGGACGGACTCTCCTCGAAGACGGAGTGGAAGGCGCAGCAGGGCTTCGCCGCCCTGTCGTGGGTCGCCCACGAGCGCGTCACCTTCACCGGGAACGTCACCTACGGGGTGGAGGAGTTCACCTTGACCGGCGGCCCCGAACCCACCGCGGGCCTTGGCCCCCTGCGCTATGACGGCACGACCCTGCGGTTCATGCCCGGGGCCTGCGTACGGCTCAGCGGGAAGTGGACGCTCGAGGGCTTCTACGAGGGCGTCCGCTACGAGGACACCGGGGATGAAGGGGTCATCGACGTCCTG
The DNA here is from genome assembly GCA_050174015.1 of Candidatus Krumholzibacteriia bacterium. Lineage (GTDB taxonomy): Bacteria > Krumholzibacteriota > Krumholzibacteriia > LZORAL124-64-63 > LZORAL124-64-63 > JAHJTW01. The sequence continues at coordinate 167,642 of JBFXKG010000007.1, forward strand.
GAGGCGGACCACGATCGGACCACCATCCGCTCGTCCTACCGGCTGGGCGAGCCCCTGACGGTGACGGCGACCTACCGCCGGTACGAGTTCGACGAGAACCGCTGGGACGACACCATCACCGACCTGTACGCCCTATCCCTGTCGGGGAGGTTCTAAGCGGTGACCAGCGATCGGCGGCAGCAGATCCTGACAGAAGCGACGACCCTGTTCGCCAGGCTGGGCGCGGCGGGAACCTCCATGCGGAGGATCGCCAGGAGCTGCGGGATCACCGAGGCCGCCATCTACCGCCACTTCGAGAACAAGGCCGACCTCTACCGGGAGGCTATCCGCCAGAAGGCCACCCGCCACGACCTGGCGGGCCACCTGGCGGGCATGGCCGGTGCAGGAGACGTCGAGGACGTCCTCGGCGGCGTGGCCCGGGCGATCCTGGCCCTGGCGAACAAGGATCCCGAACTGATGCGCCTGATGTTCAAGAACAGCTTCGACGGCGGCGAGGTCGCGGGAGTGCTGTTCCGGGAGGTCAGGTTGCCGTTCATCGCGTTTTTGAAGGAAGAGCTCCAGAAGCGGATCGACGCCGGCGAGATCCGGCCCGTCGATCCGTTCATCACCGCCCGCTGCTTCGTGGGCATGGTCATGGATTGCGCCCTGAACGTCGGCGTCTGGACCACGGTTTCGGAGGCCGAATTCCAAGCCGACGACGTGATCTGCAACAACGTTCCGATTTTTGCCCGAGGCCTGAAACGCGACGCCGCCGGTTGAGGCGGCGCCAACCCAGGAGAGTCCCATGAGACGTGCACTATCCCTGATGGCCGTGACGGCGCTGGTCCTCCTGGCGCTCTGGGGGTGTGAAAACGACACATCCAACCAGATCGCCGGGATCGACGACGGCGGCCCCACCACGACGGACATGACCTGCGTGGGCTGCCACTCGAGCGAGGAGATGCTGAAGGCCGCCCTGGGCGATCCCCAGGGAGCGGAAATCCACACGTGGAACAAGGACGACGGCTGAGGGGGCGAAGTACCCGCGCTGGAAGCGTGGGAAAAGGTCATCATCACCGGCCGCTACGGCACCGAGTTCCTGAACAGCCCCCACGGGCCGGACTACGAGGGCGACGACGTCGCTCACGTCCTGACCTGCCAGATGTGCCATGGCGGGGCGCCCGACCGCTCCTTCGCCACCATGGAACAGGCCCATGCGGGCATGGTGAGGGATCCGAGCGCCCCCGGGCAATCGGGCTGCCTGGCCTGCCATGAGGAGGACGAGCCCGAATCCGCCTGCTCCATGTGCCACGAGGCGGAGGCCGACGCCAACCGCTTCAGCCTGCACAGCCGGCAATGGGGATACCTCACCGCGATCGAGGACCGCTGCAACTGCACCTTCGACGGGGAAGGCAACCCCGGCTACCAGGCCCGCTGCGCCGGCTGCCACACCACCTGCGGGCAGTGCCACGTCAGCCGACCCAACAGCGTGGGCGGGGGGTTCCCGAAGTTCGGGGGCGTGGCCTATGCGGGCCACCGTTTCTCCCGCACCCCGGACATGAACGAACAGTGCACCGCCTGCCACGGCAGCCGGGTGGGCGTGGACTACAAGGGCGAACTCGCGGGCAACCTTCCGGACGTCCACCGCGACAGGGGCTACAAGTGCGAGCTCTGCCACAAGGCCGACGAGATCCACGGGGACCCCAGCCATACCGAGAGCAACCATTACGATCACCGCTACGAGGTGGCCAACATGCCGCGTTGCGAGGACTGCCACGGGCCCGGCATGGACGATGGCTGGGACAATCCCTACCACGCCGCCCACGTGAACGGCTTCGCCGGGGACGCCAACCTGCAGTGCCAGGTCTGCCACTCGCAGCCCTACAAGAACTGCACGAATTGCCACAACCTGCAGACCGCCGCGGGCGAGAGCTACGACATCGAACCTTCGTTGGCCCAGCTGAAGATCGCACGGAATCCGAGCCCGTACCGTACGGAATACGACTTCGCGTTGGTACGGCACACGCCGATCGACCCGGAGACCTTCGCCAACTGGAACCTGAGCCTGCCCGGCTATCTGAGCAAGACCACCTGGCAGTACACGTCCCCGCACAACGTCCGCAGGTGGACGGAGCAGACGACCGTGCCCGAGGGGGCGTCATGCTCGGTCACCTGCCACCAGTCGCCCGACGGCCCGGAGGGGTTCCTCCTGCGGGAGTCCGACCTCTACGACGGCCAGGGGGCTCCCCTGGTGGACTACGACGCCAACATCGGCATCGTGATCCGGGAGGACTTCCCGGGCAAGAAGTAGCGTCAAGGGGCCGCCCGCGCAGGCGGGCGGCCATCAACCATGGCGGCACAGGGGGCTGCCGAACGGGGCGAGTTCGCCCGTACAAGGAGTGGGAACGATGTTGAAACGCTGGACCTGGCTCGTTCTGGTCATGATCGCCCTGACCGCTTTCTGGGGCTGTTCCGACGACGACGACCCGACGAACGTGACGACCGAGACCGCCTTCGAGATCATGGCGGCCGCCGGTGCGGAATACATCAATGACAACACGGATTGCCCGGGCGTGATCAGCGCCCAGGCCCTTCATGACAACCTCGAGGCCTATACTGTGATCGACATCCGCTCGGAAAGCACCTACCTGAACGGACACATTCCTGGCGCCTACAACAGCAGCCTGGCGACCATCCTGGACGACCTGGCGGCCAAGTCGATCCCCACGGACAAGCCTATCGTGGTGACCTGCTACACCGGGCAGAGCGCCGGGTTCGCGAAGATCGCCCTGGAGCTTTCCGGCTACGAGGACGTCAAGACCCTCGGCTTCGGCATGTGCTCCTGGAACGAGGCGACGGCCGGGGGCTGGAACTCCGGGACCGGGAACACCCTCGCCAATCCCGAGACCACCAACAACAACAGCGAACTCGTCGAGTACGCCTTCCCCGTCCTGGGCGAAAGCAAGGACACCGTCGTTCGGGACCGGATCGACCTCCTGCTCGCCGGAGGCTTCAAGAGCAAGAATTTCACCGACATCCAGGACAATCTGGACAGCTACTTCATCATCAACTATTTCGGGGAAGCGGACTACCTGGGCACCGGATCCTCCGGCGTCCCGGGTCACATCCCCGGTTCGTACCAGTTCACACCGGCCGCGAGCCTGGGCTATGACCAGATGCTCAAGTACGTTCCCACCGACATGCCCATCATCGTCTACTGCTGGACGAGCCAGACGAGTTCCCAGATCGCCGCCTACCTGAGGATGCTGGGCTACGACGCGTACAGTTTGCGCTTCGGCGCCAACAACCTCTTCTACGACAGCCTCACGGCCCACAAGTGGACCGGCCCGGCGGGTTACGACATGGAAGTCGGCCCGGCCCCCACCGCCGAATTCTCCACCATCGCCGGCGCGGTCGAGGACTACATCAACGACAACACGGACTGTCCGGGCGTCATCTCGGCCCAGAACCTCTACGACAACCTGGCGACCTATACGGTCATCGACATCCGGTCGGCCACCGACTACGCCACCCTGGGCCACATCGCGGGCGCCCACAACACGACGCTGGCCAACATCCTGACCTACGTGGACGGCCTGGGCCTCACGACCTCCGATCCCATCTGCGTGGTCTGCTACTCGGGCCAGAGCGCCGGGCATGCCAAGGTGGCCCTGGAACTGTCCGGATACGAGAACGTCAAGACCCTGGGCTTCGGCATGTCCTCCTGGAACGCCGCCACCGCGGGTCCGTGGAACTCGAACACGGGCAATACCCTGACCAATCCCGAGACCGCGAACAACAACGGCGACCTGGTCGGCCATGCCTATCCGACGCTGACCGGCGCCACTCTGGAGGACCGGGTCCAGGCCATGCTGACGGCCGGGTTCAAGGGCAAGAAGTACGTGGACATCCAGGACTACCTGGACGACTACTTCATCGTGAACTACTTCGGGGAGGCCGACTACCTGGGCGCCGGAACATCCGGCGTTCCCGGCCACATCCCCGGGGCCTACCAGTTCACGCCGTATGCGAGCCTCGAGGTGGGCGGGATGCTGGCCAACCTGCCGACGGACATGCCCATCGTGGTCTACTGCTGGACGGGCCAGCACAGCTCGCAGGTCACCGCGGCCTTGAACATCCTGGGCTACGAGGCCTACAGCCTGACCTACGGGTCCAACAACCTGTTCTACGACCAGTTGACTGCGAACAAGTGGACGGCGCCGGCGGACTTCCCCCTGTCGTTCGAATAGGGATCAACCGGTCAGATTATTGGACGGCGAGGGAGGGGCTGCGGCCCCTCCTTCTTTTCTTTGGAATTCCGGTCGGGATGGTCCCCATGGGATCAACCTTGTTGTTTCGCAATGTCCTGTTTCCCAATGTCCTTGACACCCAGGTCACGATATGGGACAATATCTCCCTCGCCCCATATCGCCCAGGTTCCCGGGTTCGCCCCCCGCCGGGATATATCAATTCGCGTTCGCTTTGCGTCGGAATACAACGCAGGATAATGCACATTTTCTTCAGAATTATGACCGACGGAACGGTCCTCTGATTCACCGAGCGAGGTGATTCAGCCCCTTGGCGCCCTGGACAGGCCCTGCCAGCAATCGATCCCAATCCGGGGTTTTGTCATTTCATATCTTCAATGCGGGGGTTAATCCAATGAAGCGATGTGTGTGCGTGTCCAGCCTGGTCCTCGGGCTGGTCTTCTGTGTGGGCATGACCGGGACCGCCGAGGCTGATCCGCTGGGAGGGTGGACGCCGTTCGTCATCAGGAACGCGACGACGACCGGGAACCCGCCGGCATTCAACACGTTCCCGGCGCCCGACCACACGGTGGAGTTCCTCGTCACCGAGGGGGGGCAGAAAGCGGGACTCGGAACCGATGCGGTCAACGGGTCCCTGGTCCAGGACATCCTCACCCTGCATCTGGACCGGCTCGATGACGTGGGTACTTCGGGTTCCCTCTACGGGCCCTACTTCAACATCTGGGTCACCGACGATGCCGGCCACTATGCGGTCATCGCCAACGAGCCCTCCAACGCGGAATGGGCGGCCGACCGCTGGTACGCGGCGAGCTGGGACGACCTCAAGATCAAGACCTGCAAGGTCTACGAGACACCCGGCTGGAACACCGGCACGAGCTGGGTCCACACCTACGCCGGTATGAGCAGCGGCCTGACCTTCGAGGACGTTGCAGGGTTGAAGATCATGCCGCCTCCGGCCGCCTACATCACCGATCCCCTCAACGAAGTCGGCAGCGGCGCTCCTGACGAACTGGGCACCAATGTGGCCTACGGCTACAACTGGATCTTCGGGGACACCCTCGCCAACTACGTCAGCGGCGATCCAGGTTTTCTGGTCGGGAACTACTACATCTACGATGCCTACCCGGTCCAGAACACCACGCAGTTGACGGGTTACATGACCATCGAGGCTGCCCTGGCCGCCGCCAATCCCTACGACACGATCACCGTGGCCAACGGGCCGTACAGCCCCGTCGGGACCCTGAACGTGACGGTGCCGTTGACCCTGACGGGGGAGAGCGAATCCGGTGTCGCCATCCAGATCCCGGCGGCCGGTGGGTACGGGTTCTCCGTGGGTGCCCATGCGGTCACACTGCAGAACTTCACCCTGGTCTGCGCTGCGGCCAACGAGAACTATCCCATCCATGCCTCCGGGACGGGCAATCCCCCCGGAGGATACACCGGGCTGAACATGACCGGCGTCACGGTCATCGGCTCCCACAGGAGGGCCGGAATCGACATCCACGGCTACAACGACGTCGTCCTGTCCCACGTCTCGTCATTCGACGCCTGGGGCGGCAACGGCATCCAGCTGACGGGCGTGGTCGGCGCCGATCTGGACAACATCACCACCGGCGACAACGCCTGGGGGTCCATCGCCATCTACTGCTCGAGTCCCACCTATCTGAATCGTGGTTCGAGCGATGTGGTCATCGACGGGGCCACCCTGAACGTGGGCGAGGATTACGTCTTCAGCCAGGACGAGTTCGGGCTGTTCAACGGCACCTACAGCATCACCGGCTACGAGTACAACGTCCGGAACTCACGGTTCAGGGAAGCACTCGGGTATACCGATTCCGAAGGCTACACCTTCCTGCGGGACGATCTGGCAGACGCCGCGGCCTTCGCCCTGGCGTTCACCGGCTACGAGCAGTACTCGACGATCATGGAGGTTGCCACGGGGGACTATTTCGTCTTGGACGGAATGAGCATCCAGGCGGCCGTCACCGAGGCTGATCCGGGATCCACCATCCATGTGGGGCCGGGAACCTATGTGGAGGGGGTCCTCATCGAGAAGAACCTGACCCTGCTCGGCGCCACGGCCGGCGTCAACAAGAACGGATATCCAGTTCCCGCGGGCTATGCCTGGGATCCGATGGTGGAGAGCATCATCAGTCACCCGGATCCCGTCACGGGATACGACGCCATCGTGGACATCCATGACACCGACAACGTAACCTTCGACGGTTTCGTCGTCGAGGAATTGAATGCGGTGGCAAACAAGAACGTTTCCCTGATCAGGGTCTATGCCCACACCAGGGAGATCACCAACATCGACGTCGTCAATTGCATCATCGGCCCCAACACCAACACGACCCTCCAGGACGGAGCCCAGGGGCGGATGGGGCTCTACATCATCAACCATCCCTACAACAATCTCGGCGTGGTGAACAGCACCTTTGCCGGTAACAAGATCTTCGATTGCCAGGGGAACGGCGACAACGTGTTTCTCTGGACCTCGTACTACGCCTACGGGGCGCCTGGCCCGGCTGACATGACAGGAACGGTGATCGAGGACAACGAGATCTACGGGTCGCACCGGTCGGGCATCGAGACCGCCGGCGGTTTCGCCAATCTGGTTATCCGGAACAACACGATCTACGGCCAGTCCGGCTTGCCTGGCGATGATCCGGACTTCCTGAAATACGGACACGGGATCCAGTTGATCCGGGGCTCCTCGGACAAGGTTTCCGATCCATTGACCGCCTATGGCCCGGTGGATCTGCTCATCGAGGGCAACGAGATCTACGGCAATCAGAAGTGCGGCATCTACATGGGTCCCAAGAACGACAACGTCCAGTTCGTGGGGAACATCATTCATGACAACGGCTGGGACGGCATCATGCTGGATCTCGAAGGCAACTACTGGAATCCCCAGTACGAGAGCCCTCCCCTGAGCGGCGATTATGCCTGCTATGATTGCAGCGAGGACATCTCCGCCTCGGGCAACGAAATCTACGGAAACGGAACTCTGGGCAACCCGATCGCACAGCACGGGTTCCAGGTGGTCGGGTTGCCGACCAACGGCCTCGTGGTCGGAGCGGAGGACAACTGGTGGGGAGATTCCACCGGGCCACTCGACTCCAGTGACGATACCGGAACCGGAGGTCTGTACAATCCCGGCGGTCTCGGGGATGAGGTCACCGACCACGTCGACTACTACCCCTGGCTCGGGATTTCCGGCGTCGCGGTCGCTCCGGCGACCTCCGGCCCCCTGACCTGCGGCCTGACCCAGACCCTGACCTTCAGCCTGACGACGGACGAGTACACGCCGGACGTGTTCGGGTTCAACGCGGTGGTCCGGGCGACGAGCGAGGTCGACTGGGGCACCATTACCCAGCTTGCACCGTTCGGGGGGACGACACAGTTCTTCTCCTTCGATCAGGGCGATGGGTCGTACATCATCTCCGGCACCACGGTCGGCAACCCCACCCAGCCGATCTCAGGGGCAGGGGTGACCGACCTGTTCAAGATCGACTTCGTGACCGTCTCCGATGGGACGGCCCAGATCACCTTCGACAGCTTCACGCTGCGTGACCCCGCCAACCAGCCCATCCCCGCCACGGCGACCGGCGCGACCATCGAGGTCGACTGCACGGCGCCTGCGGCGGTGACGGGCATCACGGCGGCCCCGGGCCACGAGAAGGTCGACGTGAGCTGGACCCACGACGGGACCGACGTGGCCTTCTACGAGGTCTACCGTGGCCTGTGGTATGACACGACCTACGGTGTCTCGGCCTACCCCGAGTACGACGACCTGGCCGGCGACGTGATCCCGACCCGCCCTGCGAGCCGTGCCGCAGCCGATCTGAGCGACGAGTGGGTGCTGGTGGACATCGTGGCCGTCGGCACCAACAGCCTCGTGGACGACGGCATGGCCTCCGGCCGCGGCGTTTACTACTACGAGGTGTTCCCGGTGGATGCGGCGAGCAACTGGGGTCCCGCAGCCGCGGCGAACGACCGGGCGACGAACTACTGGCTGGGTGACGTGACCGGTATTCCCGCCACGGGCTATACCACTCCCGACGGCGATGTCGACCCGGTCGACATGAACGCCCTCGGCGCCCAGTTCGGCAACGCGGTGCCTCTCGGGGGTGAGCACAACGTCCTGGACGTCGGTCCGACCGACGACTGGAGCCGGGTGGGCATTCCCCTGACCGACAGCGTGATCAACTTCGAGGATCTGATGGTCTTCGCGATGAACTTCGGCGTGGTCGGTCCCGCGAAGGACCAGGCTCCGATCTCGGCGACGGTCCAGCTGGCCTGGGTGCATTACGACAACGGCACCATGGCCCTGCGTCTGATCGACGGTTCGGGCCTGAAGGGCGTCAACGTGATGGCTCGCGTGCCGGTGTCCGGCGTGGAGCCGGGCGTGCTGCTCGATGAGCAGGCCGAACGGACGTTCCTGAAGAACATCGGATCCGAACTCGACGTGAGCGTGGCCCTGCTGGGCACGGGCAGGGGATTCGTCGGTTCGGGCGACCTGTTCACGGTGTCGTCGGAGTCTGCGATCGCGTTCGAGGACCTGGCGATCAAGGCGCGCGGGACGGACAACCGCGAGCTCAAGATCGAGCTGGTCGAGGCGGCGGACACGGCGACGCCGCGGGTGTTCAGCCTGAACGCGAACTATCCGAACCCGTTCAACCCGATGACGAAGATCAGCTTCTCGCTGCCTGAAGCGCAGTCGGTGCGGCTGATGGTCTACGGTGTGGACGGTCGCCTTGTGAAAACGCTGCTGAACGAGCGCCGCGGCGCCGGCCAGCACGAGGTGGTCTGGATGGGTCGGGACGACGCCGATCAGCAGGTCGCCTCGGGCGTGTACTTCTACCGGCTGGATGCCGGTCCGTACAGCCAGGTCCGCAAGATGACCCTGATGAAGTAGCGCGTGGGGGAGCCGCCGCGCGGGGAGACCCGGCGGCGGCTCCCGCCGAAAGGAACATCGTGAGAAATTTCCCGGTGATGGTCCTGGCGTCGGTGTCGGCGCTTCTGCTCGGCTTGTCGGCGGCTGATCCCGCCTCGGCGGCCGTTCACCTGCGGTTCGATCCGCCAGACGCCGTCGTGGCCGTGGGCGACACCGGAAGGCTGGCCATCTGCATCGACGATACCGTGGACGTCCGCTCCATCATCGTCACGGTGTCCTATGATTCCACCATCGTTCATGGTCTGGGCGGACAGGCCGGCGCCCTGTACGACGATTCGGGCTACTTCGTGTTCCAGGGCTTCGAGGCCGATACCCTGGGGACCTGGTACGGGTACGCCATCATCATGGGGGCGGATCTGCACCTGGACGGCCCGGGTGAACTTTTCGTGTGGGATTACGTCGCCCGGACCACAGGCGTCTGTCCGGTCGTCGTCAAGGTGACCGAGGAGGATCCCGCCGGCGTCTACATCTCCAACACCGCCGGCGACTGGTACCCCGAGGTCCTCCTTCCTCCCACCACCATCCGGGTGGGCAGCGGTCTGAGCGGGGTCTTAATTCCCGGGCGCCGGGGCGCCCTCGACCTGCGCTTGTGGCCCAACCCCTTCAATCCGGGGACCCTCCTGGAATTCTCCAATCCCCAGGATGGCCCGGTCCGGCTCGAGGTCTTCGACGTCGCAGGCCGCAGCCTCGGCGTCCTGGTCGATGGCTACGCTCCCGCGGGCACCGTCCGGATCCCCTGGGACGGCACCGACGACCGGGGCCTTCCGGCCGCTGCCGGGATCTATCTCTTCCGCCTGAGGTGCGGACCCGCCAACGGAACCGGGCGGGGCATCCTCCTCAAATAGGAAGGACCCGGGTTGCCCCGGGCCCTTCGCGATCGTCACGCAGCGATGGTATTACCGGAACAACGCCTTCAGGCTGCCGAACGACTGCTGATCGTCGGCCACCGGGGTGGAGCAGGCGTCGATCTTGGCCAGGAGCTTGATCTCGCCAGGCAGTTCGTAGGACTGCTGCAGGTCGTAGTAGCCGTTGCCCTGGTCGATCCAGCTGGCCCCGCCCACGGGGAAGTAGTCCACGATCAGGTCGGGCTTGTTCTCGAACCGGTTGTGGAAGGTGATGGACGCCGCGTAGTACCAGCCGAACTCGGCGCACGCGCAGTTGGCCGACTTCAGGGGGATGATCAGCCGGTAGTAGCCGGGTTCGGTGACGGTGCCCGAATAGATGGGGGATTCGCAGATCACCGGGCCGGGCTTCAGCTGTCCGCCATCGAGATGGGTCTCCTCGAAGGCGGCGCTGACCTCAAGGGTCACCGGGACGTCCTCGGGGCCGAAGTTCAGGGCCATGCCGGCGGTGAAAGCGTAGAATCCGGTCTCGAAGCCGCAGGTGGGCAGGACTTCCCACATGTAGCTGTAGGTCTCCCCGCCCGAGACGAAGTTCTCGATCGTGTATCCCCAGTCGTTGCGGTTGCCGACGCGGCAGCAAACAGCCTTCTCGGGGCATTCCTTGTCGGTGGTGAAATTCAAGGGAAGCATGTCTCCGTCGGGTACCTTGACCAGATCGAAGTCCACCTGGGCCAATCCCTGGCCGGCGATCAGGATCAAGGCCATGGCCATCAGAGCCGTTCTCATAATCTTCATTCCCATCCTCCATTCCCATCGTTTGAGTATCGAACCCCCCAAATCAAAAACAATTGAAGGAGGGACGCAACGGACAATTTCCGCCTTTTTGTTATTCTAACATACTTTTTGAAAAAAATCCAGGAAATTGCAATATTGCGGATTGACGGGCGAGCACCGAACAGGCACAGTGCCAAGGTCTTGGAGCGGACGAGTCATATCGCCCCGGTGGGTTTTGCCCCTGGACTGGGATTTCAGGATCCTGCCGGGTTGGCCCCCGGTCTTCAAGGAGGAGCATTCCGCTTGGGCAGGATATTCGGGGTGGTCGGGCCCGCGGCCGATGGGATTCCCCGTGATTGGTCGCCACCCTGGGCCGGCATCGCCGACGGACCGTCCCTTGCGCGCCCTACCGGACCTGGTGCCGTGGGGTCATCCGGCGCCGTTCTTTATGGCCAGGATGGGGGGCAATGCCACCGTTCGGAGGACGGCCGTCACGTCTGCCTCTGGGACGGCCAGCTGGTCCCTGCCGATCGCCTCGTGCGGCATCTGGCCGGACACGGGTTCACCGCCGAGGGCGGATCGATCGGGGAGGTCCTGCTGTCGGCGTATGCGCACCACGGTGCGTTTCCCCTGAAGTTCCTGCGGGGCTCGTTCGCCCTGGCCATCTACGACACCCTGGAGCAGGTCCTCTTCCTCGCCGCCGATCCCTACGGGCAGAAGCGCCTGTTCGTCGCGGAATCCGGCGGGAGCCTCGTCTTCTCCTCGGACCTCGGGGCGCTGGCCGGATCCGGCCTGAGCCCGCTGTCGCTTTCTGACGAGGGGCTGACCGAGTACCTGTCCTTCGGCTACATCCATCCTCCGCTGACGATCTACAAGGGCGTCTCCAGCCTGTGCGTGGGCGAGTTCCTCGCCTGGGAGGAGGGAAAGTCCCATCGTTCCTTCTATCATCAGGTCATCGGGGACCGCTGGGCCTTCGCCGACGTCGCCGGCAGGACGGAAGAAGATCTGATCGACGAACTCGAGAAGCTGACCTCGGCCGCGATCCTGGACAGGATCCCTGCCGGATGCAGGCGCCTCGCGGTCTACCTCAGCAGCGGGCTGGACACCGGGTTCCTGGCGGCGAGCCTGCGGCGCCACTGGGACGGCGAACCGGTGGCCTTCACCCTGGGGTCGGAGCATCCCCGGCACGACGAGGTGCCGGGCGCCCGGAAGATGGCCGGATTCCTGGGACTCGGCGATCACCGCTGCGTCTACATGACCCAGGATGACTGCTACGAGGCCCTGGAGCAGTTGCCCCATGTCTTCGGCCAGCCCATGGCCGACCTTTCGGCCATCCCCAACCTGGTCATCACCCGGGAGGTGGGGCGGGAGTTCACCGAGATCTTCGCCGGCGACGGCCCGGACGGCCTGTACGGCAACTGGGATCTGCGGCCCTGGTATCAGCTCTATCGCTGGGTGCCCTACCTGGTGAGGATGCCCCTGGCCCTGCTGGCCGACCGCCTGGACAGGACCCTGGGGCTGGGGCTCAGCACCCCGTCCCGACAGATCGCCGATCTGCTGACCCAGCCCGAGTTCTCCTGGGTCTTCCACAAGAAGCTCAAGAGCCGGGACCTGGAGCGCCTGCTGGGCCGCGTGGTGCCGCCGGAGACCTTCGCCGTGCACCGCTACCTCCGGGACCGCCGGGACATCCCCCTCTACGAGCGCCTGCGCATGGGCTTCGCCCTCTACTTCGTGATGCACGGGGTGCTGTTGAAATCGGGGACCATCCACAACGCAGTGGGCGTCGAGCAGATCTGCCCCTACTACGACCGCGCCCTGGTGGACTTCATCTGCGCCCTGCCGACCCGCTACAAGATCCGGGGCAAGGGCTACGGCAAGTATCTCCACACCAGGCTGCTGGAGCGGTACGTCCCTCCCGAGGTCTGGCGCGGGCGCAAGCGGGGCTTCATCTTCGATTTCCGCTCCTTCGACCTGGCTCCCCTGCGGAGCCTCACCGCCCGCTACCTGGACCGCGGCCGCCTCCTGGAGGCGGGGCTCTTCGATCCCGACTTCGTCGGGAAGTCCGTGGATGCCTACTTCAAGGGGGACGACCGGGCCGGGCCGGCGATCCTGACGTTGCTGATCTTCGAGATGTGGAGGGACAGGTACCTGCCCTGACCGGAAATCCGTGAGATTTTCGGTCAAGGATATTGTACTTTTTCTTGTCTTGTGGCATACTTCCAGGAACGCGGAGGTCGGATGGTTCGCCCCTAGGTTTCCTAGCGTCTTGATCCCATTTCGAATCATATTCCAAAAGTAGCGGGTGCCGTCATGAGGATTACCGGGGGAATCGCTTTCCTGCTCGTCCTTCTTTCCTGCTTGGGAGCCTACGGAGCGGTCGCCGCGCCGCTCGTGTTCGTCCTTCCGTCCAGCACCGTCCCCAGCCAGGCCGACTTCACGGTGGCGCTGATGCTGGACACCGGAGGGGACGACGTTCTCGGCCTCCACGTTTCCATCCAGTTCGACAACGCGATTGTCCAGTTGAATCGGATCGACCCCGGCGCCTGGTTCACCTTTTCCGGGGTGGGCAGCTACTTCTATGACTACACCCACCCAGGGACCGATGAGATCCACTTCGCCGGCAGCCGGCTGGGTTCGGCCACCACGACCGGCGGACAGGTCGCCGTCATGCACTTCACCGCCCTGATGGGAGGGACCTCCCCCCTGGACTTCGAGATCTGTGAGGTGAGGAATTTCCTGAACGAGTCCCTGGGAGCCGATCACAGCACCGATGATCAGATCGTCATCGACGAGGCCATACCCTCCGATCCTACCACCTTCGGAGAGGTGAAGGCGCTCTTCCGTTAGGAAGGAAGATCAGCGCACCAGGACGCCCTTGACCACCGCGGTCTGGCCGTCAGGGCCGCGGGCGCTGAAGAAGTAGAGGCCTGCCGGTTCTTCGGTCCCCCGGTCGTTGCGCCCGTCCCAGTCGATCCTGCTGCTTCCCGCAGGCAATTCCCCCCGGTTCAGGACTGCGACCAGTCGGCCCTGCACGTCGTGGACGGTGACCTCGACCGGCCCCGCCCGGACAAGGTCGATCCTGACGCCTACCCGGGGGTTGAAGGGGTTGGGGTGGAGGGCGAGGGCCATCCCGGAGCCGGCCGCAGGAACGTTGGCGGCCGGGGAGCCCACCGAGATGACGGCCGAGCTGAGGTGGACGCCGGGGATGCGCGTGGCGTCGGGTTCGAACAGGACCGCTTCCACCGCGGTGACGGGCGTGACTCCGGTCCGGTCCAGGGTCCGGAACTCCCAGACCAGGAGCTCGCCGGGGCCGCTCGTCCAGCAATCGCCCCCCATGATGACCACGAATCCGTGCCAGAGCCCGGGGACGTCCTCCTCGTAGGCCTCCCACAGGAAGCAGGGCACAGGATCGAAGATGGCGCCGGGCCGGACCGTCACGCCCTGCACGATGGTGGGATCGTATTCGACGGTGACCTCGATGGTTCGCAGGTCCAGGGTGTCGGTCATCATGATGGCGAGTTCGGAAGAGGTGTCGAAGGGAACCTGGAGCCAGTTCCGGTCCCAGGCCAGGTCGACGGTACCGGCCAGCGCCGGAGAGTTCAGGCCGCACGCCGGCAGGACCAAGGCCAGGATGGCTGCGGGAAAGGGTTTGCGCATGGCGGTTCCTGCCTCGGGGGACCCCGGCGCAGGGCGCCGGGGTCCCGGGTCGAAGGGTGTCTACTTGACGAGCAGCATCTTCCGCACGACCTGGTCGGGGCCGGCGGAAAGCCGGAAGAAGTAGGTTCCGGACGCTGCGGTGGCTCCGCCGTCATCCGTTCCATCCCAGACGACCTTGTGCCGGCCGGCGGCCATGGTGCTGCTGTTGAGCGTCCGCACCAGGCTGCCGTCCACCCCGTAGATCGCCAGGGTGACGAACCTGCTCTCGGGCAGCGAGAACGCGATGGTGGTCGAGGGATTGAACGGGTTGGGGAAGTTCTGCTCGGCCACGAACCGCGCCGGCAGGCTGCTGCCGACCGCCGGGTCGAGGTCCTCGTTGCCGATCCCGCGGGCCTTGATGCCCGCCTGGCCCAGATCCACGGCCTCGGGCACGTGCACGCGGAGCACCTCGCCGGAGCCGAGGAGGCCCGCGCCGTTGCCGATGACCGCCAGGTTGGCGTCCAGACCGTTGGCGTCGATGTTGCGCAGGAAGACCGGCATGCCCTGGCCGTCCAGGAGCGCCCCGGCTTCGACGGTGCAGTGCACCCCGTCGGGCAGGGGAGCGGTCACCCGCAGGCCCTTGAGGCTCGCGCAGGGCTCGGTCAGGGTCAGGGACCACAGACCGGGCTCCACCTGGCGCCAGCTGAGGGCGGGCGTCCCGCTGGCGGGGATCGCCAGCTTGCTGACGTTGCCGTAGTTCATGGCGAAGATCATCAGGTCCTCGAAGTCGATGACGCTGTCGGTCTCGGGGATGCCCACGCCCGAGTTGTCGTCGGTCGGGCCCACGTCGGCCTCGTTGTTGTAGCCGGTGATGCCGTCGGACCAGCCGAAGGTGGCGCCCAGGACCGTGATGTCCCCGGCGTCGACGTCGCCGTCATACAGATCGACGTCGCCCAGCCAGTAGTTGGTGGCCCGGTCGTTGGCGGCCGCGACCCCGCCGATGTTGCCCGGCACGTCCACGGGGAAGACCTCGTAGTAGTACACGCCGCGGCCGGTGGTCATCCCGCCGTCCTCGAAGGAAAGAGTCCCGACCAGGACCGAGCCGGCGAATTCCCACTCGGGGCTGTTGAAGGCGTCGGTGCGGGTGGTCGGCCGGGTCGGGATCACGTCGGCGGCCAGGTCATCGTACTCGGGATACGCGCTGGTCCCGGGGGTGGCGTCGTACCACAACCCGCGCCAGATCTCGTAGTAGGCCACGTCGGTCCCATCGTGGGTCCAGCTCACGTCGACCTTCTCGTGGCCGGGCGCCGCGGTGATGCCGGTGACCGGAGCGGGGGCCGTGCAGTCCACCGTGAAGCCCAGGCCGGAGAAGAAGGCCATGATGGGCGTGTTGTCGGGTTCGCGCAGCTTGTAGCTGAGGATGTCGAACTGGACGGGGCCGTCGCCGGCGGTGGTCAGGTCCACCGAGAAAAGATCGCCGGCGGTGGTCAGACCGGTGGTCGTGCCCAGCAGGGCATCGTTCACCGTGAAGGTGCCGTCGCCGTTGTCCACCACGTCGAAGTAGTGAAGGCCCAGCCCGGCCAGGGCGCCGGCGTCATGGATGTCGCCCTCGACGAAGGTCACAGGACCGGTGACCCCGAAGGTGATCTCGTAACCGCGCAGGGGGGCGGTGGCGAGGCCAGGCACGTACGCGACCGTCACGGTCTTGGTCTGCCCGCACAGGACCGGGTCGGGACCGGTGACGCTGGAGGACAGGGTGGCGTAGGTCGTGTCGGTGGCCAGGGCCAGGGCGGTCGTGCATTCGCCGCCGATTTCGGGGTAGTGGTTGCCGCTGTCGTAGACCCAGCCGCCGCTGGCATCCTGGGTCGCCGCGAGCCAGGATGCGGCCGAGGAGATCGGACCGGCGAGGGCCGGGGTCGCACCCAGGTGATGCACCATGCCCATCACCGCGTAGGCCGTGGCTTGCCAGTCCGCATCCCCGCCCTGGGCCCCGTACTGGTCGCTGATGGAACCGTCGGGGTACTGGCAGGCGAGGAGCACCGTCTGGAGGGCGGGCAGTTCGGCCGTATGGGTTCCGGTGGTGGCGAAGGCCTGGATCAAGCCGGTGATCCCGATGGAGTACCAATAGTAATCGGGGGTGCTCCACGCCGGATCATAGCCCTGGCTGTGACCGAAAGGTTCGAAGTAACCCGGATTCGCCATGTAGCTGTCCTGGTAGAGGACTTCCGCGATGGCGGCCCCTTCGAGGTCGTGGCCGCCGGCAGGGAAGGCGGCATGCATGAGCATGGCGGCCTCGGCCCAGGCGCCGATGTCCCAGGCGATGATCCCGTTGGGATAGCCCTGGCCGGCGCGGGCGTCCCGGATGTAGGCGGCCAGACCGGCCATCGATCCGTAGACGGTCAGATGGCGGTTCCAGATCGCCTGGGCCCCGCCCTGGTAGAAGGAGGGATTCGTGCATTCGGGCAGGGTGGCGAACTTCAGCAGGAAGATCACGTCGCTGGCGGACCGGATGCCGCCCGGGTCGGGCCCGATGGCGACCATCTTGTCCGCCGCATCCTGCATGGCGATCAGGTGCGACGGCTGGGGATCGAGCAGATAGGTCTCGAAGAGCCCCAGGGCGGTCACGCCGTAAAGGTTGGTGGGGCTGGCGGACGTGCTGTGGGAAAAGGCCGTCGTGCGCCAATCCCAGCCGCCGTCGTCGGGGTCGGTGTCGATCAGGCCGTTGCCGGCATTGTCGATCGTCTCGGAGACGTCGGCCTGCATCATGACCAGGTAGTCCGATCCGGCAAGGGCCCCGGCCATGAAGTCCCCGGGATCGCCGAAGGCCTTGCCCGTCGGAAGATCACGCTTGGCCAGGGGATCGGCGGGCTGGGACTCGAAGGGCGACACCGCGGGAGCGGCGCCCCAGACGGTGGCGGACAGGGCCAGGCACAGGGCCGCGGCCAGAATGAGAATTCGCTTCATCTGCATGATGGGTTCCCCCCGTTGCAAGGAAAATGGAATCGATACGTGGTGGAATGGGCGATGGCAGAAGTGGGATCACCTCCTCATCCCGCACGGATGCAGGCTCCAGGGTGCTTCTCTGGCGGAAAATCAGGTGGGCGAGTAGTGGGCGATATATCGTGATCCGGCTTGATCTCCAAGCCTCCATGATTGTATTCCAATGCGACAGGGATTTCAACAAGTGATTGCGATATCTACGCTGGCAGGGAATCCGGCCGTCCTTTAGGATCCGCACGACCGGAGGAGGCATTCCTTACCCGAATTCAGGACGATCGCCATGCTCGGATGCTTTCTGCTCAGTGGGGTGGCCCGCAGATGCCGCCTTGCCCTGTGTTCCGGAGTGGTCGTCCTAAGCGTCTGGAACCCCGTCCACGCCGAGGAATTCTCCGCCCTCGGCGGCGGCACGGTCGTGGGCCGCAGCACCGGATACGCCCTGGGCGTTCCCGGCGGACATCTGCCCGGGGTGGGCGAGGCCGACCTGGCGGTGGAGACGGCCTTCTTCTTCAAGAACCTGGAGCTGTTCCAGGTGCCCGGGGCCCTCGGAGAGACCTTCATGGCCTACGCGGCGCCGGTCCGGCTGCGGTACCGGGCGGCATCCGATCTGACGCTCGAGGTCGGGGCCGTCCTGGGTCACGACCTCGGCGACGACGATGGCCTGAATCTGCGGCGCCCCCTGTTGCGCCTCGTGCACGACCCCGCTCCGCGGGTCCACTTCATCGCGGGCACCCTGCTGCAGACCCACTGGATCCACGACGCCATCCTGGACGACGTTCAGAAGTTCCGGACCGGCGTGGAGCAGGGATTCCAGCTTCGCGCCGACCGGGAGCACTACCTGAGCGACACCTGGGTGGACTGGAGGGTCCGGGAAGGAGAGGTCCGCTCGGAGGAGTTCGAAGTCGCCTCGGCCCACCGGTTCGCCCTGGTAGGGGGGCGCCTGCACCTGGACGGGCAATTCATGTGGACCCACACGGGGGGCCAGGTCAGCATCAGCGGCCGCATCGAGCAGAACCTCATCTACCTGGCAGGCTTGTCCTGGGGTCAGGGGCGGGAGGCCGCCGGGCCTCTGGACGGCTGGCGCCTGGGCTACAGCTGGATCTTCGACCGCGACGAGACGAACACCAGGCCCCTGGACGAGGGTACGGGCCACGACCTGTGGGCGCGGGGGGACGTCTCCCTGAAGCGGGGCATGGCCCTGCGGCTGTTCGGGTCGCGGTGGTGGGGGAACGATCTGGTCTCGGGGCTGGGGGATCCGCTCTACGCCCTGGACGACTACTCCCAGGCCGGGGTCAACCTGCTGATCACCCCCCCGGGCCGGGGACTGGCCATCGAGGCGGGGTTCGTCCACCAGTGGACCGGAGACGTCCGCAACCTGACCTACCAGCTGGCAGTCACCTGGGGCCGGGCGTTCCGGCTGGGCCGGCTCGACCCACTGCAGCCAGCACCCTGAGGAACTGCATCGATTCGGCCACGTCGTGGACGCGGACCGCCGCGACGCCGGCCAGGTAGCCGGCGGCCAGGGCGGCCAGGCTGCCGGGCAGGCGGTCGCTCGTGTCCGCCCCCGTCACGTCCCCGATGAACCGCTTGCGGCTGGCGCCCAGCAGCAGCCCCACGTCTCCGCCCAGATCCTTGAGCCGCGCCAGCAGGGCCAGGTTGTGGTCCAGGGTCTTCCCGAACCCGATGCCGGGATCGACCAGCAGCCGACCACGGGGGATGCCCGCCGCCTCCGCGGCCGCCACCCGTTCGGCGAGGTGCGCCGCCACTTCGGCGACGACGTCACCGTAGCGCGGGGCGTCCTGCATGGTCCGGGGGGTTCCCTGCCTGTGCATCAGGATCACTCCGCAGCCGGCCTCGGCCACCAGCGGCAGCAGGTCCGGATCGGCCAGGCCGGCGCTGATGTCGTTGACCGCGTCGGCGCCGGCGGCCAGGGCCGCCCGGGCCGTGCCCGCCCGGGTCGTGTCGACGGTGAGGGGGACGTCGGGCAGGGCGGCGCGGACGGCCGCCACCACCGGCAGCAGCCGGTCGAGTTCCTCGTCCTGACCGATGGCTCGCGCGCCGGGCCGGGTGGATTCGGCCCCGAGGTCGAGCAGATCGGCCCCGGCGGCCGTCATGGCCCGGGCCGCGGCCACCGCGGCTGCGGGATCGGCCCGGCGGGAACCGGCATGGAAGCTGTCGGGGGTGGCGTTGATGACTCCCATGACCAGGGGATGGTCCCGGGGTTCGAGGCTCAGGCGCCCCAGGTTCCAGCCCGGAGCGCGAAAGGGGGGCACGCAGCCCCCCTTGAACACGCGGTCGGCCATGGGGCTAATCCCGGTCCCGGTCTTCCCGGTCGTCCGGGGCGTCCTCGGGGTCATTGGCGTCATCGGGGTCATCGGGATCCTCGGGATCCACGGGATCCACGGAGGCCATGCCGGCGGCATCGGGTTCCCCGGTGCTGTGATCCACGGCGATGTCGGGGGGCGGCAGCTGTCCCCCTTCCATCAGCAGCTTGAACTCCTCGGCATCCAGACTCTCGCGTTCCAGCAGGGCGGCGGTGATGATCTCCACGGCCTCGCGGTGTTCCTCGAGAATGCCCCGGGCGCGCTCGAGCTGTTCCTCGACGATGCGGCGGATCTCGGCGTCGATGTCCTGCAGGGTCTTCTCGCTGTGGGCGGTGTGACGGGCGTAGTCCCGGCCCAGGAAGACCTGCTCGGAGCCCTCCTCGTAGGAGATGGGACCCATCTTCGGGCTCATGCCCAGCTGGGTGACCATGGCGCGGGCGATGCTCGTGACCATGCGGATGTCCGCGTAGGCGCCCGAGCCGATCTTGCCCAGGAAGATCTCCTCGGCCACGCGCCCGCCCAGGGCGACGCAGATCTTGTCCAGGTACTTGTGCTCGGTGACGGTGTACTGGTCCTCCACCGGCAGCATGTGCGTCAGGCCCAGGGCCTGGCCGCGCGGGATGATGGTGACCTTGTGCACCGGGTCGGACTCGGAGCAGTTGAAGGCCACGACGGCATGGCCGGCCTCGTGGTAGGCCGTCTCGCGCTTGACCTTGTCGGTGAAGACGCGGCTGCGGCGCTCTGGCCCCAGCATCACCTTCTCCTTGGCGTCCTCGAAGTCGTCCATCGTGACGTTGTCGTGGTTCTTGCGGGCGGCCAGCAGGGCGGCCTCGTTGACCAGGTTCTCCAGGTCGGCGCCAGCCATGCCCGGGGTGCCGGCGGCGATCTGCTGGGCCGAGACCTCGGGCGCCACGCGCACCTTCTTCATGTGCACCTTGAGGATGGCCTCGCGCCCGTTGATGTCGGGCATGTCGACCACGATCTGGCGGTCGAAGCGGCCGGGGCGCAGCAGGGCCGGATCCAGCACGTCGGGACGGTTGGTGGCCGCCAGCAGGATCACGCCCTCGTTGGACTCGAACCCGTCCATCTCCACCAGGAGCTGGTTCAGGGTTTGCTCGCGCTCGTCGTGGCCGCCGCCCAGTCCGGCCCCGCGGTGGCGTCCGACGGCGTCGATCTCGTCGATGAAGATGATGCAGGGGGCGTTCTTCTTGCCCTGGTCGAAGAGGTCGCGCACGCGGCTGGCGCCCACGCCCACGAACATCTCGACGAAGTCCGAACCGCTCATGCTGAAGAACGGCACGCCGGCCTCGCCGGCCACCGCGCGGCCCAGCAGGGTCTTGCCCGTGCCTGGCGAGCCCACCAGCAGGGCGCCCTTGGGGATGCGGCCTCCCAGGCGCTGGAACTTCTGGGGAGCCCGCAGGAAGTCGATGATCTCCTGCAGCTCGTACTTGGCCTCGTCGCAGCCGGCGACGTCCTCGAAGGTCACCTCGGGCTTGTCCATGTTGAACATCTTGGCCTTGGACTTCCCGAAGCTGAACGCCTTGTTGCCGCCGCCCTGCATCTGGCGCAGGAAGAACAGCCACAGCAGCAGGATCAGCAGGAAGGGCAGGTAGGAGCTCAGGATGGCCCACCAGTTGGTCTTGGGGGCCTCGCCGATCAGGGTGACGTCCTGGTTGGTGGCCTTGACCCACTGGGAGAAGTCGTCCTGCTCGTTCAGCAGGCGGGTCTGGAACCGGTCCACCTCCTGCAGGGTGCCGTCCTTGACGGTCAGGGCCGTGACCTCGCGCAGCTCGCCCTGGATGTCGAGGTTGGTCTTGATGATCTTCCGGATGTTGCCCTTCTCGACTTGCTCGCTGAAGGCCGAGAAGGTCAGCTCGTGGATCACCGACCGGTCGATGTAGATCATCTGGTATACCAGGAAGACCATGAAGACCAGCAGGATCCAGAAACCGGCGGTCTTGCCCGGCATCTGCGGCGGTTTGGGGCCGGGCGCCTTGGGCGGTTTCTGGGGTCCGGGGTTCCGGGGACCGGGAGTTGGGCTCATGCGGTTCAGTTCCCTTGCGTCGGATTGTCCATGCGTCTGGAGACCGAGATAGTAACCATCCGGTCGGTATCAGGCAACAGCCGGGTGCGCTCGGCGCGGGCCAGACCCACCACCCAGAGAACGCCCTCGGCGTCGGCCACCACCAGGACGGAGTCCCTGCGGTCGGCCGGCACCTTCTTCTCCTGAAGCAAGTCGCTCAGCTTCTTGGATCCCGCCAGGCCGAACGGCTGCAGCCGGTCGCCCGACCTGGGATTGCGGACCTGGAGAGGGCCGCGGAGGCAGCCGGCGGGGCAGGTCAGCCGCCATTCGTCAGGGCCGCGGGTCTCTCCGGGGCCCTCGGCGCGGCCCAGTTCGACGGGGTCGATTCCGCCGGGGCGGGTCGCCACCAAAATACGATAATCGGACGCGGGCCGCAGGGGGGCGGTTGCTCCCGGGACGGCCTCGAGGCCGATGCGGTCGAAATCCCGCCGGATCCTCCGCCCTCCCGGCAGGTCCAATCCCGTGCCGGACTGCCCCTTGCGCAGCCAGTCCAGGATGGCCTGGACGTGGACCTGCCCTGCGCCGTCAGGTTCACTACCCCCGGCAGCGGGACCTTGTTCGGTGTCATGGAGCCAGCGGTGCACCACCCGCGCGGCCAGGACGGGGTCCAGGTCCAGCAGAGGGGGAACGTCGAGGCTTACCCCGTCCCCACCCCCGCCGATGCGGGCGAGCGTCTCTGCGGTGAGCCGATCCAGGAAGGCCAGATCCCGGCCGAGCAGGCCGACCGCCCTGGCGGGGTTGCGATGGCAGCCCAGGCCGAACAGATCGTCCACCAGGGGGATGAGTTCCCGCCGCATCCGGGCCCGCAGGTTGTCCCCGGTTTCGTTGCTCGCATCGATCCGCCAGACCTGGCCCAGCGCTTCCAGCCCGGCCACGAGGTCGCGCCGCCCCATTTCCAGGAGCGGCCGGATGAGCCGGCCCTCTCGGGCCTGCATCCCCGTCAGGCCGGCGGGGCCGGTGCCGCGGAACAGGCGCATCAGGACGGTCTCGGCCTGGTCGTCGGCGTGATGGCCGGTGGCCACGGCGTGGAGGTGTTCGCTGCGGTCGAGGATCTCCGCGAAGAGACCCAGCCTCAGGTGCCGGCCGGCCTCTTCCAGGCCCAGTCCCCGGGACCGGGCGACCGGCCGGGGATCCCGCCGGTGTTCGTGCAGAGGAATGCCGAGATCGCCGCAGAGCCGGCGGCAGAATTCCCGGTCCCCGGCGGATTCTTCCCCCCGCAGGGCGTGGTCCAGGTGGACGGCTTCCAGGGGATTCCCCCCGGCCCGGGCCCATTCCCGGGCGCCGAGCAGCAGGGCCACCGAATCGGATCCCCCCGAAAGGGCGACCAGCAGGCCGGCCCCGGGCCGGGACGGCTCGATCTGCGCCATCAATCCCTTGATGCGCCCGGCGATGTCGCGGAGGAAGAGGGACCCGTTCACGATGCCTCCAAGGCGGCCAGGAGGGTCGGGGCTGGGGGTCTCCTCATGGGGGAGGCCCGGGAGCGGCGCATACCGGCAAAAAAAAATGGTAGCGGCTCAGGGATTCGAACCCCGGACACACGGATTATGATTCCGTTGCTCTAACCAACTGAGCTAAGCCGCCACCATATATTCGGTTTTCGGACGGGACCCTGGGATCCCCGAAGCAAGGCCAGAATTTATCCCATGAGGGTGTCCTTGTCAAGGCGGCCCGCTCCCCCTATGCTCCGGGTATGAGCACCCGTTTCTTCCCCGGATATCCCCCTGGCGAGGGGTCCGTCATCGAGCCCGAGGCCGTGGATCTGGGGCCCCTGGCGGGCCGCTGCGTCACGGTGATCGGCTACGGGACCATGGGGCGGGCCATGGCCCTGAACCTCCGCCGCAGCGGCGTCCGTGTCCTGGTCGGCGCCCGGGAGGGCTCCCCCCGCCGGGATCTGGCCCTCGCCGAGGGGCTCGAGGTGTCCGATCCCGCCCGGGCCACCGCCCGGGGTGACGTGGTGATGCTCCTGCTCCCGGACGAGGCCATGGCGGGGGTCTTCGCCCGGGACATCGCCCCGCACCTGCAGCCGGACGCCGCGCTGGGGTTCGCCCACGGTTTCGCCGTCGCCTTCGGGCAGATCGATCCGGGTCCCGCCCGGGACTGCTTCCTGGCGGCCCCCAAGGGCCAGGGCGACATGCTGCTGGCCGCCCACGCCGCCGGCGGAGGTGTTCCGGGACTGCTGGCCGTGACCGGGACGTCCCGGCCTGAAACCTGGGATCTCGCCGCTGCGTACGCCAAGGCCGTCGGCTGCCTGGCCGGCGGGGGATTCGTGACCACCTTCCGGCAGGAGTGCGTGAGCGACCAGTTCGGCGAGCAGGTCGTCCTGTGCGGCGGTGTCCTCGAACTGCTCAAGGCGGCCTTCGCCGTCATGGTCGAGGCGGGTTACGGCGAACAGAACGCCTACTTCGAGTGTATCCACGAGTTGAAGCTGATCACCGACCTGGTGCACCGGCAGGGAATCGACGGGATGCGGGGGCGCATCAGCGGAACCGCCGCCTATGGCGGTCTGACGCGGGGCCCGCGTCTCATCGGCGACGAGGTGAGGCGGACCATGGTCGAGATCCTGGCCGAGATCGAGACCGGGGCCTTCGCCCGGGAATTCCTGGCCCGCCACGACGACCCGGTCGCGGGCACCCGGGCCCTGGCCGCCCGTGAAGCTGCCGGGCCCCTGGCCGTGACGGGCCGTTCGCTCCTGCACCGCCTGCACCGGGCCGCCGGCGCCGATGATGCGCCTGCGGCCGCCCCTGACCCCGAACCGAGGAAGTAGATCCATGAACGACGAGTTCGCTCCCGACAGCCTGCCTTCGCCTGCGTCTCCGCCGGCCGGAGATACGTTCGCTTCCCGGCTGCGCGACCTGGTGGCCGCCCCGGCGCGCCTCATGGACCGGGTGGCCGTCGCCCCGCGGTGGTGGGTTCCCGGCCTGCTGGTCCTGGTGGTCATCGCGGGGTTCACGTGGCTGATCACGCCCATCAGCGGCCCCGAGCAGCTGGAGATGATGCGGGATTCCAAGTTCATGCAGATGATGCCCGAGGACGTCTGGCAGGAGCAGTACGAGCAGGCCCTGGATCCCGACCCGGTCAAGCGGATCATCCAGGCGGTGGGGTCGGGGTTTTCGAGCTGGGTGATGATCCTGCTGTTCGGCTTCATCCTCGGATTCTTCGCCCGGATGGGCGGCGGCAAGGGCACCATGAAGCAGGCCCTGGGCGTGGTCTCCTGGGGGGCGGTGATCCCGTTCGCCATCGGATCGGTGGTCAAGGTCCCCCTGATCCTGGCGACCGAATCCATGTACCAGGTCACCATCGGACTGGCCGCCCTCGTTCCCGGCCGGGATCCCTCTTCGGTGCTGGGCCAGGTCCTGATGACCTACGGGGATTTCTTCACCTGGTGGGGCCTGGCGGTCCTGGTCATCGGATTCCAGAAGGTCTTCAGCATGAGCCGGGGAGCGGCCGCGGTGGCGGTCCTGCTGCCCTGGGCGCTCGCCTCGGCCGTCCCGCTGGGAATCGGCCTGATGTTCATGTAAGGGTCCTGCGGCAAGGGAGATGACGGCGTGAAGAAAACCATCCTGATCGTCCTGGCCGTCCTCGTCGTGGGCGCGGTCATCGTGTCGATCCTGCGCTCGGGCGACAAGGCGGAGGCGAAGGTCGAGACGGGCAAGGTGGCCCGCAAGGACCTGACGGCCGAAGTCAACTGCTCCGGGACCATCGAACCCAAGCGGCAGGTCGACGTGAGCGCCAACGCCATGGGCACCATCGTCCACCTGGCCGTGGACGAGGGCCAGCGCGTCGAGCAGGGCGACCTGCTGCTGGAGATCGACCCCGCGGCCTACCAGTCGGCCGTCCAGGCGCTGGAGGCGACCATCCGCGCCGCCCGGGCGGATCTGGACCTGGCCGAGGCGTCCCTCGCCAAGGCGATCCAGGACCGGGACCGCGCCGAGAAGCTCTTCGCCGAGGGCCTGACGACCGAGGAGAACCTCGCCGCCGCCCGGACCGCGGCGCACGTCGAGGAGGCGCGGGTGGATGCGGCCCGCAACCGCATCGGCCAGTACGAGGCCAACCTGGCCAGCGCCAAGCACGACCTGGAGAAGGTGACGCTCGCCGCCCCCATGACCGGCGTGGTCACGCGCCTGAACGTCGAGGAGGGCGAGAACGCCATCATGGGCACCCTCAACAATCCGGGCACCGTGCTGCTGGTGATCTCCGACCTGGGCACCATGGAGGCCTGGGTCGAGGTGGACGAGACCGAGGTGGTGGACGTGCGCCTGGGGCAGCACGCCGACGTGACCATCGACGCCTTCCCCGACAGCACCTTCACCGGGACGGTGACGGAGATCGGACACAGCCCCTTGCGCATCCGCACCGGGTCGAGCAGCGAGGCGGTCGAGTTCGAGGTCAAGATCACCCTGGATCGGGCCCCGGCGAACATCCGGCCGGGCCTGACCGCCAAGGCCGACATCAAGGTGGCCGAGCGCCGGGAGGTCCTGGCGGTCCCCCTGGGCGCCGTGACCGTCAGGGAGTGGCCGCTGAAGGACGAGGACATCCGCCGTTATTCCGGCCGCCGGGCGTCGAAGCAGGAGGCCGCCCTGGCGGACCTCGGCTTCAAGCCCCGGGGTGCCCGGCCGGACTCCGCGGCCGGCGGGGACCAGGACGTCGAGCGCAAGGAGACCGAGGGCGTGTTCCTGCTCGAGGACGGATTCGCCAAGTTCGTGCCCGTGACCCTGGGCATCGCCGGCGAGGACGACTTCGAGATCCTCGCGGGGCTCGAAGTCGGCCAGGAGGTCGTCACCGGGCCCTTCCGCGTCCTGCGCGAGCTGAAGGACGGCGCCCAGGTGGAGCGGGAAAAGAAGCAGCGGCAGGGCCGGTCGGAGGACTGATGAACCTCTTCGAGGGCGTCCGCATCGCCCTGGGCAGCCTGCGCGGCCACAAGCTGCGCACGTTCCTGACCCTTCTGGGCAACATCGTCGGCACCATGTCGGTGATCGCTGTGGTCTCGCTGATCTACGGCGCCGACCGCTACGTCTCCCAGGTGGTCCTGGACGAGGGCACGGACGTCTTCACCGTCTCCCGCATCAACGAGTTGCAGTTCCTGACCGACTTCGACGCCTTCCTCGAGTCCCTGAACAATCCCGACCTGACCCTCGAGGACCGCGACTACCTGCTCGGCCGCATGACCGAGGCCAGGACGGTCGCGGCCATGACCGCCACGAGCGCCGACCTGCGCAGCGAGGGCCGCACCTTCCGCGGGGTCCAGGTCAGGGGGGTGACCGAGGACGTGTCCCTGATCGAGGACCTGCCCCTGGAGCTGGGCAGGCACCTGATCCCCCAGGACCTCCAGGGCAGCCGCCAGGTGGTGGTCCTCGGTTTCGAAGTCGCCCGGGACCTGTTCCCCCGGCACGCCGATCCCCTCGGCAGGCAGGTCAGGATCGGCGGCCGCCACTTCACGGTGATCGGGGTGGTCGAGGACCGGGGCACCGTCGGCGGAGCCAACCGCAACCAGTTCGCCCTGGTGCCCTTGACCGCCTGGCAGAAGGTGTTCGGCTCGCGCGGTTCCCTGGACATCAAGGTCGCCGCCGCCGACCTGTCCCGGCTGCAGGAGGCCCAGGACGAGGCCACCTTCCTCATGCGCATCCGGCACCGGCTGCGGCCCCTCGAACGCACGGACTTCGTCGTCCGCACCAGCGACCAGATGCTCAACATCTGGAAGGGCATCAGCTCGGCCATCTACGGGGCCCTGGTGCCCCTGGTCGGGATCAGCCTGGTGGTCGGGGGCATCGTCCTGATGAACATCATGCTGGTGGCGGTCACCGAGCGGACGCGCGAGGTGGGGGTCCGCAAGGCCCTGGGCGCGCGGCGCCTGAGCATCCTCTGGCAATTCATGGTCGAGGCCATCACCCTGTCCCTGGTGGGCGGGGTGGCCGGCATCCTGATCGGCTTCCTGCTGGCCTGGGTCATCAGCCTGGCCTCGCCGCTGCCCTTCGCGATCGCGGCCTGGTCGGTGCTGCTGGGCCTGGGCACCACGTTCCTGATCGGCGCGGTGTTCGGCACCTACCCGGCCTGGAAGGCCGCCGGCCTCGATCCCGTGGAGGCCCTGCGCTATGAGTGAGCGGCGGATCTTCTGGCAGGACGTGGTCCGGGAGGCCGGCCGCACCATCACCGGGCACAGGATGCGCAGTTCCCTGCTCATCCTGGGCGTCGCCATCGGGGTGACCACCCTGCTGGCCATCTACACCATCGTCACCGGCTTGAGCGGGCGCATCCGCGACGACGTGGTCTCGGCCAACCGGCCGTACATCTACGTCGCCCGCTTTACGGGCCTGGGGGGCGAGGACCCTGCGGAACTGCTCCGCCGTCCCCATCTGCTGCCCGACCTGATCGTCCCTCTGCAACAGACCGAAGGGGTGGACCTGGTGGACTACCAGGTCAGCAACAGCCAGGGCACCGTCCTGCGCTACGGCAAGGAGAAGACCAACTTCGTCCAGCCCTTCGGGTCGTCGCAGAACTTCCACTACATCTTCTCCATCCCCGTGGACGAGGGCCGGTTCTTCACGGCCCAGGAGGTGGCCGCCGGCTCGCGGGTCGTCGTCCTGGGCTACGGCCCGCGCAAGGATCTCTTCCCCCAGCTGGATCCGGTGGGCAAGACCCTGAACATCTACGGCAAGCCCTTCACCGTCGTGGGGACCATGGCGGCCAGGAACCACATCATCGGCGCCATGGGGGACAACTACGTGGCCATGCCCTGGACCACCTTCGAGAAGGACTGTCTCCACGTGGGCATGGAGGACCGAAACATCGCCCTGGTGGCCCGCGAGGGGGCGGACGCCGACGAGGTCATCTCCAACGTCACCGGCACCATGCGCCGCGAGCGCCGGTTGCGGCCCAGCGAGGGCAACGATTTCGACATCGTCTCTTCCGAGACCTACGGCGAACTGGTCGACAAGGTCACCGGCGGCATCGCGCTGGTCCTGGTCGTCCTGTCCTCCATCGGCCTGATGGTCGGGGGGATCGGGGTGATGAACATCATGCTCATCTCGGTGGCCGAACGGACGCGGGAGATCGGGGTGCGCATGGCCGTCGGAGCCCGCCGCCGCGACGTCCTGCTCCAGGTCCTGATGGAGGCCGGCGCCCTGACCGGCATCGGGGGGCTGATCGGCATCCTGACGGGCTACCTCGCATCCTGGGGCATGACCCACCTGCTGCGCTTCCCCTTCTCGGTCTCGCCATCGGTGACCATCGGGGCCGCCCTGTTCTCGGTTTCCATCGGGGTGTTCTTCGGCCTGTATCCGGCCAACAAGGCCGCCAGGATGGATCCCATCGCCGCCCTCGGCCGGGAATGACCCCCGGATTTCCCCCACAAAAAAGCCCCCGGGCCGGGGCCCGGGGGCTCGTTCGACGCCTGGTTCCAGGCTACCGCGGCCACTCGGGCACGCGGCCCGGAGTGTAGGGTGCGCCCGCGGCCTCGAGCTGCCGCTCGAGGGCGGGGATGTCCTGCGTGACCAGGCCGCGCAGATCCTCCAGCACCGGTGCGAACTGGCGGCCGGCCACAGCAAGGCTGCGCCGCATGGTCTCGGTCGGGGCAGAGGTGATGTCCCTCAGGCCCCAGCGGATGCGGCCCACCCGCTCGGAGATGCCGGGGGGCGCGGGTTCGCTGCGGCTGGTGATGGTCCGGTCACCGGACATGACCACGCCGAGATCCTTCAATCTGGTCTCGAGGGCGTCGACCCCGTCGATCAAACCGCGCTCCAGCCCCGGCGTGTCCTGGATGGCCTGCCGGATGTGATCGAGGCGGTCCTGGGCGTCGCGGGCGATGCGGGCCGCGCCCTGGACGGCGCGGTACAGCTCGTTGGCCTCCTCCTGGAAGGCCGCCAGGGCGCCGTAGTCGTCCGCCAGCGTGGTGTTGTTGCCGAGCAGGGCGGTGTTGAAGGCCACCGGGCCGGCCAGCACGGACTCCTCGCCGCGAATCCGCTTGCTGATGGTGGCGCTGTAGCGCCCGGGACCCGCGAGCGGACCGGCGGGCACTTCCTCCCAGGGGGTGGAGGGGCCGGACCGCTTGAGATTCACCGGGCCGATGTCGGGCTTGCGCAGGTCCCAGGCCACCCGGTGCAGCCCGGCGCCGGTGGGTCCGGTGAAGCGCCGCACCACCGAGCCGGCCTCGTCCTTGATGGTGACGATGACCTCGGGGTCGTGCTCACGATCCTCGGCGCGCAGGTCGTCCCAGCCCGGGTAGTAGACGGGCTCCTCGGCCTCGACCTTCTTCTTCTCGGCTTCCTTGCGGATGTCCTTCAGGCTCTCCAGTCCCTCCTTCAGGCGGTAGGTGATCACCGCGCCGAAGGGCGGATTGGGGGCGGTGTAGAAGTTGTCGCCCTGGCTGCCCTTGCCGGCATCACCGATGGGGGTGCTGGGGATGTAGATCAAGGCGTCCTTGACCGGGAACAGCAGGGCGTCCTGCTCGAGGTCCGCGGGTTCGAGGCCGCGCAGGGGAGTGTAGTCGTCCAGGATGTAGAACCCGCGGCCGAAGGTGGCGACTACCAGGTCGTTTTCCCGGCGCTGGATCTCCAGGTCCCGGCAGGCGATGGGCGGCATCCCCGACTTCAGCTGGGTCCAGTTGACGCCCCCGTTGCGCGTGAAGAAGACGCCGTACTCGGTGCCGACGAAGACCAGTTCGGGATCGACGTGGTCCTGGGCGATGGAGTATACGGTGCCCTTGGCGGGCAGGTCTCCGGCGATGGATCGCCAGCTGCGGCCCCGGTCGGTGCTCTTCAGGACGTAGGGCTTGAAGTCGTCGCGCTTGTGGTTGTCGAAACTGGCGAAGACCACGTCGGGATCGAACCGGGAGGCCTCGACGTCGCTCACGTAACTGTTCTCCGGGACGTCCTTGAACTTGTCGATCCGGCGCCAGGCTCCGCCCTTCTCCTCGAGGACCTGGATCAGCCCGTCGTCGGTGCCGGCGAAGAGCAGGTCCTCCTTGACCGGGGATTCGCTCAGGGAGATGACGCTGCCCCAGAAGGACGTGGAGTTGTTCTTGGCCACCGCGTCGACGCTCCAGACGCGGCCCATCACCTCGAGCCGGTTGCGGTCGATGCCGGCCGACAAATCGGGGCTGATCTTCGTCCAGCTGTGGCCCATGTCCTCGCTGCGATAGACGAACTGGCAGGCGTAATAGAGGCGCTGGTGGTCGTGCGGGCTGATGATCACGGGCGAGTTCCAGTTCCACTTGAGCGCCTCGTCGGCCTCGGCGGCCGGCTGGATGTCCAGGGTCTCGCCGCTCTTGCGGTCGAAGCGGTTGAGGTTCCCGTACTGCCACTGGCAGTAGACGATGTCCGGGTTTTCGGGATCCACGGCGGGCTTGAACCCGTCGCCCCCGAGCAGGAAGTACCACTCGCGGTTGCTCAGGCCGTGGGCGAAGGTGGTGCGCGACGGGCCACCGATGGTGTTGTTGTCCTGGGTCCCCCCGTAGACGTTGTAGAAGGGGGTGTCGTAGTCCACCGCGACCCGGTAGAACTGGGTCACCGGCAGGTTGGCCATGAATCGCCAGTTCTCGCCCTGGTCGAAGCTCTCGTAGACGCCGCCGTCGCAGCCGGCCAGCAGGTGCTTGTGATCGACGGGGTCGATCCACAGGGCGTGGTCGTCGACGTGCTTGCTGCGGACGCTCAGCCGGCGCCAGGTCCGGCCGGCGTCCTCGGTCACCTGCAGGAAGGTGTCCATGGAATAGACCCGGTCGGGATCGAGGGGGTCGGCCACGATCTCGTTGTAGTACTGGGGGCTGCCGGCGACGTAATCGCTCATCTTGTCCCAGGAGGCCCCGCCGTCGAGGCTGCGGAAGAAACCGCCCTTGTCGTGGGCGGCCTCGACGATGGCGTAGACCGTGTCCGGCGCCCTGGGCGGAATGGCCAGGCCGATGCGGCCGATGTCGACGGAGGGCAGTCCGCCCTCGAGCTTCGTCCAGGAGGCACCCCCGTCGGTGGTCTTGTGGATGCCGGAGCCCGGCCCGCCGTTGATCAGGACCCACAGGTGGCGGCGGCGCTGGTAGCTCGCGGCGTAGATGGTGTCCGGGTCGCGGGGATCCATGACCAGGTCCACGACCCCGGTGTTCTCGTCGATGGCCAGGATGTTGGTCCAGGTCTCCCCGCCGTCGGCGGACTTGTAGACCCCGCGGTCGCCGCCGGGGCCCCACAAGGGACCCATGGCCGCGACGTAGACGACGTTCTCGTCCTCGGGATGGACCAGGATCCGTCCGATGTGCATGGACCGCTCCAGGCCCATGTTCTTCCAGCTCTTCCCCCCGTCGCTGGACTTGTAGACGCCGTCCCCGTAGGACACGCTGCGCTGGCTGTTGTTCTCCCCCGAACCCACCCAGACGACGTTGGGGTTGCCCGGCGCGACGGCCAGGCAACCGATGGAATAGCTGCCCTCGCCGTCGAAGATGGGGGCGAAGGTCACCCCGGCGTTCCGCGTCTCCCAGACCCCGCCGGAACTGACGGCCACGTAGTAGTGGAAGGGGTCGCGGGGGTCGATCGCGAAGTCGCCGATGCGGCCGGTAGCGATGGCCGGACCGATGCCCCGCCACTTCAGGCCGGAAAAGTCCGAGCTCTTCCAGGGCAGGTCGGCCTCGTCCTGGGCCGGGACCGTCTGGGCGGTCAGGCCCACCAGGAGCACGAGCAGCACGGCGGCCAGACGGCCGCCTGCGGGCAGGTCGGGGGACGGGAATTTCATGGAGCGTCATCCTTCGGTCGGGGAGGGGGAAGACGATCCCGCAGGCGCGCAAGGGGCGCGGCCGGACGGGTCCGATGGTCTTCCGGATGTTATACCAGATCCGGGGGCGGGAGCCAAGCCTCCGGTGGGCGCCCCTCGGCCCTCCGGGGCTCCGGCCAGGCGGGGAATGGGGCCGGATCAGCCGATGATGTCCCCGTCGGCGTCCCCGGTCAGGGGCAGGTAGATGCGGAATTCCGTGCCACGGCCGGGCTCGCTGACGACTTCGATGCGGCCCCGGTGGTCCTGGATGATGCCGTGGCTGATGGATAGCCCCAGGCCGGTCCCCTTGCCCACGTCCTTGGTGGTGAAGAAGGGATCGAAGATGCGGGGGAGGATCTCGGGAGGGATGCCCTTCCCGTTGTCGGCGATGGTGATCTCGAGTTCCCCGCCGACCACGGCGGTGGCGACCTTGACGACTCCACCCTCGGCCGGCATGGCCTGGGAGGCGTTGACGAGCACGTTCATCACGACCTGGTTGATCTGTCCGGGATGGCACTGGACCACGGGAACCGCCCCGTAATCCCTTTCCACCGTGCAGGTGTACTTGAGCTGGTTCCAGACCATCTTGATCATGGCCTCGATGCCCTCGTTGATGTCGTGCGGCTTGCGCTCCGGGGAGTCCTCGCGGGCGAAGCTCTTGAGGTTCTGGACGATCTCGGCGACCCGCTTGACGCCGTCCATCGATTCGTTGAGCACGGCGTCCAGATCGTCGAGGATGAAATCGAGGTCCTCCTCCGCCCTGACGGAGGCGATCTTCCGGTCGAGTTCCCCGCGCCTCGGGTCCGCAGGATCCGCGTCGTCACGTTCCCCGTACAGGCGGATCAGGGTCCGCATGGTATCGGCGTACTCCATGATGGTGCCCAGGTTGCTCGAGATGAAACCGATGGGATTGTTGATCTCGTGGGCCACGCCCGCGGCGAGCTGGCCGATCGAGGCCAGCTTCTCCGACTGGACGATCTGGTTCTTGTGCGCCTTGAGCTGTTCGTTGGCCGATTCCAGCTGGTTGCAGGATTCCTGGAGGCGCTCCTCGGCCCGTTTCCGCTCGGTGATGTCCAGGAAGCTGAAGACGACCATGGGGGACTCGCCGTGGTTCACCCGGCAAAGGGAACGGATGACCGGCACGGGGCGGCCGTCCCGGTGGATCAGGAATCCCTCCTCGTTCTCGTATCCGGAAGGAATGCAGTAGTCCCCGGTCCCGCCCCTGGCCTCGGGGATGACGGACGTGGCGAGTTCCCCGATCAGGTCACCGCTCCTGTAGCCCAGGATGCGGGAGGCGGCCTGGTTGGCGTGCATGATCTGCCGCAGATCGGTGTTGATGACCAGCAGGCCGGTCAGGGCGGCGTTGAAGATGGCCTGGGAGAAGGCTTCGCCCTCGCGCAGGTCGCTCTCTGCCCGCTGGAGCTGGTGCACCAGCCGGGCGAGGTCCTTGGGATCCTGGGCGAGCAGGTCGGGCATGACGGCTCCTGGGCTGGGGATCCTGGCAATCCTTTCATCTCCCGTTTCGACCGTGGAATTTTTTTCTGAACCGAAATGATGCATGGCCGATAAGCAAGGAGGGAAGGTCTCCTTTCCCGCTGGCCTGGTATCGACCCCGATCGGGAGTGGCAGACATGTCGGAAAAGCCCCGCGTCCTGTGCGTGGACGATGAAATCAACATCCTGAAGGCCATCCAGCGCAGCCTGCGCAAGGATTTCGAGGTCCTGGTGGCCGAAGGCGGGAAGGAAGGCCTGCGCCTGCTCCAGGAGGAAGGGCCGTTCCAGGTCGTCGTCTCGGACATGAAGATGCCGGAGATGAACGGGGCGACGTTCCTGCGGCACGCCCGCAAGGTCAGCCCGCAGACGGTCCGGATCCTCCTGACCGGATTCGCGGAGCTGGACAACGTGGTCAGCGCCGTGAACGAGGGATTCATCTTCCGGTTCCTGGCGAAGCCCTGCTCGGGCAGCGCCCTGAAGGCGGCCATCGACGACGGGGTCCGCCAGAACGAACTCCTGATGTCCGAGCGGGTCCTGCTAGAACAGACCCTCATGGGCAGCATCCAGGCCCTCTCGGACGTCCTGGCCATGGCCAGCCCCGCTGCGTTCGGGCGGGCCACGAGGATCCGGAAACTGGCCGTGGCCCTGGGAGAGAGGGCGGAGCTGGATGAACCCTGGCGGCTGGAGGTTGCGGCGACCTTCAGCCAGGTGGGAAGCATCACCTTGCCCGAGGATACGGCCCTCAAGATGTACCTGGGCCAGCCGCTCTCCCTCCAGGAACAGGCCATGGCCGCCCGCATGCCAGAGATGAGCCGCAGCGTCCTGGGCAACATC
Organism: Candidatus Krumholzibacteriia bacterium; assembly: GCA_050174015.1. Taxonomy (GTDB): domain Bacteria; phylum Krumholzibacteriota; class Krumholzibacteriia; order LZORAL124-64-63; family LZORAL124-64-63; genus JAHJTW01. Next base: position 202,554 of record JBFXKG010000007.1, read on the forward strand.
CCCCGGCTCGAGCCGGTTCTGGAGATCCTGCTCTATTCCGGCAAGAACTGGGACGGGAGCGGGGAGCCGCAGGTCCGCATGGCCGGCGAGGACATCCCTCTCGGTTCGCGCATCCTCAAGCTGGCCGAGGCGGCGGAGAAGCAGCAGTCCCTTGGGCTGAGTCCCGGCCGGACCATCGACTTCCTCAAGGCCCAGGCCGGGGCTTTCGACCCGCATCTGCTGGGACTGCTGGAAACCCTGATCGCCGACGGGGACGTGATCGAGGAGGTCCGCGGGGTGACCATGCTCGAGCTGCGGACGGGGATGATCCTGACCGAGGAGGTCCGCTCGACCACGGGAATCCTGCTGGTGGCCGCGGGCCAGGAAGTGACCGTCAGTCTGCTGGAACGGATCCAGAATTACCACGACACCACCGGGTTGAAGCTGCCCTTGTGGGTGCGCAATCCGGATCTGGATGAGAATCCCGCAGCGGAGGCGGAGCAGCCGACCTTTTCCCTGGCGGATTGATCGGGGCCGGCCGGCCGCTCACCCGGCCAGGGACGCCAGATCGGCCTGGGAAAAGGCCAGGGGCAGGGAGGGCAGGGTCAGGTCGAGGCCGGGGACGTCCACGGGTCGGTCTCCGGCGCCGAACACAGCCGTCCGGTCCCGGTGCTTCAGGATGACCGGCTTGATCTTCAGCATCTGTTCGGCGGTGATGCTGGGCGGATCGAGGATCACGACGTCCACCGGACTCCCCGCGAAGAATTCTCCCATCGGGATCATGGCGTGGCCGAAGTATTCCAGGGCGCCCGTGGTCCAGGCGGCCTTGACCGCGTCGGTGCAGATCATGACGGCCTTCAGGGGGGGGAAATCCGTCCGCTCGGCTGCCCCGAGGTCTTCATCGGTGGCGATCCGCAGGAACCGCCTCGTGTCCTGGACCTTGGCGTCCAGGGCTTCCAGCAGACCGGCGGTCTCCCTGGTGTCCAGCCCCGAGGCCCCGACCAGGGACAGGAACCCGTCCTGCTGGAGAGAGCTCTCGTAGGTGCTGCCCTGGACGCTTGCCAGGGCGTCCGCCAGGGCCACCAGGGCGGTCAGGGGCTGCTCGCCACCGGTTGCGACCTTGAGGTTGTGGTGGAACCGGACGGCGTTCTGCAGCCGGACGGGAAGCTTCCAGTGCTTGAGCAGGGTCTGGCCGGCCTTGGTATGGCCCATGCCGAGCATCTTCAGTTCGTTTTCCAGCATGTCCTGCGGGCCGAGCGCCCGACAGGCTGCGAATTCTCCGGGCAAGGCCCTGGCCAGGATCAGGTGGCCGATGTCGTGGAGCAACCCGGCGATGAACGCTTCCTCGGGGTCCGGGTAGCCGGTCTGCCGGGCCAGGACCTCGCACCCGGAGGCCACGGCGATGGCATGCTCCCAGAATTCCTGCTGGGGACCGCCTTTGCCCGCCATGGCCATGGCCCCCGCCACGCCCAGGCCGGTCGCCAGGTTCCGGATGGCGGCGAAGCCCAGGATCACCACGGCGCGGGAGATGGTGGAGACCTCGCCGCTGAGCCCGTAGAACGACGAGTTGACGAGCTTGAGGACCTTGCCGGCCATCGCCTGGTCCGAGGACAGGACTTCCTTGACGTCCTCGGCGCTGCTGCGGTCGCTCTCCATGATGCGGATCAGCTTGTTGACCACGACGGGCAGGGGGGGCAGTTCCTTGATCCTCTTGAGGATCAGTTCGCTGGGGGAGACGGCGACGGTCACGCGCCCACCTCCTCCAGCAGCAGGACGCAGCCTCTGCGCTCGTGGTCTGGTCCCAGCAGTCCGGGCATCGCCTTCAGGTCCCGGCCGCACCAGTTGAACTGGAACTCCTCGATGGCGGTGCTTACCAGGCATGACCGGACGGCGGCCACCGCCTCGACGGGCAGGATGTCGCTCATGTCGGTGCCGGGGATCATGCTGCGCAGGGGTTCCAGGCGGTCCCGGGCGCACTGGTTGGTCAGCACGACCTCTTCCTCGAGGCTGATGCCGAGGACCATCAGGGGCAGGGTCTCGACGACCTCCTGGGAGAACTGGAGGCACTTGGTGCGCGATTCGACCGACGCTTCGAGCAGGTTGTTCAGGTTCTTGAGCTGGATCACCTGGCGCTGCGTCTGCTCGGTGAGACGCCGGTTCTCCCGGATCATGTCGAAGTGGTCGAAGCACTGGCGGATGGTGGTCTTGAGGGCCTCGTCCTTCCATGGCTTGGAGATGAAGCGGAAGACCTCGCCCTTGTTGATGGCCTCGACGATCACGTCGGCTTCGGCGTAGCCGGACAGCACGACCCGGATCGTGTCCGGCCACCGCTCCTTGACCTTCTGCAGGAACTGGGCGCCCGTCATCTCGGGCATGCGCTGGTCGCTGACCACCAGCTGGACCGTGATTTCCTCGAGGAGTCCCAGTCCGGCCTCGCCGCCCAGGGCGGTGTGGATGAGGTAGGGTTCCTTGCGGAGAAGCCTCTTCAGGGAGCTAAGGATGCTTTCCTCGTCATCGACGAAAAGGACTGCTTTGTCATTCATTGCCGGATGACTCCGTTCATGACGCCCTATGGAATACCCCTTACATCCTGTATCGGCGGATCCTCAAGGCCCTTGAGGTCTCGGTTGTGCCGTCGAGATTGTGCCCGGCCCGGGAGTTGCCCCGGGCCGGACATGGACAACTCCAATTCCAACCCCGAATCCTGGGCCCCTCCCTTCTGCCCTAACCCCAAGTGCCCACACCACAACCTCTTGGGCCTCCCCTTCCCCTACAAACGCATCGGATACTTCTGGAGACACCAGCCCCCT
>JBFXKG010000008.1:0-202377 GCA_050174015.1 Candidatus Krumholzibacteriia bacterium
GGGGAGTGCGGAGCGGCTGGTGATCTTCCTGGTGTGGCGGAACTACATGAAGGGGGTCAGCGAGAAGCAGCGGGGGAGCCCCACGCCGGCGATGTTGCGGGGGATGGTGGACCGGGCGTTGCAGGTACCGGAAGTTCTGAGTCGGCGGATCTTCCGGACGTTGGTGGAGTTACCGGACCGGTGGGCGCAGTACTATGATCGGGCGGTGGAAACCCCTGCGCTGGGGAAGCAGAGGCGGCATGAATTGAAGTACGCGTACTAGAGAGGAACCCTCTGCCGGCCGACACCGGCAGAGGGATGACAGCGGACACAATTTCGACGGCACAACCTACCTGAACAGGGACTTGACGGCGCCGAAGGATTCGCTTTCGGCCTCCACCACGCTATCAAGGGTGAGCTGGCCCCGGATTTCCCCCCCAGGGAACGTGGTGCTGTGGACGTTGGCGTAGATGTTGCCGGCTGCGAGCTCACCGTACTGCACGGCCGTCATGGCCCACACCCCGTTGACGGGAGAACCGAGAGGCAGGCCGAGGACGACCCCGCCGTTGATCCCGCTGGGAGCGTTGTGGAAGTGGGCGCCGGTCTGGGAACCGGTCAGGCCGCTGAAGGACAGGTTCCAGTAGCCCTCGAGGAGATCTGTGTCCACCACGATGCTGGCGGTCCCGGTGGCGGGGGTGGCCACGGGGGGGACTTCCTGGGCGCCGGAAAGTGTCGCAGTGTAGGTCTCCAGGTCGGCGAAGGCGGCATCCTGCAGGGCGGGCCCGAGGGCGAGGATCGCTCCGGAAAGGGCGATGAACTTGAACATGGAACGCATGATGATGACCTCCTGGTCTTGGTTGTCCGGTTGGGATTTAAAGTAGACCAAAATTATCCGCTATTGTCCAGACCCATTTCTCCCGTTCCGATGGAGTCCCTGCCGGTGAATAACGGATCAGGGGGCAGGGTAGGACTTGGCATGAGGGGACGGTCGGCGGACGCCGGGGCCGTTTGAGATTGAAAGCACGGGTTCATGGGGTTACGCTGCAGGAACCGCCTGCGACCGGTCGGGTTCCGCACGCCGAGGAGGGATCATGTTGGAGTGGTATCAGCAACTCGCCCTGGATCTGCAGATCTTCTACGCCTTCGGCATCCTCGCCACGCTGCTGCTGGTCATCCAGCTGGTCATGACGGTCTTCGGGGCCGGCGACGATGCGGCGCTGGGGGACTTCGACGGCCTCGACGGGGGAGATCCCGGCCACGGCAGCGGACTAGGGTTGCTGTCGACGCGGACCATCGTGGCGTTCCTGGCCGGGTTCGGCTGGACGGGTGCCATGGCCCGGGGCGGAGGCATGGCCCTGGTGCCCTCGGTCCTGGTGGCGCTCGCGGTCGGGTTCGTCCTCATGCTGCTGGTCTTCTGGCTGATGCGCTGGCTCTTCTCGCTCAGGGAAAGCGGATCGCTGGACTATCGCAATGCGGTCGGGGCCACAGGCAAGGTCTACGTGACCATTCCGGCCGCGGGCGGGGGGACCGGGCAGATCCAGCTGGTGGTCCAGGGCCGGCTGGCGACGGTGGCGGCGTCCACCCTCCGGAACGAATCCATTCCCAGCGGCCGGCCGGTGAAGGTCACAGCGCTGCTGGGCGGCAACATTCTCCAGGTCGAAACCATCTGACAGGGACCGGACGCCCATCGCGTCCGGAGAGGGGTACTTCCATGGCAGGTTATGAATTTCCGGCACTTGTCACCACGGTCATCCTGATCTTCTTCGTGACCCTCATCGGATTCGCCGCGCGCTACAAGCGGTGCCCCTCGGACCGCATCCTGGTGGTCTACGGCAAGATCGGCGGCAGGGACGCCGGCCTGTCCGCCAAGTGCATCCACGGCGGGGCGACATTCGTCTGGCCGGTGCTGCAGGACTACTCGTTCCTCGATCTGACCCCCATCCCCATCGACATCAAGCTGGAGGGCGCCCTGTCCCTGCAGAACATCCGGGTCAACACGCCATCGACCTTCACGGTGGGCATCGCGACCGAACAGGGGGTCATGCAGAACGCCGCCGAGCGCCTGCTCGGTCTGACCATGCAGCATGTCCAGGATCTGGCGCGGGACATCATCTTCGGCCAGATGCGCGTGGTCATCGCCACCATGTCCATCGAGGACATCAACGCCGACCGCGAGCAGCTCATCGACAACATCACCAAGGGCGTCGAATCGGAGCTCCAGAAGGTCGGGCTGCGGCTCATCAACGTGAACATCCAGGACATCACCGACGAGTCCGGCTACATCGAGGCCCTGGGCCAGGAGGCCGCCGCCCGCGCCATCAACGACGCCAAGCGGAAGGTCGCCGAGCAGGTCCGCGACGGCGAGATCGGCAAGGCCGAGGCCGAGCGGGAGCAGCGCATCAAGGTCGCCGCGGCCCACGCCACCGCCGTCGAGGGCGAGAACGTGGCCAAGATCACCATCGCCAACTCGGACGCCGAGCGGCGCGAGCGCCAGGCCGAGGCGGAGCGACGGGCCACCGCCACGGAGAAGGTGCAGGCCGCGGCCGCCCTCCAGGAGGCCTACACGGCCGAGGAGCTCGCGGAACGCGAGCGCGCCCGGCGCGAGGAGGCCACCCAGGTCGCCAACATCGTCGTTCCCGCGGAGATCGAGAAGCGCCGGGTCGAAACCATCGCCGAGGCCGAGGCCGAGCGCATCCGCCGCACCAAGCGCGGCGAGGCCGACGGCGTCCTGGCGATGATGACCGCCGAGGCCGACGGTCTCAAGGCCATCCTCACGCGCAAGGCGATGGGTTTCCAGGAGATCGTGAAGTCGGCCGAGGGCCAGGCGGAACTGGCGGCCCTCCTGCTGATCACCGAGCAGATGCCCAAGCTGATCGAGGAGCAGGTCAAGGCCATCTCGAACCTGAAGATCGACCAGATCACCGTCTGGGAAGGCGGGCGCAAGGAGGACGGCCGCACCTCCACCGCCGACTTCCTGTCGGGCATGGTGGGTTCGTTGCCCCCGCTGCATGACCTCACCCGCAACGTCGGGGTGGATCTGCCAGAGTACCTGGGGCGCCTGAAGGACAAGAAGGACGGGGCGCCGAAGGGGGATTAGGGACGGGCGTTCCGACCGTGGTCTTCACTCACCGCCCACCAGGGCGACGGCCGGGGAATTCCCCGGCCGTTCCCTTATCAGGACCGGCTCCAGCGCACCTGCTTGAGCCTGATGCCCGAGGTCTCGAGCGACGAGATGATGCCGTGGGCCAGCTTGTCGGTGATGCCCTTGTGGTAGAGCCTGATGGTCAGGCGGGTTTCGGCAGAGGCCTTGTCGAAATCCCTGTCGATGTCGCAGTTGAGGATCACCATGTTGGGCCGCATGACCGCCTCGATGACCTCGGAGGCGCTGACTTCGATGGGGGTCACCACCGAGAGGGTCCGGTAGGAGTCCTTGGCGTAGGTGCGCTCGAAGATTTTCAGGAGAATCAGGCCGGCCAGGGCGACCAGGGTGGTGAAACCGGCGATGAAGTAGAACCCTGCCCCCACCGCCATCCCGATGGCCGCCGCAGCCCACAGGCAGGCGGCCGTGGTGAGGCCGCGCACGTTGTTGCCCGACTTGAGGATGACGCCCGCCCCCAGGAACCCGATGCCCGTGACGATCTGGGCGGCGATGCGGCCCGGGTCCGCCGCGAATCCGGCCCCCTGGGTGCGGTGGGCGATCTCCGCCGACAGGATCGTGAAGACCGCCGAGCCCATGCTGACCAGCAGGTGGGTCCGCAGGCCGGCCGCGCGGCCGTGCTTGTCGCGCTCGAGTCCGATGAGTCCGCCGAGAAGAGCGGCCACGAGGATCCTGATCACGATTTCAGGGTTGTTCTGGAAGATTTCCGCCATGGGATTCTCCGTCGGGGTGATTGATCCGAATGGGACCGCCATTGCAGCCGCCGCCTGGGGGCGTTACCATGCCGGACGATATTGAGCATCAGACCTGCCATCGGCAAGGAAATCTCCCCGTCCGGAGGAAAATATGCGCCAGACGATTCTCCTGTTGCTGGTACTCCCGTCCCTGACGGCGTTCCAGCCGGCCGCCCATGCCGAGGTGCTCGACGCCGCAGCGAACGGCTTCACGACTCGCACCATCGTGACCATCGCCGCAACGCCCGAAGCGGCCTGGGAGGCCCTGACCGCAGGGTTCGGGCAGTGGTGGGATCCGGCCCATTCCTTCTTCGGGGACGCCGGGAAGTTCACGCTCGATCCCTCCGTGGGCGGAGCCTGGATCGAGGACCAGGGGGACGGCCGCTGGGTCCGCCACCTGGAGGTCTGGAACGCCGTTCCGGGCCGCAAGCTCCTGATGCGCGGGGGCCTCGGTCCCCTGCAGGAGATGGGGGTGGCCGGGGCCCTGTCCTTCACCTTCGAACCGGTGGAGGGGGGCGTCGAGGTCGCCCTGACATACGCCGTGGGCGGTTACCATCCGCAAGGGCTGGACGTCCTGGCTCCGATCGTGGACCGGGTGCTCGGGGAACAACTGGAGCGGTTCAAGCAGTACTGCGAGAAGTAGGTAAGACCGCTTGGTGCGCGACAAGGCCCTGGGACAGGTCCCGGGGTCTTGTCGCATCAAGTGATGGGAGTGGAATGAACATCTCCCACCCCATCCGGTTTTTTTGATGGCGGAAAGGGCTGTATCCGGACCCGATAATAATTGTTTGTGATTGAACGACTTGTGGTCTTTTTGTTTTGAGTCACACCCCCGTAACTCCCGCGTAACGCCCCTCCTGCACATTCCCCCCTGCGAGATGACTCAGCCGTTCAACCGAGAAAGGAAGGCGCCCATGACGACCTACGTCGTCCGCTTCCCGGGCGGTCCGGACCAGGGTTTCAAGGGGATCGTCAGGCACGTCGCCTCGGGCGAGGAGTGCCGCTTCGGTTCCCCCGAGGATCTGGTCCGGTTCATGACCGGGATGAACGCCGTGGGCGGCTGGGAGGCGCGCCGGTCCGTCCTCGAGGACGACCTCGAGGGGCCCGGGCCCTTGACGATGGAGGGGAACCGGAAGGGAGCCGCCGACGCGGATCCGAAGCCATGATCCAAGACTGGGGGATGAAATGAAACGATTGTTCTTCGCACTGCTGCTGGGGCTCGTCTGCCCCGGCGCGCTTCTGGCCGCCGACCGCATCGAGGTCTACCCGGTGCTGGATCCAGCGGCGGTCAAGGCCATGCCGGAGCACCACGGCCTGGTCCGGGGCTCCCACGACGTGGAACTGGCCTGGGCCCGGGTCGATCTTCCAGATGTCGCGGGCTTCCGAATTCTCGGTGCCCGTGCGGATGCGCCCGACGGCAAGGATGCCTTGCTGGCCGAGGTGACCGGACCGGACGCCGTTTCCGCCAGGATCGGGGGATTGATGGTGGGGACGGCGTACCGGTTCACCGTCGCGGCCGTGGACGGGGACGGGACGGTCCTGGCCGTCTCCGATCCGGTCGTGGGCATCACGGCGGCCAACGCCTATCCCTGGGCGGACGACCTCGAGGGGACGCTGGACGACTGGGACACCGCCGGCAGCCAGTGGGCGCTGACCGACAGCTGGTCCAGCAGCCCCACCCACAGCTTCACCGACTCTCCCGACAGCAACTACCAGAACGCGACGGGCCGGAAGCTCGTGACCGCGGTCAACCTGATGACCGCGCAGAAACCCGTCCTGGTTTTCAAGCAGTTCTACAACATCCTGACCGACGGGGACGCCGGCCTGGTCGAGGTGAGCACCGACGCGGGGTCCAACTGGGCCGTGGTCGGCGCGGTTACCGGTTCGAGCGGCGGCTGGCTCACCGAGCGCATCGACCTGAGCCCCTACCGCGGCAACTTGAACCTGCAGATCCGCTGGCGGCTCCTCACCGGAACAAGCGGCGTGAGCGACGGCTGGTACGTCGACGACGTGTCGGTGGCCGAGACGCCGTACCCGGTTCTGAGCCTGCCGGTCTACGACAACGTCAACAACGCCGCCCATTCGGATTCACTGTGGTTCGATGCGGCGTGGCAGCGCCGCACCGGTGGCAGCGACCCGGGCTACTGCTTCGACGACAGCCCGTGGACGCCGATTTCGGATTATCTGACTTCGAAGCTGACCCTGGTCAACGACGTGGATCTCTCGTCGGCCACCCACCCCTGGCTGGTGTTCCAGCACAAGGTCGATTTGGCCTTCCAGAATTTCGCGAAGGTCGAGGCCTCGATCGACGGCGGGGCGAACTGGTCGGTCCTGAGGACCTGGACCGGTCCGGTCGCGGTGGCCGACTGGACCCAGGTGGTCGTCGATCTCTCGGCGTATGCCGGGGGGTACCTGCGTCTGCGGTTCCACCTGCAGAACCAGGGCGTCAACGACGGCGGCGGCTGGGAGCTGGACAAGATCCAGATCCAGGACGTGCCCGAAACGCTGGCCCTCAGCCTCACGGCCAACAACTCCACGCGGGCCGACTTGGGCTGGACAGCATACTCGGGGGGCGACTTCGGTTCCTACGAGGTCTACCGCTCGACCACCGGCGACTTCCTGCTGGACAAGGATCTGGTCGGGACCATCACCGCCTCGGGGACGACCATCCTGCAGGATCCGGTGGATGCGGGCACCGCGTACTATTACCAGGTCTTCGTCGCCAACACGGAGGGACGGTATCTGGGCCGCTCGCAGATCCTCCACCGGCCGGCCTTCGCCCTGCCGGTGTCGGCTTATCCCTATGTCACCGACCTGGAATCGGGCGGCAGCGAGTTCATGCCGGGAGGGACCTGGGCGCTGACAACCGAGACGGCCAACAGCGGAGCCACCAGCTGGTCGGACAGTCCCGGGGGAAACTACGCCAACGGAACGCAGCATGCCCTGACCCTGCAGGTGGATCTGGCGGGCGGGGCTGCGACCAGACCGGCTCTGGCCTTCTGGCATCAGTACGGGTTCGAGAGCAACGCAGATTTCGGCTACTTGGACGTGTCCACCGACGGCGGGGCCACGTTCGTCCCAATCTACGTGGTGACCGGGACCTCGGGCGGCTGGGAACAGGCCGATATGGACCTGACGTCCTACCGGGGCCAAGTCCTGCAGGTCCGCTGGCGGGTGGCGACCAGCGGTAGCGGCCAGGCCGACGGCTGGCACGTGGACGACATCGTCCTGGCGGAGAACATGGAGTCCTCGCCGGTCTACCCGCTGGTGGACGACTTCAACGACACTGCGGTGACGCAGGCCCGCTGGCTCGCCGGATCCTTCGACCTGGTGACGCCCAGCGACAACGGAACGGCCTACTGGACCAACCGGCCGGCAGGAGGGCTCGCCGACCTGTACCCGGGCGCCACGTCCCTGGTCCTGGGCCGGCCGCTGGACCTTTCCGGCGCGGTGGAACCGCAGCTGCGCTTCCGCTACCGGGCCTTCGACAACCCCTACAACACGGTGGAGACCTACCTCCAGGCCTCGACCGACGAGGGGAACACCTGGACTACGCTGCTACGGCTCGGCGACAGCACGTCCTGGACCACGGCCCAGGTGAGCATGGACACCTACGGGGGGGCGCCCTCGGTGCTGCTGCGCTTCCATTCCTACGACTACGAGAACGGCGGGGCGAGCCCCTGGTGCGACATCGAGGACTTTAGCCTCACGGACCAGCCGCAGGACGTGACGATCAGCCTGGCGGACAACCAGCCCTACGAGGCCACCCTGGGCTGGGACGCCACCGCAGATCCCGACTTCGCCCGTTACGTGATCAAGTACGGGACCAGCCCGAACCTCACGGTGACCTCCAACACCCTGACCGAGATCACGGCGGCCGGCACGACGAGCTACGTCCACTCCGGCCTGTCCCCGTACGACGTGTACTACTACAAGGTCTTCGTCTACGACACGCAGGGAGTGTCCAGCGACGGTTCCAACGAGATCACCCGGCCGGTGCTCGAACCTGTCCTGCTGTCGTATCCCTTCAACGACGATCTCGAGGGAGGCGCGGGCAACTTCCTGGCCGACCTGCCCTGGGCCCCGTCCACCGAGACGGCTCACAGCGGCAGCTGGAGCTGGTCCGACAGTCCGGGCGCCAACTACGCCAATTCGCTGACCAGCTCGTTCGTCTTCGAGGTGGATCTGGACGGCGGCGCGGCCGTCCGGCCCGAACTCTCGTTCTGGCACCAGTACGGGCTGCAGACAGGGGCGGACTACGGATTCGTGGACGTCTCCACCGACGGCGGCGCCAGCTACGCGCCGGTCTACTACGTCACCGGCACCAGCGGCCAGTGGCGGCATGCGCGCATCGACCTGACCGACTACCGCGGCCAGATCCTGACCGTGCGGTTCCGTCTCAAGACCGACGCCAGCGTCCAGGACGACGGCTGGCACGTCGACGACATCGCCCTCGGGGAGAGCGTCCTGCCGGATCCGGGCTACCCCTTCTTCGAGGACTTCGACGACAGCCTGGCCGTGATGGCCCAATGGGTGCCGGGCGGGTTCGGCCTGAAGGGGCCGGGCCGCGACGGGTCGCCCTACGTGACCAACCGCCCCTCGGGGTATCTGCCGGATTACTACCCCGGCGCCACGATCCTGGGGCTGGGCGGGGACCTGGACCTGTCGGCAGCCGTGCATCCGCAGGCACACCTGTGGTATCGCGGCTACGACAACCCCTACAACAGCGCCCAGACCTACCTGCAGATCTCCCAGGACGGCGGGGAGACCTGGACCACCCTGCGCCATTTCGGTCTGAACGATGCCTGGACGGAGGCCCAGATCGACCTGGCCGCCTATGCCAGTCCCGTGCCTGTCCAGCTTCGCCTGTACGCCTACGACGGGGAATCGGGCGGGTCCCAGCCCTACTTCGACGTGGACGACTTCACCATCACCGAGACGCCCGCGGACGTGACCGTGACGCTGACGGACAACCAGGCGTACCAGGCGACGTTTTCGTGGACGTCCGCACCCGCTCCTGGATTCGGCAGCTACATCCTGAAGTACGGCAGTTCGCCGAACCTGACCCTGTCGTCGGCCACCCTGGCCACGCTCACGGGAGCCGCGGACACCACGTTCACCCACACGGGGCTGTCGCCCTACGACACCTTCTACTACAAGGTGTTCGTGAAGGACGCCGTGGGCCTGTTGAGCGGCGGCTCCAACGAGATCGCCCGCACGCCCCTGCAACCGCCCCTCCTCGCCTACCCCTTCGACGACGACATGGAATCCGGTGGAGACAACTTCCTGACCGAGTCGCCCTGGGCCGTGACCGCGGAGACCGCGCACGGCGGGGTGTGGAGCTGGTCCGACAGTCCCGGCGGGAACTACGCCAACAACACCAATAGCTCGCTGGTCATGCGCGTCGACCTGGGCGCGGGCGGGGCGTTCAGGCCGGTGCTGGCCTTCTGGCACCGGTACGGGTTCGAGACCAACGCCGATTTCGGCTACGTGGACGTCTCCACCGATGGCGGCGCGAGCTGGATCCCGGTCTATTCGGTGACCGGCAGCTGTGGATCCTGGCAGAAGGCCGAGGTGGACCTGACCTCCTACCGCGGCCAGGTCCTTCAGCTGCGGTTCCGCATGAAGACCGGAAGCAGCGGCCAGGCCGACGGCTGGCACATCGACGACATCGCCCTCGGCGAGGTGCTGCCCGCGCCGGTGGCCTACCCGTTCCACGACGCCATGAACGATTCGGCGGTGACGCGGGCCAACTGGATCCCCGGCGGATTCGTCTGGACGGCCCCCAGCGGGGACGGCACGTCCTACTGGAGCAACCGGGCGACGGGCGCCCTCCCCGATCTGTATCCCGGCGGGACGATCATGGCACTGCGCGGCAGCCTGATGCTGGCCGGCGCCGTGCATCCCCAGCTGTCGTTCCGTTATCGCGGCTACGACAGTCCCTACAACAGCGCCAACAACGACGTCCAGGTCTCCCAGGACGGCGGCGCCAACTGGATCACGGTGAAGCAGCTGGGCAACGCCGCGGACTGGACCTACCAGCAGGTCGACCTGACGGGCTACGTCGGGATGGTGCCCACCCTGCTGCGCTTCTCCAGCTACGACGGCGAAAGCGGGGGTTCGAACCCCTACCTCGACCTCGACGATGTCGGGGTCTCGGAGAAGCCGGGGGACGTCACCCTCGCGGTCACCGACAACCAGGAGTACCAGGCGACACTGACGTGGACCACGCCGGCGGTTCCCGGCGGGTTTGCTGGCTACGAGATCAAGCGGAGCGCCACGGCGGGGATCACCTCGGCGACCACGACCCTGGCGGTGATCACCGATCCGGCCGACACGACCTTCACCGACACCGGGCTGTCGCCCAACCAGAACTTCTACTACAAGGTCTTCGTGCGCGATGCGGTGGGCCTGATCAGCGACGGGTCGAACGAAGTGGCTCGTCTCAACCTGGCGCCGCCGTTGCTGGCCTATCCGTTCAGCGACGACCTCGAGGGCGGCGACGGCAACTTCCTGCCCGAGCTGCCCTGGGAGCTGACGGACGAATCGGCTCACAGCGGTTCGTACAGCTGGTCGGACAGCCCGCACGACAACTACGCCAACAGCCTGAGCTTGTCGCTCGGCTTGCGGGTGGACATGTCCGGCGGCGCGGCCCAGTACCCCGAGCTTTCGTTCTGGCACCTGTACGGCTTCCAGACCAACGCCGACTGGGGCCGCATCGAGGTGTCCACGGACGCCGGCGTGAGCTGGTCCGCGATCTCCTACGTGACCGGATCCAGCGGCGTGTGGAAGAAGGAGCGCGTCGACCTGACGCCGTACCGCGGCAACGTCCTGTGGCTGAGGTTCCGGCTGAGCAGCGACGGCAGCGGCCAGGCCGACGGCTGGCACGTCGATGACGTGACCATCGCCGAGCGCACGGATGCTGCGCCGGTTTTCCCGTTCTACGCGACCTTCGACGACAGCGCGGCCACGGCGGCCCAGTGGCTCACAGGAGGTTTCGAGCGGATCTCCCCGAGCGACAACGGATCGGCCTACCTGAGCGACCAGCCGACCGGGGCGTGCCTCAACTTCTATCCGGGATCCACGGACCTGGCTCTGGGAGGAGAGCTCGATCTGACCGGATCGGCGAACCCGGTGCTGCAGCTCCGCTACCGGGCCTACAACAACGCCTACAACAGCGCCGAGACCTATCTGCAGGTTTCCAGCGACGGAGGCGGCACCTGGGCCACGCTGGGCCAGCTGGCGAACGTCTCGGTCTGGACGGTCGCCCGGTACTCCCTTGCGAGCTACCAGGGTGAACACAGCTTGCTGCTGCGGGCCCGGGCCTACGACGGCGATTCGGGCAGCGCCAATCCCTGGTGCGACGTCGAGGACCTGGCCGTCACCGAGGCCTACGATCTGACGCCCATGGCCGACTTCTGCCGCCTGGACTACCCCGAACGCATCTGGCTCAGTGCGGGACAGACCAGCTCGGTCATCACGGGCCGGGTCCACGAGCCCGGGGTCACGGACGCCGCAGGCCAGGGTGCCGGCGTCCGCGTGCAGCTGGGCTGGGGCCCCGCCGGGACCATGCCCATGGATCCGGCCAGCGCCTGGATCTTCAGCGACGCGGTCTACGCCGGCGACGCGGACGGGGCCACCGTCGACCTCTACCAGGGCCACCTGGTGGCGGGCGCCGTCGGCCAGTACGACTACTGCTTCCGCACCAGCCTGAACGACGGGGACTTCTGGCTCTACGCCGACCTCGACGGCAACACGGTCGGCCAGGGTGCATTCGACTACTACGAGCGGGCGCAGGCCGGCCGCATGGTCGTGACCGTCGCCCCCGACATGGTGCTCAGCGCCACGGCCGTCGAGCTGTCCCTGCCGGTGGGCCAGGTGACCAGCCGGGTGCTGACTGTGGGCAACGAGGGGGTGGGACCCCTGGCTTTCGCGGCCGATGAGGCGACCGCCCCGCCGGCGCCCGCCGAGGTGACCTGGCTGTCGGTGGCGCCCGCCGAGGGCACCGTCCAGCCGCAGGCCTTCGCCCAGCTGGCGATCGCGATCGACGGCACGAACCTGAGCGAGGGCGATTACACCGCCACCGTGATGCTCTACTCCAACGACCCGGGCCAGCCGCGCCTGGACATCCCCGTCACCGTGCACATGGTGCCGCCGAGCGCGCCCCACGTGTCGGGAACCGTTCTTGACGTGGACTTCGCCGCCCCGCAGAACAGCGCCTTCGTGGAACTGTACTCGGGGACGGCGCTGATCGGCCAGGCCACAGCGGGTGGCAACGGGTACTTCAGCATCTTCGGCGTGCCCGCCGGAACCTACCAGATCCGCGCGCACAGCGAGGGCTACTACCCGGTCACGGCCGAGGTGACCGCCCCGGTGAGCGACGTGGCCCTGGTGCTGCACCGCGTCCCGTACTTCACGCCGACCAACACGAACGTCAACTTCTACGGTGAGCTCAGCTACCTCGACGGCGAGCTGCTGCGCAAGGGCGACGTGGTCACGGTCCAGGACCAGGACGGTATCGTCTGCGGTTCGTTCGACGTCCAGGTCGCCGGCTCCTACGGCTTCCTGCACGCCTACGGCGACGACCCGACCACGCCAGGGGTGGACGAGGGCGCCGAACCGGGGGACGTCCTGACCTTCCGGGTCAACGGCGAGCCGGCCTTCACCATGGGACCGGACACCGCGGTGTGGACCGGGGACGGGGACATCCGGCAGGTGGAGCTGTCGGCGGTCACCGTGACCGTCGATCGGATCCCCCTGAACGCCGGGTGGAACCTGGTGTCGTTCAACCGGGCGCCGCTGGATGATGCGGTGGCTGTGGTGTTGGAGGACCAGATTGCCAGCGGCAATCTGGTCATAGCCTACGGATTCGACCAGCAGTGGGGCGGGGCGGTCACCTACGATCCGCTGCACCCCGAACTGAGCGATCTCGACACGATGGATCCCCAGCACGGCTACTGGCTCAAGGTCACCGCGCCGGACACCCTCGCGGTCGACGGCGCCATGTTCTGGCCCGACAATCCGCTGATCCTCGAGGGCGGCTGGAACCTGACCAGCTACCTGCCCGAGGAATCGCGCGGCGTGGTGCGGGCCCTCGGCTCGATCGACGGGGCGTACAGCCTGGTGAGCGGGTTCGAGGGCGGGGCATTGACCTACGATCCGCTGCATCCGGAGTTCAGCACCCTCGAGTACCTGCGCAACGGGTTCGGCTACTGGCTGAAGATGGATTACTCCGCCGAGCTGGTCTACGATCAGGGCGGCGCCAAGTCCGGCGTCCGCAAACTGGACGACGTGGTGGTCCTCGACCTTACGCCCACCCCGTGGTGGGACAGCTTCTACGGCGTGGCCAACATGGAGGGCACGCCGCTGCAGGTGGGCGAAACCATCCGGGCCATCGATCCCGACGGCGTGATCTGCGGCACGTTCGTCTGCCGCCAGCAGGGCATCTACGGGTACATGCCGATCTACGGCGATGATCCCACGACCCCCGAGGACGAGGGCGCGACCGCCGGCGACCGCATCATCTTCGCCTACGGCCCCGCGGGCGGGATGCAGACCCCGCCGGAGATCACCTGGCGCGGCGACCAGTCGCTGGTCCAGTTCGACCTGGACTTCCTGACGGGCGCGGACGACGGCGCAGGCGACCTGCCCCGGCAGTTCGCGGTGCACGGCGCGCATCCCAACCCGTTCAATCCCATGACGGAGATCAGCTACGACCTGCCCCGCACGGCGCAGGTCGAGGTCGCGGTCTTCGACGTGGCGGGCCGCCTGATCACCAGGCTGGTGGACGGGGTCCAGGAGGCCGGCCGCAAGACCGTCCGCTGGAGGGGCCTGGACGACGCGGGCCGCCCCGTGGCCACCGGCGTGTACTTCTGCGGGGTCAGGTCTGGAGGTGAGACCGGCCTGACCAAGATGCTGCTCATCAAGTAGCGCCCGTTGGGGGCGCGCCGCCGGTGCGGCGCGGTGGAGACGGCCGCCGGACCCTCAGGGGTCCGGCGGCCTGTATTCAGAACGGTTGCGCCTTGATGTGATTTTCCGCGGAAAAGTCAGAGAACTGCCTCATATGAGGCTATTTCGGTCACGGGATCGTGATGACGAGGGCCCTGGAAAGAGTGGGCGCGCGCGGCCCCCCGGGGGGGGGGGTCGTGGTATAATCGAAGGTGGGCTATTTCAGCGGATTTCATCGTCGGTGAGGCGGACATGCTCTTTTCATTATCCCGTGCCCCTCTGATCCTGCTTCTCGTTCACCATCCCTGAGACCGGCGGCAACTTCCTGTACGAGGCCAGCATCGAGAACAACACCGGGATCGACACATGGCCGACCTCACCATCGAGGCGGTCCTTCCCGACGGGACGGCGTACCCCGTGATGGACCTGCCCGGTGTGGTACTTGCGGGGGCGTCGGTAAGGACCCGGATCGGGATCGTCCAGGAGGTGCCTGCGGCGGCCCCAGCGGGAACCTACACTTACCGGGTATCGGCGAGCCTGTGGGACACCCTTCTGGTGGACACGGCCGAGCTTCCGTTCGAGAAACAGGGAGGGGTGGTGGCGGCAGCCGGAGCCATGGCCTGGCCCGTGACCGGCTGGCTGGATGATGACCGGCCTCCCTTTCAGGCGGGAGCGGTAAAGCCGGTCTTGTACGGCCCCGTCCCCAACCCCTTCAACCCCTCGACCACGGTGACCTTCGAGCTGCCCGCCCAGGAGACCGTCAGCTTGCACGTGTTAGACCATCAGGGACGACTGGTCAGGACCCTCCTCAGCGGCGAGGTCGTTGCCCAGGGGCGCCACGAGGCCGTCTGGGACGGACGGGACACCTCCGGCCGGCAGGTTGCCAGCGGGACGTACTTCTTCCGGCTCGAGGCTGGAGGGCAAGTGGAGACGAAGCGTGCGGTTCTCATCAAGTCATTGTTGTAACCTTTTGATCTATGGGGCACCAGGCGGGTTCGCACGAGCCCGTCTGATTCATCATTCATCAAGTCATTGTCAATTCCAGCCGCGAGGCGTCAGTGCTGTGGTAATATTACTTTTGAAATAGTTCCAAAACCTCCGTCCGGACGGGGGTTTCGATCACGAAATCATCACGGCCTCCATGCGCCCACCGGCTTCGCCTGCGGCGCAGTCATCCCCCCACCGAGCTGATCTTACTCGCGAGCTCCGAGAGGCGGGCCGCCGGGACCATGTCCAGATCGCCGATCATGAGTTCTTCATAACGCTGGTAGTCCTGCAGGGCCTCGGCGCGGTTGCCCAGACGGTACTGGGCGTGCACCAGGTGCCAGTGGAAGTCCTCGCAGTAGCGGTCCTCGCCCAGGCCGCGGCGGCACCAGATGATGCAATCGTCCCAGGCCTGGTCGCGGGCCAGCAGGTCGAGCAGGCGGGCCAGCCCCCAGCGGAAGGTCTGCAGCAGGTGCTCGCGCTCCACGGTGACGATCTCGTCGTAGGGCCGCTCGGCGAAGAACGCGCCGCGGTACAGGCCCAGGCCGTCGCGGAGCAGGGGCAGGGCGGCCGCCTCCTCCCCGGTCCGCAGGCAGCGCCGGGCGCGTTCCAGCAGCGCTTCGAAGGACTCGGCGTCGTAGGAGTAGCCTGGGCCGGGCTCCAGCTTGAGGGCCTCGTTGTGGAACCGGATGTGGCTCGATTCGGGATCCGCCTGGGGATCGGGTTCGAGCGTGCGGCGCAGCACGAAGATCGTCTGGCGGAGACTGTTGGCCGCCTTCCGTGGATCGGCCTCGGGCCACAGGGCTTCCATGACCACGTCCCGGGGAACCCAGGCGAAGCGGTGGCCCAGCAGGAGTTCGAGCAGGCGCAGGGCGCGGCCGGATCGCCAGTCGGCCAGGTTGAGGGTGCGGCCGCCGCTTGCGATCTCGAAGGGGCCGAGCGCCCGGATGGCCAGCGGCTGGGCGGGCGAGGCGGCAAGGGCAGCCATGGCCTGCCGGACGGCCGGATGGCCCGGCGCCTGCGTGGCCTCCCTGAGGATCTCGTGCGCATGGTCGCCGCCGATCTGGGCGACCAGCGCCGCGGCGCGTTCGGCGAGATCCGGATCCTCCGCCGTCACCAGGGGGGAGAGGGCGTCAAGCGCGGCCGGTCCCTTCCTGATCAGCAGGCGCGAGGCGTAGGGGATCTCGATGCCCAGGGCGAGGGCCCTGGCCAGGACGCTGGCTGAAGCCTGCCCGTCCCCGGTCAGGAACAGGAAGTCGTGGTCCTTTTCGCGGGCCCCGGCCAGAAGCTGATCCAGGGCGCTTTCCACTGACGAGACATCGTCGGGATCATGCGCCAGCCGGTCGATGAGGAGGCGGTGCCGTTCCAGCGCCATCCCCACCCGTTCGATGATCCGCGATGCGGCCTGCCACCGGCGCCGGGCCGAGGGCAGCCGCGTCGCGGCATCCATGCGGCCCAGCAGCAGCAGGCTCCGCACCTTCAGGTAGGGATCCTTGAGGGATCCGGCCAGTTCGAGGGAGTCCTGCGCCAGGCGACGGGCGCGCACGCGGTTCCCAGCGGCCAGCGCCGACTCGGCCAGGGTGATGCGGGGCATGGCGCGCAGGCCGGTCTCCTTCAGATCCGCTCCGATGCGCAGTGCGCGCTCGGCGTTGCAGTCGCAGCGCTCGGTGTCGCCCTCGAGCAGCGCGCAACGGGCCAGCGCCAGGTAGGCGTAGCCTTCCATGACCTTGTAGCTGAGGCGGCGGGCGAGCTGCAGGCATTCCTGGGCGAGGGATCCGCCCTCGCGGCATTCGCCGCCCTCGGCCGCCACCAGGGCCAGCACGCCCAGGCAGTGGCAGATGTTCAGGGTGTCCCGGTGGGCCTGGAAGTGCACCAGCGCCTGGCGGGCGGCGTCCTTGGCTCCGGTGAAGTCGCCCTTGCGGAAGTTGATGTTCGCGGGCAGCAGGTAGAATCCCCGGTCGGCCGTGGGATTGCTGCCGGCGCGCCGGTACGCGGCGAGGGATTGCGCGAGGTAGTCCACGCTCTCCTCCAGATGGCCGAGCTCGCAGGCGGCCACGCCGAGCATCCCCAGGAGCCGGCCCCTGGTCGCGCCCGGGAGGCGCTTCGACCCGTCCAGGGCTCGGCGGCACATGGTGCGGGAGGCGGTGAAGTTCCCCAGCCGCAGCTCCAGCTGGCCCAGCATGCCCAGCAGCTCGGTGCGCAGGGCGGGCCGGGGATCCTTGCCGAGCGCCTTGCGGTAGGAGGCCCGAGCGGTGTCCCAGTCCCCCTCGACCTCCGCCAGCCGTCCCAGCAGGGACAGCGCCCCGGGGCTCGCGGCGATCTGCCGCGGATCGAGGGCCGCCAGGGCCTGCCGGATGGTCTCGTTGCGGCCGGCGTCCATCAGCTGCGCGCCGACCTTCTCCACAAGCTGCAGGACGCGCTGCGGATTCCCCGCCTGGGCGTAGGCCAGCGCCGCATCGGACCAGTCCCCCCGCTTCTCGAGGAGGCCGGCGGCCTTCGACTGCAATCGCTGCAGCCCGGCCGCGGGGAGGGAATCCTCAAGCCGGGCGGCCAGGAAGTCCCTGAACAGGTGGTGATACCGGAAGGACAGGAGGTCCGGATCGACGGGAAAGGTGAACAGGTTGCGGTCCGCCAGGGTCTCCAGCCGCCTACGGCTGCCGGTCGTTCCGAGCAAGCCGTCGCACAGGGCGGGCTCCAGGCGCGGCAGGATCGCGGTCTTCTCCAGGAAGTCGGCCAGGCCGGGCTCGAGGCGCTCCATGACCTCCTCGGCGAAGTAGCGGAACCAGCTCGAACCCGGCCCGGTCATCCGGGCCAGGGCGGTGTCCATGGCCGAGCAATCGGGGCCCTGGCCCACCTGCAGCAGGATCTGGATGCCCGCGGCCCAGCCCTCGGTCTTGTCGACGACCCGGCCGCACAGGTCGGGATCGGGCTCGCACCCCTCGAAACGGTGCCGGAACAGGTCGGCCACTTCCTCGGGCGTGTAGGCCAGATCCGCGGAGCGCAGGTGCGCCACCGCGCCCATGGCCCCCAGCTTCATCACCGGCAGACCGAGCTCCTCGCGGGAGGCGATGACCAGGGTGACGCCCGGCGGGAGATAGGGGATCAGCTCGGGCAGGAAGGTGGCGACCGCTTCGCTGCCCCCGAGCAGGTGGACGTCGTCCAGGACGAGGACGACCCCTGCGGGATGGGCGCGGACCCCGCCCAGCACCGAGGCGAGGACCTGGCGGCGGAGGTCGGGCGCGCCAGGTTCGGGCGCGGGCGCCGGACGCCCGGGATCGGGCAGCAAGGCGAGCAGGTGGGCGTAGAAGGTGGCCGGGTCGCGGTCCGATGCGTCGCAGCTCAGCCACAGGACGGGACGGCGGCGGGCGGCGGCGCCGGCCGCCACGAACGAGGTCTTGCCGAAGCCCGCTCCGGCGGTGGCCAGGACCAGGCGCTTGTCGCGCCAATCGTCCCAGAGCGCATCGAGGCGGGGCCGGGGCACGTAGCCGGCCGGCAGGGGAGGGACGCTGAATTTCGCGGCGTTGATAGGTATGCTCATGCGACGCTCAGCCAAGGATCCCCACTCCCCCCCGGAGCCTGATGTCGTTGAAATCGGGGGATCATTATAGAGCTTTCGGAATGACCATGTCAAAAAAAGGGCCCCGATCGTTCGGGGCCCTCGTGGGCGAGTCTCCAGGTCATGCAGGTCCCCGGATCAGCGCACCAGCACCAGACGGCGGACGGCGGTCTGCCCCTCGGCCATGAACCGGGCGAAGTAGATCCCCGAGGCCAGGCCGCTCGGTTGCCAGGTCACGCGATGTTCGCCTGCCCCGCGCTGCTCGTTCACCAGGACGTCGATCAGGCGGCCCGTGGCGTCGTAGACCTCCAGGCGCGCATGGCCCGTCCTGGCCATGGTGAAGACCACGGTCGTGGTGGGGTTGAAGGGGTTGGGGTAGTTCTGCCCCAGCCCGAACCGCGAGGTCACCTGGTCGCCCACGCCGCTGGGGCTGCGGACGATCAGGAAGTCGGCCTTGATCATCGTATCGGATCCGCAGGGGCCGGTCGCGGTCAAGGTCACGGTGTACGTGCCCTCGGCCGTGTAGGTGTGCGACGGGCTCTGCAGGGTGTCGGTGGCGCCGTCGCCGAAGTCCCAGGCCCAGGCGGTCGGCCCGCCGGTGGACAGGTCGGTGAACGTCACCATCAACGGGTTGGGTCCGTCGGTCACGTCGGCGCTGAAGTCGGCGGCCACCAGGGTATCGACCGTGACGTACGCCGCGGCGGTCAGGGTGTCGATCCCGCCCGGCCCGAAGACGATCAGGCGGACGTCGAAGCTGCCGGGCGCGGTGTAGGTGTGCGAGGGGTTCTGGACCGTGTCGGTCGCCGCATCGCCGAAGTCCCAGTTCCAGCCGGTGACGGCCCCGGTGGATTCGTCGGTGAAGACAACGGTCAGGGGCGCGCAGCCGGAAACGGGCGTGCCGCTGAAGGCGGCCACCGGGCCGGCCGGGGCGTCCACGGTGATCTCGAGGCTGGTGGTGTCGGCCCCGCAGGCGTTGCCGGCGATCAGCTGGACGGCGTAGACGCCGGCGCTGTTGAAGGTGTGGCTGGGATTCTGGGCGGTGCTCGCACCGTCACCGCCGAAGTCCCAGGCCCAGCTGGTGGGATCGCCGGTGGACAGGTCGGTGAAGTCGATCGCCAGAGGCGCGGTGCCCGTGGTGTCCGAAGCACTGAATGCCGCGGTCGGCGGGCCGGTCACGGTGATCATCCCCGTGACGGTCTTGGCGTCGCTGCCGCCGGGACCGGTGACGGTCAGGCTGACGTCGTAGATGCCGGGGGCGGCGTATTCGTGGGAGGGGTTCTGCACCGTATCGATGCCGGCATCGCCGAAGTCCCAGGCCCAACCGGTGATGTCGCCGCCGGACAGGTCGGTGAAGGCCACGGTGAGCGGCGCGCAGCCGCTCACGGGATCGCCGCTGAAGTCGGCAACCGGAGCCGCCGGAGCGTCCACGATGATGTCGAGGCCTGCGGTGTCGGCGCCGCAGGCGTTGGTGACGATCAGCTGGACGGCGTAGGTGCCCGCGCCGCTGAAGATGTGGCTGGGATTCGGGTCGGTGCTCGTGCCGTCGCCGCCGAAGTCCCAGGCCCAGGTGTCGGCGCCGCCGGACATGTCCGTGAAGTCCACGGCCAGGGGCGCGGTGCCGGTGGTGTCGGAGGCGCTGAAGGCCGCGAAGGGCAGGCCGCCCACGGAGATGTGGTCGGTCATGACGGCGGTGTCGCTGCCGCCGGGACCCATCACCGTCAGGCTGACCGTGTACAGGCCGGGGCCGGCGTACTCGTGGGTGGGGCTCGGGTCAGCGCTGTTCTGCCCGTCCCCGAAGTCCCAGTTCCAGGTGTCGATGTCCCCGGTGGACTGGTCGGTGAAGGCCACGCTCAAGGGGGCGCAGCCGCTGGTCACGTCGGTCGTGAACGCCGCGACGGGCGGGGGCGGTGCTGTGACGGTGATGTAGTTCAGCTTGGAGCCCGTGCCCTGGCCGCAGTTGCTGGTGGCCACCAGGACGACCGAGTAGGTGCCGGGGGCGGTGTAGGTGTGGACGGGATTCTGCTCGGTGCCGTTGGTCGAATCCCCGAAGTACCAGTACCAGGAGGTGGGGCTCTCGGTGCTCAGGTCGGTGAAGGACACGGTCAGGGGAGCCACCCCGGACACGGGGGTCGCCGAGAAGTCGGCGACCGGCGTCCCGTAGATGGTGATCATGCCGGGAATGGTCAGGGTGTCGCTGCCGGCCGGTCCGGTCACGGTCAGGCTGACGGTGTAGGTGCCGGGGGCGGAGTAGGTGTGGCTGGGGTTCTGCGCGGTGGACGTCCCGCCGTCGCCGAAGGTCCAGGCCCAGCTGGTGACCGTCCCGGTGGACTGGTCGGTGAAGAGGACGGCGGTCGGCGCGCACCCGGTGGTGCCGTTGGAAGTGAAGGCGGCGGTGGGAGCCACCGCGGCCCCGGCGAGGGCGGCGGCCGCATCGACCATGCCGTACCCGGTGTAGCGGTCCCAGCCGGCTCCGGACTCGACGCTCGTGATGTCCAGGGCGGTGTTCTTCATCTGGTCGCGGATCTGGGTCGGGGTCCAGCCAGGATTGGCGGCCTTGATCAGTCCGGCCAGGCCGGCGGCGTAGGGGGTCGAGCAGGACGTGCCGTTGAAGAAGGGCTCGTAGTTGCTGGTCTGGTACCCGGCGCTGCCGGTGATGTCGGTGGTGGGCAGGATGGTGGGGGCGATGAGATCGACGGCGCCGGCATGGTCCTGCACGGTGCTGCCGTAGTTGGAGCCCCACCAGCGCTCGCCGTCGCAGGTGTAGCCGTTGGGATCGGCGTTGACCCCGGGATTGAGCTCGCTGGTGTTGCTGCTGGATCGCTTGCGCTCGCCGCAAGGCGAGGCGGCGCCGATGCCGATCACGTAGGTGTTGATGGCGGGGTAGCTGATGACCGAGGCGTTCTCGTTCCCGGTGGCGGCCAGCAGGACGACTCCGCTGTTCCAGGCGTACTGGATGGCGTTGTCCATGAGGGCGTAGCTGCTGATGGCCGCGCCGAAGCTCATGCTGGCCACGTCGGCGCCGTTGTTGGCGGCGAAGTTGATGGCGTTGGCCGCGGAGGACAGGTACATCGAGCCCGCGGAATTGGCGACCTTCAGGGGCATGATGCTGCAGGCGCCCGCCATCCCGGCCACGACGTTGGCGTTGTTGGCGATGCCCGCGGCCACCCCGGCGCAGCAGGTCCCGTGGCCGGCGGCGGCGCTGTCGTCCATGGGATTGGAGTCGTTGTCCCCGTAATCATAGCCCGCCACCAGGTTCAAGTCCGAGTGGGCGGTGTCGACGCCCGTGTCGATGATCGCGATGACCACGCCGCTGTTGCCGTAGCCCTGGTAACCGTCCCAGGCGGTCTGGGCGTTGGAGTCGAAGCCGACGGTGCCCACGGGTGGGCCGGTATGGTCCCAGGTGGTTCCCCAGGCGTAGCTGGGCAGCTGGGCGGTGTTGTTGTGGCCCCAGTTGTTGGGGTAGTAGGGGTCGTTGGGGACGGCTGCGGGGAAGACCCGGTAGTCCGGCAGGGCTTCCTCGAGGCTGGGATCGGCGGCCAGCCGGCCGGCCAGACCAAGGATGTCGGTTCCCGCGGGCACGTCGAACCGGAACCAGCGTTCCAGCCCGATGCCGTCCGCGGCGGCCTTGTCGGGCATCTCCCCGAAGAAGCACTCGATCAGGGTGACCCCGGCCTCGGCGATGATGGCGTCGAGGGAAACCAGCCCCGTCCTGTTGCCGGGCACGGCCGCGCCCTTCTCGGTGGGCAGGGCGAAGGCGGCCTTCTCCATGGCGTCGGGCGTGAACTTGACCATCACGCGGTCGGGAGCGTACAGCTCCACCTGGTCCCCGGTGGGGGCGAACCCGGCCTGAACCGGAGCGAAATCACGGGTGGGGGCCTGGCCGAAGGCCATGGAAGTCATTGCCACCATGGCGATAACAAGAAGGGCGAGCAGGGCGGAACGTTGCATGGGGATCACCTCGGGGCTGGTGAACGAGGACGGTTCTGGCCGATGATCAACCAAGAATACCAAATAATTGTTGCAAATTCATCACGTGATATCCGCAAAAATCCTTTTTTGATGACAAATTGTCATAATCCGTAAAATGGGCCCGGCGAATGTCGGGCCCATCCGCGGATTAAGGAATCACCGGAAGAGGGTCTTGATGCCTCCCCAGGTGCTCCCCTCGGTGTCCACCGGCGGGCTGCAGCACAGGATGTCCGCATACATGGTCAACTCGCCCGGGAATCCATAGCCGAACAGATCCTGCCAGCCCTGGCCCCAGTCGTTGTAGCTGACGCAACCGACGGGGAACTGGTCGGTGATCAGTTCCGGTTCCATTCCGGCGGGGAACGGGTCCACGAACGTGAAGGAGATCCCGTACCAGTACTCGAAGTAGGCGCAGGGGCATGAGCCGGCATCCAGGGGCAGGTTGATGTCGTAGACCCCCGGGGCGTCGATGGTGATGGTGTAGACGGAGCTCAGGCAGATCTCCGGGCCGGGCAGGAAGCACCCGATTGCCGGGTCGTAGACGGCCTCCTCGAAATCGACGTAGGCCAGGAAGGTGGACGGCACGTCTTCGACCCCGAACCTCAGGACCATGTGGACCGAGCCGACGGTGAACCCCATGGGGCAGTTGGGGCACAGGGCGGGATCGGCGTAGAAGAGATACTTGTAGCTCTCCGCGCCGGTCAGCCAGCCGTTGATCGCCCAGTAGGCCGGGTTCAGGTTGCCCATGATGCAATCGGTCTGAGGAGAACTCGGATCGAGGTCCCGGATGTCGTCGGCGACCCTGGTGATGACGGGCGTCCGGTCTGCAAGGGCCGTTCCGCAGAGAAGAACGAGGCAGAGAACGATCAGAGATATCCTGTTCATGGTAGAACCTCCCGAATCCAGGTGGACTGGCCGGGGAGGTCGAGGGCCGCGGGAACCCGGGGCGCAGAGCTGTCGGGCAAAACAGAGCGGGCCCGGATGCGCCGGGCCGTCTCCCTCCGTCATCGGAACGATATTATCGGAAATTGATATGGAATTTCAATAATATTATTGTCCGTTGGACAGCTGGATGATCAGGGCCTGCTTGCCGAAACCGGTGATCGTGTAGCCCACATTGACTCCGCCCGCCGCGATCGCCTGGACCCCCAGCTGACCCGTCGCGGCCGCCACGGCCGAGAACTGGGGCTCGGTGTTGGCGCCGGTGAAGGCGTTCTGCAGCCGATGGGCCCCCGGCAGGATGGGCAGGAGGTCCGCCTGCTGGTCGGAATACCGGCCGTCGTTGCGGACGGCGAAATCCTCGACGGCGAGTTGGAGGGTGTGGGCGTGGTTCTGGACCTTCGCTTCCTTGGCCCGCTCCTGCATGGACAGGTAGTTGGGGATGGCCAGGGTGGCGAGGATGCCGATGATCAGGACGACGATCATCAGTTCGATGAGGGTGAAGCCGGAACGATTGTCCATGGGTACTCCTGGGAGACGCTTGGGTTCACTCCGTTATCGGCAGGGGACGACCGGTTTTGAGCGAAAATTTGCCGGGCGGGTCCTGCAACCCCGCCTTTCGGAGGTCCCGGGCAGGTATTATCTTGGGGAGTCGGGTGGCCGCAGGCCCGGCCCCAGGCGCCGGGCCCCGCGGTTCGGGCCACCCCCGGAACGCAACGATCAAGGAGGCAGGGTCATGGAGACTCCATGGACCGACAAGCAGACGGCGGAGAGGTACCGCCACAAGGTGGGCCTGGCCGAGATGCTCAAGGGCGGCGTCATCATGGACGTGACCAACGCCGAGCAGGCCAGGATCGCCGAGGAGGCCGGCGCCGTCGCCGTCATGGCCCTCGAGCGCATTCCCTCGGACATCCGCAAGATGGGGGGCATCGCCCGCATGTCCAATCCCGGCATGATCAAGGCGATCCAGGCGGCGGTGTCCATCCCCGTGATGGCCAAGTGCCGCATCGGCCACTTCGCCGAGGCCCAGATCCTCGAGGCCCTGGGCGTGGACTTCATCGACGAATCCGAGGTCCTGACCCCCGCCGACAACGCGAACCACGTCTTCAAACACGACTTCAAGGTTCCCTTCGTCTGCGGTTGCCGCAACCTGGGCGAGGCCCTGCGCCGCATCGGCGAGGGCGCGGCCATGATCCGCACCAAGGGCGAGGCCGGCAGCGGGGACATCGTCGAGGCCGTCACCCACATGCGCGAGGTGACCGAGGGCATCCGCCGCCTGCAGACCCTGCGGCGGGACGAGCTCATGGCCGAGGCCAAGCGCCTGGGCGCTCCCTACCACCTGGTGATCGAGACGGCCGAGCTGGGCAAGCTGCCCGTGCCCAACTTCGCCGCCGGCGGGGTGGCCACCCCGGCCGACGCCGCCCTGATGATGCAGCTGGGCGCCGAGACCGTGTTCGTCGGCAGCGGCATCTTCGCCAGCGAGGATCCCGCCCCGCGGGCCAAGGCGATCGTCGATGCGGTGACCTACCACGACGACCCGGCCAAGCTGCTGGAAGTGTCGCTGGCCCTGGGCGAGGCCATGAAGGGCCGCGCCGTCAACGAGATGGAAGAGAACGAGAAGATGGCCGGCCGCGGCTGGTAGCGATTCCGGCGGAACACGGCCCGGGCCCCTTGGTGCGTCCGGGCCTCTTCATTGGAGCGATGATCCTCGATGTCCAAGCCCGTCGGCCTGCTGACCCTGCAGGGTGATTACGAGAAGCACCGCCAGGCCTTCGGGGCCCTGGGCCGCAAGACCAGTGGGGTGCGCCGGCCGGAGGAGCTGGACCGGGTGTCCTGCCTGGTCATCCCGGGGGGCGAATCGACAACCCTTTCCCGCCTCATCGATCGGATCGGCCTGCGGGAGCCGCTGCGTCGGTTCGCCGCCGACCACCCGGTGATGGGCACCTGCGCGGGGCTGATCATGCTCGCCGGGGCGCTCGAGGGGGAAGAGGAGACCGACTTCGGGGTCAAGCCCCTCGGCCTGATGGACTGCACGGTGCGGCGCAACGGCTACGGGCGGCAGGTCGATTCCTTCACCGCTCCGGTGGCCGCCGCGGGACTGGGCGCCGCGGAACCCCCGTTCGCGGCGGTGTTCATCCGCGCCCCCCGCATCACCGCGGTGGGGCCGGGGGTCGAAGTTGTCGCCCGGCACGGGGACGAGCCGGTCGCCGTCCGCCAGGGACGCCTGCTGGGGCTGACCTTCCATCCGGAACTGACGGACGACCTGCGGATCCACCGGTCGTTCCTGGACCTTGCCGGTTCGGTCTGAGGGGAACGATTTCATGGGGAAAGCGTACCAACAGGGTTCCCTCCGGGACGCTGAATTCGTATTATTGATCGACCAGGTGGGGCATGCGGCACCTGTCGTCAGGTCGAACCCAAAGGACAGCGGCGATGAGACCATCCACGTTGATATTCTTCGTGCTGCTCACCGGAATCCTGACCATCGGAGGCCTGGGGGGATGCGGCGGGGACGATGATCCCGCCGAGCCCTCGGGGTCGGATTGTTCCATCAGCATCACCAGTCCCGGGGCAGGATTGACCTACCAGTCGGGGGACGGCGCCAACATCCGGTGGACCTCGACGGGAGGGACGGGATCGGTCCGCATCACGCTCCTGCAGGACGGCGCCGCCGTGGGGAACATCGCCGAATCGACGGAGAACGACGGGTTCTTCCCGTGGGAAGCCGACGTTCTGGGCGGGACGGGGGGCGACGGGTTCTCCATCCGGGTGGCCGCCCTGGGCGAGGACGGCTGCGAGGACGAGGTCGATGGCCTGACCATCCTGAACACGGCCGCCTGCGCCATCGAGTGGACCGCCGAGTTCCCAGTCGACCACCTTGGCGGTCCCTTGCCCCTGATGGGCGACGACGAGTTCACCATCACCTGGAACGGCCACGACACCACCGGTGAGGTGGACATCGAACTGTGGCACGGCCATCTGCTGAAGACTTTCGTCGGCACGATCGCCGCGGGCACGCCGGACGACGGAACCTTCACCTGGACCGTGGATTCCTTCAACGACGCGGCCCACCGGGAGGTGACGGACCTGTCCATCTACTGGATCCGGATCCACGATCCCGAGGTGGCCGGGACCTGCGAGGCCGTCTCCCCCGACTTCCCGCTCTGGGACGAGAGCCTCTGCGAGATCAGGGACGTGGTCATCCCCACCCTGCAGTTCGGATCCCTGCCCTCGGGTCAGACGGTCACCGTCACCTTCGACGCCTCCGACCTGGGACCGACCGGCCTGGTCAAGGCCAGACTGTACGCGGGATCGGTGGCCGTTCCGGGCGGTTTCGTCACCATGCAGAACGTTCCGGCCACCGACGGCCAGGTCCAGTGGGTGGTGTCCGACTACGGCTTCACCCAGGGCGGCAGCAACTTCAACGTCCGGGTCATCGACGTGAACGACGAGTACTGCTGGGGCCGGACCACCAATTTCTCCATCACGGATTGATGGCCGGGTCCGCCGGCATCCGGATCCTGAACCCGGGGAGGGCCGCTGCGGCGGCCCTCCTTCTTGCGGCGCTGGTGGGTGCGGGCGGCTCCGCCGGCCAGGCCTGGTCGGAATTCGGTACGCCCGCCAGGGAGGCCCCGGCCGCCGGGACGGAGATCCGGGAACCGTTCTTCGAGTTCCTGCTGGCGGTGGCCGACGCTGACTCCCTCGGCAGCTGGACGGGGGAGGACGTCCGGCGATTCGCGGAAGACAGGGGCCGCACCTCGAAGTTCCCCCTGTCGGACCTGCTCCTGGTCGAGAGGGTCCGACCGACGTCTTTCCGCGGCGGCGGAGCCCAGCGCCCGGTGGCCGTCTGGACCCTGGAACTCTCCGCTCCCCTGGACAAGCCCATGCCCTACGACATCCTGGGCTACCATCCCGGCAGCCTGCGGGTGTCCCGGCGCCTGGTCCTGGAGGAGGTCCGGTTCGGCAGCCAGCGGCTGGACTTCGAGCATGGCCGGCAGCAAAGGTCGGCGGCCCTGGGGGACGTCCGGCTCTTCGCCATCACCGAGGGCAAGGTGGTGCTGGACGCCGACGGTTTCGTGGACGCCCTCCTGGGGGCCGCCCTGGACGACGCCTGGACCCTCGGCTTCGCCACGGCCTGGGAGGGGGAATCACGCCTGGGCCTGGGGGTGTCGCTGGGCCGCAACGGTCGCAGGATCTTCGGGGAGTTCGACTTCGTGAACGACAAGGTGCTGCCCAACGGCAGGGAGGAGGCCTCCGCGCTCAGTTCCTTCTGCCGCCGGTGGCTGGAACGGGAAAAGGAACGGTTGCCGGCGGTCTGGGAGGAATGACCGGGACCGCCTTGCCCCGCCGCCCGAAAACCGCGATCATATCCACCTGGTGCAGTCGATCCGGAGCCGAGGCATGGAACGTCTCGAATTGACCGTCTACGGCAGGGTGCAGGGCGTGGCCTTCCGCTGGTACACGCAACGGACCGCGGTCCTCCTGAACCTCACCGGGTGGGTGCGGAACCGGCCCGACGGATCGGTGCGGCTGGTGGCAGAGGGGGAACGTTCCGACCTGCAGGCCCTGCGCGAGTGGGCGGGACGCGGCCCGGACCGCGCCCGCGTCGACCGCATCGAGGAATCCTGGAGCGAAGCGGCCGGGACCTTCACCGAATTCTCCATCACCGGGTAGGACATGACCTCCGCCAACCAGCAATCCCTGCTCATCGCCGTCGACGTGGACGGCACCCTGCTGAACACCGAGGTGGACGACCTGCTCGGGGCCCGGGAGATCGCCGCGCTGGAGGCGGTGCGCACGGCCGGCCACGTCGTGGCCCTGTGCACCGGCCGCAACCTCAACTCCACGCGCATCCTCCTGGAAAGGTCGGCCTGGTTCCCCGAGGACCTGCCGATGGTCCTGCTCAACGGCGCGGTCGTCTGGGGAGGGAATCCCCGGCGCCAGATCACCTGCAACGTGCTGGACGAGGCCACGATCCGCGCCCTGGTCGCCTTCTACAAGGAGCACGGGACGGCGCCCATGGTCTATTCCACCGACGACCACGGCGGGGTCCTCTATCACGAGAAGCGGCCGGTGAACGACATCCTCGACCGCTACCTCCAGTACCGGCGCGACCACGTGGGGGCGATCATCGCCGTGGACGACCTGCAGGACGTGCCCTGGACCGAGGCCCTGGAGGTGGGCACCATCGACCGGGAGGAGCCCATCCGGTCCCTGAGCACGGCGGTCAAGGCCGCGCTGGACGGCAGGGTCCGGGTCATCAACACCCAGAGCCTGCTGGGCAAGGGCGAGTTCTTCTGGGCCGAGGCCTTCCATGTCGCGAGCAACAAAGGGGCCGGCATGACGACCCTGGCGGGCTCCTGCGGGATTCCCTTGCAGCGGCTGGTGGCGATCGGGGACAATTACAACGACCTGGACATGTTCGCCGCCGCGGCCCTGAGCGTCGCCATGGGGAACAGTCCGGACGAGGTCAAGGGCCGGGCGGATCTGGTGGCCGGGCACGTCGCCGACGGCGGCGCGGCCGACATCCTCATGGCCCTGGCCAGCGGCGAACTCGGCGTCGGGGAACAACGGAAAAGGTGAGCCCATGAAACCGATCAGGGACCACGAACCGGGGGAGGGTGGGCGGATCTGGCCCGTGCCTCCGGCGGACGAGGCGCCCGAACCCGCGGGCGAACACTCGCTGAACGAGGCCCGGATGAGGGAGATGGGCTACGCCATGGTCGACCTGGCCGTGGAGTATCTCAAGGGCCTGGAGGGCCGCCGGGTCTACGGACCGGTGTCTCCCGCCGGCCTGGACGAGATGTTCAGCGAACCGATGCCCGACGACCCGGTGCCCTTCCAGGAACTGGTCCAGGACTGCCGCACGCGGGTCTTTCCCAACACCATGGGCATCGGCAGCCGCCGCTACTTCGGGATGATGAATCCCGCGCCCCTGCCGGTCGCCGTCTTCAGCGAGGCCCTGACCGCGGCCATGAACCAGAACGCCGCCTCCTGGCGGCACGCCCCCAGCGGGACGGCGATCGAGAAGACCGTCATCCGCTGGCTGTGCGACCTGTTCGGACTGCCGCGGGACAGCTTCGGAACCCTGACCCCGGGAGGGTCCCTGGCCAACATCACCGGGCTGAAGCTGGCCATCAACCGCAAGCTGGGCCGGCATCTGGCCCAGGTGGACAACCTCGAAGGCCCGGGCGAGGCGATGGCCAGGCTGGTCTTCTACGTCTCGGCCCAGGCCCATTACAGCTTCGACAAGGCCGTCGACCTCCTGGGGCTCGGGCGCGGGCAGCTGCGGAAGATCCCCGTGGACGGTTTGTACCGCATCGATCCCGTCCTGCTCGAGGAAGCGGTGGAGCAGGACAAGGCCGCGGGTCTGAACCCCTGCTGCATCATCGGCGTCGCCGGGACCACCAACACCGGCAGCATCGACAAGCTGGACCGTGTGGCCTCCGTCGCCCGGCGCCACGGGTGCTGGTTCCACGTGGACGCCGCCTATGGCGGGGCGGTGATCCTCTCCAAGATGTACGGATCGATGCTGCGCGGCATCGAGTCGGCCGATTCCATCACCGTCGACCCGCACAAGTGGTTCTACATGCCGTTCTCGGCGGGGGGGATCCTGGTTCGCGACGGCGACTTCCTGCGCCGCAGCTTCCTGGTTCACCCCGAGTACTACATGGAGAAGGTGCTGCGGGACGGGGACGAGTCCCACGAGGTCCACAGCAACGGCCACGGCCACCGGGTGATGCCGGACACCCGCGGTTTCCACCACGGGGACAAGGTGAACTTCTTCCAGTACGGCATCCAGGGCAGCCGCCGGCTGGACGCCCTGAAGCTGTGGCTGGGCTTCCGGATGGTGGGCAAGAAGCAGTTCGCGGCCTGGGTCGAAAACGACATCGAGCTGGCTCGGCGCATGGCCGCACGCATCAACCGCATCGCCGACTTCCGGATCCTGGGGCCCAACACCCTGGGCATCTGCAACTTCCGGTGGGAACCCGTCGGCCCCGACGGGGGTTTGCGGTTCGACGACGAGGAGAACGACCAGCTCAACCGCGACCTGCAGGAGCTGGTGGAGCGCGACGGCGACGCCTGGTTCAGCTACACCATCCTGGACGGCAGGGTCGCCCTGCGGGTCAACGTGGAAAACCGCTGCATGGAGCAGAGCGACATCGACCGCCTGATCGAGGTGATCAAGCGTGCGGCGGCCAGGATCCTGGCCGAGAAGTGACGAACGTTCGCGGCGCCGGAACGCCGCTCGACCGGAGGAAACCATGAGGAGACTGCTGATACCCGTCCTGGCCCTGTCCGTGATCTGCCTGGCCCCGGTCGCTCACGCCGCCGTGAAGACCTCGGCCGACGTGGTCGAGGCCGCCCCCGCGGTCGCCACCGTCACGGCCAAGCCCGGCCAGCGCGTGGACTTCACCATCAAGGTCGACATCGACCACACCTGGCACCTCTACGCCCACGGGGACACCAACTTCCTGGGCATCGACCTGGTGCCCGACGAGTTCTTCCCCCTGCAGGACTTCCAGGCCACCTACCCCGAGGGCAAGGCGAAGAAGTTCTTCGGCGAAATGGTCCTGATGATCGAGGGCAGCCAGGTCATCAAGGCCTCGGCCCTGGTCCCCCCCGGCATGCAGGCCGGGGAGCAGCCCCTGGACCTGGTCGTGGCCGTCCAGGCCTGCGACGACAAGACCTGCCTGCAGCCGGCGAGGATTCCGGTCAGCTTGACGCTCAAGGTGGAGTGACGGAATGACCATCTACCTCGGCAACCTGCCGCCGGACGCCACCGAGGAGGCGGTTCGGGGCCTGTTCGCAGCCTTCGGTCCCGTGCAGCAGGTGACCCTCATCACCGATCCGGAAACGGGCGAGCCGCGCGGCTTCGGCTTCGTGGTCATGGCCGACGAGGCGGCGGGGGCGGCCATCGAGGCCCTCGACGGCGCCGAGTTCGCGGGAGCCATGCTGAGGGTGAACGAGGCCCGCGATCGCGGGGCCAAGCCGCCCCGCCGGGCCTGGTGAATCCCTGCCGATGAATCATTGCCGATGAAAAACGAGGGGGCCGGCCGGCCCCCTCGTCCCCGACCTCACCTGATCAACGGTTCTGTTCGCCAGGTTGCGCAGTGGTGTCTGCGGCGATGGTCGGTGCGGGCGTTGCGTCCGTCCCCGCCTGCTCGCCGCGGGCGGCGACCACGGCGGAGGATCCGGCCTGGAACCGCAGGGCTGCGGCCGCCAGGTCGAAGGGAATGAGATCGCCCGACTCGACGCGGTCCGCGAGGCGATCGAGGCTCTCGGAGGCCTTGGCGTAGGCGGCGTCCAGTTCGAGCGCCTTGAGGTAGGCGTCCCGCGCCGCGCCGACGTATCCGGACCGCTCCAGGGCCACGCCCAGGTTGTTCGCGATGCAGACCGAGGTGCTGTCGCGCAGGGCGGCGCAGGCCATCACCGGCAGGGCTTCCTCGAATCGCTCCTGCTGGATGAGCAGCAGGCCCAGGTTGTTCAGCGACCAGACGTCGCCAGGATCCTTCTCGAGGATGGTCCGGTAGGCCCGTTCCGCTTCGGCGACCTGGCCCAGGTTGAACAGGGCGCGGGCCAGGACCCGCGGGGCGGAGGGGTCGTCTCCCGCGGCCACGGCCTTTTCCGCCTGCACGAGAGCCTCGTCGTTGCGGTTCATTTCCATCAGCACGCGGGCGTGGTTGACCAGGCTCTTGGCGTGGTCGGGCTTGATGGCCAGGGCGGCCAGGAATCCCTCCTCGGCCTCCTCGGGATCGCCGGCCTTCCACCTGGCCATGCCCAGCATGTAGTGGCCCCAGGCGTTGCCGGAATGGGTCTCGGTGTAGGCGAGGAAGAGGTCCACGGCCTCCTCGTAGCGGCGGTCGAGGTAGGCGGTCTCCGCCTCGGCGTAGGTGACCTCGCGGTGGGGCGGGGAAGCGACCGGCTCGGCGGCGGATTCGGGTTCGGCCGCCGCCACGGCGACGGAATCGGCTCCGGATCCGGCGGCCGCCTGGGGGTCGTCCCCGGCGTCCTGACCGGCCGCCACGGGAGGGGCGGTCCTGTCGGGGGCGGGTGCTGCGCTCTCGACGACAGGCGACTCCTTCTGCCCGTTCGAGGCCACCCGCACCCCGACGAAGACCGTCAGACCGAGAATGAGGACGAAGAGGATGCCCGCTTCGGCGAACTTCAATCCGCTCCGGGGCTGGTTCTGCTTGTTCATGGCTGGCTCCTTGGCTCGGGTGGACGTTGGCTGTCGACAACGGGGAAGGAGCAGGGTCCGGACCCGGGACGGGCATGCCGAATCAGGCGGAAAGTCCCCGGTTCCGGGCGTTTCGGGGGAGAAGGCGAACCGGGCGTGTCCATCTGGACACGCCCGGTTGTGGTCGTCTCGACACCTGCCGGCTAGCGTCGGGGATCGTCGGGCAAGGGGAGCTGAAGCCGGGGCCGGGGGGCTTCGGGCTGCTCCCGCCTCAGACGGCAAATCTCCTCGAGGGCCGGATGCAGGCCGACGGGGGCCTCCTTCCGGGGACGGGGGGTGACCTTGAGCAGGCGGGCGAGGGGCATGGTCCTGGTTCCGTTCATGGCGGTCTCCTTTCCTGATGCACGGGATCATCGGCAAGTTTCAGGAGAGGATAAGCAAGGATCGTGTGCCGGAGGTGCGGATCGCGTGGAGATTCGATTATCATGGCGTCAAGATCGTGTGAACGCCATGTCCGGAGGGACCGCCATGCTGCGCCTGACCGTCATCGCCCTCGCCCTCGCCCTCGTGACAGCTGTTCCTGCGGCTGCGGATTTCGCCGTGGGCACGACCAGCCGGACTTTCAGCGACCCTGACCGCGGCGGGCGCGCCGTCGGCGCCGACCTCTATTACCCGGCGGTTTCCGCAGGAGCGAACCAGCCCGTCGCCGACCCCGGTCCCCAGGGATTCGCCGTGGTGGCCTTCGGGCACGGCTACCTGCTGAGCGCCTCGCTCTACCAGTGGGTCGCCGCCGACCTCGCCGCCAAGGGCTGTGTCGTGGCCGTGGCCCGCACCGGGGGCGAACTGTTTCCCGACCATGCGGCTTTCGGGGAGGATCTGGCGTTCCTGACCCGGGCCGTCAAGGCCCTGGGCGACGACTCCGGCTCCGATCTTTTCGGCCGCCTCAACGGCCGTTCGGCCGTGGCCGGGCACAGCATGGGAGGCGGGGCGTCCTTCCTGGCGGCCGCCTCGGACCCGGCGATCACCGGTCTGTTCGCCTTCGCGCCCGCGGAGACCGATCCCTCGGCGATCGGCGCCTCGGCGGCCATCGGACGTCCCCTTCTCATCATGGCCGGATCGCAGGATTGCGTCACGCCGCCGGCCGACCACCAGATCCCCATGTACCAGGCGGCCCTGACCGGCTGGCGGACCCTGGTGACGCTCACGGGCGCCAGCCACTGCCAGTTCAACGCCAACAGCCTGACCTGCAACCTGGGCGAGTTCTGCAGCGCCACCATCTCCCGCCAGGTCCAGCAGGAGCGGGCGCTGGCGGTCCTCGCCCCCTGGGTGAGGGCCGTCCTGTTCGCGGAGCCCGGCGCCCTGGACGAGTTCCGCAGCCTGATCGCGGCGGCCGACGACCTGACCTACGAGGAGGCCGGTCTGCCGTCGGCGGCGGGTGGGGACCGGGGCCGCAGAATGGCGCTGACCGCGGAGGGGCCGAGCCCGGCGGGATCCCGCCTCGCCTTTCGCCTGGAAGGGGCCGAGCCGGGGCCGGTGACCGTGGTGGTGTTCGACCTGCGCGGCCGGCTGGTGAGGACCTGGACGGACGAAGCCGGCTCGGACGGCCGGATGCAGGGGAACTGGAACGGGCAGGACGCCGGCGGCGGACCTGCCGCAGCAGGCGTCTACTTCGTGCGGGTGCGGACGGGGGCCGGTCAGGCCGACCTCAAGTTCTCCCTCGTGCGCTGATGGGAGCCGGGGGATTTCCCCCGGCCCTGGCCTTGCCGGCGCGGATCAATAGTCCCGGCGCCACTCCTGCGGCAGCATCCCCGGCTCGATGACCATCAGCGGGCGACCGGGCTGGTCGGCGATGGCCTTGAGGTACCCGATGTCTGACGCGTCCAGGCCGGGGGCGAACCAGGCTGACGGATCCCCTGCGGCGGCCTCCAGGGCCTCCGCGCGGGCGATCATCCCCGCGGTCCACCCGTTGATCCGCGTGCCCACGCCCAGCAGGGAGGGCAGCTCGGGCAGCAGGCTGGGCAGCTCGATCAGCGGCCGGGGCGGATATTCGGTGATCTCGACCTCCTGCCATTCCGGAATGCCGGCCAGTTCCCGGGCGCGGGCGATGGCGTCGGCCAGGGAGCCGATCCCGTCGCACAGGCCGTGATCGACGGCGTCCTCGCCCATCCACACCCGGCCCTGGGCCACCTCGGCCACGGCGTCGAACTCCAGGCCCCGGCCCTCGGCCACGGCGCTCACGAACCCCGCGTACATGTCCCGGATCAGCTTCTCCGTGCGGTCCATCTCCTCCGGGGTCATGGCCCGGCGGGGAATGCCCCCGAGGAAGGGCAGGTTGACCGTGGAGTAGAGGTCGGCGTGACGGCCGCGGCTGACCACGTCCGAGGTCACGCCCATCTTCCCGGCGAATCCGTCGTCCCAGACCCAGCCGCTGATCACCCCGATGGACCCGGTGACGGTCAGGGGCGTGGTCAGGATCTCGGTGCCGTCCATGCTGATCCAGTAGCCGCCGCTGGCGGCCACGTCGCCCTGGCTGACGATCACGGGCTTGCCGGCTTCCTTGAGGATGCGGGTGGCCCCGGCGATCTGGTCGCTGGCCAGGCCGTCGCCCCCGGGGGAGTCGGCGCGCAGGACGACCGCGGCGACCGAGGGGTCGCGGGCGAGCCGGCGCATGTAGGCGCCGGTGGCGCGGCCCTTGATGCCCTCGTCCATGGCGCACACGCCGAGGGCGTAGACCACGGGAATGCGCCTGGGGCGGCCCCACTGCTCATCCCAGCGGCGCGGCGCCGCCGGTTCGGGGACCTGACCGGCGGGCTTCAGGCCGCGGTCCTCGTCCAGCCACTCGGAATAGGCGTTCCAGCGCATGAGGGTGTCCACCAGGCCGGCCGCCAGGGCCTCGTCCGCGGTCAGGAAACCCTGTTCGTCCACGATCCGGTCGAACTCCGTCGGTGCCAGGGCGCGGCCGGCGGACGTTCCTTCTCGCTGGACGGCGTAGATCACGTCGACGATGCGCTGCCGCTGCTCGCGGTCGGCGTCGGACATCGAGTCGCGGCTGAGGGTCTCGGCGGCGCTCTTGTACTTGAAGTACCGGTGCTCCTGGAAGCCCAGGCCCAGCTTCTCGAGGGTGCCCTTGAGGTAGGTGCGGGACAGCACGGTTCCCGGCAGCTCGATCTGGCCCCAGGGATCGAGGGTGATGCGGTCGGCCACCGAGGCGAGGAAGTACGTGCTCTGGTCGAGGCGGTCCCCGTGGATCACGATGGTCTTGCCGGAGGCCCTGATGCGCTCCAGCTGCTGCCGCAGCTCCCAGATCAGGGAGGGCCTCGCCCTCAGGCCGGCGACGTTCACGGCCACCAGATCGATCCTGTCGTCCATCCGGAGGCCCTCGAGCACCGGCAGCAGGTCCAGCCAGGCCACCCTCTTGTCGTCGAACCAGCGGTGCTTCTGGTAGGTCAGGATCTTGTTCTCGAGATCGACGGAATAATACTCGCGGCGCCGGGGGATCTCGAAGGCGCGGGGGTCCATCCCGCCGGTCGGAGGGGACGACCGCATCAGCACCGCAGCGAAGGTGTCGTCGCCGTTCTCGTCGACCGAGGGCAGCCCCAGCAAGCCGGTCTCTCCCACGGTGAGCCCCAGGGTGAAGGTGTACTGCAGGTCGTCCGTACCGGCGGATTCCCGGACCCGTCCACCCAGGTGCAGGCCGGTCAAGGGACGGACCTCCAGACCCGCGCCCCAGTCGCCCTCGTCGAAGAAGGCCTGGTCCCGGTCGGAGGTCCAGTCGGCGAACAGGGTCAACCAGGGGCGGCCCAGGGGCCGCAGGCCCACGTCGACCACCGTCTGGCCGGCGGCGGCCTCCAGGCTCAGGGCATGGGAGGCGCCCAGGGTGAACCACCGGGACGGCCGCCCGACGAACCCGGCCACCAGGGCCTTGTGCCGGGGCGTGCGGCCGGTCTCGCCGTGGCCCCAGCGGTAGCCGAGGCCGAAGGATCCGGCCCGGTTGGATCCCGCCAAGCCCAGCTGGAAGTCGGTCACGGAGTAGTCGCCACCGTCCCCGAGGTACTCCTGGGTGAACACGGAGAAGTTCACCCGGCGCCCGAAGGCCAGACCCCAGCTCTCGAGATCCAGGTCCTCGTCCCGGCCCGTCCACACGTCCAGCCCCACCCGGGAGTTCAGGGCGTAGGCGGCGGGGTTGAACAGGCCGCCGACCGGGCCGGCGGTCACGCTGGGGCTCTGGGGAAGCATCCAGCTGCCGGTGCGGTAGTCGGTCAGGGGCAGGGTGCCGGGTTCGGCCAGGGCGGGAATCGCTGTCCCGGCGACGATGGCCAGGCAGACCAGGGTGGACAGGACGGGACGGATGCGCATGGTGAACCTCGCTACTTCTTGAGCCCGTGCCGGCGCATGATCTTCAGCAGGCTGCTGTGATCGGCCAGGCCGAGTTGCTGGGCGGTCTGGGTGATGTGCCACTGGTTGCGTTCCAGGGCGCTGAGGACGATCTGCCGCTCGGCGGCCGCCTTGAGATCCTTCAGGGTGCCCACGGCCGTGGCGGCGTCCATCGGCCAGGTGGCCGGCCCGGAGCCGCCGCGGATCTCCTGGGGAATGGCCCCGGGGCCGATGACCGGATCGTCGGAGGCGATGACCAGGCGCTCGATCACGTTGCGCAGCTCGCGCACGTTGTTGCGGGCCCAGTCGTAGGCCTGGAGCAGGCGGGCGGCCTCGGGATCCAGGGTGCGCCGGGTCCGGCCGAACTTCTCGGCGGTGAGCTCCAGGAAGTGGTCGGCGAGCAGGGGGACGTCGCCGAGACGTTCGCGCAGGGGGGGGACCCTCACGGTGTGGGCGTTGAGACGATAAAGCAGATCCTGCCGGAAGCGCCCCGCGGCGACCTCGGCGTCCAGGTCCCGGTTGGTCGCCGCGACCACGCGGGTGTCGACCTTGATCTCCTGGTGGGAGCCCAGCCGCGTGATGCGCCCGTTCTCCAGGACGCGCAGCAGCTTGGCCTGGGCCGGGGCGGGCAGCTCGCCGATCTCGTCGAGGAACAGGGTGCCGCCCGTGGCGGTCTCGAAGGCGCCGCGCCGGGTGCGGTCCGCGCCGGTGAAGGCACCGCGCTCGTGGCCGAACAGCTCGCTCTCGATCATGGTCTCGGGCAGGGCGGCGCAGTTGACCGCGACGAACGGTTTGCCCGCCCGGGGGCCGGCGTCGTGGAGCCGGCGAGCCACCAGTTCCTTGCCGCTGCCGCTCTCGCCCATGATGAGCACCGCAGTGGGGATGGCGGACAGCCGGTCCACCTGTTGCTTCAGCGCGGCGGCGGCCCGGCTCTCGCCCAGCAGGGGCGAATCGAGGCCGCCCTGGCGGCGCAGGGCGCCCACCTCGCTGCGCAGGGCGGACCACTGCAGGGCGTTCTCCACTTCCTGGACCACCCGTTCGAGGGGTTCGTCCTTGCTCAGGAAGCCGTACGCGCCCAGCTTCACCGCGCGCACGCAGCGCTGGTAGTTGCCGGTGCCGGTGTAGACGATCACCGGCGTGGGGTCGCCCTTCTTCTTCAGGGTGGCCAGGACCTCGAAGCCGTCCACCCCGGGCATCTCCAGGTCCAGGATGACGCAGTCGACGGATTCGGAGGCCAGCTTCGCGAGGCCGTCGCTGCCTCCGGAAGCGGTCAGGGTCCGGAAGCCGCCGAGGCGCTCGAGGTCGTAGGCGTATTGGTCCCGCATGGCGGGCACGTCGTCGATGATCAGGACTAGACTCATGTCAGGCCTCGGGCAGGGGGAAGGAAAGGGTGAAGGTCGTGCCCCGGCCCGCCTGGCTGGCCACCTTGACGGAGCCGCCCAGATCCCCCGCCAGCCGGCGCACGTTGCTCAGGCCCAGGCCGGTGCCCTGGGGCTTGGTGGTGAAGAAGTCCTGGAAGATGCGGTCCAGGTCGCCGGGCGGGATCCCCGCACCCGAATCCGAGACGCTCAGGACCACCACGGGGTTGCCGAAATCCTCGTCCATTTCGAGGGAGCCGTCCACCGTGACCAGACCGCCGCCGGGCGGCAGGCTCTCCAGGGCGTTGCGCAGAAGGTTGTCCAGGATGCGGCGCAGGCTCACCGGATCACCCGAAATCGGGGGCAGGTTGCTGGGGACGGCGTTGGTCAGGGTGACGCCGGGACCGGCGGTCGCGGCGGCGGCGACCAGGGCCTCGGCGGCGATGGCGTCCAGCCGGCAGGGGTCGTGACGGCGTTCGGGGCTGAGGCGCGCGTAGTGGGTCGCCAGGTCCTCCAGGTAGCCCAGGCTCTCGTCCAGGTTGGCGCGGCGGGACCGGAAGACCTCGGCCAGGCGGTCGGGCTCGCGTTCGGCCACCTCGCCGAGGTGGCGCATGACGTTGCGCAGGGGGGTGATGCCGTTGCGGATGTCGTGGTTCACCTGACGGGCCACCTCGCCCAGGGTGGCGCGATGTTCGGCGGCCTTCAGGCGCTCCACCCCGTCTCGCAGCCGGGCGGTCATGGCGCCCAGCAGGCGGGTCAGGTGTCCCACCTCGTCGCGCCGGTCGCTGGTGAACTCGGCGTCGAGGCGGTCCAGGTCCAGGTCCGCCGTCTGCCGGGCGAGACGGGCCAGGGGCCGGGTGATGCGACCGGCGAGGAGGACCGCCAGCAGCGCCGAGGCGATCACGGCGGCCAGCAGCACCATGCCCAGGCGGCTGCGCAGCACGCCGAGAAAGGCCCGCAGCTCGGCGGGATCATGCCCCACCAGAAGCCAGGCGTCGGCCGGTCCCTCGCCGCCCAGGAAGGCGACGGCCTGGCGGCGCACCATGAATCCCCGCCGTTCGAGCCGGTGGACCGATTGTTCCGAACTGCCGCTGCCCGAGCACGCTTCGGCCAGGGCGCTGGTGGTGGCGAACACCCCGCCCGGCCAGACCAGGGCCAGGCCCAGTTCCCCCCCGCGGCCCCAGTCCGCGAGGGTGTCCTGGTCGATGCGCAGACCGGCGACGACGTGCAGCTTCCTCTCGCCCAGGGTGACGGGACGGGTGCGGGCCAGGGCCAGGAAGGCCCCGCCGGGGTCGCGGGCCGGCAGGAGGGCGCGGCCGCCGGAAGCGTTGCCCAGGGCCGCCACGAGACGGGGTTCCAGGCTGCCGGCCAGGCCCCGCAGGTGCCCGGCGCTGAGCACGGTCCCGTCCCGGTCCTGGATGAGCAGCAGGTCCAGGCGCATCAGGGACATCTGGCGAGCGGCATAATCCACGAGGAACGCCCGCCCCTCCTCGGTGGGGGCCTGGACCGCCAGGCGGAACCGGTTGTCGGCCTGCAGGGATTCGGCGAGGGTGTCCAGCAGGGTGGCCAGGCTGCGGTCCAGGTCGTCGAGGGCGGCGGCGGCCTGGCGCATCTCCTGCTCGATGCGCGCGGTGTCCCGCGCCGCGTAGCGCTTGCCGACCTCCGATTCCACCAGTCGTCCCACCAGCACCAGCGGCAGCACGGTCAACAACAGGAGCACCAGGAGGATCTGGCTGCGCAGACTCACGGCAGCTCCCGGTCGTCGAGCCGGCCCAGACCGCCCAGCCAGGGCGTGCCGTCGAACTCCACGGTCATCCCGCCCAGGTTCCCGCGCACGGCCAGCCAGCGGCGGGACACGCCGAGGGGTTGGATCCAACCGTTCTCCATCAGGCGGGCGAGGGGATCGACCGGCCGGGGCTCCAGCCGCAGGGCGGCCCCGGCATAGGAGTCGTCGGGAAGGGGGGACCCTTCGGGCCAGGCCGCCTGCTGGATCCATCCCGCCCGGCCCAGGAGGGCTGCGAGCTGCAGGCAGCCGTCGGGGAACTCCTGGTCCACGGCCAGGAGCACCGCCCCGGTCATCTGCCACTGCAGGACGAAGTCCAGCGGGGGACCGGCCACGGGCACGAGCGTGGGCGGGAAGGTCGCCTCGCCGGCCACCCGTTCGGCCAGTTCCTCGAGGCCTGGCTCGCCGGCGCGGTAGGCCAGGGCGTCGGGGCCGAGGGGCAGGCTGGCCAGGTTCCACGCCACCGGCGCGGCGGACCGATCGGCCACCGGGCCGTGCAGCTGGGGGCAGGACTCACCCGTCCACGGGGGGACGACCGGCTGGGGCCAGTCCTGCCAGGCGATCAGCCCGGGGGGCGAGGCCTTCAACCCCGCGGCCAGGTCGCGTCCCCATCGACGGGCGTCGGGGGCGTTCTGGCGCGGGGGGCAGAACAGCAGGAAAAGGCGGGTCCAGGGCAGGGCGCTCACCCGATAGCCGGGCAGTGCGTCGTAGAATTCCCGGCTCCGGAGATCGTCCAGGACCACGAGGTCGGGGCCGCCGGCGCCTGCGGTGACCAGGTCGCGGGGATCGGCCCCGGGCCGGCACACGAAGACCAGCTGCTTCCAGGAAGGCGCCTCGGGATGGTGCAGGTTGGGCTGGCAGACCAGCTCGGGCAGGGGAGGGGGCGTGGTGGCCTGGAGCCGGGCGCAACCACTGCCCACGGGCCAGGTCCAGCCCGGCCGCCGGGCGCAGACGGCGGTGGCCGGATGAGCCAGCAGCCGGGGGAAGTCCGCCTGGGGTTCGGGCAGCTGGACCGAAAGGCGGCGGCCGTCCAGCACGGCCACCGATCTGGCGTGGGCGTTGAACCAGGTCCAGGGGGACGAACCCCGCCCTCCGGCGGGGCAGTCCTGGTTGCCGCGCCAGGCCTGGCGCACCTCCTCGGGGGTGATGCGGACGCCGTCCCAGAACTTCGCCCCCTCGCGGAGGGTGAACACCCAGACGGTGTGGTCCTCGTTGCTGGACCAGTGGGCGGCCAGGCCGGGTCGCAGGTTCCCCTCGCAATCCACCCGCACCAGGGTTTCGTAGAGATGGGCGAAGACCAGGCGCTCGGCGGAATTGTGGGGGATGGGCGCCCGGTCGGGCAGCACGCTGTCGGTCACCGCAACTCGGTACACCCCGCCGCCGAGGACCGTCTCCTCGCCGTCCAGGCACCCGGTCCGCGGCTCGTCCGCCGTCGCGCCAGGCCAGCGGGTTCCCGTTCCCGCGGCCTCGCCGCCGGTTTCGCGGTCCTGGATGCGCGGGCCGCCGCAGCCGGTCAGGACGGCGCACAGGACGACCCCGGCCAGGGCGAGGGCGGCCGGAAGGCGGCAGGCCCGATCGCGGGGATGGATTCTCCGTAATCTCAAGAAGGTCCCTCTCCTTGGCAGGACCATCCG
The DNA here is from genome assembly GCA_050174015.1 of Candidatus Krumholzibacteriia bacterium. Lineage (GTDB taxonomy): Bacteria > Krumholzibacteriota > Krumholzibacteriia > LZORAL124-64-63 > LZORAL124-64-63 > JAHJTW01. Next base: position 41,597 of record JBFXKG010000008.1, read on the forward strand.
CCCGGAGGATGGCCGGATGCGCATCATAGCACGGCGTCCCGCGAATGCCTCGCCCGGATTTCCCGCGGACCCGGGCGCCGCCCGCAAATGGCTCTGGCGTTCGGGGGACTTGTGGGCTTCAATGGAGCAAAACGAGAACGAACCTCCGAGTTCCAGCGCCCCCCGGCGGCCGCGAAGCCGGGCCAACACCGTGAAGAATCCCGTCTGCCCCGTCTGCGGCTACCGCTTCCCCTGGAAGGAGGCGCTCGGCCAGGTGTCCCGTCCCCGCTCGGGGGGCTCGGCCCTGTGGGGCGTGGGGTGTCCCTCCTGCCGGGCCGACCTGAAAGTGCCCAACGGCCGCGCGCTGCTCATCGCAGCCTCCGGCATCTTCTTCGGGAGCCAGTCCTCGAGCCTGATGCTGGTCGGACGGCCCGACCGGCTGACCTTCCTGCTGGGAGCCGTGCTGCTGGTGGCGCTCTTCTACGCCCTGGCGATCTTCCTCTTCTTCGATCTGGAGCAGGTCTCATGAACCGCAAGAGCGACGTGCGTGCGCTGGTGGTCCTGGTGGTGATCATCCTGCTGGGGATGCTGGTGGGACCCGGCCGGCGGGTGGGCGCGATGACGCCCGACGACGTGCTGACCATGAAGACCGCCGCGGTGTCCGACCTCTCCGGCGACGGGCGCTACCTCCTCTACACCGTGGGCGCATGGAACGCCGCGGATGGACGTCGCGACCACCATCTGTACCGCCGCGACCTGGACACCGGGCAGGATCTGTTGCTGTTCACTCCCGCGGACGGCGCGCGCGGCGCGGTGTGGCGGCCGGACGGCAAGGCCATCGCCTATCTCAAGGGGGGCGCGGCCGGCGTGGACGTCTGGCTCATGGATCCGGACGGCGGGCAGCGGCGCAAGGCGAGCGCCGAACCCGGGTCGTTCGGCGCCCTGGTCTGGTCCCCCGACGGGACCGCGCTGGCCTGGGTGGAGGCCGCCCCGGTCGGCCCTTACGAGGGCGTCCCCGACCGGATCGTCGTCGCCGACGACGTCGGTTACCGCCACCTGGGAGACGGCTACCGCGAGGGCGCGCTGGCCCAGGTGTTCAAGCTGGAAATCGAGGACGGGACCGTGACGCGCCTCCTGGAAGCCCCGCTGGATGCGCGCAGCTTGGCCTGGTCCCCCGACTCGGGCAGCCTGGTGGTGAGCGCCAAGGCCGAGCAGGACCTGGGCTGGAACCTGAATTCGGACCTGTGGGTGGTAGGACGCGGCGGTGGCGAGCCCCGGCGATTGACCGTCAACCCCGGCCCGGACACCGATCCCCTGTGGCTGCCCGACGGCAGGATCGCCTACCTGCGCTCGGTCGACCCTCTCTGGGAGAGCGCGCCGCTGGCGATGGCGGTCATCGATCCGGCCCTCGGCGATGCCGGCCCGATCCAGACCCACGGCGAAGGCTTCGGGGACCGGTTCTGGCGCTTCACCCACGATCAGGGACGGTTCTTCGTGCTTGGCGCACGCCGCGGCTGCCTGGATCTGGTCGAGGTCCAGGGCGACCGGCACGCCTTCCTGACCGGCGGCGGCCACGACTTCTGGTCGGTGCGCGTGGCCGGTCCGCGCGTCGTGCTGACCGGCGCGAGCCAGACCATGCCCGGCGCGATCTTCACCGTGGATCTGGCCGAGAAGATCATGGGTCCGCATCAGCCGCGGGTCATCGTCGATCCCAACGTGAACTGGGCCCGGCGCGTGGGTCTGACCGAGCCCGAGCCTTTCACCGTCGAGGTGGATGGCCGCGCCATCGAGGGCTGGTTCTTCAAGCCCGACACCCTGGCCGAGGGGGAGAAGGCGCCCCTGGTGCTGAGCATCCACGGCGGCCCGGAGTGGATGTACGGCGGCTACTTCCTGCCCGAGTTCCACATCCTGCCCACCTTCGGCTACGGCGTGGTGATCGCCAATCCCACCGGCAGCATGGGTTACGGCTTCGAGTTCCAGAGCGGGGTGCGCGGCGACTGGGGCGGCCGCCCCGGCCGCGAGGTCATGGCCTGCGTGGAGCTGGCCATCGAGGAGGGCTGGGCCGATCCCCAGCGCCTCGCGGTGATGGGCGGCAGCTACGGCGGCTATCTCGCCGCCGACCTGACCACGCAGACGGACCGGTTCAGCGCCGCGGCCGTGGACCGCATGCATCCGGACCAGATCGGGTTCTGGGGCACCACCGACGAGAAGTGGTTCCCCGAGTGGGAATTCCTGGGCCGGCCGTGGGACGAGGGCGCCCGCGAGATCTACCTGCGCAACAGCCCCATGACCCGGGTGGACCGGGTGCGCACGCCGACCCTCATCAGCCAGGGGATGCGCGACTACCGCTGCCTGATCGCCGGGGGCGAGATGTGGTTCTCCGCCCTCAGGGCCCAGGGAGTGCCGGCGCGGTTCCTGCGCTTCGCGGACGAGGGGCACGGTCTCCGCGATCCGCGGAACCAGGCGTTCTACTACAAGCAGCTGCTCGCCTGGTTCGACCGTCACGTCCTGCGCATGCACGAGGCGGAGGGGGAGGAACCGCCCATGGATGATCCCGACCACCCGGCCGGAGAATTCCCGATCAATGAGTGACGCGGCCAGGAACAGTCCGACCCCGTGGCGCCGGCTGAGCCTGTGGTCCCTCGCTGGGGCCATGGTGCTGATCATCGGCCTGAAGTCCCACGGGGGACCGGTGGTTGGGGCGCCCTGGCACCTGTTCGGCTGGCCCCTGGTCGCCCTGGGCCTGGCGGCCGCCCGACGCGCCGACGGCGGCGGCAACTGGTGGAAGACCTCCGTCCTGCTGGCCTACCTCATCGTGGTGCTGTTCTTCACCCGGATCGACGGGGACACTTCCGACGGCCACGTCCTCGAACTCGTGCTGAAGCTGGGCGTGGGAATCCTGCTCGTCCCGGCCCTGCTGGCGAAGTGGTGGCTGCGGGCCCCCCTGGACTACAGCTGGTTCGCGGGCCGCTGGTCCTGGCGGATGTGGCTGTGGCTGCCCGCGGGCTTCGTCATCGCTTACTCCTTCATGTGGCTGTACTTCAACGTGCTCACCCCGACGCTGCACCACAGCTGGCCGCTGCCCCTGCAGGGCGACCGCACCGATGCCATGTGGCGGCTGTTCTGGGGCTGCAACTTCGTGGGCGTGTGGGACGAACTGGCCTTCATCAACTTCGTGTTCGTCCTGCTGCACCGCTACTTCCGGTTCGGCGAGGCCAACCTGGCCCAGGCGGTGTTCTTCACCAGCTTCCTGCACGAGATGGCCTTCGTGGGCTGGGGCCCGGTGGTGATCTACGCCTTCGCGCTGATCCAGGGCTACACCTACGAGAAGACCCGGTCGCTGTTCTACATCGTGATCCTTCACCTGATGATCGATTCGATCCTGTTCTACATGATCGCGAACCGGTGGTATCCGGGGTGGGGGTGGCATCCCTGGTGAGGATTGCAGTCGAGGTGACGATCGCGTCCTGGAGGCTCCGGCTGGTCGGTCCTTTTCTCCCGGTTCAATTATCATATAAGTTATTCAATAATAATGTTTTATATTCCAATCGGCTTTGAAATCCACCTTGTGTCCCTCACCCGACCCAGGGCCCGAAGACAATCCTGCCCCATCTTTGATCGTGCCATGACATACCGAACCCGAACCCTGTCGCCGGCTGGGTGATCCGGCTCTTCACATTCGCACCATGGGGTCGTCGCACTCGATAAAGCGTCGTCCACGCCTCCAGCGCGGTCCGAGAGGGGTCATGGGATCCCTACGGCCCAAAATCAGGTGAGGGCAATCCCCGCGGTCTCGTCTCAGGCGCCGGCAATCCCTGCGCCCCCGGCGCGGGTATCCCCGGCTCCTTCTCGTGGATGTGCCGGTGGCAGGCGCCGCAGAGGGTGATCAGGTTGTCGGGCCTGTTCGTGCCGCCCCGGGCCCGCGGCAGGACGTGATGGACCTCCAAAAACCGGGTGTTCCTGCAACCGGGCCCCTGGCAGCGGTGGCCGTCCCGAGCCAGCACCCGCCGCCGCACCTGGGGCGGGATGGTGGCGGTGTTGCGCCCGGTCCGGGGATCGTCGCTGCGGGAATCGCAGGTCACCCGTCCGGCGTCCCCCGGGCCGAAGGTCACCTCCCCCCGGCTGGTCGCAGCCGAAAAACGGCCGCAATCGGGGCATTGGCGCACGTGAACCTGGAAAGAGGTCCCCCGGGGGCCCCTCCGGGGTGCCGGTTCGGGGGTGCCCGCGGTGAGGTCGGCGGCCCCGCCGGTCGAGGGGGTGGCCCGGGCCCCGGCCTCGGTGTCGACCTGCCCATCGGCCTGGGCGCCGGCGGCCCCTGGTTCACCGCAGCCCAGGGCGTCCTCCAGCAAGGAATCCAACCCGGCGAGGATCCGCTCGACCCGGTCCCCGCCGATTCCCGACTTTGCCAGCTTTTCCTGAAGGGCCTCGAACCGGGCGAACTGCTCGGGGGTCATCTCCAGGGACACCTTGACGGGGACGGCCGCGGCCAGCCGCCGTTCGGCCGGGGCCGCGGGGATCAGTTCCCCCTGGCCGGGTGAGGTCCTCAGGTCGGCGGCCTGGGCCCGCACCCTGGCGACGTCCTCAGCCAGTCTGCCCCTCGGGGTCGTGCAGGCCACCTTCACCCATTCCTTCTCGGTGGCCGGGGTGGCGACCTTGATGATCTCGCGGGCCTTGGTGTAGCCGATCTTCCCGGTCTCCAGGGATTTCCTGATCTGCGGCAGATCGTCCAGTTTCCGGGCCATGCGGACGAAATCCCCGGTCCTGGTCTTCGAAAAGCCGAGCGCCTGCTGAGCGTAGATCTGGATGGAAGGGAATCCGAGATCCCGGTACAGACCGCGCGCCATGACGTCGGCGAACCAGAGGACGGCGCAGTGGCGGGCCTGGTCCATGATCCGGACGGCCTGCTGGAGGGAGGCGTGGGCGGCGGCGGCGGTCTGGCCGGGCTGGAAGACGGGGATGGGGGTGCTGGCAGGCATGCTTCTCCTCCTGGGAATCCGGGAGGAGTGGACTTGAGAATATTATAGCGAAAATTTGGCGAAATCGCAAGGGAAAAATTGGAAAACTTAGAGCCCTGGCGGGGGCGAAACCTTCCCCCCCGGGGGCTCAGAATGTCGAAAACGCCATCGAAATGGGGATTTGGTGGCGATTTCCGCCTTGGGGTTGGATGATCCCCCGGCCTTCCCGCCATCCGCAGGAGTCCGTCCGGGGGCCCCACCATCCAGGATAGGATGTGTTCCCAGGGATGGACCAACCCATGGGAACCTATCTTGACCTGAATGACTCCGTTTCTGGGTGAGGCCCCGATCCCCGATGGATTTCCGGGATGATGTGACGGAGTTCCCCGATTTTGGCCGACGGGGATTTTCTACAGCCCCGCGTCCCCGGACCCGCTACAATCCCCCCATGAATACCTCGCGGACACGACCGTCCCCGGCCGTCCCGACGGCCATGCTGGCCCTCGTCCTCGCCGCCTGCACCGGAGCGGCGGATCAGGCCTCCTGGACCGAACTGGAGCCTGGACTCCAGCTGGCCGTGTTCGACTCCCGCACGCTTGCGTCCGCGACGGACGGCGACCTGACCATCCTGAGGATCGATACCGGGCGGTGGTCCCTGGCCCTGCTCACGGCCGGGATGGCCGGCGACGATGCAGCCCGCACGCTCCAGCAGTGGTGCGACGAGTTCGGGCTCACGGCCGCCATCAACGCCGGCATGTACCAGGCGGACTACAAGACCCACGTGGGGTTCTGCCAGGTCGATGGCAAGGTGCTGAACCGCGCAGCCAACGACTACCTTTCCGCCCTCGCGATCGACCCGGTGGATGAGGACGATCCTCGGGTGCGCCTCTTCGATCTGGACGAGACCGACCTGGCGGACGTGGCCGCCCGCTATCGCACCGTGGTGCAGAACCTGAGGCTGATCAAGCATCCGCGCGAGAACCGCTGGCAGCCGGCGAGCGACCGCTGGAACGAGGCAGCCCTGGCGGTGGATGGGTCCGGCCGCATCCTCCTGGTCCAGTGCACGACGCCGCTGAGCATGCACGACTTCAATGCGGCGCTGCTGGGGCTGCCACTGGACGTCATCTCCGCCCAGCACCTCGAGGGGAACCTTCCGGCCCGCCTGTGGATCGCCCATCCGGCCGCCCGGGGCCTGAAAACGCAGCAGGGACCGCCTGGGCGGCCCCTGCCGTTCGTGCTGGGTGTGCGTCCCCGTGAAGGGGAGGTCAGCGAACCAGGACGACCCGACCGATGAGATCGGATCCCCCCGTCCGGACCTTCACGAAGTAGACTCCGCTGGCGGCCGAGGCACCCCGGCCGTTCTTCCCGTCCCACACCAGGACCTGGACGCCCTGGCCCAGGTAGCCCGAATGCAGGCGGCGCACCAAGGCGCCGCGGGCGTCGAAGACGTCCACCGAGACGTCGCCGGCTGCTGGCCTGGTCAGTTCCAGTTGGGCCGTGCCGCCGGTGGCGCCCAGGACGCGCAAACTCGTGCCGAGAGCCACTCCGTCCACGGCGCTGGTGTCGTCGACGAGGATCGCAGTCGGTTCGCACAGCAGGCTGCGGTCGGTCGGATCGGCGGCGTAGGCGCGCCACCAGTAGGTGCCGTCGGGCAGGGTGGGGGCGGTCCAGAGGGTGGCCCCTTCGTTTCCCTCGGGCACGTCGTCCACCGCAGCAACGAGCTGGGTACACAGGGCGTCGGAGTAGACCCGGAACCCGTACAGGATCGGGTCACCCTCGGGGTCGGTCGAGTTGATGACCGTCAGCACGTGAGGATCCGGCAAGGCCCCGCCGATCCCCGAAGGGGGGGCCGGCTCCGGCACAGTCGGCGGCTGGTTCGAGCTGCCGGCGCCGTAGAGCATCACGTCGTCGATGTACCAGCCGTCCTCGGTCACCGAGTAGTCGGTGTCCAGCAGGAACCGGAGGCCGAGGTCCTGGCCGGCATAGGCGCTCAGATCGATGTCCTTGAACACCCAGGAATTCTGGAAGCCGGTGTAGGTCTCCACGGTGCTCCAGGGGCCGCCGTCGGCGGAGATCTGGACGTAGCCGTAGTCCCAGCCCGACTCGATCGCGTAGCCGGTCCAGAAGGTCAGACGCGTGGCCTGGAAGGTCCCGTCGAGGGTTGCGGAGGTCGAAGTCTGGTCGGAGTAGTCCCCGGCCGGGCTGTCGGTCAGGGACTGGGACGGGGAGTGGGCGTAGGTCGCCGTCGTGTTCCAGGTCCCGGTGCGGGTCCAGTTGCCCGCGCCGCCCTCGAAGTCGTCGGCGAAGACCGCGACGGGCTGGCCGACCGTGAAGGCCAGGTCGAAGTCCAGATCGCCGGCGGACGAGGACACCGTCACGGTCAGTTCCACGGGGTGGCCGGGGGGACAGGCCGGATCGACGGTGAAGGGAATCGGGTCGGCGGCGAAGTCCACCGAACCCATGGCGGGCAGGGAGCCGAAGGCGCGCTGGGCCTCGGTGAACTGCACCCAGGGGTCGTCCGTCGAGATGGTGATCGTGCCTGCGGGAGCGCTGCCGATGACACCCTGGTTCTCGAGGGTGAAGCTGAGCTCGCCGTTGTCGCCGGGGTCGACGGCTTTGGCCGCGGCGTTCACCACCGCCGAATGCACCGCCAGGAAGGGCCCGGCCACGCGCATCAGGTAGATGTGGGGCCAGATGTTCTCCTGGAACAGGGGGCCCCGGCGGGATTCGCTGGGCCAGAAACCGTCGCTGCTGCCGCCGATCTCCGAGCTGAATGCCAGCATCTTGGCATGCTCGTTCTGGGCCCCGTAGGACCAGTCGAAGGATCCGCCGTTGACCTCGTAGAGGACCTCGCCGGGCTGCCCGAAGGTGTACCCGTTCCGGCTGCACATGACCGCCGCCATCATGTCGAACTTGGCGTCGTCGGAGGTTCCGGCGGTGTGGAAACCCCAGGGGTACAGCAGCAGGTTGCTGTAGGTGTGGACGGAGTTCCCCACCACGAACTCGCGCCCGTTGATGAAGGCCATCATGGCCTGGGTCTCGGGTTCGCTGCCGGCGGCGGGGCCGCGGTAGAGGTCGCTGCTGGGAGTGGGACTGCTGCCGACGTCGTCGTAGGCCCACTGGTAGGGATAGTTGCGGTTCAGATCGACCCCGTAGCTGCTTCCGTTGTTGCGCCGGTTCTTGCGCCACATCCCGCCGCCGTTGGGATTGGTCGATTCGTTGTAGGCCACCCCGTCGGGATTCACGATGGGCACGAGGTAGAGCTCGCGGTTGTCCACCAGCCAGGTGATCTCGGGATCCGTGCCGTAGTTCTGCGCCAGGTACTCGGCGAACATGATGGGAAACTCGCTGGCCATGATCTCGCGGGCGTGGTGCATGCCGTCGATGAGGATCTCGGGCTCGTCCTCGTCCACGTCCGGATTGTCGGAGACCTTGAAGGCCCAGATGTCGCGCCCTTCGTGGGTCTGTCCGAGGGACCACTTCTCGCTGACCACCTGGGGATAGAGCAGCCGCAGGCTGTCGATGAAGGCCGCGTTCTCGGCATAGGTGTGCCAGATCCCGAAGTTGGTGACCTTGTCGCCGAACGAAAACCGGGTCTCCATGTCCTCGACCAGGACCCGGAATTCGAGGCCGGCCTCCCGCAGGAGATCGAGCGCTTCCTTGGTGGCGGCGATCTGGACGCTCTGGCCGGGCTTGCGGGTCAGGACGTCGAGCCGGCCCTGGTGGTCGCGGATGAAGGCGTCGGCGGCCGGCGACTGGATGTCGACCTCGATCAGGGTGTGGTGGCCGGTTGCGGCCGAAGCGGGTAGGGCGACCAGTGCCAGCAGCAAGGCCAGGCACAGGGTGACGCGGTGCATGTGGAGCCTCCCAGGACGGGTTTCAGGAAGGATCGTCGAACCCAATCCCCCGATGATGTCACGGTTTGGAAAGTAATCATACCAGATCGCAGCCCAGCGGACAATGTCCGGGTGGAACCCTTGTCCGGGTGGAAACTGGGGTGGACCCAGGGGTGGACCCGGGACGCCGCCATGGTGCCCCCGCGACGGCGCCGGCATGACCCCGCCGCCCGGGGAATCTCCGCAAAGTCAAAAGGGGGCCTCGGTTGCCCCGCGACCCCCAGGCTGTTCCGGGCCCAACACGGCCCATCCGGACCGGATCACTTGGCCTTGTCGACCTCGTCGGACGTCTTCTTGACCGCGGCGACGGAGTTGGCCAGGGCCTTCTTCTCCTCGGGGGTCAGCTTGATCCTGATGACCTCCTCGATGCCGTTCCTGCCCAGGATGACGGGCACGCCGACGAACAGCCCCTTCACGCCGTATTCGCCGTCGAGGTAGGCCGCCACCGGGGTGATCTTGCGCTTGTCGAAGGCGATGGCCTCGACCATCTCCAGGGCGCTGACGGCGGGGCTGACGAAGGCCGAGCCGCTGCCCAGCAGGCTGACGACCTCGCCGCCGGCGCCGCGCGTCCGCTTCTCGATGGCGTCCAGCTTGGCCTTGCTGATGAACTGCTCCACGGGCAGGCCGTAGATCCGGCAGGCGCTGCGGATGGGCACCATGGTGTCGCCGTGGCCGCCGAGCACGACCGCCTCGACGTTCTCCACCGAGACGTTGGCCTCGCGGGCGACGAAGTACTTGTAGCGGGCGCTGTCCAGCACGCCGGCCATCCCCATGATCCGGCTGGGCTTGAACTTCAGCTTCTTGAAGAGCCGGTAGACGATGGCGTCCAGGGGATTGGCGATGGAGATCACGATGGCGTTCGGCGCGTACTTCTTGATCCCGGCCGCCACGAAATCGGTGATCTTCAGGTTGATGGCCAGCAGTTCGTCGCGCGAGGGGAAGGTGCCATCCGGACGCATGGTCCGGGGCACGCCGGCGGTGTTGATCACGAAATCGGCGCCCTCGATGACCTCGTAGGTCTTGCTGCCCTCGCAGTTGACGTCGCTGGCGAACACGGGGGTGGCTTCGGCGACGTCCAGGCACTTGCCCTTGGCGAACTCGGGTTCCTTGACGTCGACCAGGCCGACGTTGCGGGCCAACCGGCGCGAGACGATCTCCGAGACGAGGACGCCTCCGATATTGCCGCCGCCGATGATACCGATCTTGTTGATCATGGCACCGAACTCCTTGCAGGGTTGTTCGTTGGATAAGAATCGATTGCTAGCGTTAGGACTTTAACACCCGCCTGTGCGGTTTTCCAGCAGAATCGCTATCTTGATCTCCCACCGTGACGCCTCGAGTTGAACCCGAAGAAAGGGACCCTTCCGATGCCCCGCAAGCACGCCAACAACTGGGACGACCGCTACGACCACGACCGTTTTTTCTACGGGGTGGATCCCAACTATCTGGTCGCCAGGGAACTGCCCGGCCTGCCCCCGGGCCGGGGCCTCTTCCTGGCCGAAGGGGAGGGACGCAACGCCGTCTTCGCCGCGGGACTGGGTCACGAGGTGACGGCCGTGGACAGCTCACAGGTGGGGATGCTCAAGGCGCAGCATCTGGCCGGGGCCAGGGGAGTGCGGATCCGCTACCGGACCGAGGACGTGGTGACCGGCGACTGGGACCGGGACGAATGGGACTTCGTGGTGATGTGCTTCGCCCACCTGCCCCCCGAGGAAATGCCGGGAGTTCACGCCCGCATTGCGCGTTCCCTGCGGCCGGGAGGCCGCCTCATCCACGTCTCGTTCAGCAAGGCCCAGCTGGGACGCCCCTCGGGCGGGCCGCCGCGCCTGGCATGGTTGCATGCCCTGTCCGACCTGAAGGACCAGTATGCCGGCCTGGATCTGGCCGTCGCCGAGGAGAAGGAAGTGGTCCTGGACGAGGGCGCCGGCCACCGCGGGGCCGCCCTGGTCATCGAGATCGTGGGGACCAGGCCGGAATAGGGATTCCCTCTAGCCGAAGATCCCCCGGACCGCGATCCGGGACCAGTCCTCGAAGCTGGCGCCTTCGGGCGCGCCGCCGGCAGGCAACATGGCGGGCAGCTCGGCCGCAGGAATCCAGCGGGCCTGATGGGGCTCGGCCTGGGCGCTGACCAGTTGCACCAGCTCCTCGTCCCCGCCGGGCATGCCGTCCAGACCCACCGAGAAGACCACGCCGAAATGGACGCTCGAGACGTCCTCGCTGTCGGAGTTGATGTATCCGCGCAGACGGAGCGCGTCGGGACCGGGATCCAGGCCCGTCTCCTCTTCCAGCTCCCGCATGGCGGTGGCCATGACCAGGCCGTGGGTCTCGACCAGGGGATCCTGACGGTCCACCGGCTCGACGTGTCCCCCGAATCCCACGCTCCACAGGCCACCGAGGCGGGCCTCGGTGTGCTTGGTCCGCCGCTGGTAGCAGAGCACCCTGGCGGAGCCTCCCTCGCCCCTCTGCAGGACCAGGTAGGGGATGACCTGCTTGTAGTGGCTGTTCTGCTCCATGTAGTCCCGCTCGGCGAAGAACAGGCGGGGCGCCAGGGCGGGCAGGTCCACCGCGCCGTTGGGCAGGAATCCCTGGGGACTGAGCCCCGGGAACAGGTGCTTGCGTTCGATGACGAGGATGCTGCGCACGGTCGATCCTTTGCTGGGAGAGGGGCTGGCCGCCAGGGGGCCGATCAGCCGGCCGGAATGTCACCGATTGTCGGTCGTCGGTCGTCGATTGGAGTGGCCAAGATAGCACATGACCCGCCCGGATTCACGGCTGGGTTGTCGGCTCCTCCGGCTGATCCGTACCTTCCCTGGGAGGATGTTCGACCGCACCCAGGGCCGGCGGGACGCGTCGATCGTCGGGAACAGGAACCCCATTCCGAATATCCCGGGGTGCGGATGGAGTTGCCTGGCCAGGGTCCGTCCCCGAGGGTGGACGATCCCGGCCGCATCGACTACGGCAGGAACCGGCCGACCTCCGCCAGCTTGTTGGGCAGGTACTCGTCGATGACGTAGTTCAGGCCGTGCTTGGCCAGGGCCTGCTGTTCGGCGCGGACCCCCATCTTGATCATCTGCTCGAGGGCCTTCTGCCAGGCCTTGTAATGGAGGATGAAGGGGTCGTTCTTGAGGGCGTCGCGGGCCCGTTTGACGTCCACGTCCTTCAGCGGGTGGGTGGGCAGCTCGTAGTCGATGATGTCCTGGGGCGTGATCCCCAGCAGGTGGGCCTGGGGCACGCAGAAGAACTCGTTCAGGTGGGCGGCGTTGCCGCTGCCGACCTTCAGTGTGCGGTAGATGTTGCTGTAGCCGTAGGGGTCGCCGTCCACGAAGACGTAGACCGGCAGGCCGTGGCTGTCGGCCAGACGCCGCACGAAACGCCGACAGGCGCGCGTGGGCACCCCGCCCAGGCTGACGAGGATGCAACTCGCCTGCTTCCAGTAGTTGTGCTTGACCAGGCGCTGGAACATGCCGGCGGTCTCGATGCAGAGGATGAACTGGGCGTCGGTCTCGAACTCCAGATCCTCCACCGAGATGGGGATGGAGTAGGCGCCGCTGCCGAATCGCGTGCAGTCGATGCGCAGCTTCTCGCCGGTGTCGCGGTCGTGGTCGACGACGACCAGCCGTCCGGCCACGTCGCCGCCCTTCTCCTCGGGCACGAAGCCCAGCTGTTCGCGGTTGACCGCGAAGAAGGCCTCGACGTCCTCCATCACCGTGTCCGATTCGGGCTGCTCCTTGAACCGGGCCTCCGCCCAGTTCTTGCTCACGTAGTAGGCCTCCCGCTTCGTGGCGATGTCGTCGGTCTCGATCAGCTCCTTGGACAGGGCCATCATCTTCAGGGTCTGGGCGAAGGTCTTGACCGTGTTGACGGTCAGGGTGCGTTCCTTCTTCTTGCCCCTCATCTTGAAATACCCGATGGAGGGGTCGTAGCTCACGTTGTTGAGCGAGCGCAGGGGGAAGTCCATCTGGGGCTTCTCGCCCAGGAGGATCTTCTGCCGGATGATGTTCGACTCGCTGCGGATGCGCCGGGACACCTTGTTGAACGACACCTTGGGAGCTTCCCCGGCGGGGAGGGCCCCGGCATCCGACGCCTCGCGGGAGGCCGCACCGGCGGCGGCCTTGGAGGCGGCCCCGGCGGGGGCCTTGGCCCGCGGCGAGGTCCCGCCGAACCCGAGCTCGCCCTGGGCGGCCGGCGTGCCGGCGGCCTTGGCGGGGGCTTTCTTCGCGGTCGTCTTCTTGCCCGGGGTCTTCTTCTTGGCTGCGGCCACGGTGCGTTCCTTCGCGTTGGTCGTTTAGAGTTTCCGGCTGCGCTCGAGGGTGTCGGTCAAGGTCTCGATGACCTCGTTCCTCTCGGCGTCGCTGATCTCCAGGATCTCCTGCAGGGCGTCCCCGATGTGGGGGATGTACTTCTGGATGTAGCTCTGCTTCTTGGCCGCGTCCTTCTCGCGCTCGCGGCGGCGGATGTGCCTCTGCAGCCGGCGGCCGGCCTCCTGCAGGGCCAGGCGGATCTCCTTGATGATCTCGGGATAGTGGGCGACCGCCTCCTTGCTCTCGCTCGTGAAAGGCACCCAGACCGAGGCCATGTGCACGAGGATGACCAGGGGGCCGCCGGGCAGGGCGCCCTTGCTCTGCTGCAGGCCGTAGCTTCGCCAGTTGCTCGTCAGAACCGACTTGTGGATGGCGCAGGCCGAAGCCTGGTACAGCAGGGGCACCCGGTTGGCGAAACGCATCACCTTGGCCAGGTCGTCGGCGGGCAGCTTGCCGCCGTAGGCGATGCCGACCTCGATCTGGAAGGGGTTGCCGCGGTACACCGCCGCGGGCCGGGTCACCGAGGTGTAGAAGTCGGCCTCGACGCCGGTCTTCAGGCCGGCCATCACCAGGTCCTCGCCGATCGGGGAAAGACAGTCGGTGGGCGGGGCGGCGATCTTCGTGTCGGCGATGGCGTCCAGCAGCTTCTGGACGTCGTCCTGCACGAGTCGCTTCGGATTCTTGCGCGGCGGCAGGCCGGCGGTCTCCAGGATGGTCTCGGCGGTCTTGGGGCCGACCTTGCAGAACTCGTCCTTGAGGAAGGAGGCGAGGTTGCGGCTAGAGGTGTCGGCCAGCATCCGCGACAGGATTCCCATCTCCACGCCGTAGGGATGGGGCTTGATCTCGGCGGCCTCGGGAGGCAGTTCGCTGGTGGCGTTGGGATAGACGATGGTCTCGCCCTTGGGGTCCTTGTAGGTCAGGTGCAGGTGGGGGTTGGCGATGGCCGTCTGCTCGAGGTAGTTGTCCACCGAGTGCTGGCCCCGCTTGTAGCTGCCGGTCAGGACGATCTCGATGCGGGTGCCGTGGTCCTTCTCCCAGACGGTCTCGTCCCCGCTGAGGATCACCGGTTCGTTCTTCTTCATGTCCAGCAGCAGCTGGAACCGGTGGGCGGGCTTCTTCGCCCCGGTGCGGCTGTAGACCGTCACGGGCTTGCCGGTCGTCAGCTGGCCGTACATCCCGGCGGCCGAGATGCCGATGCCCTGCTGGCCGCGGCTCTGCTTCAGGCTGTGGAACTTCGAACCGTAGAGCAGCTTGCCGAAGATCCGGGGGATCTGGGCGGCCACGATGCCGGGCCCGTTGTCCTCGACGATGATCTTGTACCGCTCCTCGTTCTTCACCCCGCGGGCTGCGGTGTCGTTGCGCCCGGCCTTGCCGTTGCCGTTGCCGTTGGCGCCGGAATCCGGATCCTGCTGGCTGCTCAGTTCCAGGCCCAGGTTCACGGGCTTGTCCGGCCTGATCTCCACCAGGAGCCGCGGGGCGATGCCGGCCTCCTCGCAGGCGTCGAGGCTGTTGTCCACGGCTTCCTTGATGGTGGTCAGCAAGGCCTTGGCGGGCGAGTCGAAGCCCAGCAGGTGCCGGTTCTTGGTGAAGAACTCGCTGATGGAGATCTCACGCTGCTTCTCGGCCATGGACTGGGCGTCTTTGGGACTGCGCTGCGGCTGGGGAGCGGCCATTCACGACACCTTCCGTGGTGGTGGTTCTTCCCTGGAATCTGCGATGGGCCTGGACGACGTCAGGCGCCGGAGGCTTGCGGCGCAGGAACTGTAAAAAAGCGGGAGGCGGAGGTCAACCCCGGCTTGCGGAGCCGGTGGCGGTCGGGCGGGGGAGTGTCGCCCCCCGGAAGCGGCCCGAGGACCGGGGCCGGCGATTCACGCACCATCGGGCAGAGATGGTCCGGGGGGCGACGACGCGATGCAACTTCTTGCAGCACACCGGGTGCCAGAAGCCCCGGCCGGATCCTGCCGTTGCCTGCGGAGGAGCGGCGTTCCCCGGAATTCCCCATGACGGCCGGATCGGCCTCCTCCCGCAGGAGGACCCGCCCCGGCCGATCGGGCAATCCGGCCGACCGACCCCGCGCCGGGGTTGCAGGATGGCCAGGAACGAGGAATCAACGGAACAGGGACCGCACCGATCCCAGGGGGGTCTTTTCGGCCGGGACCATGGCCTGGCAGCGGATCTCCAGGGTGAAGACCCCCTCGTCTTCGCCCTCCCCGGGGGGCAGGAAGGCGTCCACGCCCAGGTAGACCACCGTGTCCAGGAAGGATGGGTTGGACCACTTGAGGGTCTCCCCCTGGCCCTGGGCCTTGGCGTCCACGAAGGCCAGGCACTCGTTCTCGGGATGGCAGGATCCCAGGAGCCACAGGCTCGGATCCAGACCGGACCCCACCGCGGTCAGGGTGGCGGTGAACTCGTGGTAAGCGGCGACGGTGACGGCGTACCACCGGTCGCCGGACCGCTGCAGGCTGGAATTGCAGTCGAGGTCCTGGAGGTGGTTTTCCTCGAGGGCCAGGTCCCCCTCGAAGGTCGCCGTTTCGACCTGGCAGGGGACCGCGTCGGCTCCGCCGGGCCCGCAGATCTCCGGGGGCAGGCCGGCCAGCCGCGACTCCAGGACCAGGGTGAAGTCCCCGGCGAACGGTTCGGGGGAGTTCCGGTACCCGTCGACCACCAGGGTGTAGGTCCCCGGGCCCAGCAGGGCCGTGAACTCGATGTTGGCCCCCGCCAGGCAGGAATCGGTGTCACAGGTTTCCAGCAGGAAGAGATCCAGGTCCCGGTCGTCCAGATCCCGCAGACCGACGAAGACCTCCAGGAGGCCATCCCCGACGGATTCGGGGGGAATCACCAGCTCGTAGAAGGCCTCCGGACCGGTCTCGGACCAGTCCCGGCAGGCGTAACCGTCCACTTCGCCGGTCCCGAAGGTGCTGTCGGCCAAGGTCAGGGTGAAACCAGGTTCGAGGATCCAGGTGGCTCGAGGGGTGCAGTCGAACACCGCGCGCTGGTAGACGAAGGCCGGATCGGCCGGCTTGTCGGCGGCCGGCGAGGCGGCAGGGGCGGGGGCGGATCGGCCCGCCAGAAGGATCAGGGCGGCCGCCACCGGCGGCAGCAGACGCGTGAAGGTCGAGGCCATGAATCGTTCCATCCCGGGATTGAGGTTGATGAACGTATCCCAGGTTAACACAGGAGGGGCGGGGGGGATTCCCAAAATAGACTGAATAAGTCCCATCCCTTACATGTAGCCCAGGTCCTTCATCTCCTGCTCGATGCGGCGCCGCTCGGCGTCGTCGATCCTCGTGTCGGCCAGGATCTCCCGCGGCCGGGAGGCCAGGTGCGCGGCCAGCAGGCCCTGCATGCGCTTGCGCAGGTCCCGATCCCCGGCCAGGTTGCGGGCCTCTCCGGGGTCCTGCTCCAGGTCGAAGATCTCCGGTCGCAGCTTCCCCTGTCGGAGCATGTTGATCCACATCTTCAGGCGGGTCACCGCGCCCAGGGCCGGGTTGGGCCGGGAAACGATCATCTTGTGGGCCCCGTCCCTGACCGCCAGCTTGGACTTGCCGTGACAGAAGACCGGCCCGGAGGGCCGGCTGGAATCGTGCAGGGCGAGGCCGTCGATTCCCGGGTCCGGACCCTCGGCGCCCGCGAGGTCCAGCAGGGAGGCCAGCATGTCCACCTGGCTGCGGGGCCGGGAGTCGGCGGCGCCGGTCCCGGGACGGGACGGATCGTGGATGATGCCCACGGTGCGGATGATCTCCTCGTAGAGGTGGATGCCGCCGTGGGCGAAGCCGCCGTGCTCGAGGAACTCCTCCCCGTGGTCCGACAGGACGGCCACGACCGTGTCGCCGGCCAGCCCCTGCTCCCTGAGGCCCTCCAGCAGTTCCCCGATGGCCAGATCGTTGTAGCGGACGGCGGCGTCGTACTTGTCGATGATCCACTGCAGGGTGGGGCCGTCCAGCTTCCTGCGGCCCCAGTTGACGTCCTTCATGAAACGGTACATGGAGGTCTTGTTGCGGGCGTCGTCCAGGCGGTCGGCGCGGGGGAAGAGCAGGGCTTCCACGGCGGGATCCACCTGGTCCGCAGGGACCGAATCGAAGGGATGGGCGTGCTCGTCGGGCAGCCGGAACGGGGTGTGGGGGCCGTCGTAATGCACGAACAGGAAGAAGGGGTCGGGCCCCTGGCCGTATTGCCGGAGCCAATCCAGGCTCGAGGCGGTGACGTCGAAGGGGAGGTTCTTGCTGAAGTCGAAGCCGCGGGTGTCGGTGACGGCTTCGATCGGGCCCCAGACGTTCCGCAGCAGGTTGCCGAAGAACCGGAAGGTCACGACTCCGGCGGTGCGGATCCGGTTGGCCTCGATGATCCCGGTGAAGGGGGAGGTCCGGGCCTGGGCCGTGAAATCGAAGACCCCGTGGTGATGGGGGTGCAGCCCGGTGAAAAGGGACGTGAAGGCGGGGGCGGTGAAGTTGGAGACCGACCACAGGCCGGTCAGGATCGACCCTCGCTCCGCCAGGGCGTCCAGGTGCGGGGACGTCGGCCGCCCATAGCCGTAGCAACCCAGGTGGTCGGGACGCAGAGTGTCGACCACGATCATCAGGATGTTCTTCAATGCAGGCTTCCTGGTTGACGCGAGGGGTCCGGAGCCCCGGGAATCGGGAATCGGGCCCCTCCCGGGAGCGGAAGCGGAATATTAGCATATTCTGTCCCGCCTTGCGAGGGCGGGCCGGCCCAACGGGTTGGGCGGAGAGGAGACGTTCAAAATTGGAGTCAACCCCCCGCAGGATTTGACGATGTCATTCCGGAGATGATATTTCCGGGGTGAGCTCTCCCAGGGAGGCCTACTCCGTGGACCGCAGCGCAGCAACCCTCAAGGAGCCTGGTGATGAAAGTCAATTTCGTGGATCTCAAGGCGCAGTACGCGTCCATCAAGGACGAGGTTAACGAAGCGATCGCGGGCGTGCTGGAAAGCTGCGCCTTCATCAATCACCGGGGCTTCGAGCAGGAATTCTCCGATTACATCGGGACCAAGCATTGCGTCGGCGTCGGCAACGGCACCGACGCCCTGTTCATGGCCATGAGGTGCCTGGGCTTCGGCCCCGGCGACGAGCTGATCACCGCCGCCAACACCTTCATCGCCACCGCCGAAGGCATCGGCTGGACGGGCGCCACCCCCGTGTTCGTGGACTGCGACCCGGTGACCTACAACATCGATCCGGACAAGATCGAGGCCGCCATCACGCCACGCACCAGGGCCATCGTGCCGGTTCACCTTTACGGCCAGCCGGCGGCCATGGACCGCATCATGGCGATCGCCGCCAAGCACGACCTGAAGGTCGTCGAGGATTGCGCCCAGTCCCACGGGGCGACCTTCAAGGGCCGCAAGGCGGGCACCTTCGGCGATGCGGCCTGCTTCAGCTTCTACCCCGGCAAGAACCTGGGGGCCTACGGGGACGCCGGCGCGGTCTGCTGCAACGACGAGGCCCTGGCGGTCCAGATCCGCAAGCTTGGCGACCACGGCAGCAACATCAAGTACCGGCACGATTTCGAGGGGACGAACAGCCGCCTGGACGGGATCCAGGGCGCGGTCCTTTCGGTCAAGCTCCGCCACCTGGACCAGTGGTCCGACCGCCGAATCGCCGTGGCGGCCAGGTACGGCGAGGGACTGAAGGACGTCTGCGTCGTTCCCCGGACCGCCGAGGGCGTCCGGCACGTCTTCCACCTCTACGTCATCCAGGTCAACAACCGGGAAGAGCTGATGAAGCATCTGGGGGACAACGGGATAGCTTCCGGGATCCACTATCCGGTGCCCCTGCCCGTGACCCCGGCCTACCGGAGCCTGGGCTACTCCGCGGACCAGTTCCCGGTGGCCTGCGGCATGGCCGACAAGATCCTCAGCCTGCCCATGCACGGCGACCTGACGGACGACGACGTGGATCTGGTCATCGAGACCGTCCGCAAATTTGCCAAATAAGCGGAAAATGGTTATCATTACCGGGCGGAGGGATGCGTCCCTCCGCCTCCATGTTGAGGTGAGGGGGAACCGTCCGCGTCCGGAGGGGTTGACAGCTCCGCGCGGTCTGGTTACCTATTCAAAGCCCGCCGAGTCAACCGATTGCCCCGGGAGAACGCTCGAAGAATTGGTAAAGTTCGCCCCCATAGGATCGATAACCTAGTCGGGACCGGGACGTCGCAACATCTGGAAAATCCTCTGGTTCCGCTAGCGAGTCGGCAGTGAATCGTGGTGACGGGGTCTCGTCCCGTGCGATCGAGGTTGGCATGTCCAAGATTTTCGATGCTTACAAGAAGAGGCTAGGTGATGCTCCGGACCTGCCCCAGGAACTGGGAAGGACCGGGGCCATCTCCCTCTTCCCCATCCCTGCCGATCCCCAGCGCGAGGAATTCAATCGGCTGGCATCCAGGCTCCTGGGCATGCGTCTGGAAAGCCGGGGGTCGGTCATCAGCTTCGCATCGAGTTCCCGGGGCGAGGGTTCGAGCTACGTTTCCTACCAGGCGGCCTTCTTCCTGGCGAATGCCTACAAGATGAGGGTGGCCTGGATCGACGGGAATTTCCTGAGCCCGCAGAAGCAGCTCAGGAATTCTGATTCGCTCACCCTGGCCGACCTTCTTCATGATCCGGAGCGGTTCGAGGACATGATCACGCCGGATGCCTTGACCCTCGTGCCGGGCGGGGAAAACCTGGTGGGTGCGAAGGGACTGTTCGCCGATCCCCGCTACACGGAGATCCTTGTTGCCTTCTCCCGCCGTTTTGACTTTACGATCATCGATCTACCGCCCATCCTCAACTCCACCGACACCGCGCTCATGGCGAGCGAGACCGATGGACTTCTGCTTGTCATCGAACAGAAGTTCCTGAAGTGGGAAATCATCGAACACGGCCTCGATGGATTGCGGAATAAGGGCGTGCGGGTCCTGGGGTCGGTGATCAACAGGAGATCCTTTGAGCTGCCAAAGTTCATCTATGACCGGGTGTAAGTCCCGAATGGCGGAGGGGAAGGGTCGCCTTGTCCCCGCAAGGGCCTTGGCCGTGGTTTGGCTGCTGCTGGCCAGCGGAGGATGCGGCGGGCCTGGTTTTGTCGCTCGGGAGGCCTTCGTCTCCTGGGACGAGAATCAGCTGCTGGAGATCGCCAACACCAAGGCCAGCGAGTACAGGATCCAGGAAGGTGACATTCTGAAGATCGCCTTCGCCTTCGAATCGAGGCTCAACCAGGAGGGCGTCGTCGTTCTCGCCGACGGTTCGGTCACACTGGTGGGCATCGACCGTCAGGTCCTAGCCGGCCTGACGGTCACCGAGGCGGACAGCATCATCACCAGGGCCTACTCCAGGGATTATCGAGACCCCGACCTTAGCATCATCGTTCAGGAAACCAAGGGACGGGCCGTCTATGTCATGGGCAGGGTAAGCGATCCGGGGTTGCACAAGGTGCCGCGGGGAGGATTCTCCATCCTGAGCGCCATCGGGGCCGCGGGCGGGTTCGCCGAGGGCGCGGTCCGGGATGGGGTGATCCTGCTTCGAGTCAGCGAGGTCGGCTACTCGGTCCAGGAATTCAACCTGGAGGACCTGTCGGATCCGATGACGAGCGAATTGGCGACCCTGGACTTGCGTCCCTACGACGTGATCTACGTGCCTACCTCGAAGATCAGCGATTTCGCCTATTTCAGCCGCTCGGTCCTGGCGGGGATCATGAGCTTGACGCGCATCGCCTCCGATATGCGCTACCTGTCCGACGGCGGACTGGGGAGGTACTAGGCATGCTGGAACTGGTTCCCGAAGGCCGCCACGCCAAGAATTTCCACACCAAGGGCATATCCCTGCGGGACATTCTGTTCGTCGTGTTCAGGAGACGGTGGATCATCCTCGGGATCGCCCTGCCGATCATCCTGGTCGGCGGGATCAGCCTGTTCAGGCAGACGGGCTCCTTCACCTCGGCCTCCCGCATCCTGGTCCAGCTCCTCAAGGCCGACCAGCCCCAATGGAACTCGACCGGACGGAATCTGGACTATGACCGCGAGTTGAGTACCCTGTACAACATTGCCATGAGCGTGCCTGTGGGGGACATGGCGGCGAATGTGCTCGAGGACAGCATCCCCCTCATCCGCTCGCTGATTCCCAAGCTTGAACAGGGGGGGTTCGACTCGCTGGCCGACCTGCGCGAGTTCCTGGTCACCGGGCTGGATGTCTCGGTGGTGGGCGAATCGAACATCCTGGAATTCCGGTTCTCTTCGGCCCATCCCCGGGTCAGTCTCATGGCTGTGGGCGCCCTGCGTGACGCCTTCGTCGAATACCAGGTCTACGGCCTCAAGAATACCCGCGCCGTGGCTTATTACGACGAACAGATCCAGACCGTCCGCTCCCAGATCGATTCCCTGCTGGAGTACCGGGGTTCGATCCTGCTCGATTCCGGGTACGGGGATTTCCAGGAGGACCTGCGCTACAACACCGGGCAGTTGTCGGACCTGGAAAACCAGTTGCTGAAGGCCACCACCAACCGCCAGGCCATCGAGAAAGACCATTCGACCCTGATCTCCTACCTGCAGCGGGATCCCCGGGAATTCCCCATGGGCCAGGACGAAAGCAGCAGCGAGACCCTGATCTACTGGCGAAACATGGTGAGCAAATACGAAGACCAGCTCAACAGCGCCCTGACGATCCACACCGAGGAGAGTATCCCGGTCCGGCGCCAGAAGCAGCTCCTGGAGGATTCGCTGGAGAGGCTCCGGCTCGAGGAAAAGGCCTACATCGAGAGTGTCGCCGTTCTCCTGGCTTCCGCCCGGAATCGCGAGGAAACCCTCCGGGATCAAGTCGCGATCCTTCAGGAAAAGAATCGCAAGGTTCCGGATCTTTACCAGAGGATCAGCCTGATCGATGTGGAAATCACCTCGCTGCGCGGCCTGCTCGATGATATGCGGGGCAAATGGGGAGAGGTCAGGTTGAACCAGTACGCCGACGAACGGGTCAGCCCGGTCGTGAAGTTGACCGATCCGGAACTTGTGATGGTACTTTCGGGCGGCAAGACGATGGTCTATTTCATCATGATCTTCTTCCTGGCCCTGGCGCTTGGCCTGGTGGCCGCCTTCGTGCTGGACAACCTCGATCATCGGATCTATGCGCCGCTCGACGTGGAGGAGAAGCTGCAACTGCCCGTATTCGCGAGTGTCAGCAGGACCGACTGACATGGCAGGCGGCAATCGGAATTACCTGACGGGAGCCCGCATGGGGGACCCCCGTGCCGTTTCCCGCTTTTTTTCCTTCGGCGGTTTCCTGGTCGTTGCGTCCTTGTCCCTGGGCGTCAGCCACTTCCTCGTCACCCGGATCGGGCTGGAGATGTTCACCGTCGCCCTGGCCATGGTCTTCTTCGGCACCCTCTATGCGGTGGTCTCGTTCCGGAACTTGATGGTGCCTCTCATGGTCTGGATCCTGACCATCGGGGGATTCCGGTTCCTCTGGTCCATCCGGACCTCCCTGCTGCCCGATCTGTTCCTCGACCGGATAATGCTGGTTTGGGTTCTGGGTGTCTTCATGATCAAGTTCATGGCCGAGAAAAAGAAATTCCGGGGACCCTTTACCCTGGACCTGGTCATGTTGACCTTTGCGTCCTACCTGCTGGTCAGGGTCTACCTGGGTGATATGGAGTTCCTCAACCCCTGGGTCCAGAGCGTCCTGATTCCTTATTCGGCCTACTTCTTCGCCAAGAACATCATCCAGACCAGGCGGCAGATCCATACGTTCTTGCTCATCCTCCTGATTCTCACGGTGTATTACAGCATCACCGCAGTGGCCGAGAAGTTCACCATCACCTGGTTGATCTGGCCCAAGACCATCCTGACGGAGAAGCGGGGATTCATCGGTCGGTCCGGCGGTCCCTTCCAGCAGGCCGCCCTATTCGGGACCATCCTGGGCATCCTCATCCCGTTGCATCTCTACTTCCTGGCGAAGGTCCGCAACTCGTTCGCCAAGATCCTCCTGTTCCTCAGCCTCGGGCTGGGAATCGCCGGTCTCTACTTCACCTACACCCGGGGATCCTGGCTGGCGGGCGTGGTGGCTCTTTTGGCCGTCGGCGCCTGCAATCCCCGCCAGTACCTCCGTTACCTGGTGCCGGTCCTCTTCATAGCACCCATCGCCGCGATCGGCTTCCTGGGCGCGAGCCAGGACAAGTTCCTCAAGGAACGGGTCGAAAACGAAGACACCCTGGGCTCCCGCGTGGGCACGGCTGCGACGGCCCTGCGGATCTTCCGGGACAATCCGGTCCTGGGGGTCGGGTACTTCCAGTTCCGCGAGGCCCGCGAGGACTACATCCAACCTGTCGAGGTCCCGGGTCTAGGGACCATCCGGTTCGTCCAGTTCCGGCACAACCACATCCACGACATCTATCTCGGTCCCCTGGCGGAGAACGGACTGGTCGGCGCCTTCCTCCAGGGGTGGATTTACTACTTGATCCTGCGGATCTTTCTCTCCAAATTCAGGTGGAGGACCAGGGGGGATCCCGTCGCGATCTATGTTTTTCCGGTTTTCGCCGGCATCTTCGTGGGGTACCTCGTCGGTGGCCTTGCTTTTGACTACCGGTTCTTCTCCTTCATGGATACCCTCTTCTATGCGAGCGCGGGGATCCTCAACGGATACCAGGGCCAGGAGCAGCTCGATGTATCTTGAGCATTTCGGACTGGGGACCAACCCCTTCGGACTCTCGCCCAAGCTGGATTTCCTGTTCCGGTCACGACCATTCGAGGAAAGCATCGCCCATCTGCTCTACGGGCTCGACAACAGCGAAGCCATCGTGATGATCACCGGCGCCATCGGGACCGGGAAGACGATGGCCATCCAGTCCTTCCTGTCCCACCTCGGACCCAGGTTCGAATTCGCCCTGGTGACCAACACCAACGTGGACGGCAAGGAACTCCTGAAGCTGATCCTCGAGGATTTCGGGCTCGAATTGGAACGGGGCCTGGACAAGTCCGACCTGCTGATCCTCTTCAAGGATTTCCTCCTGGAGGCGAACCGCGGGGGAAAGAGGGTCCTGGTCGTGGTCGACGAGGCCCAGAACCTGTCCCGGGAGGCTCTCGAGGAAGTCCGACTGTTGACCAACCTGGGCCAGGGGGAAAGCCAGCCGGTCCAGGTCATCCTGCTGGGGCAACCCGAGCTGGTGGACAAGGTCAACAGGGACGACCTGGCCCAGCTCCGACAACGCATCCGGGTCCATTACCACCTCGAGTATCTCAACCGGGATGAGGTCAAGGGTTACATCGAGCACCGCATGAAGGTCGCCGGCTGCGACGAGGAGGTGTTCACGGGAAAGGCCCTCGACCGGATCCTCGAACTGAGTCAGGGCGTGCCCCGGGTGATCAACACGCTGGCGGGCGAAGCCCTTTTATCGGCGTTCGTCGCCGGTCGCAAGCAGGTCCGCGCTGAGGATGTGGGGGCTGGACCGGGTGATATGCCAGGGCAACCGACCCAGCCGGCCATTCCCAAGATCCAGATTCCCCGGGCCGCCCAGACGGCCGGCAGCGGCGCAGAAACGCCTGCAGCGGCAGCGATGGTTCGGGATCCGTCTCAGGTCGAGGATCAGGGCACGCTGAAACCAAAATCCCCTCCTGAATCCCACGCCGCCCGGCGCCACCGGAGCGGCTTGCCCCGGGTGCTTGGCGGGGTCATTGGGAGCCTCCTTCTGATCTGCCTCCTGGGCTACCTGTACTCCGCGGGCCATCTGACCCGGGCCTACGATTGGATACGGGATCAGGTGGTCTCGGCCAACCCCCCGTCCGGGCAGTCTCTCGGCAGCCAGGCTCTGGCTTCCCCGGACCTCGCCGCCCTGCCGCTGGTGGGGCATGCCGGCGCCCTGGAAGCCCCGGCGGAGGCGCCGGCCGCAGTTATTGATTCAACGGACGCCCCCCCGGTGACTCCGCAGTCCCCTCTCGAAGATCCTGCAGCGCTCATCGTCCCTGTGGCCGAGGGTCCGGGAGAACACGGCCCGCAGGTCACCGCCAGCGACGCATTCTACATCCACGTGAGCTCCTTCCAGGAGCAGGAGCGGGTTGAAATCGAGTTCGACCGGCTGGCGAAGTTGGGGTACGAAGCTCGCTCCCACGCTGAGCCTCGGTTGGGCATCATTTGGCTCCGAGTCTTCATCGGCCCCTTCCCTTCCAGGGAAGCGGCGCTCGATCAGGCCCGGGACCTGATGGCCGCCGGCGCCATTTCCTACTACGAGATCAGGGAATTCGAGTCCGGGTTCCCGGATTGACCCCTGCTGGGCCCACCTGCACAGTGAGGGATCCGATGCGCATCGCCCAGCTGGTCGAAACCCTCGATGCCGGCGGAGCCGAGCGGCTGGCGATCTCGGTGGCCGGGGCTTTGGCGGCGCGCGGGCACGACTCCCACCTCCTGACCCTGCATTCCGGCGGGGTGTTCAAGGATCGGGTTTCCCGCGACGTGAGGCTGATGCAGCTGGGATTCGCGCCGGGGACGGCCTCCCTGGGGTTGGGTGCGCTTTTTCCCCTGGTCGGGGCCCTCGACCGGTGCCGGGGGTACCTGCTGGGTCACCGAATCGAGGTCCTGCAGACTCACCTTCCCCTGGCCAACTTCCTGGGTCTGGCCCTTCGCCTCCAGGTGGGGCTCGCCCACTTTCCCACCGTCCACAACAACCAGGAATTCGCCTACGGGAATCAGGATTCCGCAGTGAGGATGAGCCTGCGCCGCTGGGCCTACCGTCGCATGGCGGTCCAATCCAGCGGATTCGTCGCTGTTTCTCCAGCCGTGAAGGATCACCTCTGCCTTGAGCTTGGACTTGCCGGGGTCAGGGCGGAGGCAGTCGCGGTGGTCCGGAACGGGGTGGTGCTC
This sequence comes from Candidatus Krumholzibacteriia bacterium, assembly GCA_050174015.1. GTDB lineage: Bacteria > Krumholzibacteriota > Krumholzibacteriia > LZORAL124-64-63 > LZORAL124-64-63 > JAHJTW01. Next base: position 67,560 of record JBFXKG010000008.1, read on the forward strand.
CCGGAGCCGGTGGAACCCGAGGAACGCGAGCGGCTCCGTGAGGGGTTCGGAATTCCCCGGGATGCGATTCTCGTCGCAGCCGTGGGACGGCTGGCCCCCCAGAAGAATTTCCCGACCCTCTTGACGGCCCAGGCGCGGCTCCGTGCTGCGCAGGTGGACGCCCGCTGCATCATCGCCGGTGAGGGGGAATTGAGGGATGATCTGGAGGCCCAGGCTGACAGGCTGGGGCTCGCCGGTGTCGCCAGTCTGGCTGGAAATCTCGGCCGGGTGGATGACCTGCTGAGGGCAGCGGACATCTTCTGCATGCCCTCCCTGTGGGAAGGGCTGCCGATGGCCCTGCTCGAGGCGATGAGTCACGGCCTGCCGATCGCAGCCGCCGATATCGACGGCGTCCGCGAGGTCCTCGGATCGGATCGCGCGGGACTGATGCACGTCCCCGGCGACGCCGAAGGACTGGCCCGGGATCTGGGCCGGCTGGCTCGGGATGGGGACCTGCGTCGGCGGCTGGGTGCCGAGGCCCGGGTGATCGTGGCCAGGGATTTCGATTTCGGCAGAACCGTCGACGACCTCGAGCGCCTGTTCGTTGCGGCGTCGAATCCAGGAAGAAGGAGCCCCAATGTGCCCATCGGGCCTTGATCCGCAAGATAGGGTCGGCAGGATCCACGTCGCCCACGTCATCGGAACGCTTCAGACCGGCGGCGCTGAAATGGCACTGGTCAACTACCTGCGGGCGGCGGACCAGGTGCAATTCCGCCATACGGTGGTCTGCTTGACGAAGGCGGGTGATAACGCAGACCTGGTGCGGGAATTGGGAGTGGACGTGGTGGTGATCCGGGCCCGGTTCCGGGCCATGCCATTCGACGTGATTCGCCTTGGCCGCTGGCTTCGCCGGAACCGGGTCGCAATTGTTCACACCCACATGTTCTCGGCTGCCATGCTGGGCCGCCTGGCGGGGCTGGCGGGAAACGTCCCCCTGCTTGTCACCACAGAGCACGGCAAGGAGCCCTGGAAGCGCCGGCGCCACATCCTGGTTGACCGGTTCCTTGGCGCTCGCACCTTCCGCCAGATCGCCGTTTCGGAGGACGTCCGCCGTATCCGGATGGAACGGGACGGAGCTCCGGAGGAGCGTTTGGTCCTCATCCCTAATTCGGTGTCCATTCCGGACCGGGTCCGCGATTCCGGGATCCGATCCAGGATCCGGGCTGAGTTCGGTCTGGACGACGAGGCGGTGGTCCTTGGTTCGGTTGGGCGCGTTGTGGATGCCAAGGCCTATCCGGTCCTGGTGGAGGCCATGGCCCTGCTCAGGGACAGGTTCCCCGGTTTGTTCTGGCTTCAGGTTGGAGACGGGCCGGAGCGGGAAGATCTGGTTCGGGCCATCAAGGTGCGTGGCCTGTCCGACCGGATCATCACCGCGGGGAACCGCCGTGATGTGGGGGACATCCTCCATGCCCTGGACATGTGGGTGATGAGCAGCCGCCGGGAAGGCCTGCCGGTCGCCCTGCTGGAGGCCATGGCAGCCGAGCTGCCGATCGTGGCCACGGATATCGGGGGGATTCCCGACGCGGTGACCAACGGTTCGAGCGCCAGGTTGGTGCCCGCGGAGAATCCGGCCGCCCTGGCCGGCGCCATCGCTGAGGTCGTCGAGGATCCGGAACTCGCCCAACGCTTGGCGGCGAAGGCGCGGGCCGACGTGGAAGCCCGTTACGGCAACCGTTCGGTGGCCCTCAGGATCGAGGCGATCTACCGGGAAGGGTTGGCTTCCAGGGGGTTGTTCGTCAGGTCTTGAGGGGTGAGAACCCGTTCCGAGCCGCGGTCACGAGCTTCATGAATCGGAAGGGCCAGGTTTTCCAGGTCGCCCCGCGCTCGATTTCGCATGCCCACAGAAGGAAACGCTCGTCCCCGGTGGGGTAGAGACCCCGCCAGGAGGCGACCTTGTCCAGGCTGCCGATCCTGCGGACCAGCCGGGGGTCGTCTTCCTGGGCCCACCGCCGAGGGTCCCGGCGCGAGACGCAGATGGTGTCGAATCCCGCGCCGTCGGCTACTTCCCAGCTCTCGTCGCAGTAGGAGCCTCCCGGCCAGCAGAAATGCCGGACACTGTCCCCAACCACGACCTCGAGTTCCTCTTTCCCCGCCAGCAGTTCGTCCCGGAATCGCTCCCGCATTTCCTCGCCCGATTCCAGCCGGCCGGGCGCCTTTCCGTCCCCCCCGACCAGGTCGTCCAGCATCCTGCGCCATCCGGGGCGGGCGAAGAAGGCTGGCCCTCCTTCGCCCCTGACGCGATCCTGGAAGGGACTTGCAAAGGAAGGGTCGGGAATGAAGCGGCGGATGCCGAGGGATCGGCCATGCTCAAGGATGGGTGTGCCCCAGGGGACGAACTCGGCCTGGTTTTCCGTGAGGTAGGCGAATTTGCGGTCGGGGCAGGTGTTCCAGGCCAGCCAGGGGGTTTCGAGGCCGGGGCGGTGGTAATCCACCACTTTGCCGCTGGTCGGATACCAGGTGTGGGTCCGGGAGTGGAAGGCGATGGTCATGACCCCCGAGGCCTGAAGCGCCCGGAGCTCGGCCCGGTTCAGAAAGCCGTCAAGGAGAAGGTCGTCCAGGGTGCAGCGGCCGGCCCACACGTCCTCCAGGTTGAGACGAACCTCCTCGCCGGGGTCTACGAAATCGGTGTTCACGTAGATGGTCCCCTGCCAGCCCAGCTTCTTGAGGATGGGGAAGGCAACGACCCAGTTGTCCAGGTAACCGTCATCGAAGGTCAGGACGACCTCCTTGGCCAGGCCCGCGGTGCCGCTCTCCTGGCGTTCCCGCAGATCGTCCAGGCTGATGGAGACGTAACCGTGCTTCGCCAGCAGGTCAACCTGCCTCTGGAACAGTCCCATGGGGGTGGTCAACCCTGACCAGAGCCACCCCGGGAGGGGGCGCCCCGTGGTGTGGTACATCAGGACGGGGGTGCGGATCGCGCTCTTCACGGCTGCTCCCGGGAATGGAAGGGGGAAACCTTGCTGATGGTGAACGGGTACTTGCCCGAGGGGGCTGGGGGAATCGCCTCCACCAGCGATACCTTCAGGTGGATATCTCCCAGCAGGCCGAGCATCCGCTTCTCCAGGGCCGTCCTGCTTTCAGGGGTCCAGGCCGCGTCGGGGACGATCCGGATCTCGATCGCCTCGATGGTCTCCTGGATCAATTGCATCTGGCCGATGCCTGGGATGTCGGCGCCGAAAAGCCGAGGGCTCTGGCAGGAGTAGTACTTACCGTTCTTGCCGACGATCAATTCGCTGGTTCGCCCCTCGACCGATGCCAGCAGGGGGAACCCACGGCCGCAGGCGCAGAGGCCTGCACGGGGACGGGCCAGGTCTCCCGTCCGGTATCGGATGAAGGGCATGACCCGGTTTTCCAGATCGGTGATCACGATCTCGCCCTGTTCCCCGGGATCGCAGGGGGTGCCGTCGGGCCGCAGGACCTCGACGTGGACCCGGTCGTTGAAGACGTGGAAACCGTCCACCTGCTCGCATTGCTGGGCGATGTCGGCGAACTCACGGGACCCGTACCGGTTGAGCAGCTTGCACCGGAAGTGTCCCTCGATGGAGGACCTGTAGGCGTCGGTCAGGGTCTCGGCGCTGCTGATGATGCCGGCGGGCGAATCCAGGGGCAGCCCGTGCTCCTGCATGTAATCGGCCAGGAAGGCCAGAGCCGAGGCGTAGCCGCGGATCATGACGGGACGCCAGGATCGGAGGGCCCGGGAGAACTCCGCAAGTTTGGCTTCGTCCATGTCGTAGGCGTTCAAGTTGAGGGACCGGTGGGCCAGGTTGGCCATGACCCGGCCGCGAAGGCCCTTGATGGCCTGATTGTCCCTGGGATGTCCCCACAGGACGGCCTGCTTCTCTCCTACCCGCCATCCCGTCCAGGCGGCCCCGCGATAGGCGTTGGCCACGCGGAGGCTGAGGGCGGATCGGTCGACGTAGAACCGGAACCAGACGCCCGACGATCCCCCGGTGGCGTTGGTCACACGGTCCTCGGGATTCCTTCCTTCGGCGAGGAACCGCTCCTGCCGGTCCATCAGATCCTTCTTGGTCATCAGGGGAAAGACACCCAGGTCGGGCGGGCCGACTCGATCGGGATCCAGCCCTGCCTGTGCGCTGAAGTCGCGGTAGAAGGGCACGTGGGCGCAGGCGAAACGGAGCATGCCGGCGAGCTTCTCATGGGAACCGTCAGCGAGCTCGTCGGCGGGCCGCCATTGGGCATTCTCCAGGCGATGGAGCTCCTCCATCCAGTCCGAACGCATCAACCTGAACAGGCTCCTGGCCAGTGCGGCTCTCATGATGCGATCCAATCCGCGAACCGATGCAGACCTTCGGCCAACCCGATGGTGGGGGCGAATCCGGTGGCGCGGATCCGGTCGATGCTCGCCTCCAGACGCACGATGTCTCCCGGCCAGCTCTTGCCCGTGTAGGTCACCTCGGTGGAGTCCTGCAGGCCAAGGGTTTCCAGAATCATGCCGACCAGCTGGCGGATGCTGACAGGGCTGCCGCCGGCGATGTTGAAGGCCTGCCCCGCCAGGCCGGGATCCATGGCGAGATCCAGGAAGGCGGCGGCGGTGTCGGTGACGTAGCAGTAGTCCCGGATCTGGTCACCGGTCCCGAGGACTTCCAACCGCCTTGGGTCGGATTGGATCTTGCGAAACAGGTCGTAGATGACGTACCTGGGCTGTCGTGGTCCGTAGGTGTTGAAGATGCGGACCGAGGTGAAGGGGAGGCCGAAAGTGTGATGCCAGGCCAGACCAAGGGATTCGGCGCTGAGTTTGGACGCCCCGTATGGGGAGATCGGGCGGAGGGGGTGGTCCTCGTCCATGGGCGTGTAAACGGGCTCCCCGTAGACAGCGGCGGAAGAGGCCAGCAGGACCCTCTCCACCTCGTGGTTCCGGCAGGCGAGGTAGACGTTGTGGCTCCCCAGCGCATTGGTGCGGAAGTCCAGATCTGGTTCCTGAACCGAGCGGGGGACGTCGGCGTTGGCGGCCAGGTGGAAGACCAGGTTGCAACCGGCCACCGTGCGATCCACGAGATCGGCATCCTGGACGCTGCCCTGGACGATCGTGATGTGGTCACGGACACGGGCGAGATTATCGGGTTTGCCGGTGGATAGATCGTCGAGGACGACGACCTCGGCTCCTCGATCCACCAGGAGGTCCACCAGATGGCTGGGGATGAATCCCGCGCCTCCGGTGACGAGAGCCTTCTTTCCTGCAAGTTTCATGAGTTCCGAGTCCCTTCCAGGATCTGGCGGTAGACCGCCACCGTGGCTGCCGCAGCGGCGGCGGGATGGAAGTCCCGCTGGGCCCGGGCGCGGGCGGCTTCCCCCATGGCGACCCGGGCCTCCCCGTTCTCCAGGATGTCCTCCATGGCGGCGGCGATACCGGGCACGTCTCCGTACTTCACGAGCCTCCCGGTCAGACCATCGGTGACCAGGTCGGGTATCCCACCCACGGCCGTCGCCACAACGGGCTTGCCGAGGGCCATCGCCTCGGCGATGGACACCGGTGAACTCTCCTCGACCGAGCAGAGGGCGAACACCGAGCAGCTGGTGAACTCCCGTTCCAGCGAGGAATCGGGGATGAAGCCGACCAGTTCGACGCAGTCGTCCAGGCCCAGTTCATTGATCCTCCCGCGAAGCTTCTCGGCGTAGGCGGGGACCAGGACCTTGCCCACCAGGCGCAACCGTACGTCCGGAACCGAGCGCCTGACCAGTGCAACGGCCTCGACGAGGTCCAGTAGGCCCTTGCGCGGCTGGACAGCGGCCACGGAGAGGATTGTGGAGCCCGTGTCCGTGGTGGGCAACTCGAAAAACCTGAGGGATACGGGGTTGGCGATGGGATGGAAATGGGCACGCGTCAGGGGGGCGATGGCCTGACGGACGTATTCAGCGATCACAAAGATGTGTTCGGCCCGGCCCAGGACGCGCCGCTCCAGGGCTGCGGTGGTGACTCGCCTCAAATAACCCTTGATCCCGCCCTGGAGGCGGACTTCCCGAAAGCGGATTCCGTGGACGGTGACGGCGACGGGAATGCCGATCCCCAATGCGGCGGCGACGTAGCGCCCCGTTCCGTGGGCGTGAATGATGTCCGGCGCCAGGTCCCTCAGAGCTAGGCGAAGCCTGCGCTGCTCCAGGACGTGGTCGGTCAGGTGGCCCAATCGGGTTTGGCCCGGCAGGTAGTGGACGGTCATGCCGCGGTATTCGGTCCGCTGGGGGGTCTTCAGACCCTGGATGCAGGTCAGGATGTGCAGGTCCAGGCCGGGGATGGCGGCCATGGAGACCGAGAGATTGTGGATCACGGCCTCGACGCCGCCGGGGATCTTCCCGGGGTCAAGGGGAAAGCTGCCAAGAACCGCGATGCGCACGCCCATATTCCCTTCTCGCGTGCCGGACATCAGGACTCCGCGTCGTGGGAGGGGGGTTCGGGAAAGGCGACTCCCTGACCATAGATGCGGACGAAGAAATTCCCGCCGCCCCAAACTGTTCGGATGATTTCTTCCTCGACTTCGGGGGTGAAGTGGTAGGGGTCCTTGAATGCCGTCCGGTCCCGGGTCAATTCGTTGTCCCAGGCGAAGTCGAAGACCTTGCCCAGCCGGGCAAGGTCCTCCCGCATGGCCTGATCGTCCGGACGGAGGCCATAGTCATCGATCTTGTCCATAAGATCCCTGTGGCTGGGGAAGATGATGAAGACCAGCTCGATGTCCCGGGATCGGCAAAAATCGGCGATGGTCTGCAACTGGTTGCGGTAGGCGACAGGCTTCTTGTAGTTGCCGAAGTTCACCTTGGCCGTCACATCCAACTGGTGGCGCCAGAAGGATTCCCGGTCGCCGACGGGCTGGCCGATCCTGTCCACCGTGCCGGTCAGACTGGAAACGACGACCTTCCAAGCCGAGATCATGACCGTGTTGTTGGTGAGGTAAAGGAACGGGTTGTGGATCGCACCTTCCACCTCGGAGACCCGGTCCTTGAAGTCCGAACCGTTGTAGGTGTTCAGGTCCAGACCGATGACCACGCTTTTCAGATCAGTCAGCTCGTTCGCGTACCAGAAGGTCGCGACGGCCTCCTTCAAACTGCCGCCGCCGTACGCGAAGTTGTAGTAGGGCCGTCCGCAAATGGCCTCGATGAGGTCCGGTTTCAGGGTCATCATGCGGGAGTCCCCGAGCAGGATGTTGGACATGGGTTGGCGCCGGAACTCGAACATTTTCCACATGGCGTAGTTGAGTTTGAATGAAATCTCCTGCTTGAGCTGGTCGGCGATCGGGCTGGGGACGGCGAAGTAATTGAACGGGTCGACAACCAGGATTGCCAGGCCGTAAAGTGCGAAGGGGATCAGGAAAAGTCCCAGTTTCTTGAGGAATAGCTTGAGGTCGATGGACATGGGCTGCTCCTAGAACTGGAAGTAGATGAACTGCTGGGACATGTTGAACGCGCCGAAGAACACGATGGCGATGACAAGCCCGTAATACACGACCCAGCGGACAGCAGCCGGTCGGCGGCCGAGCTGGGCACGAAGGCTTTCCCGGCGCTGCAGGATCTGGGCGAACTCAAGGATCAGGATGGCTGCGATGGCGATTGTCAGTTCCTTCTGGGATAGGCCCAGGGACCGCAGCATACCTCGGATCACGATGGTGTCGCCGGACAGGATCCTGCCCAGGAAAGGCAGGACCCCGTCGAAGAGGTGGCCGACCATGTAGAAGGCGTCCCGCACATTCAAGGCCCTGAATATGAGGAGGGCGAAGTTGAAGACGGTCATGGTGTAGAGCAGGCCCAGGGTTCGGTAGACGAAATTCGAGGGGGGCATTCTGAGGAAGCTGAAGATCCGCACCCGAGCCTGGGCGGTCCAAAGCTCCAGGGACATGAACACCCCATGGACCGCGCCCCAGATGACGTAGGTCCAGGCGGCTCCGTGCCAGAGCCCGCTCACCAGGAAGATCGTGAACACATTGAAGTAAGTCCGGTACTTTCCCTTGCGGCTTCCGCCGAGGGGGATGTAGAGGTAGTCCCTGAACCAGGTCGTCAGGGAGATGTGCCAGCGCGACCAGAGATCCCCGAGGGAAATGGCGTGGAAAGGCCGTCGGAAGTTGGTCATGAGCTTGATGCCGAAAATCTGGGCTGTCCCGATGGCGATGTCGGAGTATCCCGAGAAGTCGCAGTAGACCTGGTAGGCGAACAAGGCCGAACCCAGGATGAACTCCACCCCGGAATATTCCCGCGGGTTGTTGAAGATGGTGGCGACCATCACTCCGATCCGGTCCGCAATGACCACCTTCTTGAAGAGGCCCCAGACGACCAGCTTCAGCCCGTCGACAGAATTGCGGTAAGAAAAGCTCACCTCGTTGTAGAACTGGGGCAATAGATGGGTAGAACGTTCGATGGGCCCGGCCACCAGCTGCGGGAAGAAGGAGACGTAAAGGGCGAAGATTCCCAAGTGCGACTCCGGCTCCTGGTGTCCCCGGTAGACCTCGATGGTGTAGCTGAGAGTCTGAAAGGTGTAAAACGAGATGCCCACCGGCAACAGGACGTCGAAATAGGGGATGTTGTAGGTCAGGTCGAAGCGCTCGAAGGTCGCCCGGGCGGATTCGTTGAAGAAGTTGAAGTACTTGAAGGCAAACAGGATGCCGAGATTCGAACAGAGACTCGCGGCCAGCAGGCGTTTTCGCCTGGTCTGGTCCGCGGTCCGGCCCATGGCCAGGCCCACATAATAGTCGATCAAAGTGGAGATGACGATCAGGAAGATGTACTCCACCTTCCAGCACATGTAGAAGTAGTAGCTTGCCGCCAGCATGAACATCCAGCGGCGTTGGGGTGGGATCAGGAAATAGAATGCCACCACCAAAGGCAGGAAAATGGCGTAGTGCAGCGAGTTGAAAAACATCCGCCGGGAGCCTCCAGATGGAATGGGCCTCTTTCAGACGGTTATCGTCACAGGAATGGGATGCTTGAATGCCGGCCGCGGCAGGTCGTGGGCGAGGGCTGGATCGGCAGCCGAACAGGTCCCGGGCGAGCACGGACGGCGTGAGAGGCCATCCTGCGAAATATACCAGAAGGTGTCCTGGATGAACAGGCGCAAAGCGGCCCCGGTCCCATCCGGCGTTGACGGGATCGGCCCTGCTGCATTACTTTCCCCGGCGCACTCCGGTCCGCCTACCCCGGGAGGAATCCTTGAAGATCTGGTTCGACGCCGATAACGGCCCCCATGTCCTGATCATGCGTCCGCTGGCCCTGGAACTGGACCGGCGGGGACACGAGATCCGGTTCACCGCCCGGGACAGGACCAGCACCTGCGAGCTCCTCGATCTCTACGGTTTCGACTACCTCAAGGTGGGCGGATCGTACGGGGCGGGAATGTCCGGTAAGGTCAAGGGAACCCTTGGCCGGGCCTGGTCACTCACAAAGGCCATGAGGGGGGAGAAGGCGGCCGTCAGCTTCGGACACGGTTCGCGGGCCCTGCCCATAGCCTCGAGGCTGCTGGGCGTTCCCACGGTGACGATGTACGACTACGAGTGGGTGGACGCTCGCCTCTTCAACCGGTTCTGCCGCACCATCCTGCTGCCCGACGCCATCTCCCTCGACCGCTGCGGGGAAGCGGGGATCTCCCGCGCCAAGGCCAGGCTCTATCCGGGTTTCAAGGAGGAGTTGTACCTGGGGGGGAAGGACCTGGATACGACGATCCCCGGGGACCTGGGTCTTGATCCGGACGGTATCAGCGTGCTGCTGAGGCCCCCTGCCACGACCGCCCACTACCACAATCCCGAGGCCGAGGTCATCCTCGACGCCATCCTGAAGAGGCTGGCCGCGATGCCCGGAGTCCAGCTCGTGTTCCTGCCCCGGACCCCCGACCAAAGGGAGCTCCCGGTGAAGGCCGGCATCCGGCGGGTCATCATCCCCGACAAGGTTTACGACGGCCCCAGCCTGGTGGCCTGCATGGACATGGTTCTCAGCGGAGGAGGGACCATGACCCGGGAGGCAGCCATCATGGGGGTTCCCTCCTACAGCTTCTTCCGGGGGCGGAGCGGCATGGTGGACGAAGCGCTCGCCGCGTCGGGACGTCTGACCATGATCGACACCCCCGAGGCGGTGGAGGGCAGGCTGAGGGTCGCCAGGAAGCCGGGGGCGGTCACCCAGCCGGATCCCGCCCCCCTCGTCGGTTTCATCTGCGATGCGATCCTGGACGCCGCCGCGGGCCGTCAGGCCAGGTAGTCCTCCAGCACCTTGACGATCCTCGGTGCCGTCCGGCCGTCCCACAGGTCGGGGATGCGCCCCACCTTCCATTTCCCCTCGACGATGCGATGCACCTGGTCCGCAAGGGTCTCGACGGTGGCCAGTTCGTTGGTTCCCTGCTCGATGGTCACCGGCCGCTCCGTGTTGGGCCTCATCGTCAGGCAGGGGATACCCAGGTAGGTCGTCTCTTCCTGCAAGCCACCCGAATCCGTCAGGATCATGCGGCTGTGGAGGACGAGATTCATGAACTGGTAATACCCCAGGGGCTCGATGAGTTGCACCTGGGAGGCGTCGAGGCCGCAGCGGGCGACCAGGTCGTTCCGCTCCATGACGGCCCTTGTCCGCGGGTGGACCGGGAAGAGCAGGGGCATCGGCACGGCCGTCAAGACGTTGAAGATCTTCTCGAGCGTGGCGGGATCGTCGACGTTGGACGGTCGATGGAGGGTGACCACACCGAACTCTCCGGACGGGACTCCGAACGCCTTGAAGGCGCCCAGATCCCGGGCCTTTTCGATGGACCGCACGAGGCTGTCGATCATGATGTTCCCGACCAGGTGGATCTTTCCGGCAGGAACGCCCTCCCCCAGGAGGTTGGCGTCTGCGTCGGGCGAGGGCGTGAACAGGAGATCGGCGATGGCGTCGGTCATCAGCCGGTTGATCTCCTCGGGCATGGTGCGGTCGCGACTCCGGAGTCCAGCCTCCACGTGGGCGACGGGGATGTGGAGCTTGGCGGCCACCAGGCTCGTCGCCATGGTGGCGTTGACGTCGCCGACGACCAGGACCAGATCCGGCCTTTGCTGCAGGCAGAGTTCTTCGTACTTCAAGAGGACTCCGGCGGTCTGCTGGGCATGCGACCCGCCGCCGACACCGAGGTGGACGTCGGGCGCGGGCAGACCCAGGTCCTCGAAGAACACGTCGGACATGTTCTTGTCGTAGTGCTGCCCGGTGTGGATGAGGACGGGGTCCAGCAGGTCCGAACCCCCGCTCATGGCTCGCCACAGCGGAGCGATTTTCATGAAGTTGGGTCGGGCGGCGGCGATCAGGTGGATTTTCTTTGTCACGGCGGGTCCTTTCCCGGTCCAAATCATGTCCCCGGGGAAGGTCTCGGCCTCTCCCGGCTCTCAGCTAGATTTCGACAGCGCCGCGCCGGAGCTTACCGGAATTTCCCATCAGGGCGCCTTGCCGTCGCTGTCGGCCAGATGGGCGCAGAGGGCGCGGAACAGCCACGCCTGGGACCAGCGCATGTGGATGATGGGCTGGGCGTAGTACCGGTGTTTCTGGAACCGGAAACCCCCGCGGCGCTCGTCCCAGAGCTCGGCCACCGCGCGGTCTAGGATTGAGGCCGCAAAGGCGGGTCCCGAGGGGTCGAATCTTTTGAGGCGCAGGAAGGTCAAGGCGCCCTGGGCGAAGCTATGGGGGTCCAGGGGGTAAAGGCTGGTGGCGTAGTACCGGGGCGTCCCGTCTTCAAGGAAGAGGCGGGACCGGTAAAAGGCCAAACCCTCGCGCAGCCCGTCATCCCATCGGTCGGTCCGGAGGAGCCCCGCTATACGCTCGATGGTCTCCAGGTTGAATCCCGTGTGGAGGTTGTCGATCCAATGCCAGTGGTCGGCCTCTCCGTAGATCCAGGAGCCGTCCTGAGCCTGTCGGGCCATGACCCAGTCCACCGCCCGGCCGGCCAGATCGCGCCACTCCCCGGACCGCTCCGGGGCATGGACGGCGGCTTGGGCCAGGATGCGGGCCCCGAAGAGGGAGGCGTTGAATACGCGGGTCCGGTCCCCGGGGGAGTAGCTGAAGCACAGGCCGGTGTCATCCTCGTGGCGGTGCAGGTGGTCTGCAACGAAGGCACCTGCGGCTGCGGCAACCGCGGGATAGGCCGGGGCCCCGGACAACTCGAGGCCGTCCAGGGCGAAGCTGGTCGCAACCACGGTGGGGAAGAATGCAGGTTGGAGGAAAGCCTTCGACTGCCAGGGGAAGTCGTAGCCCCAGCCCAGGGCCCCGGGCAGGGCCAGGCTCCCGGAGGCCACCTCGGCGACCGCCCCAGGTCGGGGGCGGCGTTCGGGAAGGGCAGGCGATCCGTCCGGTCGCGAGGCCAGGCCGATCAAGGCGTCGCCCAGCCAGGTCTGCGCGTCGGTGGTGTCGCCGAGCCCGGACCAGGAGGCGGCGCCCTGCAGCACCAGTGCAAGCCCCTTGGGGTTCAGTCCGGGAGGAATCCGGAGCGCGGGGCGCAGGTCCACCGGGGACCGCTTGACGGCCTGGATGACGACCAGCCGCAACAGGCGCGAGCGCACCAGCAATGGGGCGAGCAGGCGGCTGTTGAGCCCATCATAGGGGTCGCTGCCGCGGAAGCCTGCTCCCTCCAGGCGGTCCCAGACCCGTCGGGTGACGGCCGCAAGGCCATCCGGCTGAATCTCACCGCCCATGCCGGACCAGTTCGCCGAGATCGATGGCCTCGACCCGGCCGCTGCGTAGAGCGTCGAGGATCTTCAGGGTGGCTAAGGTCGTGGCCAGCTGGGAGGTGGCCGAGATGGGGGCCGTTCCGCTCTCGATCCCGTCGAGGAACGCGATCACTTCCTCCTTGTGTCCTTTACCGCTGCATCGGATGGTCCGGGACTTGCCCGAGGTGAACAGGCTGACCTTCTGGAAGTTGTGGATCACGGCCGCACGTCCGGCGCCCAGGATCTCGAACTGCTCCTTGGGCATGCCGGACGCACCCTCGGCGAAGTAGCCGATCGAACCCACCGACCCGTCGGCGAACTTCAGGCTGATGACGACGTTGTCGTCGGGCTTGACTTCCTGGTTGTCCGTGGCGATGCACATCGCGGAGACGGCGACCGGATCGGCCCCACACATGAACTGCATCAGATCGACGAAGTGGCAGACCTCGCCCAGGATGCGGCCTCCGCCCTCGACCGGGTTCTGGGTCCAGTGGTTCCGGGGGATGTGGCCCGCGTTGATGCGGTACATCATGGTCAGGGGGGCCCGGTTCGCGCCGAAGTGCCGCTTGGCGTGGGCCGCCGCCGGGCTGAACCGGCGGTTGAATCCCACCTGCAGGATGGGAGCGGGGCCTGGTTTTTCCAAGTCCTCCAGGACCGAGGCGATATCTCCGAGCTGCTCCAGGGTCAGGCACAGCGGCTTCTCGACGAAGACGTGCTTGCGGGCCCGCAGTCCGGCCAGGGCCAAGGGGCCGTGCTGGTCGTGACGGGTCGCCACGACCAGGGCGTCGGTTCCCACATGGGTGGCGACGGCCTCGGCCGAATCGACGGCCTCGGAGAATCCGTTGCGGAGACCGATGTCCGTCGCGGTCAGTCCGGTCCGGGTGAAGATGGGACCCAGGACGGTACGCCGGTCATCGCGGAAGGTGGGAAGCAGGAAGGTCTGGGCGAAATTGCCCGCGCCGGCGAAACCGATTCCGATCTTGCCGACCGTCTTGGCCCTCCCCTCCAGCGGGATGGTCCGGGGCTGAGTACGGCGTTCCGCGGGATATTCCACGAGTATGCCGCAGTAGGGCTCGCTCCGGGCGGCGATCATCTCGTAGGCCCTGGGGGCGTCCTCGAGGGAGAAGCGGTGGGTCACCAGGGGGAGGGGATCGAAGGAACCCGCCGCCATCATGTCCAGCACGGCTTCCATGTTGCGGCCCTCGGTCCAGCGGACGAATCCGTAAGGGTAGTCGAGCCCGCTTTCCTCGTAGAGGGGATCGTAGCGGCCGGGCCCGTAACTGCAGGACACCGAGAACCGGAGTTCCTTCTCGTAGTAATCGGGTCGGGGAAGGTCCATGCCGACGGCGCCGACCACGACGACCCGACCCCTCTGTCTGCAGACCCGGCCGGCCATGGCCACGGGATCGTTGCTCGATGTGGCCGCGCAGATCAGCACGGCGTCGACGCCGGCCCCTCGGGAGAAATCAGCAGCCATGGCCTCGACGGGATCGGTCCCCAGCCGGGCGGCCAGGTCTGCGAATCCCAGGCGGCGGGCGCGGTCGACGGCGTCGGCGGCGATGTCCGTGGCGAATACCCGGCAGCCTCCGGCCTTCAACAGTTCGCAAGCCATCAGTCCGATGGCCCCCAGGCCCACGACCATGACGTTCTCGCCGAGAGTAGGTTCGGCGAGCCGGATGCCCTGCAGGGCGATGGCGGCGAGCGTGGTCATTGCGGCCGCGTCGGGGGCCACTCCCCGGGGAACCTTGACGACGAGATTCACGGGGACGACGACCTCTTCGGCGTGGTTGGCGTAGCCGCCGCCGGCGCAGGCCACCAGGTCGCCCTTGCCAAATTTGTCGATCCCTGGCGCAACCTCGACCACCTCTCCGGCCAGGCTGTACCCCAGAGTCTCGGCCCCGCTGAGCTTGTCCTTGACCTTCTGGATCGTCGCGGCCAGGCCGAGCTGTCCCACCATGCCCAGCACCTGCTTGACCTGGTCCGGCTTGGCCCGGGCCTTGCCGATGAGGGATTTCCTGCCGGTGACGATCTTGTTGCCCTCGGTCCCCGGACTGATGGCCGAGTACAGGGTCTTGACGCGGACGCAGCCCTCGGCCAGGAGAGGGGCGGGGGTTTCCAGAAGGCGGACCGATCCATCCTTGAGCGTCTGGGCGATGATCTTCACGGCGAATCCTTTCGGGTGTCCCTGAAAACGGGCCGCGGGGAAGGCCAGATGGTCCAATCGGATGGACCGGATCGGAGTTGAGCACAAAAATAGCCGATTCCCACCGGGGATCAATGCCAACTTCCCCCGGTCACCCTTCAACTGGTCCCCGGATGGAGGCGAAAAACGGAATGGGGTGGACTCAGGCTTTTGCTGGCTGTATCTTGTTTTGTCGTCAGGTGTTATGTGAAGCAGGGCGGCCATCCGCCTTCCCCTGTCCGTGGAAAGGATTTCCGTGGTACGAACCAGCCCCCGCAAGGTCCTGATGCTCGCCGACAGCCTGGGCGCAGGTGGCGCTGAACGTCAACTCGCATTGCTGGCAGCCTCGCTGCAGGATGAATGGCGGGCCTCAGTCTTCTCGCTCGGAGCAGGCATCTTCGCCGACCGGATCCGGGAGCTCGGGATCCCCCTGGAACTCGCCCCGCGGCGATTCAAGCTGGACGTCGCTCCCTTCTTCCGTCTCTGGCAGACCATCGGACGCACCAGGCCCGACGTGGTCCATTCCTGGGGGCACATGGCCTGCTTCGCGGCCGAGGCCTACTGCAGGCCTCGTCGAATCCCCCATGTGGCGGGGGTGATCCGCAGAGGGGCGGTCTATTCCGTCCGAGGCCGATTTCCCAGGCTGGCCAGCCGCCTCGGCGACCTGGCCCTGGCCAATAGCCGGGCGGGTCTTGTAGCTTTCGGTGTTCCCGATAGGCGCGGTCGGGTGCTGTACAACGGATTTCCCGCGGAGAGGCTGGAGCGGGCCCCGGTCCCGATTTCCCGCCCCGGAGAGTTCCATGTCGTCATGGCCGCCACCATGGATGACCGCAAGGACTTTCCCCTGCTGATCGAAGCGATCCGGCGGTTGCGTTCGTCCGGCGGGGTCCGGGTCCGGGGCACTCTGCTGGGGGACGGCCCGTTTCGGGAGACCTGGCGAACCGAGGCGGCGGACCTGATCGAGGATGGCGCCCTGGCCTTTCCGGGCCGGGTCGAGGAGATCCTGGACCACCTCGGAAATGCCGACGCGGGAGTCCTGCTCGGTGTCCCCGGCTGGGGGGAGGGCATTTCCAACAGCATCATGGAGTACATGGCCGCCCGGTTGCCGGTGGTTGCGACGGAAAACGGCGGCAATCCAGAGCTGGTCATCCCGGGGGAGACGGGATTCCTGGTGAAAGCTGCCGATGTCGAGGGAGTGGTGGCCGCCCTGCGGGGGTTGATGGCGGATCCGGAGAGGGCCCGGGCCATGGGCCAGGCCGGGCGGCGACGCGTGGAAACCGTTTTTTCTGTTCCAGCAATGATCGAGACGATCGTTTCGGTCTACGCAGAGGCCCTGGATCTGCGGGGCCGGTAGGACTGGGAGTCAATTCCGGGGCAGGCTGTCCAGGCTGTCGATCACGGAGTAGATCTTCCGCTTGGACCGCCGGAATTCCATGATCTGCCGCACATGCGGCAAGTAGTTCCAGGACCGCGCCAGCATCCTCATCCGCATCCTGATCCGGTTGCTTCGGTGACCCGATCTCACCCGAGCCGCGATGCGGTCAGCGAACCGGCACTCCGAATCGTCTTGGAGACAGGCAGCCAGAAGGGTGTCCAGTTCGTCGAGATAGGCCTGAAGGTGCGGCGTGGGCACCGGCTGGAACCTGTCGTTGAGATAGCAGGGCACCGTCCGGTGCGACAGGCCCGTCTCCCCGACCTCGACCTGGAGGACGGCGGTGGGCCGGTTGTCCCTGATCTTCTGGTCGAAGATGAAATTGCCGAGGCTCGGGGCGAAAACCTTGCTACCGTCGCCGTGGACTCCCTGGACCTGGTGCGAGTGGTGGCCATGGATGATGGTGCAGCCGGCCTCCAGGATCAGCCGGCCGTACCGGACGACATAGGCCGGGGGGATGTTGGTGTATTCCTCGCCCCAGTGGATGGAGACAACGAGAAGGTCGATTGCCGCGCAGGCCTCCCGCACCACTCCGACGATCCGCTCGATCATGGCTTCGCGGTCCTCCGCCGGGAAATTGGAGATGTTGTAGCCCAGGAAACCGAGTTTTCTGCCGCCGTGGGCCAGGACGACGGGCTCCTCCTGGAAGAAGACCCCGCGGTCGTAGCCGATGATGGCGATCCCCTGGTCGCGGACCAGATCACAGGACCGCGCGAAGGCCTCCCGACCGTGGTCCAGGGCGTGGTTGTTGGCCGTGTTGACGACGTTGATCCGGTTTGCAGTCAGGAAGCGGATGTACCGCTCGGGCGAGATCAGGATCCGGTCGAAGGGCGGTTCAAGGATCGAGGCGTCGCTGAGGACGCATTCCAGGTTGATCACGTTGAAGTCGGCATCCTGCAGCAGCGGTTTGACCGGCTCGAAGGGATCGGCGCCGGTGCGTTCAAGGGAGGTGATCAGCCCGCTGCCCAGGTTTTCCAGCAGCTCGGCGAACATCACGTCCCCCATGAAGTTCAGCTTCATTCGGTCACCCCATGATCTTCAGCAAACGGTCACGGACCGAGTCGCTGGTGAAGTTGGCCCGCGCGAAACGAACGCCGTTCGCGGAAATCTCCTCCAGATCGTCCCGTCCCAGGAGCTCCCGGATCTTGGCGACCATCACCTCGACGTCCCCGGGAGGGATGAACACGCCGTTGAATCCGTCCCGGATGATTTCGCCTACGGATCCCACGGGACTGACCAGGGGAATGCAGCCCAGGATTGTCGATTCGATCAGGGTCATGGGGAATTCGTCCCGGTAGGTGGGGAAAAGCAGGAATTTCGACCGGGAATAGAATGCAAATTTACGGTCATCGTAGATGGGGCCGACCCAATCCACATTGGGGAGGTCGGCTAACCTGGTGCGGAACTCCTCCTCCTGGGTTAGGTCCGCGAAATTCCCAACCATGACGAAGGTTCGCTCCGGCAAGCGCCGCGCAACCTCCAGGATGTCGAAGATCCCCTTTTCGTGGTCCATGCGGCCGATGAACAGGATGTCTTCCCGCGCGTTCACCGGGGGGATTGTCGGAGACAGGCCCTCGGCGTTGATGAAGTTGGGGACGACGAAGGTGGTTCCCCTCCAGCCGTTGTCCGATAGGCTCTTCCGGCAAGGCTCGGTCAGCAGGATCATCTTGTCGATGTAGCGTTCGGAGTCGAGAATCTGCCGGAACTGGCGCAGAGTGCATGACCCCTGAAGGTCGGCCTTGGCGTGGAAGTGGGCTATGGTCTCGCGGCGCAGAAGCTTGGCCCAAAGCAAAAAGAGGCTCTGGTGCAGGTACCCCGTCTGGGCAAGCTGCAGATAGACGACCGGGGGACGGTGGATCAGGATGATGACGATGGTCCAGAGGTAGGCCAGAGGGTAGGCCAGGATCATGGGCAGGCGGGACTTGAAACGATCGGTGTCCAGGCGCAGACAGCGGTGTCCCGCCTCCATGGCGACCTTGATCACCTCGTTGTTGATGGTGGCGACTCCGCCCCCGGTGGAGTCGCCGATGAAAAGAATGGTCCTGCTCATGATGCGTGCAGCTTCACCTTGTTGAGGACGAACCGCGACTTGCCGGCCTTGCTGACCTCGATCTCATCCGTGCGGACGATCTCGACCGCCATTTCCCCGAAGAAGACCCTTTCCATGGACGTCTTGAGCACCTCCCGGTACCGGTTGAATGTCTCCTGGTCCGTCTGCAGGTAGACTCGGACCAGATTCTCGGTCTCCTGGACGACCTGGCCCTTCTGGATGTCGCTGATGTCCTGGTGGATGAAGGCGTAGACCACGGCGCTGGGGGAGATCTTCCTCCCGCTCGGCGTGATGATCCAGTCCTCGTTCTTGGTGATCACCGGGGAGATGATCGGCAGGGTGCGCCCGCATGAACATTGGAGGTCCGGTTGCGGTTCGATCATGTCCCCGATCTGGTAACGGATCAGGGGCATGGCGGTATTCACCAGGGTGGTGGCGGCCGCGGGTTGGACGGGATCGAGGATTCCGAACTGGCCCTCGAGATAACCATCGACGATGGATAGGTGGTAGCGCCCGGCTTGACACTGGGCGGCGGAAACGATCTTCTCGCCGGAGCCGAAGAGCCCTCGGATCTCGGCTTTCATGACCTCACGGATCAGGATCTCCTGATGGGCGTGCATGGGTTCGCTGGAAAACAGGACATGCTTGAGATCCCAGTCCATGGTGAAGTCGGAATCCTTCAGGTAGCTGCAGAGGATTTCCAGTGAGGACGGGTAGCCCATGAGGAAGGCCGGGCGGCGCCGGCGCAGCATGGCGCCGATTCGGCGGGCGGTTCCGGCGTTGAGATGAAAGGTGGACAGGTAGATCTTCCGGTCCGTGTGGGAGACGATCCAGGGTTTTCCGGGGTCTTTTTCCGTGAGCGGCACCACCGGATCACCGACCAACCGGGCGATCCAATCGCCCGGCTCGTAACCCGCCCAGACCGTCCGGCGCCACCAGAGGGCGTCGGTCAGCCGGGCGGCCTCGGGGGCCATGTGGATCTGGAACGGGGTCCCGGTGGTCCCGGAGGTCAGGGAGATCCCGCACTTCCCACGCTTCCGGGCCAGGAAGGCCTCAGGATCCCTGTTGATGAATTCCTTGCTGGTGATGGGCAGTTCCTGAAGGACAGCAAAGGCTCCCCGACGTTCGAGGTCCCTCTTCAGCGAGGCGTACTTGGAGTAGAACGGGACGTTGTCGAAGGCATGGACGAGGATCCGTTTCAAACGGACTTCGACCAGTTCCACCTGCTGATCGCGGCCGAGATTCTCCGTGTGGGCGAGGTCCTCCAGCATCCTGTCGTAAGTGCGGAATTCACGGTTCCTCTTGTATCCGAAGGCGTTGACGTACAGCGACCTCAGGAACCGGGGCGATCGGTTGTAAATCGTCTGCAACGTGCTCATCGAAGCCATTCTTTCGGTTCAGCGCTCCGTCGGCCGGTCCAGGGCCGGCGCCCTGCCTTGAATGGATCGGTCCGGGGCGCAGGATCTTGAATCGATTCCCATCCATCCAGCCACCGAGACCCACACTCTCTACCCGGGGGGAGGCCAACCCGACCAATGGGGCAAAGACAGGGGTCAAAAGATAGCGTGACGGAAACGGATTGCCAATAGTGGGAATTGACCTTGCAGAGGCTGAATCCCTTGATGATAGAATGATTGAGTCGTTTGTGTGCGTGGCCCTCGGGATGTAGCTTGACAACGGATATTACCTGAAACCGGAGAGTCATGGATTATCGGATCGCTGGCGTCTCGTTCCTGAACACCATTCCCCTCATCGAGGGCCTCAGGGCCGAGTCCGGCTGGGGCGAACTCTCCCTGGGGATTCCCAGCCTCCTGGCCGACCGCCTGGCTGATGGGAGGACCGACGTCGCTCTCGTCCCGGCTGCCGAAATCCTGAGGGGCCGGACGGGAGGTCTGCTCAGTCCCACCGGAATCGCGTGCAAGGGCCCGGTAAACAGTGTCGCCCTTTTCGCGGCGGGAGCCCCGGCGGACCTCGGTCGTGTCCGGGCTGATCGCGGTTCCCGGTCCTCCGTCGCATTGCTGAAGATCCTCCTCGCCGAGGTTTACGGGGCCTATCCGGAATTCGTCACCGTGGAACCTGAACCAGGTCGGCCTTTGCTCAGGGGGGAAGGGGCGCTCATCATCGGGGACCGGTGTTTCGCCCAACAGGCCTTCATGGTGAAGGATGACTGCAACGACCTGAAAATGTTCGACTTAGGGGAGCTTTGGCTTGAGTTGACCGGGTTGCCGTTCGTCTTCGCGGCCTGGGCGGCCGCACCCGATCTGGCCCGGCGCCGGCCATCGGTTGAGGTTGCTGGTCTGTGCCGACTCCTGACCGAGGCGAGGGATTATGGATTGGTGAGACTGGATGAACTGGCTGCCCGGGAGGCCTCCCTTGGCAAACTTGGGCACGGAGGGGAGGCGAGTTCCGAGGCCATCGCTTATTATTTCAAGCATTCCTTGCGCTTCGTCATTGGAGAGGAGGAGTTGGCGGGCATGAAACGGTTCCACGAACTTGGTCGCCGGCACGGTCTGGTTCCGGACCTTCCCTTTCCCGAACTGCTGTTCCCGAGGAGTTGATCTTGCGCCCCGCTGACGGTCCCCCCGAACACGGCCCCATGGATCCCGTCCGCTACCGGGAACTCGTGGAATTGAAATTCCGCTCCCTCGATGACGAGGTCCCCTTCGAGCCGGAGGTCGAGCCCGCACGGGTGCCTGCGGTCTCCACCCCCTTCGCCCGGGAGATCCTGGACGAGGCGCTGGAGCGGCGGCTCGACGGGGGCGAACTGCTGGTCCTGTTCGAGGAAGCCTCCCTGCACGACCTGGGCCGCACCGCCCATCAGCTGCGCCTGCGCCGCAGCGACCCGGGCATCGTGACCTACATCATCGACCGCAACGTCACCTACACCAACCTGTGCTACGCCGACTGCGGTTTCTGCGCCTTCAACCGGCACCAGGGCGACGGCGACGACTACCTGCTCAGCCCGGAGGAGATCGGCGAGAAGTGTCGCACCGTGGTCGAGGCCGGGGGCAACCAGATCCTGCTCCAGGGCGGGCATCACCCCAAGAAGCGGCTGGACTACTACGAGGACATGCTGCGGGGCATCAAGCGTCAGTGGCCGCAGATCTGGATCCACGGGTTCTCGCCCAGCGAGATCCAGCACTTCGCGCGGCTCAACCGCCTGAGCGAGCTGGAGGTCATCGGGAGGCTCAAGGAAGCCGGCCTGGATTCGGTCCCCGGCGGCGGCGCCGAGATCCTCAGCGACCGGGTGCGGCGGATCATCGCCCCGGGCAAGACCATGAGCGGCGAGTGGATCGACATCATGGAGAAGGCCCACCGGGTCGGCCTGCCCACCACGGTGACGATGATGTTCGCCCACATCGAGAGCTACGCCGAGCGGGTGGAGCACTTCCTGCGGGTGCGCGAGAGCCAGGACCGCACCGGCGGGTACACCGCCTTCATCCCCTGGACCTTCCAGCCCGGGGGCACCCCCATGATGCAGAAACCGGAGATCCGCGCCCGGGTGGAGGCCCACGGGTACCTGGGCAGCGTGGACTACCTGCGGACCCTGGCCCTGAGCCGCATCGCCCTGGACAACTTCGCCAACATCCAGGCCTCCTGGGTGACCCAGGGCAAGGCCATCGGCCAGATGACCCTCTACTTCGGCGCCAACGACCTGGGCAGCCTGATGATGGAGGAGAGCGTGGTCTCGGCGGCGGGCGTCAGCCACCCCTTGACCCGCAGGGACCTGGACGAGATGATCACGGGGGCCGGATTCCAGCCGGCTCTGAGGGACAACGGCTACAACCTGGTCGGCGACCGGCCGTCCTGATCCGCCCAGTCCGGGCTCCGGGGATCATCCTTGAAACTGGCCTCCACCGACGGCATCGGATTCCGGGAGAAGCAGGGCTTCCGGTTCTTCCGCCTGCGCAAGAGGGTCGGCCAGTTCCTGCGCTACCGGCCCGGCCAGGACAAGACCGTCCTGCTGGTGGTCGGCTGCCAGCGCAGCGGAACCTCCATGATCCACCACCTGTTCCGCCTCGACCCCTCCACCGTCACCTACGACGAGGTCAGCATCCTGTCGGCGGGCGACCGGACCCAGCACCTGCGCTGGACCGATCCGGACCTCGCGGTGTCCCGCATCGCCCGCGACCGGTCCCCCTTCGTGGTGGCCAAGCCCCTGGTCGAGAGCCAGAAGCTGTTGTTCTGGCTGGACCTGCTGCCGAACGGCAAGGCCCTGTGGATGGTCCGCCACTACGCCGACGTGGCGTCCTCCAACGTGAAGTACTTCGGCGAGCGCAACGGGTTCGACGATCTCGAGCCCATCCTCCGCGCCGATCCGGCGGACTGGCGGGCCGAAAACCTGGATCCCGCCGAGGCGGAGATCATCCGCGGGCTCCATCGCCCGGACATGCCTCCCCACGACGCCGCCGCCCTGTTCTGGTACGCCCGCAACAGCCTCTTCTTCTCCCAGGGTCTGGACGGCGATGACCGTGTCCGGGCCTGCAGTTACGACGATCTGGTGACCGATCCGGGCACGGTGATGAAGGCGGCCTACAGTTTCGTGGGGCGACCCTACCCCGGCGATCGTATCCTGGGGGACGTGTTCTCGGGTTCGGTCGGCCTGGGGCGGGACGTCCCCCTGACCCCCGCGGTCCGGGACCTGTGCGAAGGCATGCTTGCCAGGTTCGCAGCGGTTCCCCGCCTGTTCCGCCCCGTTCCCTGACCGGGAATTCAATCGGAACGGAAATTGCCTCCATTGTGCGAATTGGCGGAATGAACCCGCATTTTGCAAGAAATCCAGGCCCTCCGGCGGTGGGAAATATGCAAAGGAAAAAGCTTCTGATGGCGGTTTGGTCGCTCCTGGCCCTGGGTCTCGCCCTGTCGGCCTGTTACAACCCCATGTCCCCCGTGGAGATCAACGCTCTGAGCGCTTCGCCCATCTCGGATCGGTCCATCCCCATCGCAGCCCTGGACTATTCAGTGGGCGATTTGACCGATCCGGACGTGGTGGCCAAGCTGGCCCGGGCCGACCTGCTGGTCCTGGGCACCTGGCAGTTCTGGGAAACCGACGTCGACCTGAGCCACATCCGAGCCGCCAACCCCGACATCAAGATCCTTGCCTATTTCCGCACCAAGTGCATCAGATCAATCTGGGCGCCCGAAGATGACAGCCAGAACCAGTACACTCAGCAACTCTATCGGGCTGCCATACCCTATCTGGTCTCCACGACCGAAGGCGACACGGCATCGGACTGGTATGGAACCTATCTCTACGATTTTACCAATCCTCAGGCCAGGATTGATATGTTGGAGATTTTTGCTCACTTCCAGGAGACTTCAACGAACCAGTTCGATGGTGTATTTTGGGATTATTTTTCGCCTACTCTTTGGATCCCTTACAACCTGGAGAATGTTTACGGTCGGCCCGACATGGACGGTGACGGGATCGCTCATCACGATGACCCCGACGAGATCGAACGATTCCTCCGCGGACAGGAGGCCTGGATCGACGAGATGCGGGCGCGGCTGGGAGAAGACTTCATCCAGATCGCCAACGGGGTGCGGGCCCTGCAGGATTCGACCTTTGCGGCCAAGGTCGATGGGATGTTCTACGAGGACTTTCCAGCCCAGGGGTTCAACGGAATGGACGAGTTCCGGATGGCTCTCGATCCGGCCCAGTTCAACAACCTGTGGGCGGCTCACAACTGGCCGAGGACCAGGAACGGCGGGCCGTGGTTGATTTTGTCCCATTATCAGAGTGCCGGCGTCTTTTTCGGCCCACCGCCGGATTACTTGCCGACCGTGATCGACGCTGATGATTTGACGCGGGCCGTAGCCCTGCTGACCGACGCATCTGCCATAACCTACGAAGGGGACGGTGGTGTCCGGGACGCCGGCGTCCCCGAGGTGGAGTACAACCTCGGCCCCCCCCTCGGCGGCGTCCAGAACAACTACCCGTACTACCGCCGGGATTTCGAGCGGGGCTACATCACCTTGACCATGCGGACAGGCGCCTATCCTTTCCCCTTCGACTTCGAGGTCTGGCAGGACGGCGTCATGATCCATCGGTCGCCGTATCCCGCGGCGAAATAGCTGGGTATCCGAGAGAAGGGGAAAACCGGCCGGGCCACCGGCCGGTTTTATTATCAGATGAAGGACGTGAGCCAGTCCGAGCCGTAGATCTCCCGGGGGAAGATCTTGGGCACCAGACCGTAGAGGAACTGGCGCAGCTTCAGGGCCAGATGGCTGGCGTCGTGGGCCCCGCAGACGGTGCGCAGGTAGCTCTCGATGGTGAAGATCTGGATCTCGACCGGATAACGATATGGCCGCCCGCCGTCCTCGCAGAGGATGTCCACGTCCCCCTTGAAGACCTTGAAGGACTTGCTGCTGAAGGTGTTCAGCTCGGCGCCCTCCGGAGCCTCGTTCAGGGTGTCGGTGACGTTGCGCCAGCCGAGGGGCGTGCCGATGCACGAATCCAGCAGGCCCAGCAGGTCGTTCAGCGCCTCGTTGTCGTTGACGATGAACATGGCCCCGATGATGTCGCCGATCTCGTCGGGGTTGTTGATGCCCTTGCGGATCATCTTGGAGAGGATGGATCCGCTGGTCTCCTGGCGCATGTCACCCCAGCGGACGCTCTCGACCACCCGTCGCGCACCGTCCACGACCTCGAAGCTGATGGGCGTGACCGCGCGCTTGAACCGGCAGTTGTAGTAGAGGACGTCCAGGGCGAGGGTGCGGCCGCCGACGGGCTTCTCGATGAAGGTCGATCGGAAGTCCCAGCGCTGGTCGCCGGGCTCCGGCCGCGTGGAGTACAGGATGCGGTCACCGTCGGGATCGAGGTGGAAACCTATGGTGATGTCGTGGATCTGCTTCGTGTACTTCCAGAGCCCTTCGTTCAGCAGGTTCTCGAAGTTGGTCTTGTGATTGGGGCCTTCCTGGATGAGGCGGGTGTGGTCGATCTGCAAAAGCATCTGGGCCAGGTACAGCTTGCGCCGGGCCTCGTAGCGCAGGCGTTCGGATTCGCCGTAGAAGGAAAGGCCCATGAGATCCCGGACGTCCTTGCAGGAGGTCACCACGGGCAAGGGCAGCACGGCGTCCCGGCAATCGTGGGGCAAAAGCTCGATGGTCGAGGCGAGGTAGATGTCCGCTTCCACCAGGTACTCCGCAGCCATGGCCTGGAGTTCCCTGGCCCCAATGCCCTCGGCCTGGGCCGAGCCCAGGGGATAGAACAGCCGGGCCAGCTCCCGTCGATAGATCTCGTCGTCCTTGAGGACCCGCCGGTACGCCAGGCGGGTCAGGGTCTGCAGGCGGGAGGGCCGCCGGGTGAACCCGGGGTCCAGAAGAGGGTGGGCGGTGTAGTCCACCGCCCACATGTCCTTCTCGCTCTGGTGGTTGATCTTGGTGACGTCGATCCAGCTCTGGTACATGCCTCTCGCTTCGCTTCCGCCACCGGGCCGATCAGATCATGTCCAGGACCCGCGCCAGATCCGCTTCCAGATCGGCGTACGTTTCGCAGCCGACGGCGATCCGGACCAGGTCGTCGCTGATACCGGCCTCCAGGCGTTCATCCAGGGGGATGCCGGCGTGGGTCATGCTGGCCGGATGCTCGATCAGCGACTCGATGCCGCCCAGGCTCACCGCCAGGGCCGGGATCTCGACGTTGTTGATCACGGTCTTGCCTGCCTCGAGCCCGCCCTTGACGCCGAAGCTGAAGACGGCGCCGGGCCCCCGCATCTGCTTGCGTCCCAGTTCGTACTGGGGGTGGCTTTCAAGACCGGGATACCTCACCCACGACACCTTGGGATGCTTCTCCAGATAGGCCGCCAGCTTGAGGGCGTTCTCCTGGGCCCGGTCCATCCTCAACCCCAGGCTCTTGACCCCGCGCAGGACCAGCCAGGCCTGATGGGGGTCCATGGTGCCGCCCATATTATAGTGAACCTTGCGCAAGCGCGCGAGGACTTCGGGGTCCTTCGCGACGACCATGCCGGCCACCACGTCGGTGTGCCCGTTGATGAACTTGGTCATGCTGTGAAGGACGATGTCGGCCCCGAGTTCCAGGGGATTCTGCAGGTAGGGCGAGGCGAAGGTGTTGTCGGCCACCAGGAGAGCCCCGCCCTGGTGGGCGATCTCGGCGCAGGCCCGGATGTCGGTCAGGGCGAGGGTGGGGTTGGCGGGGGTCTCGATGTAGACCAGCTTGGTGTTGTCCCGCATCGCCTTGGCGACGTTCTCGGCGTTGCTGGCGTCGACGAACGAGTACTCCACGCCGAAGCGGGGGTATTCCGACTCGATGATCATCCGGCTGGGACCGTACAGGCTCTTGTGGCCGACGATGTGGGTGCCCTGGCCGAGGAAGGTCAGATAGACCATGTTGACCGCCGCCATGCCCGTGGCCGCCCCCAGACCTCCGCAGCCGCCCTCGAGGGTGGCGATGTTGTCCTCCAGGGCCTCGATGGTGGGGTTGCCAAGGCGGGTGTACTTGTAGCCGGGGGCGCCACCGAAACAGGCCGCGCCATGGTCGGCGTTCTTGAAGGCGAAGGTGCTGCTCTGGTAGATGGGGGTGGAGACGGCTCCGGTTGCGGGATCGACGTGCTGGCCCGCGTGGATGATGCGGGTCATCATGCCTTTCTTCTCGACATCCTTCATTTCGATTTCCTTCCTGGCTCGCGGACGAGATGGCCAAGCATGCAGGCGGTCCGCCGGACGGCGGGATCCCCGGGCCTTGTTCGCACTGTGTACGCGGTCTATAATATGGCCTGCATCCCCTGCATTGCCAAAACCCTATCCCAGGTGGGATATCCGTCCCGGTCGTCCCACGGAGGTTCCCATGCGACGCCCTGTTCCGATCTCTCCCAGGCCCGTCATCTTCCTCGTCTTCCTGGCCGTCGCGCTGGCCGGGGCGGCCGGCGGCGGAGCCGCTCCCCGCCAGGACTGGAACTTCCTGCCCGCACGCCAGATAGGAGCCGTCGACTTCATCGCCCAGCATCCCGGGTGGGACGGACGGGGCGTCGCCGTCGCCATCCTGGACACGGGAGTGGACGCCTTCGCCCCGGGAATGCAGACGACCTCCACGGGGGCGCCCAAGCTCATCGACGTGCGCGACTTCAGCACCGAGGGCGACTGGGAGACCGAGACCGCCGAGGTCGAGGACGGCGTCCTGCTGACCGCTGACGGATGGCGCCTGCGCGGTGCAGGGTCCCTGCCGGTCCCCCCGGTGATGGACGATCCGGTGGACCGTCCGGTCTACATCGGGGTCATCGCGGAGAAGGACTTCGTCGACAACAGCAGCGTCAACGACCTGAACGACGACGGCGACACCTCCGACCGTTTCGGGTTCCTGGTCTACCAGGCCGACCGCGCGGCCGTCGAGGCCGCCCTGGGGGTGGGCAAGGGATACGAGCTCCTGCAGGATCTGAACGAGACCGCCGCAGCCACGGTGGCCCGCGAACGCCAGTCCCCCCGGGTCTGGCTCGTCGTGGTGGATACCGACGCGGACGGGGATCTCGCCGGCGAGAAGCTGCTGCGGGACTACCACGTCAACCACGACGCCTTCGCCCTGACCAGTCCCGGCGCGCCGGATTCGCGCGAGCTGATGGCCTGGGAGGTCAACGTGCGAGGCGAGGAGGACCATCTGGGCGCGCCCCTGCCGCCGACGGTGGAGTTCCACTTCGACGACGGCAGCCACGGGTCGCACTGCGCGGGCATCGCCGCGGGCAACGACGTCGGCGGGCAGGCGGGCCTGGACGGCGCGGCGCCCGGAGCCTTCGTCCTGTCCCTGAAGCTGGGAGACAACCGCCTGGCCGGCGGCGCCACCCGCACCGGCAGCATGAAGAAGGCCTACGAGTACGCCGCCGATTTCGAGGAGCGGTGGGGCATCCCCGTGGTCGTGAACATGAGCTTCGGCATCGCCTCGGTCGAGGAGGGCGACGACGCCATGGGCGAGTGGCTGGACGAGCTGCTGGCCGAGCATCCCACCCTTTACGTCTGCACCAGCGCCGGCAACGAAGGGCCGGGACTCTCCACGGTGGGTCTGCCCGCCACGGCGTACAGCGTCATCAGCTCGGGAGCCTACCTCTCCCGGGACACCGCCGCCGACCTCTACAACGCCCGCATGGCCAAGGACACCCTCTTCGCCTTCAGCAGCCGGGGGGGCGAAACCAACAAGCCCGACGTCGTCGCCCCCGGCTCGGCCATGAGCACCGTGCCCGGGTTCGTGGACGGACCCGCCCGGTTCAACGGCACCAGCATGGCCTCGCCCCAGACCGCGGGCGGGGTCGCCTGTCTGGTGAGCGCGGCCCTGCAGGAGGGCCTGGACATCCACTGGGGCATGGTCAAGCGCGCGCTGATCGCGGGGGGCCGACCCGTGCCCGGCCTGAGCCTCAACGACCAGGGCGGGGGCCTGGTCAGCGTGCCCGCATCCTGGGAAGTCCTGAGGGATCTCGCCCGGAGCCGTTCGGCCCACGACGTCCTCTGGTACCGGATCGAGACGGCCTGCCCCTTCCAGTCCGACGGCAAGGCCGAGGCCGCCTACTGGCGCACCCCCGGCGGCGCGCCCCTGGCCCCCGAAGAGGTGACCTTCACGGTCAAGCCGGTCTTCCATCCCGACCTGGATCCGAACGCCCGCGACACCTTCTTCCGCAGCTTCAGCTTCCGCAGCGAGGCGGACTGGCTGCAGCTGGTTTCGGGCGACCGGTACATCCGGGGGGACATGGGCATGACCGTGGTCTGCCGGTACGACGGCCGCAAGCTGCCCGCCTCGGGCGCCGCCTCGGCCCGCATCCTCGCGAGCCTGGACGGGGGCGACCTGGACGGTCTGGCGGCCCGGGAATTCTCCCTCTGGAACACGGTGATCCGCGGCGACGCCTTCGGTCCGGACAACGGGTACATGCGGACCTACCAGGGCAAGGACCTGGCCCAGAGCTCCGTCCACCGCTACTACGTGGACGTGCCGCCGGGCGCCTCCGCCATGAGGGTGCGCCTGGAGGCGAGCTCGGACGTCGGATCGTCGCGGGGGGCCCGCGTCCTGACGGAGATCTGCGACCCCGAGGGTCACGTCCACGGCGGGTTCGCGGGGTACGCCTCGCCGGACGAGCATCCGGTCCGCGACCAGACCGTCCTGGCCCCCGATCTCTTCACCGGCACCTGGGAGATCAACGTGGCCGGCAGCATCACCGCGGCCGACCCGAGCACCTACCGGCTGACCGTTTCGTTCGACGGCTACGCGGTCGATCCGGCGGTCGTCACCGGACTGGGCCGCAAGGGGACCGGCAAGGCGGCCGGGGCCGATCTCACGGTGACCCGAAGCCTGCCCGGCGTGTTCAAGGGAGAGGTGGAGGCCGCGGTCCAGGGCTGGCGCAAGGAGCACGAGGTCGAGATCGCGGACACCGACACCTGGACCCTGCCGTTCACCCTGGACGGCTCCACCCCGCGGGCGACCTTCCGGCTGGTGATGGACGAGAAGGTCGGCAATCTCTTCACCGACTGTGCGGTGAACATCCTCGACGGCGAGGGCAAAACCGTTCGGGCCGGCGCCTTCGACGGGCTCGAGGCCACCACGGGAGCGTCGCTGCCCCAGGGGACCGATTCCGCCTCGTTCACGCTCCAGGTGGTGGGGGCCTTCGCCATCGCCGCGGACATGGCCGAATGGGGTTTCGAACTGGAGGAGAAGTACCATTTCGGCCGCCCGGTGAAGGGCGAGGTCAAGACCGGGCGCGGCGGGCTCGAACTCTACGCCGGGGTGCCGTCTGGGATCTCCCTGAGCTTCCCCGACACCTGGCCCGAGGCCCCGGCGGGGCTGAAGCCCTTCGGCGCGGTGACCTTCAAGGACCGCAACACCGCCGACCGGCGGCCCGGGGATGCAGGCGGACGCGTGGTGCTCGAGGTTCCGATCGAACTGGAATGACCCGGCAGGAAGCTGACGGTTCGAGGGGGCCGGTCCTGCGGGACCGGCCCTTTGTTCAGCGGTCCGCCAGGCCGCCCAGGATCTCCTGGAGTGCTGCCATGTGCGCGCGGCGGGAGGCGTGGCGTTCGGCCCAGCGCCGGCAGGCGGCCGATGCTCCCGGGGGCAGGGACGCCGCCTGCAGCAATCCGTTCACCAGGCTCCGGGCATCCCCCGGTTCGGTCAGACAGCCGGTGACCCCGTCCTCGACGATCTCGGGGATGCCGCCGATGCGGGACCCCACCAGCGGCAGGCCGGAGGCGAGGGATTCCAGGGCCGCCATGGGGCTGTTCTCGTAGCACTCGCTGGGCAGCACGGTGAACCTCGCCCGGCCCAGCGCCCTGCGCAAACCCTCGCGGTCGAGGGGGCCGAGCAGCTCCACCGTCCGCAGCTTCAACAGGGCCAGGTGGGCCTTCAGGTTCTCCAGGCAGGGGCCTTCCCCGGCGATCAGCAGACGCAGCGGCGGAACGGCGATCGTCCCCGACCGGTGACCCTCCTCCCAGAGGGCCTGGGCGTCCAGCAGGGTGCGCAGGCCCTTCTCCTTCGAGATGCGTCCGAAGTAGAGGTACGAGTCCGGATCCCCGGCGCGATGGAGTTGATCGGGGTGCCAGGCTTCCAGGTCCACGAAGTTGGGCAGGTGGTGCAGCTTGCGCCGGGGGAATCCCCAGTCCGCGTACTTCTCGAGGATGAAGCGGCTGGGACACAAGAAAAGGTCCACGTTGTCGGTGTAGAGGCCGCGCGACCTCTGGTGGAAGGTCTCCAGGGCGGCCAGGGCCGAGGCCGCCACCGAGTCCTTCACGCAGCGGCCCAGGACGGCATGGTGGAAGCGGCCCCCGCGGCACCGTTCGCAGATCTCCCCGCGGCGCAGCATGTGGATGGCGGGGCAAAGCAGGCGCAGGTCGTGCAGGGTCATGGCCACCGGAACGCCGTGCCGCTCGAGGATGGGGAGGATCGAGGGGCTCAGGTGGTGGTAGACGTTGTGCAGGTGGGCCACCGTCGGCCGGGACGCCAGGACCAGATCATCGAGCTTGCGGGCGGCCTCCCGGTTCCAGATCAGGGAGGCTGCGTCGCGGAGCCCGGCGATTCCGAACCGGGGCCGGGTGTAGTCCCGCGCCTGGACGAAGTACCCGGCCCAGGGGGAGGGGCGCGTCTCGGGCTCGGCCATGGTGAACGGGACCACCGTCCAGCCGGCCGCGGTCAGATCCTCCTCCTCCTGGACGAGATAGCGGCCGACCCCGCCGGCGGGCCCGCGATCGTGGTAGAACTTGTTGACCAGCAACAGGGTCGCGGGCGGCATGGTCCACTTTCCTGGGTGTCGCGGGATCTTGGGGCGCAGCCTGGGACCGGCCGATCCCGGTTTCCGGATCCCCAGGGAGCCATGATTAACCCGCGGCCAACAAAGGGTCAACCTTTCCCCGCGGCGGCCGATAACAGCTGGTGGAAACGCCGGGTACGCAGGGAGGGGCCCTGGAAGGGCCGGCCGTGTCGATACGGATAAGGTGGCATGCGGCGACTCTGGAACCAAATCAATTACGGGATCCGCAACCGGGTCTACCTGCGGACCGTACCGGCCTTCCTGCTGGCTCTGGGGGCGGTGTCGGTCTTCAGCTGGTCCATGTTCACCGGACAGGCGACCCGGACCATGCTTCAGTACCAGATCCAGGAACTGGACACCCATCTGGAGCGGCTGGCGGCGCGGGCGGCCAGCGAGGCCATGTCCCTCGAGGCCCGCAAATCCGAATTCAGGGAACTCGTGCCCGCCCGCACCGGCCAGGACGCCGCGGCCGCCTTCACCACCCTGGACGACGACGGGCCGACCACCGACCTGGTGGCGGGACTGGCGCTGCTCGAAGGCCGCGGTCCCCGGATGGGCTGGCCCCTGGTCATCGGTTTCGCCGAGGGGGATTCGGCGGTCCAGACGGCGAACCAGTCCCACCTGCAGACCTGGCTGAGGGACAACCGCTTCCACTTCCGCCCCGCCGAACGGCTCATGCGCAACGCGGGAGACCGGGAAACCGCATCCCCCCTGGAGATCGAAGGCTATCGGTGGCACCGGGTCGCCCTGTTCCCGCCCCTGATGATCCGGCACCGGATCGCCCCGGCCGAGGACGGCGCTCAGGTCATGTACCGGAGCCTGCTTCCGGTCCTGGTCCAGGAACGGGGAGGTTCCGGCCAGGGTGGGCGGAACCATGGCGGCCCGCGCGGCACGGGGGACCCGGGTCGGGGTCTCGATGCGGTCTACTTCCTCGATCTCCAGGAGCTGCTGGAATCGGCGGCGCCCGACCAGTGGTGGTGCGTCCTGGATTCCCAGCGACGGTTCCTGGCCGGATCCGAAGCGACCCTCCCGGTGGGACAGACCCTCGGCGAGGAGTCGGATCACTGGGAGCGCACCCTCCAGGACGGGAAGACCGGAGCGGCCCTGAAGGCCTGGCTGGGGGGCGAGACCGGCCTGCACCTCGATTCGCGCGGACTGAAGGCGGGATCGTGGCTGATCTGCGCCGGGTCCGGCAAGTACCCCTTCATCACCCTGGCGGGTCGGCCGGCGGCGGGACTGCAGGGTTTGATCTCGCGCTACACGCTGATGGGGCTGGCCGTGGGCGTGGTGGCCCTGGTCCTGGCCCTGCTGGGCCTGACCCGCGTCATCAACGAGGTGACCCGCCGACTGGGCGATCTGGGGGCCGGCATGGACCGCGTGGCCGGAGGCGATCTCGGCTGCCGCCTGCCCGGAGGCCTCCAGGGGGAACTGGGCGACCTCTTCGGGTATTTCAACGGGATGGCCGAACACCTCCAGGAAACCCACAAGGTCGCCCGGAAAAACGAGGCCCGCCTGCAGGTCTCCCTGTCCAACCTCCGCCTGCTCGACAAGGCCAAGCAGGACTTCCTGGTCCTGATCAGCCACGAGGTCAGGACCCCGCTGACGGCCATCATGGGGGGCGTCGACTACCTCAAGTCGACCTTGAAGGGACTGGGGCCGCAGGAGGAGCAGGTTCTCGCCCAGCTGAACCTCAAGGAGATCCTGACCATCATCGAGAACAACGGGCTGCGCCTGCGCGGGTTCATGAACGACGCCATCCTGATGACCAGCATCCAGTCGGCATCCCACCGCCTCGACCGCAAGCCGGTCGCGGTCCGGGATCTCGCCGCCCGGGTCATCGACTCCCTGGGGATGAAGATCAAGGCGCGCGGGATCCGCCTCAGGAACGAACTGGCCACGCGGGGCGACTGGTCGCTGTTCGGCGAGAGCGAGGTGCTGCGGGTCGTGCTGACCAAGCTCCTGGACAACGCGGTCATCCACAACGTGGACGGGGGCGAGGTGGTGATCCGCGAGGTGGATCGCATCCCCGGCCAGGGAACGGTCGAGGAACTGGCCGCGTCCCTGGAGGCGGGCACGGCGGCCCTGCAGGAGGAGGGGGACGACCTGGAGGTCACCTGGCGGCTGCTGGAGATCCACAACTCCGGAAGGCCGATCCCGCGGGAGAAACGCGAGGCCCTGTTCAAGCAGTTCGAGCTCGTGGGGCCCATCGAGAACCACCAGCGGGGCACCGGACTGAGCCTGCCCATCGCCCAGGCCGCGATGCAGAAGAACGGCGGGCGCATCTTCTGCCACGCCCCGGCCGAGGGCGGCAACTCCTTCTACCTGCTCATGCCGACCGTCGATTCGACCCGTTTCGCGGCCCTGGACCGGCGCACCAACCTATGGGACGATCAGGGGCAGGGTGTGGGCCGCCGACCCGGCGACGAAAAGATCCGCCAGATGGGTGATCCCGCCGGGCTCGAGGTTGAACTCGACCACCGTGGCTCCGGCTCGGCCGGCGACGTTCGCCAGGCCGGCGGCGGGATAGACAGCCCCCGCCGTGCCCACGACGAGGAAGAGATCACAGCCGGCGGCCGCCTGTTCTGATTCCCTCATGACCCCGGGATCGATTCCCTCTCCGAACCACACCACTCCGGGACGCAGCAGCCCGCCGCACTCCGCGCACAGCGGGGGGATGGGCAGGGGCACCCGGAAGTCCTTGGCTTCGGCCCCGCAGCCGGTGCACCGGACCGTCCAGATGGAGCCGTGGTACTCCAGCACCGTCCTGCTGCCCGCCGCCTGGTGGTAGCCGTCGACGTTCTGGGTGACGATCACGATCCCGTTGGTGTCCTGCAGCCGGGCGAGGGCCGCGTGGGCGGGATTGGGCTCCGATCGGTGGATGAGCCCGCGCCGCCAGTCGTACCATCGCCAGACCAGCTCGGGATCCTGCCGGAAGGCCTCCGGGGTCGCGAGCTGTTCGGGCCGGTACCGGGACCACAAACTGTCCTGGGCTCCGCGGAAGGTGGGGATGCCGCTGGCGGCGGAGATCCCGGCCCCGCTGAGCACGGCGATGCGGGCTCCCGCGGCGATCCGTTCGCGCACGGCCTGAAGATCCTGGTGATTCGGGCCTGCCGGTGGCATCATGTCCCCTTTCCAGTGAATCCCGCCGGGCGTCAGGACGACGATCGGCATCATAACCCGCCGTCGGCGGCGGGTCCACCGGGGCGGCGAGCGTGACCAGACGATCCATCTGCAGTCGATCCGGCGTGTTCCGGGCGGGTCCGGCCAGGGCGGCCGTGCTGGTCCTGGTCCTCGTGGCCGCCGGGGCGGCCGCGGCCTCGTCCCCACCGTTCATCCATTTCCACTTCGAGTCCGAGGGCGGACGGGAAGCGGCCCTGAAGTGCGGGGAGATCTGGCGCGCCGAGGGCCCCCGGCTGGCTGCCCTGATTCCGGCCGGGGTCCGCGCCGACACGGTGCACTGCCTGGTCCTGAACACCGGAGAGTTCTCCCGGCGCTTCGGCGACCGGTTGCCGGACTGGGGGGTGGGCGTCGCCATGGGCGGCGGTCTGGTGGCCCTGGACTACGCCCGGATGCCCGCCGTCGGCCGAGGCCTCCGGGAGGTGTTCCTGCACGAGATGACGCACGCGATCCTCTTCCAGGTCGCGGGGGAGGCCTGGTTGCCGGCGTGGTTCCACGAAGGGACGGCCATGCAACTCTCCGGCGAGTGGCGGTTCTCGGACACCGTGTCCCTTATCCTCGACGGTCGGGTTCCCGATCTGGCCCGCCTGCAGGGACGCTGGCCCGGTCTCGAAACCAGGGCCGACCGGGCCTATCGGGCCAGCCTGCTGGGTGTCCAGCGGCTGTTGACGAGGTTCGGTCCGGACGTCATTCCCCGCATCCTGGCCGCCACCCGCGAGGCCGGGGACTTCGCCGACGGGTTTCTGGCCGCCACCGGCGAAACTCCAGCCGCCTTCACCGGGGATTTCGCCGCTGCCATGCGCCACCGGTACGGCTGGATCACGATCCTGACCCGCTGGCCGGGCCTGTTCGTGATCATGGCCCTGATCCTGGTCTTCGGGGCGGTGAGGAAGATCTTCCTGACCCGGCGGCGCCTGGCCGCCATGGACGATGAAGATTTTTCCCCCCCGGAAATTTGAGCCCGCCATCGTTGCAGACTGCACTGAGGACTACGGGAAATCCTTGCCCCCTGCAGTCTTGTCCGGGCGGGGCTCGCAGGGGTGTCTTTGAACCCCGTTCCGACATTCGAAATCAATTCGAAACCTCTTGAAATTGAACAGTCTAGAATTAATCTGGAGGACTCCGGGGGGGCGTGGCGGGTTCCGCACGGGTGGCATCCCCATTGCTTCAACAGGGAGGCGGGGTGGGATCGGAACCCTCCACCCGCGGAAAGGTCAAGGATGTTCGGGATGATCAAAAGACATGGTGTGGTGGCCTTCGGTCTGGGCGCGCTGGTCGCGGCGGTGGCCGCCCAGGCGGCGGTCCCGGTGCTGATCGAATGGGAATCCTGCCCCGACGAAGGATTCGTCCTGAAGGCCGGCGGGGAGACCGTCCAGTACGGGATCATGCTGGGCAGGGAGGACGGCAGCGAGGAGCTGGTGGCCATGACCGCCGACACGCTCTACACCCTGCGAATCGATCCCGGCAGCACCGTCCGGGTCTGCGTCCAGGGACTGGACGCCGAGGGGAATCCCACCGTCCGCAGCGAATGGTCCGAACCTCTGCTGTTCAAGTCGGACGACGAGATCCCCGGTGGGGGCCCCTTCCTCCAGCCGAACTTCCCCAATCCCTTCAATCCCGCGACGACCCTGACCTACCTGATCCCCGAGGATCTGAAGCCGGGCGCGCCCGTGAGGATGGAGGTCTTCACGGTCCGGGGGACGCGGGTCCGCACGCTGGACCTGGACCGGTCGCCGGGCTGGCATCAGGTCCGCTGGGACGGAACCGATGACGAGGGACAGAGGGCGGCGTCGGGAACCTATCTGGCCCGGTACCTCGTGGGAGCCATGGTGGAGACCCGGAAAATGGTCATGTTGAAATAGGTCCAGGGGCGCCGGTGCAACCGGCGCTTTCCCTTCGGCCCGATAATGCCTAAATTAGCCCCTCGTATCGCCACGGGGGGCTTTGGCTTTTTCAGAGGATTGCAATGACCGAGACGAACGCCCAGGGGCCATCCCTGATCAAGCTGGGGAAACTGGCCAACAGCAAGGAATTCGAGAAGCTCGAAGGGCTCTGGCTCGAGGCCCTCAACCAGACCGGTTACACCTGGCGGGAATTGTTGCCCATCGCCGGCCAGGTCGGGCGACAGGGCGCGGCAGGGCGGGCCGACACCCTGCTGGAAATGCTCATCGGCTGGGTCGAGGAGAACCGGGGGCCGGCGCAGGCCCTCGAGGCCGTACGCAAGGCCGCCGACCAATTGCCCGGCGGCAGGGGGATCCGCGGGAATCTCAAGCGGCTGTTCCTGCTCCAGAACGACAACGATCCCGAGCTGGCCGATCTGGCGGATCTCCTGCTCGAGAGAGAGCAGCAGCTTGACACGGTCGTCGCCACGCTGGAACTGTACTCGAAGCTGCGACCCGGCTGTTACGCATCCGCTCCGGATTTCCTGATCCCCGGCATCGTGGAGGAATTCACCGGTTCGGCCGGCCGGGTGCGCCTGCGTTTCGGGGACCGCCGTGCGGAGTACGGCGCCCTGACGGTCCAGCGCCTGGTGCCCCGTTCACCGGATCACTTCCCCTCCCTCGTCCTGTACGATCCATCCCGGCTGCGGGATGTGGCCCGGGACGATCCCTGCGGTTTCATCAAGCTGGCCCTCAATTCCAACCGGGAGCAGCGACTGAGCTATCGCGACCTGAAGCAGACCGTCACGGACCTGCTGGGAGAGAAGGGATGGCGCGACTGGTGGAAGGCCGCCAAGCCCGCCCTGAAGCGCGATCCCCTGATCGGGATGAGCGAGGGTTCCCAGCCTGTTTTCCGGCTCATGCGCCAGGAGGAACGCTACGAGGACAAGCTCCGGCGGGAATTCGACTACGCCAAGAACGCCCATGAGCGCCTGTTGAAGGTGATGGCCTATC
Organism: Candidatus Krumholzibacteriia bacterium; assembly: GCA_050174015.1. Classification (GTDB taxonomy): domain Bacteria; phylum Krumholzibacteriota; class Krumholzibacteriia; order LZORAL124-64-63; family LZORAL124-64-63; genus JAHJTW01. The sequence goes on from JBFXKG010000008.1 coordinate 105,207, forward strand.
TCGACGAGATCGGCCGCGAGGAACGCAACGGCAGCTGCCGGGGTTGCGCCGACGAGGAGTTGCTGCTGTATCTGGGCAACGGGGCCGCGAAGAGCGCGGTGGCCTGCCTCCAGGACCAGCAGCCGGTTCTCGCCCTGGCCGGTCTGGCCATCCATGCCGAGGTGGCGGCGCGCGGAGTGGCGGTCGCCCGGCCCAACCCCCGGGCGGCCAGCCAGGTGCTCGCCCGGATCAAGGATCCCGGCGTCCTGGCCACCGAACTCGGCGAAGGCCTCCTGAACAGGGTGCTGGCCTACCTGCGCGACGCCATGCCGGAGGACTGGGGCAAGGTCTGGGCCTCGGTCCTGGCCCGGGCCGGCAAGCGCATGTGCGACGTCATCGCCAAGGGCCTGCTGGAGGGGGGGCAGCAGGAGGTCCTGGCCGCCGCGCTGCAGGGCGCCGTCGAGCGGCCCACCAACAGCCCCGACCTGCTGGGCTGGCTGTGGCGGACCCGGTTCACCTCGGGACCCGCCGGCCAGTTCCTGGCGGGGATCGAGGCCTTGCCCGCCGCCAAGGTGGCCGACGCCATGTTCGCCCTGCTGGATTCGATCGGCAAGCTCTATGGCATGTCCCTGGACGAGAAGCACCTGAAGGTTCTGGAGGCCGGCAGGTCCGCCCTGGCCACCCAGAACAACCGGCCCCTGCTGGCGGTCATCGACGCGGCCGACCGGGTCGAGGCCCTGCGTCTCAAGGGGATCATCAGCGGCAATTCCGGGCTCAACTCCGCCCATCGGGCCCAGCTCCTGGGTTACCTGCGCTCCAAGCACGCCGATCTGTTCGTGGAGATCACGCGGGAATGGGAGGAACCAGGCACCATCTACACGACCGAACCGGGTCTGCGCCGCCAGCAGGATGCGCTCAAGTTCATCATCGAGACGGAGATCCCCCAGGTGGCTCGCCAGATCGGCGAGGCCGCCAGCTTCGGGGACCTCAGCGAGAACAGCGAGTACACCGCCGCCCTGGAGAAGAGGGACCAGCTGGCCAGCCGCGCCACCCGGATGCAGGCGGAACTGGACATGGCCAAGACCATCTCCCACGACATGGCCGCCAGCGATTTCGTCAACATCGGCACCCGGGTCACCGTCCGCCTCCTGCCCGATGGTCCCGAGGAGGTCTACACCTTCCTGGGTCCCTGGGATACCGACGTGGAGAACCGCACCCTGAACTACCAGGCGCCCCTGGCCCAGGCGTTCATGGGCGCCAAGGCGGGGCAGGTGGTCGGGTACGGCCAGGGGGAAGAGGGCCGGCAATGGGAGATCGTCGCGATCGAACCCGCGCCGGGGATCTGACCAGAACCTGGCCTGCCGGGCTGGTATTTTGCCGGAAGTCGCCGGGACGGAATGTTCCGGCGACTTTCCCTTTTCATGATCAAGTTCTCCTGGAATTGCATCCGAAAGAATAAAAAAATTACTAAAAGATAAATGAATCCAAGGGATCCCCCGCCCCGTCATCTAAAGGAATCCCTGGCCGCCTCGGTTTTCAGCCAACCTTCAACGGGAATAGGTCTTGCGAATCGTGTCCGCACGATGCCGTCCGGTAGCCGGTCGGCGTTGCGGACAGGATCCGGAATCGGCCGCAGGGATGCGGCGGGGGGAGTTCATGGCCAAGGTCAAGACCAAGAGGCTGGGGGAGATCCTGATCGATGCCGGGATCGTCACCCCCGAAAAACTCGATATGGCCTTGAACGAGCAGCGTCAGACCGGCGAGAAGCTGGGCATGATCCTGCAGCGCCTGGGCGTCTGTTCGGAGAAGGAGATCTCCAGGGTCCTGGCCGGGCAGGCCGGGGTGGACACGGTGGATCTGTCCCAGGTCAAGCTCGACCGCCATGCGATGGATCTGGTGGACAAGGAGTTCGCCGAGCAGCGCTCCGTGGTGGCCCTGGAGCACCGGGGCAGCACCCTGCGGGTGGCGATGGCCAACCCCACCGACCTGGAGACCATCGACCAGCTGGGCCGCATGACCGGCCTGTACGTGGACGTGGTCCACGCGCCCGAACGGGAGATCCAGGATGCCCTGATCCGGCTGTTCGGCCAGCAGAAGGACGGGTCGGGAGACGTCCCGGTCCTGATCGAGCAGGCCCAGCGGGCCCTGGCCAGCGGCGTCAAGCTGGGCGACGGGGATTCCCCGTTCATCCGCCTGGTGGACATGCTGATCGCCGAGGGGATCGGCGACGGGGCCACGGACATCCACATCGAGCCGGAGGAGAAGGTCCTGCGGTGCCGGTACCGCATCGACGGGCGGCTGGTCCAGGGGGCCATCCTGCCGCTGGATCTGCTGCCCATCGTCATCACCCGCCTGAAGATCATGGCCGAAATGAACATCAGCGAGAACCGCGTGCCCCAGGACGGGCGCATCCTGTTCGATCTGGGACGCAAGAAGGTGGACCTCCGCGTATCGACCTTCCCCACCGTGAACGGGGAGACGATCGTCTGCCGCGTGCTCGACAAGGAGGCGCTGATCGTCGGCCTGGAGAAGCTGGGGATGCCGGAGCTGATGTACGAGGAATTCCGGCGGGACATCACCAGACCCAACGGCATCGTCCTGGTGACCGGGCCCACGGGCTCGGGCAAGACGACCACCCTCTACTCCGCGCTGACCTACCTGAACAAGCCGGACACCAAGATCATCACGCTCGAGGATCCGGTGGAATACGAGTTGCCGGTCATCAACCAGGCCCAGATCAACAACGCCAAGGGCTTCACCTTCGCCAAGGGGTTGCGGGCGATCCTGCGGCAGGATCCTGACATCCTGCTGGTGGGCGAGATCCGTGACACCGAGACGGCCCAGCTGGCCATCCGTGCGGCGCTGACCGGGCACCTGGTCTTCAGCACCCTCCACACCAACAGCGCGGCGGGGGCGATCCCGCGCCTGCTGGACATGGGCGTCGAACCGTTCCTGCTGTCGGCAACCCTGGTTTCGGTGGTGGCGCAGCGCCTGGTGCGGACGATCTGCAGGGAATGCGCCCAGCCGGGTACGCCCTCCCGCGAGGACCTTGACCTGGCCGGTCTGTCCCGGTCGGATGTCGAGGGGCTCGATCTCAGGCAGGGCAAGGGCTGCTCGCTGTGCCGCCAGACGGGTTACCGGGGCAGGATGGCCGTCTTCGAGTACCTGCGCATCGACAAGGACATCCGGCGGATGATCGTCGAGGGCAGGGATGCGGCGCAGATCGAGGCCGCAGCCCGGGCCGGCGGCCAGCTCACGCTGAAGGATGACGCCCTCGCCAAGTTCCGTGCGGGCCAGACGAGCCTCCAGGTAGTCATGAAGGTGGTTTCATGAGGGAGTACCGATACAGCGCCCTGACCACCACGGGCCAGACCATCTCCGGTCTGCGCCAGGCCCCGAACACCGAGGCCCTGGTCGCCGAGTTGATGGAGCAGGGGCTCGTGGTCCTCAAGAGCAAGCCGACCCTCGGGGCGCTCGGCGCGGTCTTCTCCCCCTCGCGGCGTATCGGGCGCAGGGAACTGCGCGACTTCACCCAGCACATGGCCACCTGTCTGCCGGCGGGGATTCCCGCCGTGGCCGCGATCGACGATTTCCGCCAGCAGAGCGAGGGGGTCTTCGGAGAGATCCTGACCGACATCCGCAACGACATCAGCAGCGGGACCCAGCTGGACGAAGCGTTCTCCAGGCACCCCGAGGTCTTCTCGCCCGTGTACCTGGCCCTGGTGGCGGCCGGGCAGAATTCCGGCGCCCTGGATGCGGCCTTCCTGGAGCTGGTGGCCTACCTGGAATGGAACGACAACCTGCGCAGCCAGACGAGCCAGGCCATGATCTATCCGTCCATCCTGTTCGCCGCGATCATCGGGCTCTTCCTGCTGATGATGCTGTTCGTGATCCCCCGCTTCAGCGCGATCTTCGAGGGCCTGAACGTGGAGCTGCCGACCCTGACCCTGAGGGTCATGGCGGCCGGGAGGTTCATGGGGAACTGGTGGTGGCTGGTCTTCGGCGCGGCGGGGGCCCTGGTTGCGGGGCTCAATGCGGCCGCGACCACCCGCAGGGGAAGTTACCTGAAGGACCGGATGCTCCTGGAGATGCCGGTGGTGGGAACCTTCATGCGGAAGCTGGCCCTGTCCCGTTTCAGCAAGACCTTCGCCATGATCTTCGGGGCTGGCGTGGACCTGATCCGGTCCCTGAAACTCGTGGCGGCGGTGGCCGGCAACCAGGTGATGGCCGGGGAACTTGAGCAGGTCAGGCGCCGGGTCGCCTCCGGGGAGAGCCTGACGGCGGCCTTCAACGACACGACGCTGTTTCCGCCCCTGCTCCGGCGATTGATCTCGGTGGGGGAAAAGACCGGATCGCTCGACACGAGCCTGCGGAAGGCTTCGGAATACCTGGACAAGGAGATCCCCGAGGATCTCAAGAAGGCTTTCACGGTGTTCGAAGCCGTGGTCATCGCCCTGCTGGGCGTGATGGTCTGCGTGGCGGCGCTCGCCCTGCTGATGCCCATCATGTCCGTGCGGGCGGGAATGTAGGGTGGAGGTTCACCCATGACGATGCGTTCGGATCGCCGGCTGCGGCGCGACGGGTTCACCCTGATCGAGATCATCATCGCCGTGGCCATCGTGGCGATCATGGCCGGGGCCATCGCCCCGCTGGCCTTCAGGGAATTCGTCCGCATGCGGGAAGAGGAAACGACCAGGGAGCTGGCCATGATCGAGACGGGCCTGCTGGAGTTCCTCGAGGACACGGGACGCTTCCCCTCCGAGGTCGAGGGCCTGGCCGCCCTGGTCGCCGACCCGGGTGCTCCCGGCTGGAGCGGGCCCTATTTCGGGGCGGGGAAGAACGATCCCTCCTCCGAGGTGACCACCGATTCCTTCGGGGATCCCTACCTCTACGACCATTCACCGGCGACGAATCCCGCCGGGGCGGCGGACCTCGTGGTGGCCAGCGGCGGCGCCGATCATGCGGTGACCTCGGGGGCCGTGGGCGGCACCTGGATCGCCGGCGGCGTCGGCGACGACCTGCTGCAGCTCATCGCAGCGGGCCCGGTCACGCGGGACAAGATCGTCGCCGGACGCCAGGAGATGGAATTGATCGCCGCGGCCTGCGGCCGCTACTACGAGGATCACCTGGGCTTTCCTGCCGGCAGCGGGGACCTGTCCGCGGATTACCTGGATCAGGGGATCGCCGGCGGAGCGTTCATCGATCCCTGGAACCGGCCCTACGTCCTGAACGACGACGGGATCATCCCGGCGACCTTGACGGTCAGGAGCTACGGTCCCGACCGCGCCGACGACGGCGGGGGCGGCGACGACCTGGTCATGACCGTCAGCAGCATCCCGCCGGGCCGCACGGCGACCCGCTGGCGCCTGGACATCGCCCAGGCGGCCCTGACGGCCAACCAGAGCGCCCCTCTGACGGGATCCTGGGCGACCGACAGGCTGACCCTGGGTTTGACCGACTTCTTCGAGGTTGACGGCTGGGGCCGGCCGTTCGCCGTGAACACGGACGTCAGGGCCATCTTCTCCGTAGGGCCGGATGGGGACCCCGCCCAGACCGAGGACAACATACCGTCAGGCCTGGGACCCTCGGTCGGGGGTGGCGGCGGAGGTGGCGGCGGAGGTGGCGGTGGTGGCGGCGGCGGCAACGGCGGCAACGGCGGCGGCAACGGCGGCGGCAACGGCGGCAACGGCGGCGGCAACAATGGCGGCGGCAACGGCGGCGGCAGGGGCGGCGGCAGGGGCCGGTGAACCGGGCCTACCAGGCACGATGGGAGCGGCGATGAGCAAGAACCGGGGATTCAGCTTCAGGGTCCACCACAGGGATAGGGTCGGCGTCGGTCTGGAACGGACCGGGCCGGCGGCCTGGAAGGTGGTGGAACTGACTGCGGACAGGGGTGACGGAACATTGCCGCAGGGATTCCTGCGGGGTGCAGGCATCAGCCGGGACAGGCTGACCTGGGTGGCGCCCTGTGACGAGACCCGGCTGCTCCAGCTGTCCCTCCCTCCCCTCAAGGGGAAGGAGCTCAACCATGCCATCAAGGGATGGGTCGCCCGGCAGGAGAACACCACGATCGAGGACGTTGCCGTTTCCTACCTTTCCCTGGGAGTGGCCAGGGACCAGGGCGGCGAGTCGCGGCAGGAAGTGGTCACCCTGGCCATGTCCGTGGAGGACCGGCAGGGCCAGTTGACCCAGGCGCAGACCTGGGACCTGCATCCCGGCCGGATGTTGCCCGGATACATGGTCCTGGATCAGTTCCTGCGGCTGGTCCAGCCCGAAGGGGAAAAGCTCGAAGGGTGGACCCTGGTCTACCTGGGGGAACAGGAGAACTTCCTGACCATCGCGAACTCCCGCAGCGTGCTGCTTCATCGGGGACTGCCCCTGGATCATTCGGGAGGCCAGGAGAGGGAGCAGTTCTTCGCCAGGCTGGCGACGGAGATCGAGCGTTCCCGCTTCTTCGTCCGCCAGGGTTCGCAGAGTGCGGACATCCAGAAGGTCCTGGTCTGCGGCGATCCGGAACAGGCGGCCCTCCTGGCGGCCACGCTCAACGCCGAGGGCTCCGTGCCCGCGGTCCACTGGGAGGCGGAGAAGCACTTCAGCCAGGGCGAGGACTCGCCCGATGGGCGGTACCTGGTGGCCCTGGCGGCGGCCGCCCTGTCCCTGGAAAAACCGGTCTTCAACCTGGTGTCCGCCGCCCGCCGCGGGCTGCTGGGCCGGCAGGGTCGCCGGCGATCCCTGGTGGCGGCGGGAACCCTGGCGGCCGGCGTGGTGCCCCTGCTGGTGGCGGGGAGCATGGTGACCTCCAGGATCCAGGCGGGCTACCTGGAAAAGGCCCAGGCGAGACTGGAGACCGCAAAGGCGGAGGCGTCGGCGGCGGCGGAGGTCTACAAGGCCCACCGCCTCCTGACGGCCAAGGAGGCCTGCCTGGAATGGAAAGCGAGCGAGAGGACGGACCTGGAGGGCATGCTGCTGGAGCTGGCGGCGGCCACACCCGGTCCGGTGCTGTTCCGGGACCTCCGCATCTGGGAGGCTGTGGACGGGGACATCCGGATGCAACTGGTGGGAGAGGCCGCAGGCACATCGGCGGGCCAGGCCCAGCAATCCTACCTCGAATTCCAGGACAACCTGCGGCAGGGGGACTTCCTCAAAGGATTTCAGGAACCGAAGGTGCTGGAGATCCGAGCGGTGACCCAGCGCGGCGAGACCACGCCCAGGACCATGTTCACCCTGGAGTTGACCCTTGCGCGGAAGAAGGGGGAGGCCGGCTGATGGAAGCAGGGAAAGGGATGATCCCGTGGCGCCGTTTGATCGGCCGGCGAGTCATGTTCAGCGGACTGGGAGTGACCTGGCTGGTCCTCCTGGTGACGGTCGCGATCCCCAGGATGCATTCGGCGCTCGTGAATCACCGGGAGGTCCAGCGCCTGGAAAGGGAACTGGCGGATCTGGACGCCTGGACGGTCGCCGGGCTGTGGCTGGCCCCGGAAGTGGCGGAGCGTCGGCCGGGAATCGAGGCGGCCTGGGACCGGTCGTTTCCGGCGAGCCGGTCGCGGGAGGAACTGTTCCTCGAGATCGCCCGGGTCGCGGACGCTGTGGGCCTGCGGGATTTCGACCTCACGGAAATGGATCTTTTCGGGGAGGAAGCGGGACCGCCGAAGCTCCAGGAACACCTCGAGGGGTACCTGGAGGGCGGTGGCGCAGTGGATGGAGTGCCGGTCGAGATTCCCCGCATCGACCTGGGCATCTACCGTCTGAAAGCGGAATTCCAGGGGAACTACGGAGACCTGGCCGGATTCCTGGGCCGGCTCCAGCGTTTGGACCGCGCCCTGAGCGTTCATAACCTCGCCGTGAGCCAGTACAACGGAAAGACCCAGATCGAACTGGAGTTGGACGTCTATGTCAGCCAAACGTCTTGATCTCAAGAGTCCGCCGGTGGTGGCGCTGGTGCTGGTCCTGCTCGTCGCGGTGGCGGCCTTCAACGTCATGACCTTCGGCCCCGGCCGGCACGATCGAGGTCGAGGGGCGGGCGTGAGGGTCCAGGCCTATCAGGCCCTGCCCTCGGACCTCGGGGAGATGGTCCGTTTGGCGGGTGACCAGCTGCGGGGATCCGCAGCCGGGCCGGCGGAGGCAGAACACCCGAGACCGGATCTGGAACGGGATCCCTTCTCGCCCTATGAGGAAACGCGGCCCGAACCGACGCGCAAACGCGCGCCCCGGCAGGTGAGCGGGAGGCCGGCCGAGCCTCCGGCGGTCAGCGCCATCCTGGTGACCGGCCGGGGTCCGGTGGCCCTCATCGCCGGCCGATCCTGCAGCCCGGGAGACCAGGTGGAAGGATTCCAGGTCGTGGAGGTCGACCTCCAGGGCGTCGTCCTGATGGACGCCCGGGGGCGCACGGTGACGGTCAAGGTCAACGGGAACGGGAGCAAGGGGGGATCCTTCGAGATCTCCGGGGGAGTGGACGGATCCGAACAGGCAGCCATCCTGGCTGCCGCCATGGATGCAGAGGAAAGGAAATTGCCATGAACCGGTGGTGCCAAGATCGCACGCCGCAGGTGTGGGGCCGGGCGATCCGGGCGGGTATGGGCGTCCTGCTCGCCGCCCTCGTCGTGGGGGCTCCGCAGGCCGGGGCCGGGGAAGGTGACTGGGACGCCGATCTCCAGCCGGTGAGCATCGTCACCAACGGCTTCGTCGGAGTCCGGGACATCATGCCCTCGGTGGCAGCCAGGCTGGGACTGGGGCTCCAGATGGCTCCGGACGTGGCCGGGGAGGTCAACGTCCACCTGGTCGACGTTTCCCCGCGCCGCGCCCTGGACAGCCTGATGGACCAGGCGAGCCTGGGGTACGAGGTCGTCGACGGGGTGCTCGTCATCCACAGGCAGGGCATGGTCACCCGGTGGTTCGAGTTCGATTATCCCGTGACCCAGCGGGAAGGCCGCGGGGAACTCGAGATCTCCGCCGGGAACAACGGGGGCGAATCGTCGTCGGGAGGGGGCGAGGGCACCAACCAGAACAAGAGCCACGTGACCAGCACGGCGAAGATGTCCATCTGGCCCGAGGTGATGGAATCCCTCAAGACCCTGGTCTTCGGCGGGGAGGAGGTCCAGACCGCCGCCGGCGGGGGCGGGGAGAGGATGTCCCTGAACCTCGCGGACGCGGGCGGTCGCAGCCTGGTGGTCAACCCCATGGCAGGGGTCATCCAGGTGACCACCGAATTCGACCGCGTCCAGAGGGTTGGGCAGCTGCTCGACAAGCTGGGCGCCTCGCTCCAGCGTCAGGTGGCGATCGAGGTCAGGATCATGGAGGTGACCCTCGACAGGAACACCAGGACGGGCATCGACTGGTCCACCTTCACCGGAACCGAGGTGGATGCCGATCTGCGGACCATCGGCGGCAGCCAGGGTGAGAACTTCTTCCAGTTCATCGTGGACTCGAAGCACCTGACGGGGACCATGCAGGCCCTGGCCGGCTTCGGCAACGTCAAGACCCTGAGCACTCCGCGGATCACGACCCTGAACAACCAGAAGGCGGTGGTGAGGGTCGTCAAGGAGGACGTCTACTACGAGGCGACGGTTTCGCCCTCGATCATCAGCAGCACGGGCGTGGCCACCGAACCCATCATCAGCTACACGCCGCGGACCGTCTCCATCGGCGTGGTCCTGGACGTCACCCCCCAGGTGGGAGAGGGGGGGCTGATCACCATGAACGTCCACCCCACCATCTCCGACGTGGTGGGCGTGGCGATCTCGCCCAACGCGGACCAGGCGCCCATCCTCAGCATCCGGGAGCTGGACACCGTCGGCAAGGTCCGCAACGGCCAGACCCTGGTCATCGCGGGATTGCTGAGCCAGCGGACGGAGCGGAGCCGTTCGGGCATCCCCCTGCTCAAGGACATCCCCCTGCTGGGGATGCTGTTCGGTTCCACCGAGATGAAGGATTCCAACGTGGAGCTGGTCATGCTCTTGACCCCGGTGCTGATGGACGGGGACGAGGCTGATGTCGTGGCAGCCGCGGAGAAGGAGAAGTTCGAGAAGCAGATGCAGGGATCGTGACCTCGCTCGAGCGGGAAACGCCCGGTCTCCGCGGAGGAGGCCGGGCGTTTTCGTCCGCAGGGGGCCGGGATCAGCGCACCGTCACCACGGTGCCGATGTCGTCGCCCATGACGTCCTCGGTGGTCGCGTCGTTGAAGGGGGTTTCCCAGGTGCCGTTGGGACCGGCGCTCAGGACGAACACCTTGTGGCGGACGGCGCCCGCGTAGGCTCCGCCCGGGAAGTAGCGCGAGTTGATGACGTATCCGTTGCCCCAGGGATCGGTCAGCTCGTAGTTGTCCAGATAGGGGCCCTTCCAGGCGTTGCGGCCGTTGGTGTCCCAGTCCTGGTTCGCCTGGTTGGCATTGTTCCCGGTCGCCGAGGAGTCGTTGTCCGGGTTGTTGTAGTAGAGGTAGTCGCCGAGCTGCTTGGCCGTGCCGAAGGTGCCCCAGTTGTCGGCCCCCGCACCGGCGCCGGGTCCCGCGACCGTGGGCAGGACGGTGCTGGACACCACGCGCGAGACGGCGTTGCCGGTCGGGCCGTTGGCGTTGGTGAACGGCCACCGACCGGTATCCTTGTAGTAGCCCAGCAGCGCGGTGGAGATGGTCTCGGTCTCGTTCTGGGCGCGGGAGACCTTGGCGTCCTCCAGGTGCCTGAAGACCATGGGGCTGATGGCGGCGGCGAAGATCGCCACGATGGCCACCGCGATGACGATCTCGATCAGGGTGAAGCCGCTGCGATCCGTAGTCCTGGGCGTCCTCATGATTCGATTCCTTTCGCTAATTGGGGCCTCCCCCGGGCCCTTGGCTCGTGCCAGGAAGCTGGGCGACGCACATGACTCCCTCCAAGGAGCCTCTTCATGGGTGAGGAATCGGCCCATGGAACCAGGACTTTAGGGGATATTTGAGGAATGATGGGGGGCTGGCGCCCCCCGATTGGACCTCAGCCGATGCCGCGGGGGTGCGAGGCGAAGACCGCGGCCTGGTCCTGGGGCATGACCAGCATCTCCTGGATGTTGACGTGGGGGGGGCGGGTGGCGCAGAACAGGACGGCCTCGGCGATATCCTCGGCCTTCAGCGGGGGGAAGTTGCGGTAGACGGCCGCAGCGCGTTCGGCGTCGCCGTGGAAGCGAACCTCGCTGAATTCGGTCTCGACCATGCCCGGGTCCACCGTCGAGCAGCGCACCCGGGTTCCCAGCAGATCGATGCGCAGCCCCTGGTTCAGGGCCCTGACGGCGTGCTTGGTGGCGCAGTACACGTTGCCGGCGGGATAAACCTGGTGTCCGGCGATGCTGCCGATGTTGATCACGTGTCCCCGGTCGCGTTCCACCATGCCCGGAATCACCGCCCTGCTGACCCACAGCAGGCCCTTGATGTTGGTGTCGATCATCTCCTCCCAGTCCCGGAAGTCCCCCTCCTGGAACTTGTCCAGGCCGCGGCTGAGGCCGGCGTTGTTGACCAGGACGTCGATCGCCCGCCACTGGGGGGGCAATCCTCCCACGGCCGCATCGACGGCCGTCCGGTCCCGGACGTCGAGCTCGATGGTGAGGCACGCGGTCCCGTGGGCCGCCTTCAATGCCGTCGCCAGGGTCTCGAGGCGGTCGGCCCGGCGGGCGGCCAGGATCAGGCGGGCCCCTTCGCGGGCGAAGATGCGGGCGCAGGCCTCGCCGATGCCGGCGCTGGCCCCGGTGATCATGATCGTGGTGTCCTTGAACATGGCGTCAGGCTCCTTCAGGTCATTGGCCGAAGTGGGCGCCCAGGGGCAGGTTCCTGACCCGGACTCCCGTGGCGTCGAACAGGGCGTTGAGAACGGCGGGGCCGAGGGGCGGATAGCCGGGCTCCCCGATGCCCCCGATGGCCTCCTCGCTGGGAATGCTGACCACCGTGACCTCGGGCATCTCGTCCAGGGTCAGGATGGGGTAGTCGTCGAAGTTGCTCTGGGCGACCCGACCCCGGCGGATCCGGATCCCCTCGTGCAGCAGACCGCTCAGGGCGTACGCGACGCCCCCCTCGATCTGGGAGCGCATCCCGTCCGGATGGACCACGGGGCCGCAGTCCACCACGGCCAGGATCCGGTGGACCTTCACCCGGCCGGGGGCCGGGATGGAGACCTCCGCCATCATGGTCACGTAGCTGCCGAAGCAGGCGTGGCAGGCCACCCCCTGCCCACGACCGGATTCCAGGCGGGCGGGCCAGCCCCATTGGTCACGGGCCGTCTCCAGGGTCCGGCGCAGGCGGTGGTCTCCTGGCAACAGGTCGAGCCGCAGAGCGACCGGATCGCGCCCGGCCGCGCGGGCGACCTCGTCCAGGAAGGCCTCGTTGGCCAGGGCGTTCTGGGTGTTGTAGACCGAGCGCAGCCAGCCCACCGGCACCGGGGTGTTCACCATGCTGTACAGCACGTCCACGTTCCGGATGCCGTAGGGCAGGGTGGCGGCGCCGTCGACGGCGCCTTCGTCCCGGCCGTCCGGGACGCCGGCGGGATCGAGTTGGCCGCTGATCGAGGGGCAGGCCAGATGGTGGGACCAGGCCACGAGGTCGCCGCCGGCGTCCAGACCGGCCTGCATGACGTGGCGGCTGGCGGGGCGGAAGAATCCGTGGCGGGTGTCCTCCTCGCGGGTCATGACCACCTGGACCGGACATCCAGCGGCCTTGGCGAGCTCCACCGCATCGGTGACGTAGTCCACCATCAGCCGCCGGCCGAAGCCCCCGCCGGCGTACGAAGGGAAGACCTTGACCTGTTGCGGGTCCAACCCTGCCGCCGCGGCGGCCACGGTCTGGCCCCAGCTCACGGACTGGATGGGGCCGTAGACCTCGCAGACCCCGTCGGCGATGCGGGCGGTGCAGTTGACCGGCTCCATGGGGGAGTGGGAAAGGAAGGGCAGTTCGTAGACGGCAGAGACCACGGTGTGGGCGCTTGCCAGGGCGCCGACGGGGTCCCCGTCCCGGCGCATGATCGCCGCGGCCTCGGGACGGGCGGCGGCGAGCCGGGCTGAGATGGCGTCCGAATCGAGATCCGGTTCGCTGCCGTCGGTCCACCGGACGTCCAGGGCGTCCCGGGCCTTCATGGCCTGCCAGGTTGTGTCGGCCAGGACCGCGACGCCGCTGCCGATGGGCAGGATCCGGCGCACCCCGCGCATCCTGCGGGCGGCCGAATCGTCCACACCGGCAACCTGGCCGCCGAACACCGGGGCCCGCGCCACCGCCGCGAACAGCAGACCCGGGAAACGCAGGTCGAGGCCGAACTCGGCTTCGCCGGTGATCTTGGCCAGGGTGTCCAGGCGCGGCAGGGACTTTCCGATCAGGGTCCTGGCCGCGGGGGCCTTCAGGGGGACGTTCTGGGGGACCTCGAGCAGCGAGGCCGCCTCGGCCAGGTCACCGAATCCGGCGCGGTTGCCGGTGCGGTCATGGATGACGTACCCCTTCTCCGCGCGGCACTCTCCGGCGGGCACACCCCAGCGTGCGGCTGCGGCCGCGATGAGCATCCGCCGGGCGGCGGCCCCTGCTTGGCGGACCGGATCCCAGCTCATGCGCACGCTGCGGCTGCCGCCGGTCCCCATGCGGCCGAATCGGGGATCGTTCCAGGCCTTGCGGACCTCCACGGATTCCCAGTCGGCCTCGAGCTCGTCCGCCAGGAGCATGGGGATAGCTGTCAGGGGGCCCTGTCCCAGCTCCGACCACGGCACCTGGATGACGACCTCGCCCTCCGGGGTGATCTCGAGCCAGGCGTTGGGATTGAAGACGGCCCCGGCGGGGCCCCATTCGGCGGCGGCCTCGGCGGCGGCGGAATCCTGCAGGCGGAAACCCAGGACCAGGGCTCCGGCCAGCACACCTGTGGTCTTCAGGAAATCCCGGCGGCTGAGATTGATCACGGCGCTCATCGGCCCCCTCCTTAGCTCGCCTTCTTCACGGCCTGCTTGATCCGTTGATAGGTTCCGCACCGGCAGAGGACCCCGCTCATGGTCCCCGTGATCTCAGCTTCGGTGGGGTGGGGGTTGGCATCGAGCAGCGAGACCGCGGTGAGGATCTGTCCCGGCTGGCAGTAGCCGCACTGGGGCACCTCGAGCTCCCTCCAGACCTTCTGGACGGGATGCAACCCGTAGCCGCCGAGCCCCTCGATGGTGACGATGGATCTTCCCGCCGCTTCAGCCACGGTCATCTGGCAGGACCGGACCGCCTCACCGTCGAGCAGCACCGTGCAGGCGCCGCATTCGCCGACCCCGCATCCGTACTTGGTCCCCTTGAGGTCGAGGTGGTCCCGCAGGGCCCAGAGCAGGGGAGTCTCGGGATCGACGTCCAGGCTGTGGGCTTGTCCGTTGACGGAGAGGTTCAGGACGGCCATGAGGGCTCCCTTCGCTTGGGGTCGGGACGGGCGCCGATCATAGCGCGGAGAGGACCTGGTGAAAAGGAAAACGGCCCGGCGAAGGCCGGGCCGTGAAGCGGTGACGGAGGAAAGGCTCTACTCGGTCCAGCGCCGCAGCCAGGCCATGACCTCGTCGTGCCACTGGATGGAGTTGTGGGGCTTGAGCACCCAGTGGTTCTCATCGGGGAAGTACAGCAGCCTGGCGGGCACCCCCTGCCTGCGCAGGGCGGTGAAGGTGCTCAGCCCCTGGGTGTCGACGACCCGGTAGTCCAGGGCGCCGTGGACCACCAGGGTGGGCACGTGCCAGTTCTGGACGTGGTCGGCGGGATTGTGCAGGCCGTAATGGCTGCCCTCGGCCCAGGGGGTTCCGCCGTGTTCCCACTCGGGGAACCACAGCTCCTCGGTGTCGAAGTAGGCCATGCGTTCGTCGAGGTTGCCGTCATGGCAGACGAAGGCCTTGAACTTGTGGCTGAAGGGCTGGCCGTGCATCCAGTTGATCATGTAGCCGCCGTAGCTCGCGCCGGCGGCGACGACCTTCTGGGAATCCATCCAGGGGTACTTCGCCAGGGCGGCCGCGAGTCCCTTCTCCAGGTCCTCGAGGGGACGGTCGCCCCAGTGGCCGCTGATGGCGTCGGTGAAGGCCTGGCCGTAACCCGTCGACCCGTGGAAGTCGACCGCCAGCGTGGCGAATCCGGCGCCGACGTAGGCCTGGGGATTCCAGCGATAGTGGAAGTCGTTGCCGAAGCTGCCCTGCGGTCCGCCGTGGACCAGGTAGGCGACGGGCCATTTCTGTCCGGCGAAGGCCTTGACCTCGCTGAAGTCGTAGGGCTTGACCACGTAGGCGTGGACCGTTTCCCCGTTCCAGCCTTCGAAGGTGAACTGCTCGGGTTCGCCCATCAGGCAGCGGGAGAGCTTCTCGCCGTTGAGGTCGGTGATCCTGACCGGATCTCCGCCCTTGGCCTTGACTGTGAACAGCTCGGTGGGGGACTGCAGGTGCTGCTGGCCGAAGAGCAGGCGATCGGTGCCCAGCAGGCTCAGGCTCATGTTCCTGCCCATCCGGACGACCAGGTCCGCCTTGGCGGTTGCCACGTCGATCCGGAAGATGCTGGTCTGGCCGAGGTAGCCCGCCGTGCAGAAGACGGTCTTGCCGTCGGGGCTGAAGACCAGGCCGTGGGGGGTGAGATCCAGGCCCTCGTGGACCAGATCGATCCGCCGCAGCTGCCCGGTGGCCCAGTCCATGAGCTTGATGTGGAAACGGTCGGCCTCGAAGCCGGGGCGGTCCATGGCCAGGAAGGCCAGGGTGGTCCCGTCGGGCGTGAACACCGGTTCGGTGTCCCACGCCTGGTTGGCTTCGGTCAGGCAGCGGATGGTCCCGGAGCCGTCGGTGGGTACCGCGTACAGGTCGTAATCGGTGCTCCAGGCGGGTTCGCTGCCGGGCAGGATCTTCGCCGTGAAGACGACCTCGGTTCCGTCCGGGGACACCGCGACCTCCTCCAGGCCGCCCCAGGGCTTGGTGGGGACGTCCGCGTCCAGCCCGGGCGTCAGGTCCAGCGGTTCCATGGTCTCGCCGGGGACCAGGAACAGGTGGTTGCGCTTGCCGTCCTCCCAGGTGTCCCAGTGCCGGAACATCAGTTCGTCGTAGGCCATGCCGGTGGTCTTGGCCTGCGCCAGCTCGGCGTCGCGATCCAGGGTGCCCTGGATGCCGAGGCAGGGGTAGACCTCCATCGTCACCAGGAACGCGTGCAGGTCGGGGACGACCTGGAACTCGCCGACGTCCAGGGCCAGCCGCGTCACCTGGACGGCCTCGCCGCCGGCGGGATCGATCCGCCAGATCTGGGAGCCGCCGCCGCGGGTGGACAGGAAGAAGAGCTTGCCGTCCAGGCACCAGCGGGCATTCCAGTCGGCGGCCTCGTGGGTGGTCAGGCGCCGGGGCTCGCCGCCCTCGGTGGGCGAGATCCAGATGTCGGTGCGGCCGCGGTTGGCCTCCAGGTCGGTGGTGCGCACCGTGTAGGCGACCCACTTGCCGTCGGGGGAGACCTGGGGATCGCTGATGCGGTCCATGGCCAGCATGTCGTGAACGCTGAAGGGATGCTTCTGGTCGTCCTGGGCCGGGGCCGCCGCGGCGACCAGGACCAGGCAGAGGGAGAGGATCAGACGCGACTTCAAGGGATACCTCCGGATTGGGGACCAGCGACCGTCGGGGATGCAATCGGGAAAATATAGCCCACGGGCAGCGGGTTGACGAGGGGGGAACCTCGGCCCGGGGAATATCCGGCATGGGGCTTGAATCCGAACCGGCAGGCCGCTAGGATGGTTTCGATATTCCATTCCCTATCACGGTGGTCATCATGAAGATTTTCAAGGTGGATGCTCCGGTCCTGATCCTCCTCCTGGCCGCAGCCTCGTTGATGACGGCCTTCCCGGCCCGCGTTTTCGAATGCGATGCGGTGATCTACGCCTGCGCCGGCGTCCATGGCGACACCGTCCAGAACACCGACGCCGGCCATCTGGCCTGGGGAGGGCTCGAACTGCTGGCGGCGGGGGCGGGCCGCTCGGTCCACCCACCCTGGAGCCCCATCCACCTGCTTCGCTGGCTGAGCATGGCCGCCGCCCTGGGCTGCGCCTGGCTGGTGTACCGGGTGCTGGCCTGCCGGTTGGGCATCGACCCGGTCCGGGCGGCGCTGATCACCGGGCTGTCGCTGTTCAGCTATTCCTTCTGGCACTTCGCCCTCCAGGCCGAACCCCACGCGCCCCACGCCCTGTTCCTGGCGGTCTTCCTGGTGGCGGGGGCCTCCCTCCTCTCGCATCCCAATCCGGCGAGAGGGGCGGCGACCGGCCTGGCCCTGGGAGCGGCCACCCTGTTGCACCAGACGAGCATCATCCTGTTCCCCGGAGTCCTGCTGGCGTTGTGGTTCACCCCCGGCGACGGCCGCACCCGGCTGCGGTCGGGGACGGGATTCGCAGGCGTCTACGTCTTGACGGCGATCGCTCCCTACCTGGCCGTGGGCTGGTTCGTGCGGGACCTGAGGACCGTTCCCGAGTTCCGGGAATGGATCCTGGGCATCAGCACCTGGGGCTACTGGGGCAACTGGCGGCCCACGAGCCTCCTCGCAGCGGCCGTGGGGATCGTCCGATCCTTCGTTGGTTCCCACTATCTGCTGGGCGTCGGCGGGATCGGCGATCTGGCCCGCCGCCTGTTCCCTGCCGCCTCCTGGGAAGACGAGCTGATGCTCGCGGCCGCCGTGCCCGGGTGGTCGAGGATCGTGCTGATTCCCGTCCAGGCTGCCGTCCTGGGCGGGATGATCGTGGTCATGGGCAGGGGGATCCCGCGATTGCGGCAGGTCTGGGGTGGGCGGCGCGCCCTCGGCCTCCTGCTGGTCTACTGGCTGGCCGTCCACCTGCTGTTCTTCACCTGGTGGGCGCCGGAGCGGGCCGAGTTCTGGATCGGGTTCTGGTTGCCGCTGATCGTCCTTCTGGGGCCGGGGATCGCGGCCGCCGGGGTGGGGCGCCGCACCCTTGCCCTGCTGCCGGCGGGGCTCGTGCTCGTGAACCTGCTGGGCAGCATCGCGCCCCAGTCCGTGGACCTCGAACCGGGAACGGCGGCGGCGGTGGCGATCGACCCGGTGGCACGGGCGGGGGACGTCCTGCTGACGGACGTGCCTCTGGGCCAGCGGGCGGGCCGCTTCGTCTATGCCCTGGACATGGTCCGCGTCCCGGCGGATACCGCCCGGGTCGTCGCCCTCGTGGATTCCCTGTTGACGGAGACGGAACGCCGGGGGAACACGCTGTTCTGGGTGGGATGGCGACCATCGGTCCCCCCGGGAGTTCTCGCGGCGGCGGGGGCGGGAAAGGTGGTGGCGGTGCGGGCGCCCGTCACGGTGCTGCCCTTGATCCGGGCGGTCGGCCGGCGGGGCCCGGATGGTTAGCGGGGCACCGGCAGCGGGCGACCTCCGGGGTCCAGATTCACGTAGGTGACGTCCGCCTGGGTGACGGGGATCACGTCCCCGCCGGCGCGCCTCTCCGCTTCCACGGTCACCCGCACACGCACGGACGTGCGGCCGATCTTGACGACCTCGGAATAGAAGCTGACCAGGTCCCCCACCTGCACGGGGGCGTGGAAGACCACCTCGTCCATGGCCACGGTGACCACCCGGGGACACCCCAACCGGATGGCGGCCACCGCGCCCGCCTGGTCGATGTGGCTGAGGATGACACCGCCGAAGATGGTGCCCTGGGGGTTGGTGTCCCGGGGCATCATCAGCACACGGATGGCTGCGTGGCGGTCTGGATCGGTCACGGTCGGCCTCCAGGGTCCGGAAAGAGTCCCGCCCAGGAGAACCCGGGCGGGGGAGGTTTGTCAATCCCCGATGTTGGGGGAGCGGGAGGACCCTGGAGTTCCCGCAGCAGCCAGGCCCGGGCGAGGGCCCAGTCCCGCTTCACGGTGGCCGTCCCCATCCCCAGGGCCAGGGCGGTTTCCTCGACGTCCAGACCTGCGAAGTACCGGCACTCGACCACCCGGGCGGCGCGCCGATCCCATTGCGAGAGACGGTCGAGGAGCGTATCCAGCCTGATGATGAAATCGGCGTCGGGTTCCTCACGCGGGGCGGCCACCTCGAGACCCGCCGTCAGGGGCAGCAAGGCGTCGCCCCCCCCGCGCTTGAGGCGGCGGCGATCGCGGGCATGGTTGACCAGGATCCGGCGCATGGCCAGGGAGGCCACTCCCAGGAACTGCCCCCGTTCCTGCCAATTGGCCCGGGTCTGGTCCACGAGCTTCAGGTAGGCCTCGTGGACCAGGGCGGTGGGGGTCAGGGTGTGGCCGGCCCGTTCCCGCACGAGATGGCGCCGGGCGATCTCCAGAAGTTCCTCGTAGATCAGGGGCAGGACCCGGTCCAGGGCACCGGCGTCACCCCGCTCGGCCGAGACCAGCAGCGCGGTGATGTCGCCCCGGGTCACGGCTTCCCCTCCCGGAATCGTGCCAGCAGGTCCAGCTGGTCCCGGATCTCGACCGTGTCCTGAGCGGCGGCGATCCGGATGGCCAGGGCTTCCCGCAACAGGGGCTCTGCCTGTTCGGGTCGTCCCGTCGCCAGCAGCACGCGGCCCAGCGCGAGGGCTCCGTCGGCGATGTAGGGGTGGTCGGCGGGCAAGTTGTTCCGGTCGATGTCCAGGCACCGTCCGAGGAAGCCGAGGGCCCTCTCGCGGTCCTCCAGGCTCTCCGCCACCAGGCCGAGGTTGTAATACCCTGCCGAAACGGTGGGGTGCAGAGGACCCAGGGTCTCCTCCCAGATCCGGACCGCTTCGAGGAACATGGATTCCGCGGTCCGGGGATCGCCCCGGTCACGCACCACCCGGGCCAGGTTGTTCAAGGTGTTGGCGACGTAGGGATGCCGCTCCCCGAGCACGTCGCGTCGGATGGCCAGGGCCTCGCGGAAGAGGGCTTCGGCTTCCGCGGCGTTCCCCTCCGCCCAGGTGGCCACGGCCAGGTTGTTCAGGCTCTGGGCGACCTCGACGTGGCGGGGCCCCAGCAGCGCCCGCCGCAGGCGCAGAGCCTCCTCGATCAGCGGCCGACCCCGCGCGTAGAGGCCCTGGACGTCATAGAGGACGCCGAGGTTGTTGAAGCTTTCCGCCGTCTCGGGATGCTGAAGGCCCAGGGTGCGGCGACGCAGGTCCAGGGCCGCGGCGAACAGGCTCTCGGCTGCGGCGTAGGCGCCTTGGCCCTGGTGAAGCGTGCCCAGGTAGTCGAGGCTGCGGGCGACGTCGGGGTGATCGGCGCCCAGATTCCTCAAACGGGCTTCGAGGCCCCGGCGGGTCAGTTCCAGGGAGCGCTCGGTTTCCCCGAGATTTCCGAGGAGCCGGCCGTACAGGTGGAGGATGTCGGCCTGGAGTTCCGGCTCACCGTCCAGCCGGTCGATCATGGCGTCCTGGCTGAGGAGCAGGAATTCCCTGATCCTCAAGGTGTCGCCTCGGACGCCCTGCGTGATCATGGGATCGGACACGTCGAACATGTCGATGAGCAGCCCGGTGATCTTCTCCGCCCGGTCCCTCTGCAGAGTGACCTCGTGCGCCTGTCTGCCGATCCTCGCCGCCTGCCCCGCCATCACCAGGGCGAAGACGAGGGTGACGGCGAACAGGGTGGCGGCCGCCCCGATGCCCAGGGCGTTCCGGCGGATGAACTTGACGGCACGGTAGCCCAGCGAGGCCGGTCGGGCGGTGATGGGCAGCCCGTCGAGATGGCGGCGGACATCCTCCGCCAGGGCCTCCACGGAGCGGTAGCGCAGGGCGGCGTCGGGGTGAAGCGCGGCGCCGGTGATGACGTCCAGGTCGCCGCGCAGCTGCCGGGCGTGCCGGCCGGGACACGTGCTCGGCCGGGGCGCGGGGTGGCGTTCCAGGTGGCGGGCGAGATCCGCGGGATCTCGTTCCTCGCTCGGGAAGGGCCGACGCCGGGTCAGCAATTCGTAGAGGATGACCCCGAGGGACCAGACGTCCACTCCGGTCCCGGCCCGTTCCCCTCTCAGCAGTTCCGGTGCCGCGTAACCCGGGGTCAACGGCCTGGTCCCCGGCCTGGTCAGGGGGCGGGTCAGGTCGGGCACGGTGGGATCCAGCATCTTGGCGATCCCGAAGTCGAGTAGTTTCACCCGGCCGTCGGACATGACCAGGATGTTGGCGGGCTTGAGGTCACGGTGGACCACCAGGTTCCGGTGGGCGTGCTGGACCGCGGTGCAGATGGTCAGGAACAGTTCAAGGATCGAGCGCAGGGACAGCGCCTGCTGCTCGCACCAGACGTCGACGGGGACGCCGGCGACGAATTCCATCACCAGGTAGGGCCGGCCGTCGGGTGCGGCTCCGCCGTCCAGCAGGCGGGCGATGTTCGGATGGTCGAGCCCCGCCAGGACCTGCCGTTCGAAACGGAAGCGGGTCAGGACGTTTTCGGTGTCCATCCCGCGACGGACGAGCTTCAACGCCACTTCCTGCTCGAACTGATCGTCATCCCTGCGGGCCCGGTAGACCACGCCCATGCCGCCGGTGCCGACCCGCTCCAGGATGCGGTAGGGTCCGATCCGCTGCTGCTCCAGGGGATCGGGTGGCAGGCTCGGGCCGGGATCCCAGGACAAAGGCGCCTCGAGCGGTCCGTCCTGGTCGCCGGCGGCGAGCAGGGAGAGCAACTCGCGGTGAAGGTTAGGATCCCGGCGTTCCAGGTCGGCCAAACTGGCCGCACGCCCGGCGGGATCCAGGTCGTGAAGCCCGGCGAAGAGATCGGAAATGGTCTGCCAGCGATCAGGATCCATGGGCCTTCCCCGGGGACAAGCTAACTTCCTGCAATTGCAGCATATTCTAATCCTGGGGATGAATTTCGCCAGAAAATCGGATTAATTTGATCCCTCATTTCCCCGGACGGGGCGTTTCCGGTCAAAGGGCTATTCCTTCCGACCACCAACCCGGCCCTGGGGCTGGAAAGGGGCATTGTCATGATCCGGAACCGATGTGCGAGCATCCTGGCAGCGAAGGTCCTGGCCTTCAGCCTGTCGCTGGCGCCGGGCGGCGCGGTCGCCACCACCGAAACCGCCGTCCTCTTCTCCTCCGATGCGGCCGCGGGCGACGACTTCGGGTGGTCCTTGGCCGTCGAAGGCACGACCCTGGTCGTGGGGGCCCCGAACGCGGACGTTGCGGGGAATTCCTCCCAGGGGGCCGTCTACGTTTTCGAGGACCAGGTCGGGTCCTGGGTTCAGATCCAGAAACTGACCGCTTCGGACGGAGCGGCCTTCGACCAGTTCGGGTTTGCGGTTGCTGTCTCCGGGGACCTGATGGTCATCGGGGCGGAGGAGGCCCCCATCGGCCCCAATTCCTCCCAGGGGGCGGCCTACGTCTTCGAGCGCACCGGCGGGATCTGGACGGAGATCCACAAGCTGGAGGAACCGTCCACCATCGAGAACTTCGCGGAATACGGCCATTCCGTGGACATCGAGGGGGAGACCGTGGTGATCGGGGGATCGAAGGCCGGGCCGGTCGCCCACGGCCGGGTCTACGTCTACGGGCGGAACGAGGGTGGCGCCGACGCCTGGGGCCTGGTGGCCGAACTGCAGGACGACATCAACGACAGCAACGCCGGTTTCGGCGAGAGCGTGGACCTCGAGGGGGACCACCTGGTGGTGGGAGCCCTGCTTCTCGACAGGGTGCAGGGCACCTACAACAACGAGGGGGGGGCCTACGTGTTCACGCGGGACGGTTCCGGGGTCTGGAGCCAGTCCGCCAAGCTCTTCGGCAGCGATGCCGCCGGCAACGACCGCGGCGGGATCGACGTCGCCATGGACGGGATGAAGGTGGTGGTCGGGGCCTACTCCTACGAGAACGGCGGGTACGGTCGAGGCGCCGCCTACCTGTTCGACAACCCGACCCAGACTCCGGGAGGATGGGTGGAAACCGCCATCCTCACCCCGGGTGATCCGGAGGACTTCGGCTATTTCGGCCACGCCGTGGCGGTGCTCGGGAACGACGTCTGGGTGGGCGCCGAGGGGCACACCAGCGGTGCAGGCAAGGCCTACCGGTTCAACGTCGATCAGGGCGGTCCGGGCTCCTGGGGTGAGGCCGAACAGTACGTCTCAGGTTCCCCGGCGGCCAACGATCTGCTGGCTTACGCCATGGCGGTCGATTCGGGTACGGTCGCCCTGGGCGCCTTCGCCATGGACGTCGGCGGGGCGGTCCTGGTCTATCCCGCACCAGGCGGAGGAGCGAGCCCGGTCCCCGGGGACAGGGCCCCGGGAGCGTCGGCCGGCAGGCTGGCGGCCTATCCCAACCCCTTCAACCCCGTGACGACCTTCGCCTTCACCGTGGACCGCCGGGGCGAGGTGGAAGTGCTGGTTCACGACCTGCGGGGCGCCCTGGTGGCCCGGGTGTTCCGGGGAGAGCTGGGGAGCGGTGAGCACCAGGTGACCTGGTCGGCAGACGGGGTCCCGTCGGGCCTGTACCTGGCGACGGTGCGGGCGGGCCGGGAATTCCGCACCACCACCGTCAACCTGGTGAAGTGACGTTTCGCCGTATCCCGAAGGATGAGGGCCGCCGATCCCGGGGGGGATCGGCGGCCCGCCCGATCCCACGCGGCGGGGGCCGGACAGCCGAGCCTTGCCTCGCCCGGGTCCCGGGCCTTATCCTGCCGGGAGAAAGGGAGCGTCAGGATGGAATCGCGCGATCAGAATTCCCGGGGCCGCATCGAGGCCGTCTGCGTCAGCGAACGACGCGGCGAGGTCAAGCACGCCGTGGCCGCGGGGTTCCTCCAGCCTGACCACGGACTGGAGGGGGACGGCCACGCCGGACCCGGTCATCGCCAGATCTCCATCCTCGCCACCCGGAGCATCGCCCGGATCAAGGCCGTCATCCCCGAACTCCAGCCCGGCGCGTTCGCCGAGAACCTGGTCGTCTCGGGCCTCGACCTGTCCGCCGCGCAGGTGGGCGACCGGCTGAAGGTCGGCGGGACGGCCGTCCTGGAGGTGACCCAGATCGGCAAGGAGTGTCACAACGCCTGCGTCATCCGGGAGAAGACCGGGGATTGCGTGATGCCCCGCGAGGGGCTGTTCTGCCGGGTGATCGCCGGAGGACCGGTGGCGGCCGGCGACCCCGTGGTCCTGGCGCCCGGCCGGGTGGTCCCCTCGTGAAGAAGGTGCTCGTCCACGAGGCGGTCGGCCGGCCCCTGGGGCACGACGTCACCGAGGTCAGCCTCGAGCGGGGCGTCAAGCACCGGGCCTTCAAGCGGGGCCACGTCATCGAGGCCGCCGACGTCGAGCGCCTGCTGGATCTGGGCAAGAAAGCGGTCTTCGTCCTGGAGGGGAACGAGACCGAAGTCCACGAGGACGACGCCGCCCGCAGGATCGCTCCCCTCGTGGCCGGCCCGAACGTCGTGTTCGATCCCGATCCCTACGAGGGCAAGATCACCTTCCGAGCGGCCTGCGCCGGCGTGTTCACGGTCGATCCCGAGCGGCTCTTCGCGATGAACGATCTGGAGGTCCCCAGCCTGCCGACCCTGCCGTCGTACCATCCGGTCGTGGCGGACCAGCCCGTCGGCGCCTTCCGCATCATCCCTTTGACCTGCGAGGAACGGATCGTCGCGGCCGCCGAGGCCCTGCTCACCGGGCCCCTGCTCGCCGTCCACCCCTACGTGGTGCGTTCGGCGGGCATCCTGGTGACGGGCACCGAGGTCTACGAGGGCCGGATCGCCGACGGGTTCGTCCCGCGGTTGGCGTCCACCCTTGCCGCCTACGGGGTTCCCGTTGCGGAGTCGGAGATCGTGCCGGACGATCGCGGCCGCATCGAGGCCGCCGTCCGCCGCCTGGGTGCGGCCTGCGACATCCTGCTGGTCACCGGAGGCACCTCGGTCGATCCGGACGACGTGACCGTGGCCGCCATGCGCGACGCGGGAGTGGCGACCCTCATGAAGGGAATGCCGGTGCAGCCGGGCAACAACTTCACCCTGGGCCGGCTGGATGGCCGCTACGTCTGCGCGGTGCCGGCGGCCACCCTGTTCTACAAGGCGACGGCGCTGGACCTGCTGTTGCCGCGCCTGCTGGCCGGCCTCGAGGTCACGCGGGACCAGCTGGTGCGGCTGGGGCACGGGGGCCTGGCGCAACCGGGAGCGGAGCAGCATTTTCCGGATTGCACGTTCGGGATGGGGCGGTGACCGGAGGCCTGGGGATGGTTTCGAGGGCGCCTTGCTTTCGTGGTAGGATCGCAGGGGAATCGCCGGCCGGAAGAGGTCCGGTCGAAATGGACGGCATTGCGAAGGGGGACCGGTGACGGAACCCGGGATCATGATCGACGGCCACGCCCGCAGCGTCCGGTACCTGCGCCTTTCGGTCACGGACCGTTGCGACCTGCGCTGCCTGTATTGCCGGCCCGCCGAAGGTCTGCCGGTCATGGACCGGCGCGACCTGCTGGGAGCCGACGAACTCATCCTGGTCGGCCGCGCGGCCGCGTCCTGCGGCGTGCGCAAGATCCGGTTGACAGGGGGCGAGCCCCTGCTGCGCCGGGACCTGGAAGGGATCGTCGCAGGACTGGGGGCCATCCCGGGGATCGCCAGCCTGCAACTGACCACCAACGGGATGCGGCTGGCCGGGCTCGCGGACCGTCTGGCCGCCGCCGGCCTGGACGGCGTCAACGTCAGCATCGATTCCCTCGATCCCGAGCGGTTCGCCGCCATCACCCGCGGCGGGGATCTCGAGGCCTGCCTGGCGGGGATCGCAGCTGCCCGGGCGGCCGGCCTGAACGTCAAGCTCAACATGGTGGTCATGGGCGGGGTCAACGACCACGAGATGGTCCCCATGGTCGAACGCTTCTGCGGGGATTCGCTTGCCGTCCGGTTCATCGAGTACATGCCGACGGCCGGCCCGGCCAGAGCGCCGGGTTCGCAGGTGTCGGCCGAGATCATGCTTGCGATCCTCGGCGCCCGCTTCCATCTGTCGCCCATGCCCGCCGAACCGCTGGCGGGCCCCGCCCTGCGCTACGGTATCGCAGGAATGCCCGGGCGCGTCGGTCTGATCGCCCCCCTCAGCCGCCACTTCTGCGCCGACTGCAATCGCCTGCGGGTGACCGCCGAGGGTCGCGTGCGCAGCTGCCTGTTCCACGCCGAGGACGGGGATCTGCGCCCCTGGATCGCCGCGCAGGACGTAGCGGGAATCGCGGCCGAACTGCGTCGGGCCGTGGCGGAGAAACCGTCCGGACACGACTGGGCGCCGGAGGGCAACTTCGTCGGGGACGTCCTGATGTCCCGAACCGGAGGCTGAGATGGGCTTCAACCACTTCGATCCCGAGGGGCAGGCCTGGATGGTGGACGTCAGCGCCAAGGACCGCACCCTGCGGGAGGCCCGCGCCGAGGCGGTCGTCCAGCTCGGTCTCGATCTCCTGGCGACGGTCCTGGACCGCGGCACGGCGAAGGGCGACGTCCTGGGCACCGCCCGGCTGGCCGGCATCGCGGCGGTGAAGCGGACCGCCGACCTGATCCCCCTGGCCCATCCCCTGGCGCTCCACCACGCCGCCGTGGCCTTCGCCGCCG
Organism: Candidatus Krumholzibacteriia bacterium; assembly: GCA_050174015.1. Classification (GTDB taxonomy): domain Bacteria; phylum Krumholzibacteriota; class Krumholzibacteriia; order LZORAL124-64-63; family LZORAL124-64-63; genus JAHJTW01. The sequence continues at coordinate 131,598 of JBFXKG010000008.1, forward strand.
AATCGGAGACAGGCCATTTGCGTTGCATCTGCACCGTCAAGGCCGTCGAGCGGACGGGGGTGGAGATGGAGGCCATGACCGGCGCGACGGCGGCCGCCCTGACCGTCTACGACATGTGCAAGGCCGTGCGCCGGGGAATCGTCATCGGGCCGATCCGCCTGCTCTCCAAGAGCGGGGGACGCAGCGGGGTCTACGATGCGGAGGTGGAAGATGACGGCGGATGACGTCCGGATACCCCTGAAGGTCGGGGTCCTGGTTCTCAGCGACAAGGGCAGCCGGGGGGAACGTGACGACACCTCGGGTCCGGCGATCGTTTCGTTCCTCGCGGGGCGGGACGTGGTCGAGCCGTTGCTGGAGATCCTGCCCGACGATCGCCGGATCATCGCCCGCCGGCTGGCCGCCTGGGCGGACGACCTGCGGCTGGACGTGATCCTCACCTGCGGCGGGACCGGAGTGGCTCCGAGGGACGTGACGCCCGAGGCCACCGGTGACGTCATCGACCGCCAAGTCCCCGGCTTCGGGGAGCGGATGCGGGCGGTCAGCTTCCAGAAGACGCCGAGCGCCCTGATCAGCCGCGCCCTGGCCGGGATCCGGGGGGGGACGCTGATCGTCAACCTGCCCGGCAGCCCCAGGGCGGCGGTGGAGAACCTCGAGGCCGTCTGGGAGGCGGTGCCTCACCTCGTCGCCAAGCTGCAGGGCGACGACCGGGATTGCGGAGAAGCGTGATCCTGGCCGGCGTCTTCCCGGTTTTCGCCCTGATCGCGGCGGGATACGTCCTGCGCCGCTGCGGGTTGACGGACCCCGGATTCCTGCGGACAGGCGACCGCCTGGTCTATCACTTCTTCTTTCCCGTCCTGCTGTTCTGGAAGATCGGGGGGACGGTTCCCGATCCCGTGGTCCCCTGGCGCCTGTGGGCGGCCGGGCTGGGCGTCATCGCGGCCATGTGGATCCTGAGCCTGATCGTGATCGCCGTGGCCGGCCTGGGGCCTGCGCGGGCGGGGTCCTTCTCCCAGGCAACCTTCCGGTTCAACACGTACGTCGCCATCGCGGTCGTGTCCAACATCCAGGGAGACCGGGGCGTCGCCGGACTGGGGGAATTGCTGGGTCTGGCCATACCCCTGTGCAACGTCCTTGCCGTCATGACCTTCATCTGGTTCTCCCGGGACAACCTGGATCAGCGGGCCCGCATCCGGTTGACCTTGCGGGCCCTGGTCCAGAATCCCTTGATCATGGCCTGTCTGGCGGGCATGCTGTGGGCGCGGGTGCTGCCGCCCTGGCCCGGGATGGTGGACAACACCCTGGGTCTCGCCGCCTCCCTGACCCTGCCGTTCGCCCTGATCTCGATCGGGGGAGCACTGACCTTCGCGGGCCTCAGGGACCGCTGGGCGACGGCCTCCGCGGCCACCATGCTGAAGGTTGTCGTGATGCCGCTTCTGGGCTGGCTGGCGGTGCGTTGGAGCGGCCTCCAGGGGCCCGACGCCCTCACGGCCATGGTCTTCTTCGCCATGCCCGCTTCGACCGCGATGTACGTGCTGTCCCGTCAGCTCGGGGGGGATCCCGACCTCAGCTCGGCGGTCATCGTCCTGTCCACGCCGGCCTCATTCGTTTCCCTGTCGATGGTCCTGTGGCTCTTCGGCTGATGCGGGTCAGACCAGAGCCGCGCTCTTGACCTGTGCGTGGAGGCGGCGGCCGGATTCCAGATCCAGGTTCTCGGCCGACCGGCGCGTGACGACGGCCAGCAGGGAAGAGTCGCCTGCCGCGAGCCTCACCAGGACCTGGGATTCGTTGCGGTCCCTGACCCCCGTCACCACGGCCGGCAGGACGTTCAGGATGCTCGTCCCCCGCGGCTCATCCAGGGACAGGCTGACGTCCCTGGCTGCGACCAGCACCCTCCGGCGGGTTCCCCGGGGCAGGGCGGGTCCGGGCAGCCACAGGCATCCCCCCGAAAATTCCAGACGGTTCAGGTGGTAGGCCTGGTCCCGGTCGCCGATCCGTCCGTCGATGACCGCGACCGGATCCGGCCCCTGAGCCCAGGGGCCGTCCAGGTCGGCCGCCATGACGTCCAGGGGACCGGCGGCGGCGATCCTGCCCCCGCTCATCAGTACGAGATGGTCGGCCAGCGCCGCCGCCTCGCGCCGGTCGTGGGTGACGTGCAGGATGGGGATGTCCTCCCGGCGGGCGACGGCGGCGATGAAGGGGTAGAGGTCCTCCCGCGCGGCCGCATCGACGGAAGCCAGAGGCTCGTCCAGGAGCAGGAGATCCGGGCCGGCCAGCAGGGCCCGGCCGAGCGCGACCCGCTGCCGCTCGCCGCCGCTGAGGGTATCCGGGGACCGCTCCAGCATGCCGTCCAGACCCAGCAGACGGATCGTCCGTTGGACGTCCTCATCGCCGGCGGGAGGATTCCTGCGGCGGCGGCCGAACAGGAGATTGGACCGCACGTCCAGGTGCGGAAACAACAGGCCGTCCTGGAACACGCAACCCAGGGTCCGCCGGTGCGGCGGCATCTCGATTCCGGCGGCCGAGTCGAGCCAGACGGCGTCGGCCAGCTGGATGCGCCCGTCGACCTGCCGCTCGAGGCCGGCGATGCAGCGCAGCAGGGTGGTCTTTCCGCAGCCGGAGGGGCCCCACAAGGTGGTGACGCCGGCGTCCGGCACGGTCAGATGGGCGTCCAGCAGGAAGCCGCCGGGTCCCCGGCGGCGGATCCGGCAGCGGGCGACGAGGCTCATGGCCGCCCTCCCTCGCCGCGCCGATTGATCATCCGCACCCCCAGCAGCATCAGGAAGGACAGCGCGAGCAGGCCGGCGGCCAGGACGTGGGCCCGGCCGTACTGGAGGGTCTCGACGTGGTCGAACAGGGCGATGGAGAGCACGCGGGTCCGGCCGGGGATGTTGCCGCCGATCATCAGCACGACGCCGAACTCGCCCAGGGTGTGGGCGAAACCCAGGGTGGCCGCCGTCAGGTAGCCCCGCCGGGAAAGCGGCAGGGCGATGGTGAAGAAGCGATCGCGGGGACCGGCGCCCAGGGTCGAGGCGGCCTCGAGCAGACCCGGCCGGATGCCGGCGAACGCGTCGCGCAGGGGCTGGACCACGAAGGGCAGGGAATAGACGACCGAGCCGAAGACCAGGCCGGCGAAGGTGAAGGCCAGGGGGCGTCCGCCCGCAGCTTCGGCCAGCCTTCCGGCGGGGCCGTGGGGCCCCAGGAAGATCAGCAGGTAGAAGCCCAGGACGGTGGGCGGCAGGACCAGGGGCAAGGCGACGACGGTATCGACGAGGGGCTGCCAGGGGCGACGGGAGCGGGCCAGCCACCAGGCCAGGGGCGTCCCGGCCACCAGGAGGACCAGGGTGCTGATGGTCGCCAGTCTGAGCGTGACCCCCAGGGCGATCAGATCGTCAGGGTGAATCATGGGCCGTGTTTCCGGAACCGGGGGAGGGCACGGCATAGCCGTATTCCCCGATGATCCTGCAGGCCGTCGGACCGGTCAGGAATGCGGCGAACTCCAGGGCGGCGGCGTCGCCTTCGGCCGCAGGCAGCAGGACGGCCTGCTGGACGATGGCTGCATGCAGGGAATCCGGCACCAACCACCGCAGCCAGCCCTCGCCCGGCAGGTCCAGAGCCTGGGACCAGGCCACCAGGCCCAGTTCGGCGTTGCCGCTGGCGACGAACTGCAGGGCCTGGCCCACGTTCTGACCGGTGACCAGCCGATCCCCGGAGGATTCGCCGAGACCCAGGCCGGACAAGGCCTCGACGGCGGCGCGCCCGTAGGGAGCGAGCTCCGGGTTGGCGATCGCCAGACGAGCGTACTCCCCGAGGGTCAGCAGGGAGCAGGGATCGGTGGCGGCGGCGAACGACTGCTCCCTGGAAACCAGGGCCAGCCGTCCCTCGGCGTAGGTGAACCGGGAACCCGGCAGGATCGCCCCCCTGTTCTCGAGGTCGAGGGGTCTGGCGGAGTCCGCGGCGAGGAACACGGTGAAGGGCGCCCCGTTGAGGATCTGGGCGTGCAGTTGCCCCGTGGAGCCGCTGCTGATCGTCACGGAATGCCCGGTCTCGGCGTGGAAGGCTGCGGACAGCACCTCCAGGCAGGAACGGAAGTTGGTGGCCACCGCCGCGACGACCTCCGCCCCGGCGCAGGGGGATCCCTGGATCAGGGCCCCCCAGAAGACGGCCAGGAGGCCGAGACGGGGCACCCATCCGATTCGAGGGCTCGTGGTTCCCGAGAACGGGATATCCATTGCTCCTCCATCCGGGAAAGGACTATCATGGTTGGCGTCCGCTTACCCAGGATATTCCCGCCAGGCTTCCTGACAGTCAACCCCGGGGAATTCGGTGACCCAGAACCACCAACAGCGCGCCGGTGTCGCCTACGGGGCCGCCGCCTTTCTCTGGTGGGGGTTCGCCCCCTTCTACTTCAAGGCCGTCGGTGCGGCCGCGCCGCAGGAGGTCCTGGCCCACCGCATCATCTGGTCGTGCCTCTTCCTGCTGGGTCTGCTTGCGGTTCGCGGCCGCTTCGGGGAATTCCGGCGACTGCTGGTCGACCGCAGGACCCTGGGCATCCTGTCGATCACGACCTTCCTGATCGCGGGCAACTGGCTGCTGTTCATCTGGGCCATCGCGAACCAGCGGTTGCTCGAGGCAAGCCTGGGCTACTTCATCAACCCCCTGGTGAACGTTCTCCTGGGATTCGTGGTCTTCCGCGAACGGTTGACCCGCCTGCAGACCGGCGCGGTCGCCCTGGCGGCTGCCGGAGTGGCGTGGCTGGCCCTGGGCGGGGTCGGGGTGCCCCTGATCTCCCTGGCCCTGGCGTTCTCGTTCAGCATCTACGGGATGCTGCGCAAGCGCACCCCCGTCAGCGGCACGGTCGGGCTGACCGCCGAGACCATGCTGCTGTGGCCCTGGGCGGTGGCCTGGCTGATCCTGCGCCAGGCACGAGGAGAGCTGGCCTTCGGGAACGAGGGGCCGGTCCTGACCATCATGCTGGTGAGCGCGGGATGGATCACGGCCCTGCCCCTGATCTGGTTCGCCGAGGGGGCCCGCCGCATCCGGTACGCCACCCTGGGGTTCCTGCAGTATCTGGCCCCGACCTTCCAGTTTCTGGTCGCTGTCCTGGCCTTCGGCGAGCCGTTCACTCCCAAGCACGCCGTCAGTTTCGGCTGCATCTGGATCGCCCTGGGGCTGTATTCCTTGGAGACCATCCGGCAGGTGAGGTCAAGAAAACCGGACGTTGCAGACTAGGCGCAAACGACGGCCCGGCAACGATTTGCGCCAGATTAATTTTTTACTTGACACAATGAATTGACCTTGCTGGCTTTATGGAGTCAATCGGAGGAAGTCATGGCAAAGAACCAGGGAAAAGCCGGACAGACAAAGGACCCGATCATTCGGGACCTGCCATTGGCTTGCACCGATGAACTTGCAGCCGTTGAGTTCCTTGAAAAGCAACGTTGGGGAGATAATCCCTGCTGCCCACATTGCGGCTGCTGCGGCGACAGCGTGTACAAAATGACCAAGCGGGGATCTGCCGAGCGCAACGAGCGGTTCCTTTGGCGTTGCCGTGAGTGCGGGAAGCAGTACACAGTCCGCATTGGGACCGTCCTTGAAGACTCTGCAATCCCCCTGCGGCACTGGTGCCATGCCTTCTGGATGGCCTGTAGCTGCAAGAATGGCGTCGCCGCCAAGGAGATCGAGCGACATACCGGACTTTCCTACAAATCGGCTTTATTCCTTATGCACCGTATCAGGTACGCCATGACCGGCTCTGCTGGCGATGGCCCAATGGAGGGGATCGTGGAGGCCGATGAGACGTACATCGGCGGGAAGGTCGGCAATAAGATTGGCCGTTACGGGCGGGGAAAGCGCACTGGGCGAGGCCAGCGCTCCCATGTCCCGCCGAAGGCCCCGGTCATGGTGATGATTCAACGCGGCGGCGAGGCCCGCGCCCAAGTCATGCCAAACGTGACGGCCCGGAATCTCCGTACGGCCATCCGAGAGAATGTTGCCCCATCAGCCACACTGGCCACAGATGAATCCCGTCTCTACATCCCAGTGGGGCGGGAGCAGTCTGGTGGTCATCTGCGCGTGAACCACGGAAAACGTCAGTATGTCAACGGAAACGCCTATACAAATACAGCAGAGTCGTTTTTTGCTAGACTTAAACGCACAATTGCTGGAACACACATTCATGTCAGCAAAAAGCATCTTCATCGTTATGTTGCGCAAAGTGAATTTATGTACAACACAAGAAAGCAATCTGATGGGGAACGTGTTTTGCGTGCAATAAGTGGAGCAGAGGGGAAACGGCTAATGTACCGTGATCCAGTGTCGAATGTAGAACGTTATTGACGAACGTGCTACATTGTGACTAAATTAGTGGTGCGCTCGGCGGGACTCGAACCCGCAATCCGGAGAGGGAACCGGCTTTCAAGGCCGGCGCGTTTACCAGTTTCGCCACAAGCGCACCACGGTGATTTGGTGCCCGGAGCGGGATTCGAACCCGCACGGACTGTTAGTCCACGAGCTTCCAAGGCCTGCGTGTCTACCAGTTCCACCATCCGGGCATCAATTCTCTGGCGGAGGATGAGGGAATCGAACCCCCCGCTGCCGCTACAGCGGGCCTTGGGATGTAAAGCCCCGCAAGGTCGCCAGACCACGGTCATCCTCCGCCATACTTCTAAATACTCAGTTCTCCGTCGTTGTGCCTCACAGATCCAGCGAGGCAGTACTCAAACCTGTTCTTCTTCCCCTTGATTGCCCTCCTTGCAGCTAGGCCCTTTTTGACCGCTCGATGGAGGGCAGCAGCCAGGGCAGACTTGGTTGTCCGATCCTGGATGTCCATTCCGTTCTGCCCAAGCCATGCAAGGGCCTCAGCCGTAGAATACCAGCGGCCGGGATTAGCCTGCAGGAACCAATCAATTGCCTTTTGCGGAGACAGATCACCTAGACTACCATCATCTGGAGCGATGGATGCCCTCTTGACGGACTCAACCCCCAATAGGGATAGAGAGCGATCAATGGCCTCAAGGTCAGATTGGAGCGTTTTGATTTTTTCCGATAAACTTTTCTTATATGCTAGAAGCCCGGCAATCGCTGCTTTCCGATCGATTTCTTGGTCCATGTCACCTCCTATGGCAGGATTCGGTGGAAACATAATACCTCGACCGCGCGCTGTCAAGCCGAAAAATGCGCTTTTGCTGTCGCTGCGGCTTCGACACTACACACTGTAGTAAAGAGCCAAACATTGTCAAGGGAGAAGATCGTGACAAAGGATGGTGGTAAGGGGGGCGCTAAAAGCAGGCCAGGCCCCAAGCCCGAGCGCGTGAAAATCAACGATGATTGGGAGAAGGCTGTCAAGAAGGCGCTGAAATCCCCGCCCCCACCCAAGAAGGGCAAGGACGGGGAGAAGAAGGGCAAGTAGTGGCCACAAAACGACCTGACGTTAATCTATTGCCTGTCTTTGCTTTGCGTTAAGTCTACAACGTCCTTTGTAGTTGACAAAAAGTTCGGTATGGCGTACAATTCGGGCATGAAACTCATCAATCACATCAAGCAGCACCGCGCCCGCCTGGACCTGACCCAGGAGGATCTGGCCCGGAGGGTGGGGGTGCGGCGCCAGACCATCCTGGCGGTCGAGAAGGGGAAGTACGTGCCCTCGGCCCTGCTGGCCTTCCAGCTTGCGCGGGCCCTGGAAATGCAGGTCACCGAGCTGTTCGTGCTCGACGAGGAGGGAGAAGCCGATGAATGATTCGCTGCCGAGACGACTGCCGTCGGCCGACTGGATCGCCTTCGGGATTGGCCTGGGTGCCCTGGTGGCCAGTTTCATCTTCCCTCCCTTGATCATGCTGGTGGGGATCGCCGTCTTCGCCCCTTCGGTCCTGAGGGAGGTGGGGCTGCTGAAGGACGCCGATGAGTGGACCCGGAGCGTCATGCACCGCGCCGGTTTCCACGCCCTGCTGGTCGCCGCCCTGTTCATCGGCCTCGAGTACGCGGCCCCCTCCTTCCATGCGGACGTGCCTTCCAACGGGTTCACCCCCGAGGCGGTCTTCGGCGGCGAGACCCTGCGCAAGGGGGTCATCTGGACCTTCCTGATCAGCTACCTGATCCAGTACTGGGGTGCGCGCACGGGGGTGTTCCGGATCCTGCTCGGGGCGGCTGTCCTGAACGTGGCGCCGATCCTCGGTTTCCTGCGGACAGGCGGGGACCTGAAGGGACTGTTCATCCTGGTGGCGTTCGGCGTTGCGGCGGGCTTCGTCGGGTTGGCGTTCCTCGCGCGCCGCCTGCCCCGAGCCGGGGGCGGGGTGCTGGCCGCCCTGTGCGTGGCGGCCTTCGCCTTCGCGGTGAGGAACATGGGCGATCCGACTTTCGCCTGGGCCCAGGTTTCCCTCATCTTCCAGGCCTTCCTGGTGCTGGGAGTCTCCGGTATCGCCTTGCTGCGGGATTCGTCGTCCTGAGGGTATCGCCAGAGCAAGGACTGGAAAAGCAAGGGGCCCGACAGGCGGGCCCCTCTTGCTTCGATCATACATGGCGGGATCAGCCGATGCTGTCCATCAGATCCAGCAGATCCACCACGCGGTTCGAGTAGCCCCACTCGTTGTCGTACCACGACAGCGTCTTGAGCAGGTTGCCCTCGATGACCGAGGTGTACTCGGCGTCGAAGATGCTCGAGTGGGGATCGCCCACGATGTCGCTGCTGACCAGGGGCTCGTCGGCGTAGCGCAGGATCCGGCGCAGCCGATCGGAATTCGCGTGGTCGCGGACGGCTTCACGGACCTGCTCCACGGTCACGTCCCGGGACATCACGGTCACCAGATCGACCACCGAACCGTCGGGCACGGGGACGCGCATGGCCATGCCGTCCAGCTTGCCCGCCAGATGGGGCATGACCTTGCCCACGGCGCGGGCCGCGCCCGTGGTGGTGGGGATGGTGTTCTCGGCGGCCGCGCGGGACCGGCGCCAGTCGCTGTGGGGCACGTCGGCCAGGCGCTGGTCGTTGGTGTACGCGTGGACCGTGGTCATCAGCCCGTGTTCGATGCCGAACTCCTTGTCCAGCACGTAGGCCAGGGGCGCCAGGCAGTTGGTGGTGCAGGAGGCGTTGGAGACGATCTTGTGCTCCGGCTTGAGGTCGTCCTGGTTCACGCCCAGGACGATCGTGGCGTCGATCTCGTCCTTGGAAGGGACGGTCAGCAGGACCTTCCGCGCGCCGGCCTCCAGGTGCATGGCGATCTCCGAGCGCTTGCGGAAACGGCCCGTGGCCTCGACGACGAAGTCGATGCCCAGTTCCTTCCAGGGCAGCTCCAGCGGGTTGGGGATCTCGGTCATCTTCACCCGCTGGTGCCGGGTGACCATGACGTCGCCTTCCATGTTGGCGACCCCCTGGAAGGGGCCCATGATCGTGTCGTGCCTCAGCAGGTAGGCCAGGGCGTCGGAGTCGGCCAGGTCGTTGATGGCCACGACCTCGACGCCTTCCCTGCTGTTCAGGAGACGGAACACCGACCGGCCGATGCGGCCGAATCCGTTGATGGCGATCCTCATGAGCGCACCTCCTTGGCGGCGATCAGCCCGGCGACCTTGCGCGCGGTTTCGAGCAGGCGGTACGCGTAGGCCCAGCCGTTGTCGTACCAGATGATGCTCTTGATCAGCCCGTTGTTCAGCGAGAGGGTGGCCTGGGCGTCGATCACGCCGGAGCAGGAGTTGCCGATCACGTCGCTGGATACGATGGGCTCTTCGGTGTAGCCGAGCAGGCCCTTGTACTTGCCCTCGGCGGCCTCGGCGAAGATCGCGTTGTATTCCGGGGCGGTGAGGGGCTTGTCCAGTTCGACCACCAGGTCGATGTTCGAACCGGCGGGCACCGGAACGTTCAGCGCCATCCCGTTGACCTTGCCCTTGAGATCGGGCATCAGCTCCATGACGGCGCCGGCCGCCCAGCTGGTGTTGGGGATGATGTTCTGGGCGGCCGAACGGCTCCAGCGCAGGCCGCCGGCTGCGGTGTCGCTCAGCTGCTGGTCGTTGGTGTAGGCGTGCACCGTGGTCATGGTGGCCCGCTTGACCCCGACCTTCTCCTGGAGGACCTTCAGGGTCAAGGCCAGGGCGTGGCAGCTGCTGCTGCCGTTGCTGATGAGGCGATGCTCGGCGGTCAGATCCTCGTCGTTGACGCCGTTGATGATCAGCTTGTCGATGGAACCCTTGGAGGGAGTGGACAGGATGACGGCCTTGGCGCCGGCGTCGATGTGGCGCTGCAGCTCCTCCCGGGTGCGGAACATGCCCGTGGATTCGATGACGATGTCCACGCCCAGGACGTCCCAGGGAACGTGGCCGGGCTTGGAGCCCTGAAGGACCCGCATGCGCTGGTTCTCGGTGACGAGGTAATGACCCTCGGTGCGCAGGGCGCTGCGGAACGGACCCTCGACGGTGGAACTCTTCAGCAGGTAGGCCAGCGTCTCGATGTCGGCGATGTCGCTGGCCGCCGCGAAGTTCACGTCGGGTTGATCGTGGGCGATCCGGAACATGTTTCGTCCCAGCTTTCCGAATCCCATGATTCCCAGATTCACGGACATGACGACCTTCCTTGGTTCCCGGTGGAATGGATTTCAACCCGGGGATGATATTCGGGGGCTCCGGCATTCTCAAGACAATCCCCGGCCGGGCCCGGATGGAATCAAGTTAGGGGAATTCGGGGGATTGGCAAATCATTAACCGGTGACCGGGACAGTTTGTCCGGTTTCCGAACCAAAAAATCGATTCCAGCCCCCGGCGGGCGAATCCTCCGGAATACGGCACCTGGCCCCCGTTTCCGCGCCATTTTCCGATGGGTGAAGATAATCGAAAAAAGATCTTGCGATGGATGTATAAAAAATGTTTTATACAAAACATCGACATGCAGTCGACATGGAGAGAGTGAGCCGAAACGACCAACCGTCCTTGCCAGTGGAGGGAATAGAAATGAAGAAGACCATCCTCATCCCGACGGCCATGGTGGCCCTGTTCGCCCTGGGCGCCTGCTCGTCCGACAACAGCCCCTTGTCCGTGGGGACCGAAGTCCAGAACGACACCGCCCGGAGCGGGAACGAAGGCGACGCCCTGCTGAAGTCCGTCGAGGCGATGAACGTGACGACCGGCGATTTCGACACCCTGATCGCCGGCCTGAAGGCCGAGCGCCTGATCCGGCCCCTGGTCGAGCTGGGCAACACCACGGTGTTCGCCCCGACCGACGCGGCCTTCGCCGCCCTGGGCCTGGACGAGACCAACGTCGCCGGTCTGGCCGGTCTGCGGAACATCCTGGCCTACCACGTGTCCACCGAACTGCTGTTCGCCGGGGACGTGCTGGCCCGGGAAAGCATCACCATGGGCAACGGCCAGGACACGGCGATCAGCCTGCGGGACGGCGCGCCCTACATCAACGACAGCATGATCATCCGGACCGACATCGTGCAGCCGACCGGCGTGATCCACGTGATCGACGCCGTGCTGCTCCCGTAGGTCGATGATCCCCCGAGCGGCCACGCGCCGCGCATCGCGGGTCCGCCCTCCAGGCGGGCCCGCGGTGTTTTGAAAATAACGAACCCGTTGCGGATAATTGACTTGCGCCCATTATTGCCGGTTGCCATCTTGCCGCATGTGAACCGGTTAACAGGTGGTGTCGCATGGATCTGCTTCTTCTCGTCATCAGCGCCGTCCTGGTCAACAACTTCGTTCTGGCCCGTTTCCTGGGCATCTGTCCCTTCCTGGGAGTTTCCAAGAAGCTGTCGACCGCCCTGGGCATGACCGGGGCGGTGATGTTCGTGATGACCTTGGCCAGCCTGGCGGCCCATCTGGTCTACCATCACGTCCTGGCCCCCCTGAACCTCGCCTTCCTGCAGACGATCAGCTTCATCCTGATCATCGCCACCATGGTCCAGCTGGTCGAACTGGCGCTGCAGAAGCTGAGCCCGCCCCTCTACCGGTCCCTGGGCATCTTCCTGCCCCTGATCACCACGAACTGCGCGGTGCTGGGATGCGCGGTGATGACCGTCCAGAACGAATACAGCCTGATCCAGACCCTGGTGTTCGCCATGGCGGCCGCCCTGGGGTTCGGGTTGGCCCTGATCCTTTTCGCAGGGATCAGGGAAGTGCTCGACCTTGCCGAAACGCCCCGGGCCTTCCGGGGAACCGCCATCGCCCTGGTCACCGCCGGGGTGCTCTCGATGGCGTTCATGGGATTCGCGGGGCTGGTCAAGTAGGCCGGGCCGCCGGAGGGGATGCCGCATGTTCGTGCCGACCGCAGTGCTCGCCGGGATGGGCCTTTGCTCGGGCCTGGGGCTGGCCCTGGCCGCCCGGTTCTTCGCGGTGGAGACCGACCCCCGGCAGGAACGGGTGGCCGACGCCCTGCCCGGAGCCAATTGCGGCGGTTGCGGCTTCGCCGGCTGCGCGGATTTCGCCGCGGCCGTGGTCGCCGGCAAGGCCACGCCGGGGGATTGCCCCGTCTGCGACGCCCAGGCCCGGCAGGCCATCGGGACGATCATGGGGATCGAAGTGGAGGAGGGGGTGCGGCGGGTCGCCCTGGTGATGTGCCAGGGGGACGACGCGGTGGCCAGGCCCTCCTTCCGCTACAACGGCCATGCGAGCTGCGCCAGCAGCGACCTGCTGGGAGGCGGGGACAAGCTCTGCCTGCACGGCTGCCTGGGGCTGGCCGACTGCCAGGCGGTGTGCACCTTCGGGGCCATCGAGATCACGGACCTGGGGGTGGCCCGGGTGCTGCCCGAGCGCTGCACCGGTTGCGGGCGCTGCATCGCCGTCTGCCCCAAGCACCTGATCGGCCTCGTGCCCGAGGATGCGACGATCCACGTGCTGTGCGTCAACACGGACAAGGGCGGGCCGGCCAGGAAGGCCTGCGACGTGGCCTGCATCGGCTGCCGGAAGTGCGAGAAGGCTTTCACGGAGGATCCCCGCATCCGGGTCGAGAACAACCTTGCCCGCGTCGATTACAGCCATGCCCCGCATGATCCCGCGCTGGTCGAAGCCTGTCCCACCGGGGCGCTGGTCTTCCTGGACCTGCGCGGCGGATCGGGCGGTCCCGGAGCAACGCCATGAAGTTCAAGGGCGGCATCCATCCCTCGTACCTGAAGCTGACGGCCGGTCTGCCCGTCGAGGCCATGCCCCTGCTGGAGCGCTACCTCGTGCCCATCGGCCAGCACATCGGGGCTCCGGGCGACGTCGTGGTCGAGAAGGGGCAGGCCGTGAAGCGGGGAGAACCGCTGACCCGACCTGCCGGATTCGTCTCGGTTCCCGTCCACGCCCCCACCAGCGGGACGGTGAAGAAGATCGCCGACTTCCCCCATCCGGTGGGCAGGCCGCAGATGGCGGTCGAACTCGAAGCCGACGGGCAGGATGCCTGGTGGGAATCGGCGGCGCCGGTGGGCGACTGGCGGACCCTGGCTCCGGCCGCGCTCAGGGATGCGATCCGGGACGCCGGCATCGTCGGCCTGGGCGGGGCGACCTTCCCCACGCACGTGAAGCTCAGCCCGCCCGAGGACAAGCCCATCGATCTGCTGGTGGTCAACGGGGCGGAGTGCGAACCCTACCTGACCAGCGACCACCGCATCATGCTCGAGCAGGCGGGCGACGTCTGCGAGGGCGTGGGGCTGATGATGCGGGTGCTGGGGGTGGACCGGGCGGTGGTCGGCGTCGAGGACAACAAGCCCGACGCCCTGGAGGCCCTGCGCCGCGCCTGCCCTCCCGACCTCCCGCTGGAGTTCCGCCTCCTGGAAACCAAGTATCCCCAGGGTTCGGAGAAGCACCTGATCTACGCCCTGTGCAAGCGGGAGGTGCCCGCCGGCGGCCTGCCCATGGACGTGGGCGTGGTGGTGCAGAACGTGGGAACCGCCGCGGCGTGCGTGCAGGCCGTTCGGGACGGCCGCCCCATGACCGAACGCGTGGTGACGGTCACCGGTTCGGCCGTGAGGGAGCCCCGCAACCTCATGGTCCGGATCGGGACCACCCTGCAGGACGTGCTCGACCACTGCGGCGGGGTGACCGGGGACCTGGGCAAGGTGATCTACGGCGGGCCCATGATGGGGATTGTCCAGTTCGACCTGGAATGCCCGGTGCTCAAGGGCACCAGCGGCATCCTCTGCCTCAGGGAGAGCGAGGTCACCCGGTTCGAGGGCAGGCCCTGCATCCGTTGCGGCAACTGCGTCGACGCTTGCCCCATGCTCCTGGTGCCCAGCCGCATGGGCGTGCTCGTGGAAAGGTCGCGCTGGGAGGATCTGGGGGAGGCGTGCGTGACCGACTGCATCGAGTGCGGCAGCTGCGCCTACGTGTGCCCCTCGCGGCGTCCCCTGGTCCAGTACTTCAAGCGCGGGAAGCTCGAATGGCGCGCCGTCCAGCGCAGGCAGGATTCCCACGCATGAAACCGCTCGGGAGCAGGGGATGAACACATCGGTCAAGGACACGGTCTCGGTCCAGAACCTCATCGTCAGCGCCTCTCCGCACGTGCACGCGGGGCAGGACGTCCGGTCCGTCATGCGGGACGTGCTGCTCGCCCTGGTCCCCGGAGTCCTGGTCGGCCTGTGGTTCTTCGGGTTGCCTGCGCTGGTGGTCCTGCTCCTGGCCGTGGGCGGCTGCGTGGCCTGCGAGTGGGCGGCCTGCCGATTGCTGGGACGCAGGTCCACGGTGGGGGATCTGAGCGCCGCGTTGACCGGGGTGCTGCTGGCCATGAACCTCCCCTCGGGCAGCCCCTGGTGGCTGGTGCTCGTCGGCGCGGTGGTGGCCATCGGCCTGGGCAAGGCCATCTACGGGGGGTTGGGCATGAATCCCTTCAACCCCGCCCTGGTGGCCCGCGTCTTCCTGCTGATCTCCTTTCCCGTCCAGATGACCCGCTGGGTGGTTCCCCGGGGGCCGGGCACGGGCTTCGACGCCGCGACGGGCGCCACCCCCCTGGGCGCCGTCAAGGAAGCGATCAGCCTGGGCCGGCCCCTGAACGAGGTCGACCTGCCGGGTACCGGCGATCTGCTGCTGGGGGACATGGGCGGCAGCCTGGGCGAGGTGGGAGCGGCGGCCCTGCTGCTGGGCGGGCTCTACCTGCTGTGGCGCGGCATCATCCGCTGGCAGATCCCCGTGGGGTTCATCGCGTCCCTCGTGGTGGTCACCGGGATCGCGCATGCCGCGGCCCCCGACCGCTATCTGCACCCGGTGGTCCACGTTCTCTCCGGCGGCCTGTTCCTGGGCGCGTTCTTCATGGCCACCGACATGGTCACCACGCCGGTGACCCGCAGGGGGATGCTCGTGTTCGGGGTGGGTTGCGGGTTGCTGACCGCCGTCATCCGCCTGTGGGGCGGCTATCCCGAAGGGGTCAGCTTCGCCATCCTGCTGATGAACGCCGTGACGCCGCTGATCGACCGCTCCACCAGGCCGCGCGTGTTCGGCGCCCCGCGCCACGTCCTGTTCAGCGTCCGGAGGGGGTCATGAAGGAGCCGTTGAACCTCGCCCTGCGCCTGGGGCTCATCTGCGCCGTGGCCGCCCTGGCCCTGACCCGGGTGGACGCCTTCACGCGGGAACCCATCGCCCTGGCCGAGGCCCGCGCCCGGCGCGAAGCCGTGGCCGCGGTCCTGCCGCCCTTCACCGAACTGGTGGCCGACACCCTGCGGCCCGGGGAGGCCGACCAGACCCTCTACTACACGGGGATGGGCCCCGACGGGCCCGTGGGAACGGCCCTGGTGACCGCCAGCGGTCTGGGCTATTCCGGCCTGATCGAGCTGATGCTGGGGCTGGATGCCGAGGGCGACGTCAACGGCGTGCGGGTGCTCCGTCACGCCGAGACGCCGGGCCTTGGCGCCAATTACGCCGCGCCCGAGCTGCTGGACCGCTTCTACAAGGGTCGGCCCGGCGGGGGCGAGTGGAAGGTGACCAAGGACGGCGGTCCGGTGGATGCGGTGACGGGGGCGACGGTCACCGGCAGGGCCATCTGCGACGCCATCGACCGCGGTTGGGATCGCTGGTCGCGGGACCGGGACCGGCTGGGCGCCCAGGGCAAGAAGGAGACTCCATGACGGCGACGGCGGTCTTTTTCCGGGGACTCTGGCAGGAGAACCCCATCTTCCGCCTGCTGCTGGGGCTGTGCCCCACGCTGGCGGTCACCACCAGCGTGGTCAACGGGCTGGGGATGGGGCTGGCCTCGACCTTCGTCCTGCTGTGCAGCAACACCATGATCTCGCTTCTGCGCGGGTTCATCCCCAGGAAGGTGCGGATCCCCGCCTACATCGTGGTGATCGCCTCGTTCGTGACCATCGTCGACCTGGTCATGCACGGTTTCCTTTTTGAACTGCACCGCAGCCTGGGCCTGTTCATCCCCCTGATCGTGGTCAACTGCATCATCCTCGGCCGGGCCGAGGCGTTCGCCAGCCGCAACCCCCTGCGCCTCTCGGTGCTCGACGGTCTGGGCATGGGTCTGGGCTTCACGGCCGGGCTGGCGGTTCTGGGCGGGGTCCGCGAGCTGCTGGGTTCGGGCAGCCTGCTGGGGATTCCGGTCCTGGGCGCGGACTATCCGCCGGCCCTGGTGATGATCCTGCCGCCGGGGGCCTTCCTGACCCTGGGCCTGCTGCTGGCGGGGATGAACAAGCTGGAACAGCGGCGGGCCATCGGGGCGGGGGAGGCCTACGCCCCTCCGCGGGAGATGGATTGCGGCAACTGCGTGCTGTGCAACCTCGGGGAGAACCTCCGCTCGGAGTGACCTCACCGGTCCGCCGGCCTAGACGATGTTGCCTTGACGCCGCTGGGAATCGTCCCCGCGGGCGAGGCGTTCGGCGAACACCCGCATCTCGTACATCTGATCCATGGTCAAACCCTGCCCGATGACGGCCGCCCCGTAGACGAAGCCCGCCACACCCAGACAGACAGGGACCGCGATGATGGCCCAGGGGGTCTCGTGGACCGTCAGCTGGGCCAGCCCGAACACCAGACAGCCCAGGGCGATCATCCCCAGCACCCCGTAGACGGCCATGAACCCCGTCCAGACGGCCGGATGGGGAGTGAAACGGCCGCGCAGGGTGCACTCGCCCTCGTCGTCGACCAGCTGGAGATTCAGGTAGGGCGACAGCAGGGAGCGCTGGTCCGGCGGCAGCTGGATGTAGGCGTGCCGGTTGAGGACCTGACCGACGTAGGGCCCGCTGCCGGCCGTCAGGTAGGCCTTCAGGCGGGCGAAGACGTCCCTGGCCTCGCCCTGGCAGGGCAGGATGAATTCAGGTCGCATGCGGGGCCGCAAGGCCATGAGGCGTCCTCCCGGGATCTGGAACTTCCTGATCGAAAGCAATAACCTATAATCATACTAGGAAATTTGTGCCAGCCGCGGGATCTTACATCCGATCCCGGGGTGACGGATGAGGATCGCGCAGCTATCGTGGCCGGATCCACCCGAACCCAGGAATGGCGGAGCGAGCTTGAGCCCTGAATCAGACGGCACCGCGGACGGCCTGCCCGGCGACGACCTGACCACCGCGCCCATCCCCCAACTCGTGCGCAGGCTGGCCATCCCCGCTTCCGTGGGCTTCTTCTTCAACACCATGTACAACGTGGTGGACACGTACTTCGCCGGGCGCTGGTCGACCGACGCCCTCGCGGCCCTCTCCTTGAGCTTCCCGGTCTTCTTCATCCTCATCGCCATGGGTTCGGGGTTCTCCACGGGGGCGACCGCCCTGATCGGGGACGCCCTGGGCCGCCGGGATCGCCCGGCCGCCGCCGCGGTCGCCGCCCAGGGCCTGGTGCTGGGCCTGCTGGCGACCCTCGTCATCATGGTGGTGGGTTACGCCTCGGCGCCCTCCCTGTACCGGATGCTGGGAGCGGAGGAGGAGTACCTCGACCTGTGCCTCTCCTACCTCCACGTCATCCTGGCGGGGTCCGGATTCATCCTGACGTTCTACATGTTCAACGGCATCCTCAACGCCCAGGGCGACACCCGCGCCTTCCGGGACTACCTCATCGCCGCCACCGTCGCGAACGTCATCATGGACCCCTGGTTCATGTACGGCGGTCTGGGATTGCCGGCCATGGGGGTGCCGGGCATCGCCCTGGCCACGATCATCGCCCAGGCCGGCGGGGTCGTGTTCCTGGGCCGCCGGGCCCGGCGGACCGGCCTGCTGTGGCGGTCGACCGGCGCCCGCTGGCGGCCTGACGGGGCCATCCTGCGCGCCATCGCCGCCCAGGGGGTTCCCGCAAGCCTGAACATGATGACCGTGGCGATCGGCATCTTCGTGATCACGTACTACCTCAGCGCCTTCGGGCAGGATGCGGTCGCCGCCTACGGTGCGGCCACCCGCATCGAGCAGATCATCCTGCTGCCCGCCCTGGGGTTGAACGTGGCCGCCCTGACCCTGGCCGCCCAGAACGGGGGCGCCCGGCGGTTCGACCGGGTCCGCTCCACCGTCCGCACCTGCCTGGCCTACGGGATGCTGGTGGTCCTGGTGGGATCCACCCTCATGTTCCTCGGCGCCGACTGGCTGATGGCGCGCTTCACGGATTCCGCAGCGGTCGTGGCCATCGGCGGCCACTACCTGCGGATCGCCGCCTTCATCGAGTTCGCCTACGTGCTGCTGTTCGTCAACCTCTCGGTGCTCCAGGGCCTGAAGCTGCCCATCTTCGCCCTGTGGATCGGCCTCGGCAGACAGATCCTGGCTCCGGTGATCCTGTTCACCCTGGCCACGAGGGTCTGGAATCTGGGCCTGGACGGGGTCTGGTGGTCCATCTTCGGGATCACCTGGACCGCGGCCCTGGTGGCGGTCGCCTTCGCCCTGAGGAAGGTGGACGTCCTGGCCTCCCGGCCCGGCCCCGGTGGCGAGGGAGGTGGGCCATGAACCTCGCCGGATCCCGGTGGACCCTCCCGATCGGTTCGGCCGTCCTGGTGACCGGGGTCCTGGCGGGCCTGCGGCCGGCCGTCGCGGCGCTCTGGCCCACCCTGCTCGCCCTGGGGGTGATCCTGGCCACGCGCAGCGCCCTGTCCGGCCTGCTGGCCGGCGCCCTGGCGGGAGCCGTCATCCTCGAGGGTGGCGATCCGGTGGGGGCCGTCGTCCTGCTGGCGAGGGATCACTTCTGGTCAGGGTTGTCCAGCCCCTGGAAGTCGGGAGCCATCGTCTTCACGATCCTCCTGGGCGGCTTCGCGGCGGTCCTGGAGGCGGGAGGGGGACCCGAACGGTTGCTGCGGCGGTGGGCGGGGGACGGAGGCGACCGCCGGCGCAGGGTGGAAACCGCCGCGATGGGGCTGGGCCTGGTCCTGTTCTTCGACGGGCTCGCCAACAGCATGGTGGTGGGCAGGGTGGCCCGCCCCCTCGCCGACCTCGCGGGGGTGGCGCGGGTCAAGCTGGCCTACATCGTCGATTCCACATCCTCGGCCGTGGCGTGCGTGGCCCTGATCTCCACCTGGATCGCCTTCCAGCTGGGGATGATCACCGAGGCCTTCGCCCTGGCCGGCCGGCAGGTCAATCCTTACGGGGTGTTCCTGGCCTCCCTGCCCTACAACTTCTACTGCTGGTTCACCCTGGTCCTTCTGGCGGTGGCGGTCCGGCGGGGCTTCCATCCGGGGCCCATGGGAGGGCACTGCCGCCGGGCCGGGCCGCAGGCCGCGGCCGTCCGCGACGGCGGTTCGTCGGCCGGGGAGCGGGAAGGGGGTCTCGCCTCCGCCGCGGTTCCCCTGGTCGTCCTTCTGGCCGCCTTCTTCCTGGGGTTCCTGGTCCTGGGTTCGCCCCGGCCCCTGCTTCCCCTCAGCCGGGACAAGCTGGTCGCGTCCTTCGGCTCGGACGCCGGACCGGTGGTCATGACGGCGGCGGCCGCCCTGGCCCTGGCGACGGCGATGGCCCTGTTCCCGGGACGGCGGGACGGACGCCTCCGTCCGGCAGGGCAGGCCGCACTCGGGGGGATGCGGGGGATGCTCGAGCCGGTCCTGATCCTGCTGGCGGCCTGGCTCCTGGGCGGAGTCATGGGGGATCTGGGCACGGCGGACCTGCTGGCCCGCGCCGCAGGGGGAATCGCCATCCTGGGCCTGTACCCCACGGCGACGTTCCTGGTCGGAGCTGTGGTGTCCTTCAGCACGGGCACCAGCTGGGGCACCATGGGACTGCTGTTCCCCTTGACCGTCCCGGCTGCAGCCTCGCTCGGAGCCGACGAGCACGGCCTGGTCCTGGTGGTGGCGGCGGTGTTCAGCGGGGCCGTCTTCGGAGATCATTGCTCCCCCTTCAGCGACACGACCATCGTCACCTCCATCTCCTGCGGCGTGACGCCCGACGACCACGTCCGCACCCAGCTGCCCTACGCGCTGTTGACCGCGGCGGCGGCGATCGTCCTGGGCTTCCTGCCGGCGGGATTCGGGGCTTCCGCCTGGATCCTGCTGCCCCTGGGCGTACTCGTCCTGGTCCTGCTGCCGGGCCTGATCCCCGCGGGAATTGCCGGGCGGGACCGGATTCCGTAAGCTGAGGGCGTTCGGCCGGGAAGCCGCCACCGGGAAGGGGGCCCTGCGGCGGCCGGCGACGTCCTGCCCCCGTGAGGATGCTGGACTCCATTGAAAATTCGCGGTTCTTTGTCCCAGGTCCTCTGGTCCCTCGCCGTCTGGGGAATCCTGGGGGCGGGCGGGTGCGCGGAGGACCCCGGGCGCCCCGATGCGGGCGGAGCCGTCCTGGACATCCGGTGCCTGCCCCTGGGGCTGGGCGCTCCCTGGACCCTCGAACAGCCGGGAGGACGGGTCTCCGTCGGCTACGGGGACACCACGCTGGCCGGACTGGCTCCTGGTGATCATCGCCTCGCCTGGTCCCGCGTCCCCAGCTGGATCAGCCCGGACCCCGACACCCTCGCGGTCCGGCTCGCCTCGGGCAGCCGGGATTCCCTGGTGGGCCGCTACCGCCAACCCCAGGCCGGAACCGCGGTCCTGCACCTCCTGCCCCATCCCCCCGAACTGCAGGCCCCCTGGTTCCTGGACCGGGGCGACGGCTGGACCAGGCAGGGAACGGGCGAGGCCAGGTTCGAGGGACTGGAGGCCGGGGCCTATTCGTTGTTCTGGGGATACGTCGCGGGTTACTACCTGCCGCCCGGCGGGTTCCGGCAGGTCGAACTGGCGCCTGGCTCCTCGGTGACCGCCGCGGGAATCTACCGGCAGGAATCGCTGCCGTCGGGAACCCTGGTCATCGACGCCGAACCCGACCACCTCTTCGCTCCCTGGGAACTCCGGGGGCCGGACGACCAGGTCTACCTCGGGCAGGGGGACGCGACCTTCTACGGCATGGCCGCCGGAAGCTACGTCCTGGAGTGGGGGGATGGGGGAGTGTGGGGGCGCCCCCGCGTGGGCTCGCCCACCGGACTGCTGATCGCCAACCAGGTCCTCAGCTTCGGCGGGGACTACCTGTCCCCCGACGTGCCGGAGGTCCCGGGGCTCCTGGTTGGAAACGGGCCCATGGCGGGCGAGGTCGTCGTATCCTGGGATTCCGTCGACAACTCCCTGGACCCCATCGCGTGGTACGACGTGGCCGCCGATCCCGACGGGCCCCTCACCACCGGGACCTTCGCCTCGGCCCGGCTTCTCGGCTCCTTCCCCCACGCGGGTCTCCACACCCGTTACGAGCAGGTCTTCGGCCCCGCCGACGGCCTGGAGACCGGCAGGCGCTACTGGTTCGCCGTCCGGGCCAGGGACGGGAACGACCGGGCTTCGCCCGTGACGGAATCCCCGGACCATCTGGTGAGCAGAGGCTGGCATCTCTCCGGCGTGGTCCGCGATCACCGGGGCGAACCCGTGGCGGGGGTTCCCCTGGAGGTGGTCTCCATGGGCGGGGAAGGCCCGGCCCTGCGGGCCTGGTCGCAGGCGGACGGCTCGTTCCTGTCGCCCCTGCTGCTGTCCTTCGATCCGGTCGGCGTGGTCACGGACGCGGCGGAATCCCATCCCGGACTGTATTACGACGTCCGGATCGAGGGTCTGGACTGGGACGGCCAGGACCGCCTGGACATCACCCTGGTTCCCCGCCACCGGCTGGACGACGCCTGCAGCGAGTTCGACCACGACTTCCTGACCTACCTGCGGGGGATGACCAACACCACCAATCCCACCAACAACCGGCCCGACACCCGGCTGTGGAAGTGGGAGTCGTACCCCCTGAAGGTCTTCGTGCCCCCCGCGACCGGGACGACGGGCCTGGACCTTGCGGATCTCTGCCGGGAGATGCCCCCCGTCTGGAACCTGCACCTGGAGCAGGAGGTCTTCGTCATGACCGACCGGCCCGATTCGGCGCAGGTCGTCTTCCGGTTCGACGACGACCTGCCCCAGTTGAACGGGCAGGTTTCGGTGGTGCTGCCCGAGGGCGGTCACTTCATCGGGGACGTCGTCCCGGAAAGGTTGGAGGTCTACGTCAACTCCACCATGGGCATCGCCCGGAGGGTCCAGGAGGTCGCCCTGCACGAGCTCGGCCACGTGCTGGGGATCGCGGACCATTCCCAGTGTTCGGACGCCGGCTACCTGATGTACATCAGCAGCAGCGGGGCCCTGGACCGCGGGATCGAGGCGGCGATCCACCCGGACGAGAAGGCCCTGGCGTGGACAATCATCAACATGCCGCAGGGTTTCGACATGGCGGATTACCTGCCGGAATGACGGTGGTTCCCGGGAGAAACGAGGCGGGGCTCCCCAGGGAGCCCCGCCTCGTCGTTCGGTCGGGATGCTTCCGGACTACTCTTTCTTTTCCGGCAGCGTGGACGGGTCGATCCTGGTCAGTTCCCTGGGTCCGGCGACCAGCTCGGCCTTGCCCGCGGCGGTGATGGTGATCGTGGCCGCGCTCCACTCGTCACCCGAGTCGGAGAGCGACCCGTGATAGGTCGTCACCGTCTGCTGGGGCGTGCCCTCGTTCAGCCTGACCACCACCGTGCAGCCGGTGGGGGTGGGGTTCTCCGAGTCGTGGTCGCTGTAGTAGTGGACCCTCACGGAATAGGTGCCCGCCGAGGCGGATGAGGTCGTGATGTTCTCGGGACCGTAGCCGTCGGTGTCGTCGAAGTCCAGGTTCAGGCCGCTGGAGGTCGAGGAATGCGACCAGCCGCAGGATTCGCCGGCGGGATCGGTGACCCACAGGTCGACGTCGGTGCCGCCGGTGTCCCAGGTCAGGGTCACCCGCAGGGCGGCCGGGGGAACCTGGGCGCGGAAGCTGGTCGTGTCCTCGGCGTGGCGTGAGCCGGAGTCCGCGACGACCAGGACGGAGACGTTCTGGGACTGGGCCGACGCCTCGACGGCGATGTCCTGGCTGAATCGCCCGTTGCTGAGATTCATCGTGAACACCTGGTCGACGTCCCCGCCGATGGCGAGCTGCGCGGTGGCCAGGGAGGGGTTGGACACCGAACCCGAGATGTTCAGGACGCGGTCGGTCACCGGGGAACCGATCGGGTCGATCTCGACGCCGAAGACGACGTCGAAGACCATGTCCTGGGCCAGGGTCACCCCTGCGGTGGAGAACTCCAGGGTCACGGTCCCTTCTTCGGGGCTGTAGTTGACGGGCAGGATGAAGTTCCCGCCGATGGTGGTGCTCCCGCCGGCCGCGATGGTCACGCTGGAGCCGCCGATCAGCTGCGCGGTGATCCGGTCCTGGCCGTGGAGACTCACGACCCCGGACACCGCCTCGGCGCCGTGGTTGGCCAGGGTGATGGAGACGCCCACCGTCTCGCCGGGATTGATCTCGCCGTCGTCGAACTGCTCGCTGGAGATCGACCACGACGCGATCTCGACCTCGGCGCCGGTGGTCCGCACGGTCGCCGAACCCTGCCGGGAGTTGCCGAGGGTGTCGGTGACCTCCAGATCCACCGTGTAGGTCCCGATCTGCTTCGGGGTGAACACCAGGGATGCCCCGCTCTGGGACTTGCCCGTGAACTCCCCGCCGGTGATGGTCCAGCTGAAGCTCAGGCTCGAGCCCACGACGCTGGCGGCCGTGGCGTTCACCGTGACGGGCTGGTCGATGGGACTGGTCTCGGGGCTGGCGGCCACGCCCTCGAGGATGAGGCTGTTGGCCGCGAAGTTGTACATCTCGTGCAGCATGGTGGTCGCCTGGTTCTTGACGATCTCCAGGTTCTCCTGCACCGACCGCACGTAGCCCTCGGCGATGACCACGACCTCGTAGACGCCGGTGGCCAGGGGGATCTGCGTGTCCGGATCGACGCCGTCGACGATGGCGACCTTGGGCTCATCCTCGGGCTGGTCCTTCTTCTGGATGAGGATGGTCTTGCGGGAGGTCAGGTTGGTCAGGGAGTCGGCGTCCTTGACGATGCTGCGGACCTGGCCCTTGTCGTCCTCGGGCTGGTCGCCGGAGATCATCTGATCGCCGACCTCCGCCAGCGCGTCGCTGCCGCTGACGGCGCCGACGTAGTTCTTGACCTGGTCCTTGGCGGCCTTCTTCAGGGTGTTGACCGTCTCCGCCTTCTCACCGTTGTCCCAGAGGTGGACGTCCCCCCTGGTCCGTTTCTTCAGGGGATGATCGTCGGGGAGGTTGCGGTAGTATTCGATCTTCTGCTGGGTGGTCGACCCCTCCAGCTCGCTGATGGGCACGTAACCCTCCTGGGAGTCCCCGCGATTGATCGCGTCGATGATCCTCTCGTCCCTGGCGGCGTTGTGTTCCTCGAGGCGCTTGGCGAAATCGGAGACGATGGGGATGCCCGAGTCCGAGGCGGAGAGAGCCTCGCGAAGGGAATGGGAGCCGCTCAGCACCCGCCAGCTGGTCCGGACCATCTGGCCCGAGGAGACGACGGACTTCTTCACGACGTTGAAGAGGCCCTTGGCGACGGAGCCGGCGGCGTCCGTGAACATGCCCTTGCCCGCCGAGCCGTAGGCGTGGATGTCGTCTTCCAGCGCGATCAGGGCGTCCATCTTGGCGCCGACGACGAGGGTCTTCTGGACGTAGTCGTTGACCAAGGTCGTGATCTGGGCGTTGTCCGGGGTCTTGGCGTTGAAGGCGCCTTCGAGCTGGTCCCAGGAGGCGTCGAGATCCGTGAAGGAGTCCTGGAGTTCCCGGCTCGTGGGCCAGTAGTCGTTGATGCTGTCCTCCATGTTGCCCGGAGGAGGGGTCGTCGGTCCCGTGGGGTCGTCGCCTCCGCAGCCGGTGATGGTGATCACGAGCAGCAGGGTCAGCAGCAGTCGAGCTCTTGATGTCAAGGTCGGCCTCCTCGAAGTTGGGCGAATCGCGGCCGGGAAAATCCTTCCCCGCCGGGTTGTTCTTTTCCCGGTAGCCTCGGCATCGGCCTCGGGATTCCCGTTGATCCTCCACCACAGCAAAGCTAATGCCCTGCTGCAGCGGGGGATAGAATTTTTTGAAAACACGGGTTCGAAAAAGGAGGAAATGAGGATTGTTTGCGGCTCAGACCGGAGGGCGGTTGCCTTCCCCGTAGCCGGCCATCTCGACGAATCCCCGACCGATGGTCCGGCCGGCGCCGGCCGGTCCCCGGGAACGGACCTCGACCGCCCCTTCCCAGTAGTGGACGCCCGACAGGCGGGAGACGTTCTCCTGGTCGGGGATCACCGCTTGGAATTCCAGATCGAGGCCGGCCGAGGGCACCTCCAGGATCCACTTCACCGGGTAGTCGGCGCCGGTGACCGGACTGCGCCACCGGTCCTGCGTTTCCAGCCGGAAATCGCCGTCCGCCAGGGGAGTGGTCGATCCGTCGGGAGCGACCAGGGTGCCCGACGCGAACCCGTCTCCTCCCTCCGGACCGAAGAGCCGGTAGACCATCAGTTCGCGGCCGTCGGCCAGCTGGAGGCTGACCCAGTCCCAGCCCTTCTGATCGGGGGCCAGGGTGCTGGTGAAGATCTCCTGGTCCATCCAGCACTCCCCGCGGACGCGGACCATGGCCCCGTTCCGCATCACCGATCCGCTGACCTCCATGCGGGTGAAGGCGGCGTACAGGCTGCCGGCGGTGCCGGCGGCGTTCTTGGCGCTGAACCCGAGGTCGCCGTGCAGGACCACCGGCTTGGCCGGCCGGCAGTCCAGCGCGAAGGCCAGCCCCTGGCGGTCATCGGACGCCCGCAGGGCGAACGCCTGCCCGTCGAAGCCGAGGGACCAGAGATCGGCCGTGCCGCCCGGTCCCCGGCACCAGGCGATGACGGTGTCCCCGGGAGCGCCGAACCCGCCCAGCAGCGGGGTCGCCCGCCACAGGACCTCGCTGAAGACGTGGTTCCCCGCGGCGGCATCGCTGATCGCGGCGTGGGCCATGACGCCGCCGCGGGCGGCAAGACCCGTCTCCGGCGTTCCCGTTCCCGGGGGCACCATGCCCAGCCTGAAGAAGGTCAGCTGGAAGCCGAGGGCGTCGCCCGGGACCCCGGCGACGTCCTCCGGTTCGAGGTGCCCGGTGAAGTACCACCACTCGGTCTTGAATTCGGGATGGGCGAAGTGGTCGCGGGGCCATTCCCACCGGTACCCCGGAGCGGCCTGGCGCCAGCCGGAGTCGGATCCCGCCCCGCAGGGAAGGGCCAGCGCAGCGGTCAGGATCAGCCAGGTCCACCTTGCCATGGGGCTCCTCACAGGTCGTCCCGGCTCAGCTGGGCGGGGCTGGACAGCCCCGACTTCCAGGCCGGGTAGATGCCGGCGGCAAGGGCCGCGCCGAGGATGACGGCGACCTCCAGGGAGAGGGCGCCCAGCGGCACGTCCGGGCGGATCGTCCAGCCGAACCAGTCGCGGTTGATGACCAGGATGAGCAGGGCGGCCAGGCCTGCGCCGCCGCCGAGACCCATCGCCAGCCCCAGGCCGGCCATGGCGAGGCCTTCGCCGAGGAACATGCGTGAGATCTGGCCGCGGGTCGCCCCGAGGGCGCGGAACAGGGCGAGCTCCCCGGCGCGCTCCCGGACCTGGATGAGCTGGGCGAGGGCCAGACCGCAGGCGGCGATGAACAGCGCCATGGTCTGCAGGGTGCGCGTGACGGCGAACGTCTGGTCGAAGATGTCCAGGACTTCCCGGCGCAGGGTGGCGTTGCTGCGGAAGACCAGAGGGCGCCCCTGGTGGATCCGCTGGAGCTCGGCGACCACGGCGTCGGGATCGGCGCCGGGCCGAAGGAACAGCGCGGCGTTGTTGGGCTGGTCGGAGCGGAAGTGTCGCCCGAAGGTCTCCAGGGTCGTGAACGCCGTGCCGGCCTCGCTGGTGTAGTCGAAGGCCACTCCGGCGATGGGCAGGGAAACCGGCCCGTCGGGACCCGCGAGAACCAGGTCGTCCCCGGGTCCAAGCCCGGCCTTGCGGGCCAGGGGCTCGCCGATGACCACGGCCTCGGCGTCGAGCAACCGTCCGGCCACAGTCTCCGGGTCGCCCGCGTAAAGGGGAAGACGGGAGGCGAGGGTGACGCCGGGGACCGCCGAGAAGGCGATGCCGCTGAGCCAGACCCGGTGGCGGCCGTCGGCGGTGCTCACGCGCAGGCGGCGCTGGGTCTCGACGGCCTGGACGTCCGGTCTGCCGCCCAGCGCGGCCAGCAGATCCCCGTCGAGGAACGCCTCGTTGCCGGCGCGGACCCACGACTCGGTGGAGACGTAGACGTCGGCCCGGATGGTCACGTCGAGCCAGGTGACCAGCGTCTGGCGGAAGCTGCCGACCAGCAGGGTGATCCCGACCATCATGCTGATGGTCACCGCCAGGGCCGCCACCGCGAAGCTGCTGGTGCGCAGGCGGATGGTCAGGTTGCGCAGGCTGAGGACCCAGCCCAGGCCGCGGGGGCGCAGGGGGGCTCCCGCCGTCCGGATCACGCCCGGAACCAGGAGCGGCAGGCCGATGAGCATGACGAAGCCGAGGATGAAGCCGGCGTAACGGTTGTCCCCGCCGGCGGCGGCGAACCAGAGCAGGCCCGCGGCCATCGCCGCGACGGCGAGCAGGGCGAGCGGAATCGCGGTGCGCCGCGCTCCCTCGTGGATCGTCAGCGGCGAGAGCAGTTCGACCACCCCCCGGCGCGACATGTCGATCGCCGGCAGGATCGCCCCGCAGAGGGCGCCGCCCAGCCCGACCGCCGCCCCGAGGACGATGACCGAGGGGGTGAGGACCAGGCGCGAGATCTCTTCCAGGACGTAGATGCTGGTCAGGGTGGCGCTCACCGTCTCCACGTTCCACAGGGCGATCCGGAATCCGGTGGGGATGCCGATGACCACGCCCAGCAGGCCCAGCACCCCCGCCTCGGCCAGGATCAGGACGAGGACCTGGCGGGGTTGCATCCCCAGGACGCGCAGGACCCCGAATTCCCGCCGCCTGCGGACCAGGCTCGCCTGGACGCTGGCCAGGACGAGGAACAGGCCCACGAACACGCTGATCAGGCTCAGGGCGGTCAGGTTCAACCGGAAGGCAGCCAGCAGTCCGGAGGCGTCCTCGGCCCGCTGCTCGGGAGTCAGGACCCGCACGCCGGGTCCGAGGTTCCGCTGGAGCCTGGCGGCCGCCGTCCCGGGATCCTCGTCCCCGGCGAGGACGATGTCGATCTGGTGGATGGCGTCGGGCCGGGCGAGCAGGGCCTGGGCCTGGGCGACGTCCATCACGGCGATGTCCACCGGAGCCAGGGGTTCGTAGCGCTGGAAGTCGACCAGGGCGCCGATGACCAGCCGGGCCAGGCGGCTGCCGCTGCTGACGGTGACCGTGTCGCCGACCGCCCAGCCGTGTCCGGCGGCGAGTCGGGGGGTGACGGCGCACCAGCCGGGCACGGCCATGGCGGCGGCCACCAGGCCCCCGGGATCGGCGGCCGCGCCGGTATCGTCCAGCTGCCGGGTCAACGGGTAGCGGACGGGCGCGAAGACGTCGAAGCCCACGATCTGGATGAGGTCGCCCGTGCCGTCCGCCAGGGCGGCGTCGAAGCGGCAAAGGGGCCAGGCGTCCCTGACCGCAGGATCGGCCAGGACCCGGGGCAGCAACGCGGGGTCGATGGTGGGGACGGTGCCCAGGACCGTCAGGTCGGCCTGACCGCTGACTGCCCGGACGCTGCCTCCGAAGGCCTGCAGGGCCCCCTGGTTGAGGGTCTGGATGGCGACGACCGAACCCACGCCCAGGCTGACGCCCACCACCGTCAGCAGCAGCAGGGTCCGTCCTTCGCGGACCAGACCCAGCAGACCGTGGGCGAGCACGCGGATCACGAGGGGACGCCCGGATCCGGCCGCAGCCGGCCGTCGTGGAGCTCGAAGATGCGCTCGGCGCGTGCGGCGAGGGCCCGGCTGTGGGTCACCAGCAACAGGGCGCACCGTTCCGCCTCGGCCATCTCCAGCAGGAGGTCCAGGATGACCCGTCCGGTGCGGTCGTCCAGGCTGCCGGTGGGCTCGTCGGCCAGCAGCAGGGAGGGCTTGTTCAGCAGGGCCCGGCAGAGGGCCACCCGCTGCATCTCCCCTCCGGACAGGCGTCCCACCGGATCCCGGGCCCGGTCCGCCAGGCCGACCCGATCGAGCAGCTCCCCGACGCGCGTCGCCAGCCCTCCGCCCGGACGCCCGTCGATCCAGCCGGGCAGGGCGACGTTCTCGGCCACGTTCAGGTGGGGCAGCAGGTGGAAGAACTGGAAGACGATGCCGATCCGGTCGCGGCGCAGCCGGGTCCGCGCGTTCTCGGTCATCCCTCCGAGATCCTCGCCGTCGATCAGCACCCTGCCCGAGGTGGGCACCGCGATGCCGGCCGCCAGGTGGAGCAGCGTGGTCTTGCCGCTGCCGCTGCGGCCGACCAGGGCCAGGCACTGGCCGGGGTGAAGGGAAAGATCGACCCCGTCGAGCACGGTGCGGGCCGGACCGGATTCCCCAGGAAAGACCATCCCGACGCGATCGAGGACGAGGGCGGGGGACGGTCCGTTCACGATCAGCGTCCTTCCGTGGCCGGGTCCCGGATTCAGCGGCGGAACAGGGCCTTGACGGAGCCGAAGGCGCGGGGCGCCGCCGGCACCGCCGGGTTGGCCCCGAACACCAGGTGGTCGACGACGAAGGCGTCCCCGCGGCCGCCCAGGGAGACGCTCACGATGGGTTCGAAGGGGTCGTCGCTGCTGATCAGGAGAAACCCGTTGCGCTGGGGAGTCAAGGGAAAGCCCAGGGCCAGCTCCGCATCGGGCGTTCCCCACCGTTCGGCGGGGATGTGGACGACGTCGAAGGCTCCCCGGACGGGGGAGGCTCCGCCGTTCAGGAGGATGCAGGCGGCGGCCGTCAGGAGGATCCTCTGGGTCATGGCGGCGTTCCTTTCCTGGCGTGGAGGATGCCGATCACGGCATCCTGCATGTCTTCCACCCAGAGACCGTACATGGCCATCGAGAAGTGGAGTCCGTCCCGGGCCACCAGATCGCTGCGGCCGGCGGCCGTCCGGGACAGGGGGGTGATGTCCAGCCAGTGGGCTCCGCCGTCCAGGGCGACGGGGCAGGCGGCCGCGTTGAACGCGTCGATGGCCGCGGAGACCGCCGCGCCGCCGAAGAGTTCGCCCACGGGCGTGATTCCGTAATCGGGAATCGAGAAGACGATGACGCGGTCCGGACGTCCGCCCGCCGCTGTGACGGCGCGCCCGACGATGGCCTGCAGGTCGGCGGCGAAGGCGTCCGGCGCCATGCCCTGGAACTGGTTGTTGACCCCGATCATCACCGTGACGAGGTCATGGGTCCCCGTCGGCGGCGTGCGGTCGAGCGCTGCGAGGAGGTCCCCGGTGGTCCAGCCGGTGGCCGCGAGGCTGGTCACCGCGAGGGTGTCGCCGCGGACCAGCAGGGAGTCGGCCAGCTGGCGCGGCCAGGCGCCCCGCTCGGGCACGCCTTCGCCCACGGTGTAGGAATCCCCGAGGGCGAGCAGGGAAAAGGTCCGGGTGGCGACGGGCCCGGGTCCGGGAGCCGTCGGGCCCGGATGATCCAGGCACCCTCCCGCGCAAGACAGCGCCGCGAGGACGGTGCACGCAAGGATCCCGGGCGCGGCAGGCTTGCCGTGCGGCATCATGGGCATACCTCGAGTGGATGAGGGGACCGGGCGGGTGGTTCGGATCCCCGTTCATGAATGAACAATGTATAACCGGTTCGCGGATCCGCTACCGGGTCGGAGAGTCAGGCGATGGCTCCGGGCAGGCCGGCCAGGCGCCGCAGCACGCCCAGCTGTCCGGCGTGGTAGGCCTCGTGGAACTGGAGGAGGCCCAGCCCCTCGGCCAGGGTGCAACGCCCCAGGGGAGGAGGCAGGTCGACGACCCTGGCCAGCTGCTCGGGCCCCAGGCCGGGAATGGCGGCGGCGATCTTCTCCTGGGAAGCGTGGAAGAGCTCCAGCAGATCGGCCAGGGGGATGCCGGGGTTCCCGGCATCCACGCTTGCGTTTCCGCGTTCGTAGGGCGATGCCGCCTCTCGCGACAGGGCGGGCTCCAGCCCGAGCAGGAAGTGGACTCCGTTGCGGCCGGTCAGGATGTGGCCCAGGATCCAGTTGGCGCTGCTCCCGCCCCGTGGCGGGCACGCCAGAGCCTGTTCCTCGGTCATGCCCTCGAGGTTCACCCCCACGACGTGGGCGGTGAAGCGGAACTGCTTGGCCAGGACGCCGGTGATCATGATCACTCCTTGACCAGCATCCGGGCGGCCTCGTAGACCGTCTCCGAGAGCGTGGGATGGGGATGGATGGTCTTGCGCAGGTCCTCGCCGGTGGCGGCCATCTCCATCGCCAGCACGCCCTCGGCGATCAGTTCCCCGGCGCCGGGGCCGGCGACGGCGATCCCGAGCACCGCGTCGGATTCCGGATCGGTGATCACCTTGGTGAGGCCGTCCTCCCGGCCGAGGGTCAGGGTGCGGCCGTTGCCGCGCCAGGGCAGCTTCGCGGTCTGGACCTTGCGACCCTGTTCGCGGGCCTGGGTCTCGGTCAGCCCGCACCAGGCGATCTCCGGATCGGTGAACACCACGGCGGGAATGGCGCGGGGATCGTAGACGGCCTTGCGCCCCGCGGCCGCCTCCGCGGCCACGTCCGCCTCTCCGTAGGCCTTGTGGGCCAGCATGGGTTCGCCTGCGATGTCACCGACGGCGAAGATGTGGGAGACCCGGGTCCGGCGCTGGGCGTCCACGGGGACGAAGCCCTTGGCGTCGACCTCGATGCCTGCGGCCTCGAGGCCGAGATTCTCCGTGTTGGGCCGCCTTCCGATGGAGATCAGGACGCGGTCGAAGGTCTGCTCCTGCGACCCCTTCTTGTCCTCGAGAGTGACCTTGACGCCGCCCTTCTGCTCCTTCATCGCCGCAACCTTGGTGGACAGCATGATGGACGCGAACTGTCCGTCCAGGCGTCGCTTGAGCACCGAGACCAGGTCGCGGTCGCAGCCGGGGAGCAGCCCGTTCGTCATCTCGACGACGGACACCTTGCTCCCCAGGGCCGCGTAGACGGATCCGAGCTCCAGGCCGATGTACCCGCCGCCGACCACCAGCAGGGAACCGGGCACGTCCTTCAGGGCCAGGGCTCCGGTGGAATCGACGATGCGGTCGCTGGCCTCGATCCCGGGGAGCATGATGGGACGGGATCCGGTGGCGATGATGGCCTGCTCGAAGGTCATCTCGCCCTGGAGTCCTCCGGCTGCGGACACCTGCAGGGTGCTGGGCCCGGTCAGGCGGGCGGTGCCCCGCACGTGCGTGATCTTCTTCTGCTGGACCTTCATGCCCAGGCCGCCGGTGAGCTTGCCGATCACCTCGTCCTTCCAGGTCCGCACCCGGTCCACGTCGATCTCCGGTGGCGCGAACTTCACGCCGATGGCCTCGGATTCGGCGGTCTCGTTCACCAGCTTGGCCACGTGCAGCAGGGCCTTGCTGGGGATGCAGCCGCGGTAGAGGCAGACCCCGCCGGGATTCTCGGCGGGATCGATCAGGGTGACCTCGAGGCCGAGTTCGGCCGCCTTGAATGCCGCGTGGTATCCCCCGGGACCCGCCCCGATCACGACCAGCGAAGCCTTCGCGGGGATGGTGCTCGTCTCAGCCATGCTGCTATCCCTTCATCACGAGGTTCAGGGGCTGTTCCAGCGCCTCGCAGATCCAGCGCAGGAACCGGGCGCCGTCCGCGCCGTCGATGACGCGGTGGTCGTAGGTCAGCGACAGGGGCATCATCAGCCGCGGCCGGAATTCCGAGCCGTTCCACACCGGCGCCATGGCCGCCCGCGAGACCCCCAGGATCGCCACCTGGGGGGCGTAGACGATGGGGGAGAACGCGGTCCCGCCGATCCCGCCGAGGTTGCTGATGGTGAACGTGCCGCCCTCCATGTCGGCGGGGCTGATGCGCCGCTCGCGGGTCTGCTCCGCCAGGGCGTTCAGCTCGACGGCCAGGGTCTCAATCCCCTTGCGGTCGGCGTCGCGGATCACGGGCACGAGCAGGCCTCCGGGCGTGTCCACGGCCACGCCGATGTGGACGTAGTCCTTGAAGATAAGCTCCTGGTGGGCGAGGTCCAGGCTGCTGTTGAACTGCGGGAAGGCCTTCAGGGCGGTGGCGCAGACCTTCAGCAGGATGGCGGTCGTGGTCAGCTTGTTCTCCGAGGCGGCGGTGCGGTTGAAGTCCTTGCGGAAGGCTTCCAGCCCGGTGATGTCGGCCTGGTCGTCCTGGGTGACCATGGGGATGGTCGACCAGGCGTAGCTCATGGCGTCCGCCGTGATGCGGCGCACCCTGGACAAGGGCTCCTGGTGCACGGGACCCCACCTGGTGAAGTCGGGCAGGGGCCGTTGCGCGTGCAGGCCGGGGAATTCGCCGGTCGCCCCGGGGAGGGGCCCGCCGCCGGTGATGCGCTGCATGGTCTCGCGGACGAAGGTCCGCACGTCGTCCTCGCCGATGCGGCCGCCCGGTCCGGTGCCCTGCACCTGGTAGATGTCCACGCCCAGATCGCGGGCCAGCCGGCGGATCGAGGGCGCCGCAGGGGCGACGCGGTCCCCCGTGCGCACGGTCTGCAGGTCGACTGCGGGGGACGCGCCCCCGGCGGGTGCTGCGGCGGACCCAGCGGCGGAAACGGCGGGCGCCGGTGTGGTGGGTTTTCCTTTTTCCGCGGTCGCGGCTACGGCCTCCGGTTCAGCGTCGGCCTCCGGGGCCGCCGCGGAGGCGGGGGCGGGAGCGCGCTCTTCCGCAGGCGCGGGCCCGGATCGAGGCGCGGCGTCCGCGGCCGCTTCGCCGGCGGGTTCGCCGAGCATGATGACCGCCCCGATCTTCACCTCGTCGCCCTCGGCCACCTTGACCTCGGTGATGACGCCCTGGAAGGGTGAGGGGATGGCCACCACGGCCTTGTCCGTCTCCATCTCCAGGAGGGTCTGGTCTGCCTCCACCTTGTCGCCGGCGGCGACGGAAATGGAGATGACGGTTCCCTTGACGACGCCGTCGCTGACTTCGGGTACGCGGATTTCCTGTGCCATGCTGGTCCTTCCCCGCGGGGACCCGGCGCGCCCAGGCGGCCGGGCCCGGGCGGTCAATCCGTGTAGGGGTTGGGTTTGCCGGGGTCGATCCCCAGATCATCGATGGCCTTGGCCGCCACCGTGGCCTTGATCCTGCCCTGGGTCGCCAGCTCCTGCAGCGCGGCCAGGGCGATGTAGCGCGCATCGACCTCGAAGAAGTCGCGCAGCTGCCGGCGGCCCTCGCTGCGCCCGAAACCGTCGGTGCCCAGGAAGTGGACCGGCCCGGGGAACCACTTGGCCACGCTCGCCGGCAGGACCTTCATGTAGTCCGAAGCGGCCACGAACACGCCCTCCTCCCCGGCCAGCAGCGTGGTGAGGTAGGGTGAGCGGGCCTTCTTGCCGGGGTTCAGCAGGTTCCAGCGCTCGCACTCGACGGCGTCGCGATACAGCTCCTTGTAGCTGGTCACGCTCCAGACGTCGGCGGCCACCCCGTAATCCTTCTCCAGGATGGCGGCGGCCTCGATCGCCTCGTTCATGATGGCCCCGCTGCCCAGCAGGTGGGCCTTCGGGGCGGCCTTGGCCTTGGCGCCCTTGAGGCCGCTGGACTGGAACCGGTACATCCCGCGCAGGATCCCCTCGCGGACGCCGGCGCGCTTGGGCATGGCCGGCATCCGGTAAGTCTCGTTGCCCACGGTCAGGTAGTAGATCCAGTCCTCCTGGTGGCAGTACATGCGCGTGATCCCGTCGTGGACGATCAACGCCAGCTCGTAGGCGAAGGCCGGATCGTAGGCCTTGATGGGAGTGGGGGGCAGGGCCAGGACGTGGCTGTGCCCGTCCTGGTGCTGCAGGCCCTCCCCGGCCAAGGTGGTGCGGCCGGCGGTGGCGCCGACCAAAAAGCCGCGGGCACGCGAATCGCAGGCCTGCCAGATCAGGTCGCCCACCCGCTGGAACCCGAACATGGAGTAGTAGGTATAGAACGGGATGGTGTTGACGCCGTTGTTGGAGTAGGCCGTCCCCGCGGCGACGAAGCTGGCCATGGACCCCGCCTCGCTGAGCCCTTCCTCCAGGATCGCCCCGGTCTTCTTCTCGTTGTAGAACAGCAGGCTGCCCTTGTCGACCGGCTCGTAGAGCTGGCCGGCGTGGCTGTAGATGCCCACCTGGCGGAACAGGGATTCCATCCCGAAGGTGCGGGCCTCGTCGGGTACGATGGGCACGATGAGCTTGCCGATCTCCTCGTCCCGCAGGAGCTTCGCCAGCAGGTGGACGTAGGCCATGGTCGTGGCCAGTTCCCGTTCGCCCGAGCCCTCGTAGTACTCCCGGAACAGCTCCTCGGTCTGGCAGGCCATGGGTTGGCTGCCGTCCACCCGCATGGGCAGGTGACCGCCCAGCTCCTCGCGGCGGGAGCGCAGGTAGACCATCTCGGGGCTGTCGTCCGCCGGCTTGTAGAACGGGGCCTCGGCGATCTCGTCGTCGCTGACGGGGATGTTGAACCGCGTGCGGAACTCCTTCAGCTCGTCCTCGTTCAGCTTCTTCTGGGAATGGGTGATGTTCTTGCCCTCGCCGGCCTCGCCCAGGCCGTAGCCCTTGATGGTCTGGGCCAGGATCACCGCGGGCGACCCCTTGTGCTCGACGGCGGCCTTGTAGGCCGCGTAGACCTTGACCGGATCGTGGCCGCCGCGGCGCAGCTTGGCGATCTGGTCGTCGCTGTACTGCTCGACCAGGGCCGCCAGTTCGGGGTGCTTGCCGAAGAAGTGTTCACGGACGAAGGCCCCGCTGCTGACGGTGTAGCGCTGCATCTCGCCGTCGAGGATCTCCTCCATCCGCTGCAGCAGCTTGCCGGAATCGTCCTTCTCCAGCAGGGTGTCCCAGTCGCCGCCCCAGATGACCTTGATCACGTTCCAGCCGGCGCCCCGGAAGGCGGCCTCGAGTTCCTGGATGATCTTGCCGTTGCCCCGCACCGGACCGTCCAGGCGCTGCAGGTTGCAGTTCACCACGAAGATCAGGTTGTCCAGCTTCTCGCGGCTGGCCAGGGTGATGGCGCCCAGGGATTCGGGTTCGTCCATCTCCCCGTCACCCAGCATGGCCCAGACCTTGCGGCCGCTGGCCTGCCGCAGGCCGCGGTCGACCAGGTAGTGGTTGAAGCGGGCCTGGTAGATGGCCGAGATGGCTGCCAGGCCCATGGACACCGTGGGGAACTCCCAGAACCCGGGCATCAGGAAGGGATGCGGATAGCTGGACAGCCCTCCGCCGGGGGCCAGCTCGCGCCGGAAGTTCTGCAGGTCCTGCTCGGTCAGGCGTCCCTCCAGGAAGGCGCGGGCGTAGACGCCGGGCGAGGCGTGGCCCTGGAAGTAGATCTGGTCCCCGAGGAAATCCGGCGTCCGGCCCCGCCAGAAGTGGTTGAACCCGACCTCCCACAGGTTGGCCGCCGAGGCGTACGTGGAGATGTGCCCGCCGATGCCCGGCAGCTCCCGGTTGGCCCGCACCACCATGGCCATGGCGTTCCAGCGGATGATGGACTTGATCCGCCGCTCGAGCTCCCGGTTGCCGGGGAACACCGGTTGCTTGGCCCGGGGAATGGTGTTGATGTAGGGGGTGTTGGCGGTGAACGGAATGCTCACCCCGTGCTCCTGGGCGCGGGTCTGCAGCAGCCGCAGGATCTGCTGGACGCGCTCGGGACCCTGCCCTTCCAGGACGTAGTCCAGGGACTCCCGCCACTCCTGGTTCTCGATCTGCTCGAGCTGGGGATTCGACCGGGGATCCGGGTTGGCCATGGCAACCGACTCCTATCGGGATGAAAGTGGTTATCTTTTTCGTTGCAAAGGATAAAACTTTTTGGTTGGAGGTCAACCGCGGGCCGGATCAACCCCTCCGCCCATCTGCCGGGTCGTGGAGCGGGGCGGGATGCGATCATGAGCGCCGGGGCGGTCCTGATCTTGGGAACGGCTCGGGAATCGGCCCGGTCCCGGCGCACGTCCTGGCGGCGCGAAGCCCGGACGGCGGTTCGGAGACGGCTAGCCGGCGGGGGCGGTTTCGCTTAGAGTGTCCCCGATTTCCTGTTCCCCCTGCGCTGCCAACCCCCTTCCAGGAGAGACCGACGATGCCGAGCTTGACCCGACAGATGGCCGATTTCGTCCTGAAGCTGCGTTACGAGGACATTCCCGCTCCGGCCCTGAGGGAGGCCAAGCGGTTCCTGCTGGACAGCGTGGGCTGCGCGCTGGCCGCGGTCGACAATCCGGACATGGCCGCCATGTACCGCTTCATCGGGAAGCTGGGGGGAACCCCCGAGGCGACCCTCATCGGCAGCGGACACCGGACCAGCGCCGCCAACGCGGCCCTCATGAACAGCCTGCTGGTCAGGGCCCTGGACTACAACGACATCTACTGGGAGCAGGATCCCAGCCATCCCTCGGACATCATCTTCGGAGCGGTGTCCCCCGCCGAGGCCCTGGGCCGCGACGGCCGGGAGGCTCTCGTCGCCATCGTCATCGCCTACGAGCTGGAGATGCGCTGGTGCCTGGCCTGCTTCCCCGGCGTGCGCGAGGTCGGCTGGCATCACGCCACCCTGACCCAGCTGGTCAGCCCCTTCGTGGCCGGCCGCATCTACGGCCTGGACGCCGACCAGCTGGTGGCCGCCGCCGGCATCAGCGGCAGCAGCCACTACACCCTGGGCGGGGTGGTCGCCGGACACCTGACCAACATGAAGAACACCGCCGATCCGCTGGCGACCCAGGCCGGGGTGCTCGCCGCGATGATGGCCCGCGAGGGGTACGAGGGGCCGGTGGAAGTCATCGAGGGCAAGGAGGGTTTCCAGCACGTGATCCACAACGTGGAGCTGAAACCCGAGATCCTGCTGGACGGCCTGGGGGAGAAGTTCCTGATCACCGAGTGCGGCTACAAGGCCTTCCCCACCGAGGCCCTCACCCACCAGCCCATGAGCGCCGTGCTGATGGCCATGAAGAAGAACGGCCTGGTCGCCGAGGACCTGGCCTCCATCCACATCCAGACCACGACCCGAGGCGCGGACATCCTGAGCGATCCGAGCAAGTACGATCCGCAGACCAAGGAGACGGCGGACCACAGCCTGCCCTACTGCCTGGCCGCCGCCGCGGCCGACGGCGGGGTCTATCCCGGCAGCTTCGAGCAGGACAAGCTGTTCGATCCGCGCATCCGGGCCTTGCTGCCCAGGATCAAGGTCGTGGCCAATCCGGAGATCGACGCCATGTTCCCCGGCACCAAGCGCGCCATCGCCACCCTGACCACCCATGACGGCCGCACCTTCAGCGAGACCGTGGATCACGCCAAGGGCAGCCCCCGGAATCCGCTGAGCGACGAGGAGCTGATCGCGAAGTTCCGGGCCAATGCCGGCGG
This sequence comes from Candidatus Krumholzibacteriia bacterium, assembly GCA_050174015.1. GTDB lineage: Bacteria > Krumholzibacteriota > Krumholzibacteriia > LZORAL124-64-63 > LZORAL124-64-63 > JAHJTW01. The sequence continues at coordinate 170,199 of JBFXKG010000008.1, forward strand.
GGTGCTGGACCCGGGCCGGCAGGATGAGGTCATCGAGGCGACCCTGGGGTTCGAGGAGCGGAGCGACCTGGGCGGGTACATGCGGATGCTCACAGTGCGATGACCCAGACCGGGGGGCGTCCCCCGTGGGGGGCGCCCGTCCTTCAGGGTTCGCGGTGATTATGAATCATCATGTCGATTTCCGGTGTTTGCGGGCCTGTTCTCGGTGGTTTGACAATTTTTTTGCCATGTAATGATGGCCAAGTGCATGAAGTATAGAATAATAAGATAAAAAACAAACAATGATCGCAACTAAAAGTGATGAAATGACTTAATTTTTTTGAAATTTCCCTGGAAATCCTTGGGGTCCCTTGTGTCTGGAGGGAATTTCATGGTATAATCACTCCCCGGATGAGGGGAAAAAATGCGTTCCACGGCCATGGTCGCCGCCCTCGCGGTATGCCGGCGATCCGGTCTCGTTCGTTGACCCAAGGAGATGATCATGAACCTGAGAGTCGCGTTCGCCCTGACGGTGACCCTGCTCCTCTTGCTGTTCGTCGGATGTTCCGAGGAACAGGTCACCCAGCCTGAAATCGGGTACCTCGCCTCGGATTATCCCGATCCCGAAGTGTTGTCCCCGGAGGAGAACCTCGGCCGGATCCACAAGGCGGCCGACACGCCCATCACCGACAGGTTCATCGTGCAGTTCCGGCCGGACGTCGCGGACGCCTCCGCCCTCGTCGGTTCTCTGGCCGCCAAGTACGGCCTGTCGGTTCCCACCTATTACCAGTACGCCATCAAGGGATTCCCTGCGCGGATGTCCCCGGAAACCGCCGAGGCCCTGCGTGCCGAGGCCTCCGTGCTCGAGGTGACGCCGGACCAGTGGGTCAGCGCCGTCGCCCAGGAAATTCCCACCGGCGTGGACCGCATCGAAACCGAATTGAATCCCTTCGCCGCCATCGACGGCGTGCCCACCAACGTCGACGTCGACATCGCCATCGTGGACACGGGGCTGGACACCTCCCACCCCGCCCTGAACATCGCGGGCGGCCGGACCTTCCTGGGCGGCCTGTCCTTCTCCAATTTCATGGACGATAACGGCCACGGCACGCACGTGGCCGGCATCGCCGCCGCCCGGGACGATACCCTGGACGTGGTCGGAGTGGCGCCCGGGGCCCGGCTGTGGGGCGTCAAGGTCCTCAACGCCGGCGGCACCGGTCTGGTCTCCGACGTCATCCTGGGCCTCGACTGGATCCTGGCCCGGTCCACCACCATCGAGGTGGTGAACCTGAGTTTCGCCGCCGTCGGCTGGAACAATCCCCTGAACAACGCGATCAACAACTGTGTCGCCGCCGGCCTGGTGGTCGTTGCGGCCGCGGGCAACGAAGGGGTGGACATCTTCGGCGCCGACGGCACCATCGGCACAGCCGACGACGTCATCCCGGCTGCCTGCCCCGGCGCCGCCACCATCAGCGCCCTGGTGGACACCGACGGTCTTCCCGGCGGACTGGGGGCGGCCTCGACCTCCGGGCCGGACGACTCCTTCGCCGCTTTCAGCAACTTCAGCGCCAGCGCCTACATCGACAATCCCGTGATCTCGCCCGGCCAGGCCATCGACCTGATCCTGCCCGGCGTCGATATCAACTCGACCCGTCTGGGCGGCGGCACCATCCTCGCCAGCGGGACCAGCCAGGCGGCCCCGCATGCGGCCGGCCTGTTCGCGCTGTACATCGCCGAGAACGGTCGTCCGACCGATGCCGCGGGCGTCGCCGCCGCGCGTCAGGCCCTGATCGACAACGGTCCCGCCCAGGATTCCCCCTTGGGATTGGCCACGGCCAACGACCCCGACGGGAACCCCGAGAACCTCGGCTGGGCCGTGGAACCCCAGGTCCTGTCCGACGTGGCCTTCCTGGAATTCTCCGCCCCGGCGACCGTCCTCCCGGGGGATACCCTGGACATGCGCGTCAGGATCGCCAACATCGGCAACGTCGACATCACGACACCCTTCCAGGCCTGGATCGGCGTCCAGGGCACGTCCGTCGAACTGGCCCGCGCCACGGTGCCCGGGTTGCCCGCCGGGGCCTCGATGCTGCGCGTGATCCACTTCAACGTCCCGGCCAAGGATCTTGCGGTCGCCGTGAATCCCGGGACCTACACCCTGTTCGTGACCCATGACTTCAGCGACCCGAACCCTGGCAACGACCTGCTGACCACCGACGTGGAACTGCTGCCTCCGCCCGAGTTGGGGACCGTGGTCGTCAACCCCGACCCGGACGCGCTGAACGCCCCCTGGACCATCGACAGTCCGCTGGGGACCTTCAACTTCAGCGGGGATCTCACCCGCGCCGACGTTCCGGTCGGTAATTACACGATCACCTGGGGCGACGTGGCCGGATGGGTCACTCCCGCACCCGAGACCCTGGCCCTGGCCCTGAACGACACCATCACCTTCAACGGGGTGTACACGGAGATCCCGACCACGGGCACCATCGTGATCAACCCCGACCCCGATGCCCTGGGCGCCCCCTGGAGCCTCGAGGGTCCCGATGCGGCCATGTTCTCCGGAACCGGCGATTCGACCATGGTCGACATGCCGACCGGCGACTACACCGTCACCTGGGGTGAAGTCACCGGGTGGAACACCCCGGCAGGCGAGACCCTGACCCTGACCGGCGGCGGCACCACCACCTTCAACGGCCTCTACACCGAGATCGGCACGACCGGAACGGTCGTGGTCGACGCCGTCCCCAACGCCCTGAACGCGCCCTGGACCCTCACGGGTCCCACCGGGGTGCTCAACGGCACCGGCGATCGGACCCGGACCGACATGCCCATCGGCGACTACACCATCGCCTGGGGCGAGGTCGCCGGCTGGATCGCCCCTGCGGGCGAAACCCTGACCCTGGTGGCCGACGCGACCATCACCTTCCAGGGTGTCTACACGCAGATCCCGACGACCGGGACGATCGTGATCAACCCCGATCCCGATTTCCTGAACGCCCCCTGGACCGTGTCCGGTCCCGACACCACCTCGGGCACCGGTGACCAGACGCTGGTCGACATGCCCCAGGGCGAGTACACCATCGCCTGGGGCGCGGTCGCGGGCTATGACGCGCCCGCGGGCGAGACCCAGACGCTGGTCGCCGAGCAGACGATCACGTTCGCCGGGACGTACACCGAGTCCCTGGGCTCGATCACGGTCGACAGCAACCCGGACGGCATCGGGGCGACGTGGACGCTGACGGGTCCGGCCTCGTTCTCGTACAGCGGTGCGGGCGACGAGACGGTCCCGGACCTGGTGGCCGGGGATTACACGGTGACCTGGGCTGCGGTGGCGGGCTACACGACGCCGGTCGCTCAGACCAAGAGCCTGGCCGCGGGCGGTACGCAGACGTTCACCGGGACGTACGTGCGGATCCCGGTGGGCAGCGTGGTGATCGACGCGGAGCCGAACGACATCAACGCTCCGTGGGAGCTGAGCGGTCCCGGCGGATTGCAGACCGGCAGGGGCGATGCGACGCTGAACGATCAGCCTGCGGGTAGCTACACGGTCACGTGGCTGGCGGTCGAGGGCTACGAGACGCCGGCGCCGGAGACGAAGAACGTGACGGACGGCGGTGTGGCGATCTTCCTGGGTCAGTACACCCCGGTGGGCAGCGGGGACTCGATCGGTTTCTGGTTCGACCAGGGCGCGTCGCAGAGCTGCGCGGAGGCGGCGTTCCTGGCGCACGTGCCGGCCTACCTCGTCTACAGCAATCCGTCGATCGGTGAGACGCGCGGGTTCGAGTGCGGGATTCAGTTCAGCGGCGGGGCGTCGTGGAACACCTCGATGAGCGTGAGTTTCCCGGTGCCGTCGACGAACGTCGGGGTGAACATTCCGATGGAAGGCACCTACAACTACATCGTGGGGTTCGGCACGCCGTTGCCGACGACGGTGAACACGGTGGTGGCGACGCTGGACATCTTCTACCTGGACTTCTTCGCCTTCGACATCGATCTGGGCCCGTCGAACCCGTCGTCGAGTCCGAACGGCGTGCCGGTGGTGTTGCGGCCGGACTTCACCGAGATGGAGATCCAGGCGGGCAGCCCGACGGCGACGTTGGCGCAGACCGGCGGTTGCGGGGCCAAGACGGCGTCTGCCGACAGCTACGAGGGCGTCCGCAACCTGTTCAAATAGTTCGACATCATCGATCCTGCGAGGACGGGGCCCGGCGTTCGCCGGGCCCCGTTTCCTTGCGCGGGGGGAGGCCTTGGCTTCCAATGGGAAATCTCTCTTCAAAATGGTCAATTGTGTGAAAATTATGCGGAATAACATTTTGGCCGTTTACAGGATCCTCTTCATCAAGTATGCTCCCACCTCCCAAGACAATAATGGATTTCAAAACCCGGCTGGAAATCGCTCCCTGATCGTCTGGATCCCCCGGATTGCCATGCAGTCTGCGGGATCTTGAAGTTCGAATCCGATGACCCAAGAATCGAGGTACAGGTCATGAAACTGCGAGTCTTGATCACCCTGACCGCCGTCATGGTGTTCCTCCTGTGCGGAGGCTGCTCCCAGGAGGAACTCACCCCGACCGCTCCCCGGTCCGACGTGGACGGGATCTCCACCATCGTCCGCGCTCCCGAAGTCAACCTGGCGGAGATGGGCAAGGCCGCCGATGAAGCGGTCGCCGGCCGCTACATCATCCAGTTCACAGGCGACGTCGCCGACGTCAGGGACCGCGCCCGGGCCCTGGCCGACAAGTACGGTTTCGAGACGGGTTACGTCTATGAGCACGCCATCAAGGGGCTGCCCGCCCGGATCCCCGACACGGTGGCGGACCGGATCCGTCAGGAGGCCGGGGTCCTGAGGGTGACCCAGGACCGGCGCGCGCGGGTCCTGGTCCAGAGCCTGCCCACGGGCATCGACCGGATCGAGACCGATCTCAATCCCATCGCCAACATCGACGGGAATCCCGACAACGTGGATGTCGACATCGCCGTCATCGACACCGGCATCGATTACAACCATCCCGACCTGAACGTCGTCGGCGGCATCCGCATCCTGGGGGGCATCAGCCATCCCGACTTCATGGACGATTACGGCCACGGAACCCACGTGGCCGGCACCGCCGCCGCCATCGACAACGACCTCGGCGTGGTCGGGGTGGCCCCGGGCGCCAGGCTGTGGGGCGTCAAGGTGCTCGACTCCTCGGGGTCGGGATCCTATTCGGACATCATCGCCGGCCTGGACTGGGTGACCGCCCGCGCCGCCGAGATCGAGATCGTCAACATGAGCCTGGGCGGTCTGGGCTGGGACCCCGCCTTCCATGACGCGGTCGCCGCCTGCGTGAACGCGGGCGTCGTGGTCGTGGTGGCCGCCGGCAACAGCGGCATGGACGTGTACGGCTTCGACCGGACCATCGGCAACTGGGACGACACGGTTCCCGCCGCCTTCCCCGAAGCCGCCGCCATCAGCGCCCTGGCCGACAGCGACGGGATGCCCGGCGGCTCCGGTCCCGCCACCTCGAGCGGTCCCGACGACTCCTTCGCCACCTTCTCCAACTCCTCCCGGGCCGTTTACGCGGGTAACCCGGTCACCTCCCCGGGGCTGGCCATCGACCTGATCCTGCCCGGCGTGGACATCGTCTCCACCATCCCCGGCGGGGGTTACTATCCCGCCAGCGGGACCAGCATGGCCTCCCCGCACGCCGCCGGACTGGCGGCCCTGTACATCGCCGAGCACGGCCGGGCCGGCGACGGCGCCGGCGTCTACGCCATCCGTCAGGCCCTGATCGACGCCGGCATGCCCCAGGGCGGCCCCGGCGGGCTGGCGACGTTGAATGACCCCGACGGCAACCGTGAGCCCCTGGGCTGGGCCGCCCCCGCGGGCGGCGCGGCCGACGTCGCCTTCACCAATTTCACGGGCGAAACCGAGGTCATGGGGGGAGACATCCTTCACCTGGACGTCACCATCGCCAATCTGGGCGACCTGGACGCCACCGGCCCGTTCGACGCCTGGATCGGCGTCCAGGGCACTTCCTTCGAGCTTGCTCGGAAGACCTTGCCCCTGTTGCCCTCCGGAGTGTCCCGGTCGGTCACGATCAACTTCCTGGTTCCCGCCGCCGACCTCGCTGCTGCCGTCCCTCCCGGGACCTACACGCTGTTCGTGACCCATGACTTCAGCGACGCCAATCCCGGCAACGACCTGTTGACCCACGACGTGACCCTGCTCGGCGGCGTCGAGACAGGCACCATCGTGATCAATCCCGATCCGGACGCCCTGAACGCTCCCTGGAACCTGGTCGGTCCCGACAGCCTGGTCACCCCGGGGACGGGCGATGCGACCTTGACCGGCATGGCTGCGGGCGACTATTCCATCGAGTGGGGCGCCGTGGCCGGTTACATCGCTCCGGCCAACGCCGCCCTGACATTGACCGGGGGCGCCACCATCACCTTCGCCGGGACCTACACCCTGATCCCGGCCACCGGCACGGTGGTGATCAACCCGGATCCGGACGCCCTGAACGCTCCCTGGAGCGTGGTCGGGCCGGACAAGATCGAGTACACCGGCAACGGGGACGATACGTTGACCGACGTTCCCGCCGGCGACTACACCGTGACCTGGGGAGCGGTGGCCGGTTATCTGGCCCCCGCCGGCGAGACCCTGACCCTGGCTGCCGACGCGACCATCACCTTCAACGGTGTCTACACCGAGGTGGCCATGACCGGAACGGTCGTGGTCGACGCCGTCCCCAACGCCCTGAACGCGCCCTGGACCCTCACCGGTCCCACCGGCGTGCTCAACGGCACCGGCGATCGGACCCGGACCGACATGCCCATCGGCGACTACACCATCGCCTGGGGCGAGGTCGCCGGCTGGATCGCCCCTGCGGGCGAAACCCTGACCCTGGTGGCCGACGCGACCATCACCTTCCAGGGTGTCTACACGCAGATCCCGACGACCGGGACGATCGTGATCAACCCCGATCCCGATTTCCTGAACGCCCCCTGGACCGTGTCCGGTCCCGACACCACCTCGGGCACCGGTGACCAGACGCTGGTCGACATGCCCCAGGGCGAGTACACCATCGCCTGGGGCGCGGTCGCGGGCTATGACGCGCCCGCGGGCGAGACCCAGACGCTGGTCGCCGAGCAGACGATCACGTTCGCCGGGACGTACACCGAGTCCCTGGGCTCGATCACGGTCGACAGCAACCCGGACGGCATCGGGGCGACGTGGACGCTGACGGGTCCGGCCTCGTTCTCGTACAGCGGTGCGGGCGACGAGACGGTCCCGGACCTGGTGGCCGGGGATTACACGGTGACCTGGGCTGCGGTGGCGGGCTACACGACGCCGGTCGCTCAGACCAAGAGCCTGGCCGCGGGCGGTACGCAGACGTTCACCGGGACGTACGTGCGGATCCCGGTGGGCAGCGTGGTGATCGACGCGGAGCCGAACGACATCAACGCTCCGTGGGAGCTGAGCGGTCCCGGCGGATTGCAGACCGGCAGGGGCGATGCGACGCTGAACGATCAGCCTGCGGGTAGCTACACGGTCACGTGGCTGGCGGTCGAGGGCTACGAGACGCCGGCGCCGGAGACGAAGAACGTGACGGACGGCGGTGTGGCGATCTTCCTGGGTCAGTACACCCCGGTGGGCAGCGGGGACTCGATCGGTTTCTGGTTCGACCAGGGCGCGTCGCAGAGCTGCGCGGAGGCGGCGTTCCTGGCGCACGTGCCGGCCTACCTCGTCTACAGCAATCCGTCGATCGGTGAGACGCGCGGGTTCGAGTGCGGGATTCAGTTCAGCGGCGGGGCGTCGTGGAACACCTCGATGAGCGTGAGTTTCCCGGTGCCGTCGACGAACGTCGGGGTGAACATTCCGATGGAAGGCACCTACAACTACATCGTGGGGTTCGGCACGCCGTTGCCGACGACGGTGAACACGGTGGTGGCGACGCTGGACATCTTCTACCTGGACTTCTTCGCCTTCGACATCGATCTGGGCCCGTCGAACCCGTCGTCGAGTCCGAACGGCGTGCCGGTGGTGTTGCGGCCGGACTTCACCGAGATGGAGATCCAGGCGGGCAGCCCGACGGCGACGTTGGCGCAGACCGGCGGTTGCGGGGCCAAGACGGCGTCTGCCGACAGCTACGAGGGCGTCCGCAACCTGTTCAAATAGTTCGACATCATCGATCCTGCGAGGACGGGGCCCGGCGTTCGCCGGGCCCCGTTTTTCGATAATTCCGGGAGTGACGGTTGATTTTCGAATTCCAGGTATGATAATTCGGGGTGATGTTAAATTTGCAACAACCGCCCGCCCGGCATCCTGACCAGGGCGAGAGGGGTGGAATGGAATGATCCTCGGTCTCGGCACCGACCTCTGCGAGGTTTCCCGGATGCGGGAGGAGACGGCGGCTTCGGCGCGAGGGTTCGCCGAGGCCGTTTTCACTTCCGGGGAAATCGCCTATTGCCGGTCCAAGCACGATCCCGCCCAGCACTTCGCCGCACGCTTCGCGGCCAAGGAGGCCTGCGTCAAGGCCCTCGCGGCAGGCGCAGGCAGGGGCTCGTTCTGGCAGGACATCGAGGTCGTCCACGCCGAGGGCGGCCGGCCCCTGCTGCGCCTGATCGGGAGGGCCGGACGAATCGCCGCCGACCTGGGGGTCCGGCAGGCCCACCTGTCCCTGAGCCACACGCGGGAGGCCGCGGTGGCGGTTGTTGTTCTCGAGGATTGACCCCGGACCCGGATGCAGGGAGAAGACATGACGGCACGACCGACCTATGAGCAACTCAAGCAGGACTTCGACTGGTCCCGGGCGGCCGCCGAACTCGGCATCGAGCCCGGTGCCCCGCTGAACATCGGCTGGTTCTGCAGCGACCGCATCTGCGACCTGGGCAAGCAGGACAAGGACGCCCTGCGCTGGGAGGACTTCCGGGGCGAATCCCGGACCTACACCTTCGACGACGTCCGCGTCCTATCCAACACCTTCGCGTCCTTCCTGCAGGACCAGGGGGTGACGGCCGGGGACCGGGTGTGCATGTTCCTGGACCGGGTGCCCGAACTCTACATCGGGTTCCTGGGCGTCCTGAAGATGGGCGCGATCGTCCAGCCCCTGTTCTCGGCCTTCGGCGACGACTCCCTCCGGACCCGTCTGGACGACGCCTCGACCAGGGCCATCGTCACGCAGAAGAAGCACCTGGGCAAGGTGCGGCGGGCGCGGGAGAACCTGCCCGGCCTGGAATTCGTGTTCGTGGTGGACGAGGCCAACCTGCGCGAGGGCGAGAACAGGCTGGATCTGGCGGGGCGGCCGCGGGTCGAGGATTACGCCTGCCATCCCACCACGGCGGAGACGCCGTCGGTGCTCCACTACACCAGCGGGACCACCGGCCAACCCAAGGGCGCCCAGCACGTCCACAACTCCCTGGTCAGCCAGTACATCACGGCGAAGTGGGTCCTCGACCTCGAGGAGGATGACGTCTACTGGTGCAACGCCGATCCCGGCTGGGTCACCGGGACCAGTTACGGCATCATCGGTCCCTGGAGCAACGGCGTCACCCAGGCCATCCTGGACGCGGGCTTCAACGCGGAGAAGTGGTACGCCTTCATCGAGCGCCAGCGGATCTCCGTCTGGTACTCCGCGCCGACCGCCATCCGCCTGCTGATGAAGGACGGGCTGGACCTGGTCAGGCGCTTCGACCTCTCCAGCCTGCGCCACCTGGCCAGCGTGGGCGAGCCGCTCAACGCCGAGGCCGTCCTCTGGGGACGCGAGGCCTTCGGGCTGGACTTCCACGACACCTACTGGCAGACCGAGACCGGTTGCATGGTGATCACCAACTTTCCCGGCATGGAGGTCAGGCCCGGCAGCATGGGCAAGCCCTTCCCGGGGATCACGGCCGCGGTGCTCGACACCCGGACCTTCGAGCCGCTGACCCAGCCCGGCCAGGTCGGCCTGATCGCCATCCGCGAGGGGTGGCCGTCCCAGATCCGCGGGTACTGGAACAACCCGGAGGGGTACCGGAAGAAGATCGTGAACGGCTGGTACATCTGCGGGGACCGCGCCAGCATCGACCCGGACGGCTACTACTGGTTCTGCGGCCGGGACGACGACGTGATCAACACGGGGGGCCACCTGGTCGGTCCCTTCGAGATCGAATCGGCGCTGCTGGAGCACCCGGCGGTGGCCGAATCCGCCGCCGTCGCCAAGCCGGATCCGGTGAACATGGAGGTGGTCAAGGCCTTCGTGACCCTCAAGGCGGGGTTCGAGCCCGGCAAGGATCTCGAGCTGGAGATCATGAACGTCATCCGCAAGAAGCTGTCGGGCCTGGCCATGCCCCAGGAGATCGAGTTCATCGCCGAGCTGCCGAAGACGCGCAGCGGCAAGATCGTGCGCCGCATCCTGCGGGCGCAGGAGTTCGGAGAGCCCATCGGCGACGTGTCCTCGCTGATGAACGACTGACTGCCGGCGGAAGGCCGGCGCAACCATGACGGGGAGCTGACATGGACGACCTGAAGCAGACCATTCTCGAGTACGTGATCGCTGAGTACGTGGAGGAGGACGACGACATCGAGGTGGGCTACGACACCGAGCTGATCAGCGGGGGACTGGTGGATTCGTTCTCGATGGTGTCGCTCAAGCGCTTCCTCGAGAACAAGTACGACATCCGGATTCCCGACGCCGACGCCTCCCCCGAGGCCTTCGACACCGTCAACAGCATCGCCGCACTGGTCGTGCGGTTCCGCGGCAAATAGGGAACGGGAGGCAGGTCATGGTCTATTCACCGGAAACGCGGACGGGGTACGCCCAGGAGCTCGGGGCCATCAAGGACGCCGGGCTGTTCAAGGTGGAGCGTTCCATCCACAGTCCTCAGAGCGCCGAGATCAAGGTCCGGTTCCCAGCCGGAGCCCCCCAGCGGGAGGTCCTGAACTTCTGCGCCAACAACTACCTGGGATTGTCAAGCCATCCCGACGTGATCGCCGCCGCCCATGCGGGCCTGGACGATCGCGGCTACGGGATGTCCTCGGTGCGGTTCATCTGCGGCACCCAGGACATCCACCACCGGCTGGAGAGGAAGCTGACGGAGTTCCTGGGCACCGAGGACACCCTGCTGTTCCCGTCCTGCATGGACGCCAACGCCGGGGTGTTCGAGGCGGTGCTGGGGCCCGAGGACGTGATGATCGCCGATCGCCTGGTCCACGCCTCCATCGTCGACGGGATGCGCCTCGCGCCCGCCGTCCGGGACACCTTCAAGCACTCGGACATGGGTCATCTGGAACGCAAGCTGGAGGAGCACCAGGACAAGCGCCGCCGGGTGATCATCACCGACGGCGTCTTCAGCATGGACGGGGACCTGGCCAGGCTGGACGAGATCGTCGCCCTGGCGAAGAAGTACGACGCCATGGTGTTCGTGGACGACAGCCACGCCTCGGGTTTCATCGGCAGGACCGGTCGGGGCACCCACGAGCACTGCGGGGTCTTCGGCGAGATCGACATCATCACCACCACCCTGGGCAAGGGTCTGGGCGGGGCCTCGGGCGGCTGCGTCAGCGGCAGGGCCGAGATCGTGGAGATGTGCCGGCAGAAGGCGCGTCCCTACCTGTTCTCCAACACCGTGGCCCCGATGATCGTGGCCGGCGCCCTGAAGGTCCTCGATCTGATCTTCACCGACACCTCCCGCCGCGACAAGCTCGAGTGGAACACCGGCTACTGGCGCAAGGGCCTGGTGGAGATGGGCCTGGACGTCAAGGAGGGCGACAGCCCCATCGTGCCGGTCATGCTCTACAACGCCAAGCTGGCCCAGGACCTGAGCCGGGATCTGTACGACGAAGGCATCTACGCCGTCGGCTTCTTCTTCCCGGTCGTGCCCAAGGGGGCCGCCCGCATCCGGACCCAGCTCTCGGCGGCTCACGAGAAGGAGCACCTGGACAAGGGGCTGGAGGCGTTCCGCAAGGTCGCCGGGAAGCACGGCATCCTGGGTCTGGGCAAGAACGAGATCAAGGACAGGTTCGGACTCTAGCGGGATGGAGAAGATCCATGTCCGGAGAACACGACATCAGGCTGCGGATGCCGTCCGGCTTGAACCCGACGGCGGAGGACCTGGAGGTCCTGCGGACCACGTTCCAGACCATCATCACGCTCGCCAGCGAGCGCAAGGGGGCCGTGAACGAGGATCTGGCCTGTCTGCGGGACAGGGGCTGGGAAGTCACCTGGGGGTTGACCTGGGTGGCCAGGGCAAGCAAGGACAAGCACTTCGAGGAGGTCACGGCCTCGACGAAGGAGGAGGCCCTGGCCCAGCTCCGCCAGCACGTCGGACTGCACGAAGTCGAAGGCTGCCCCTGAATCCGGAGCCTGGGGCGGGCGCCCGCCCCAGGCCCCCGGCGCCCGCGTCGCCTCAATGGCCGTCGATGCCGCCGATGCCGCTGACGCGGGTGTCCTTGTCGTCGGGATCCCCCCAGTAATCGAGGTTGCCCACCCCCGTGATCCTGCCCTTGAGGGACCGGGACGCGTGGACCTCCGCGTCGCCCGCTCCGGCGATGGACACGTCCACGCTCACCGCCTTCAGGTCACGGGCGTTCACGTCGCCCGCCCCCCGGATGTCGATTGCCAGCCGATCCACCTCGCCTGCGATGTCCAGGTTGCCGGCGCCCCGGCAATCGAAGACGAAGGAATCCCCGTGGAAGTCCGCGACCTCGACGTCGCCGGCGCCGTCGATGCGGATCTCCTTGAGATCGCGCAGGACCAGGGCGACCGTGCACGCCCCGTCCGGGCGGCAGTCCTTCTTCCAGTCCAGGACCAGGGTGCCGTCCTCCACCTCGGCCACGAGGTTGTCCCAAAGGTTGTCGTCGATGGTGACGTCGACCCGCTGACGGTCGGCGAACCGGATGTCCAGATCGAAGCCGCCCTCGATCCGGACTGCATCGATCCTTTCCAGGTCGAAACTGCGCGTTTCCAGGTCTCCCGAACCCCTGACTCCCCTGCCGGGGGACCAGGCGGCAGCGTTTGGCGCCGATCCGGCGAGGAGGGCCAGGGCCGTAAGGGCAATCAGGACTTTGAATTTCATTTCCGTCTCCTGTTTGCGGGTGGCTGGGGGACGCTACCAAGACGTTCCGGGGACGCAAAAGGTTTACCCGAATCCCGCTGACCGCCTTTTTTGGGCGCCCGACTTGCAATTGCCGAAGCGGGGGTTCACCTTTGCCGCATGAAACCATGTCCAAAGGCAATCGTGATGAATGACAGATCGGGCTTCAGTCGACTCTTCCGGGAAATCACCATGCGCGTTTCCGAATTGTCCGACGATGACCGCAAATGGGTCCAGGAACGCACCGAACTCCTGTTCGGCGGCGATTTCGTGGTTTCCCGCGACGAGGTCCACGATCCCCACAAGCTGCCCGGTTTCATCGCCACCGAGGGTCCCGAACGGGTGGGTCTGGCCACCTACAGCATCGACGGCCCCGATTGCGAGCTGGTGACCATCGACTCGCTCTGCCAGTTCATGGGCATCGGGACGCTGCTGCTCGAGCGGGTCGAGGAGACGGCCCGCCAGGCGGGTTGCACGCGGATCTGGTGCATCACCACCAACGACAATCTCGACGCCCAGCGTTTCTTCCAGAAGCGCGGCTTCGTCATCTCCGAGGTCCGGCTGGGTTCCATGGTCAAGATCCGTCTGCTCAAACCCAACGTGCCCCGGATCGGGTGCTACGGGATCCCCCTGCGCGACGAGATCGAGCTGTCGAAGCCCCTGGTCGATTTGCCCTCCCGGGAACCGTTCCAGCTCCCCCCAATTGACTGCTGACGAGCCTCCGCCCGGGGGTTATGATGCCGGGCGATGAAGTTCCCACCCGGGGAGACGCGTCCGGCGTCCGCGTGCGCCCGGCGGTTTCCCGACAGCACCCCGAAACGGAGGCACCATGAACACCCGGGACAAGGTGGCCGCCCTGCGGCGGCTCATGAAGAAGCACGGCCTCGCCGCCTACTACGTTCCCAGCGCCGATCCCCATCAGAGCGAGTACCTGCCCGAGGACTGGAAGTTGCGGGCGTGGCTGAGCGGGTTCACCGGTTCGGCCGGCGAGCTGGTCGTCGGGGCCCGGCAGGCCGGACTGTGGACGGACGGCCGGTACTTCCTGCAGGCGGGCATGCAGCTGGATGGGTCGGGCATCACCCTCATGCGGATGGGCGAACCCGGGACCCCGAGCATGGCGGGCTGGGTGGCGTCCCAGCTCAAGAAGGGCCAGGTCCTGGGCATGGATCCCACGGTCGTGTCCGCGGCGGCGGCGGCCGACTTCGAGGCCAGCCTGGCGCCCCACGGCATCCGCCTCAAGTTCCTGACCGCCAACCTCGTGGCCCCGCTCTGGGAGGATCGCCCGGAGGCGTCGCTGGCGCCCCTGGCCGTGCATCCGGTCAGGTTCGCGGGGGAATCGGTGGATTCGAAGCTGAAGAGGGTGCGCGCGGAGATGAAGGCCGCCGGAGCGAAGGCCCACGTGGTGGGCGCCCTCGACCAGATCGCCTGGCTGCTCAACATCCGCAGCAAGGACGTTCTCTTCACCCCGGTGGCCACGAGCTACGCCGTGATCACCGACCGCGGCTGCATCCTGTACGTGGACTCCCGCAAGGTGACCAGAGCCGCCGCCAAGGCCCTCAAGGGCCGGGCGGTCCTCAAGGAATACCAGGACGTCTGGGCCGATCTGAAGGCCCTCGGCGGCAAGAAGGGCATGAGGATCTGGATCGACCCCGCGACGATCAACCGCCGGGTGGTCGATTCCCTGAAGGGCGCGGTCCTGCACCAGGCCGTCTCGCCCATCACCGCGATGAAGGCGGTCAAGAACCCGGTCCAGATCGAACACATCACCGAGGCTCACCGGCGCGACGGGGTGGCCATGGTGAAGTTCCTCAGGTGGCTGGAGCCGGCCGTCCGCAAGGGCGGGGTGACCGAGATCTCCGCCGCGGACCAGCTCGCCGCCTTCCGTGCCGAGGGCGAGGGTTTCATGGACCTCAGCTTCGACACCATCAGCGGCTACGCGGGCAACGGCGCCATCATCCATTACAGCGCCACCCCGGGATCCAATGCCAAACTGAGGCCCAAGGGGCTCTACCTGATCGACAGCGGCGGCCAGTATCCGGAAGGGACGACGGACATCACCCGGACCGTGGCCCTGGGCAAACCCACCCCGCGCCAGAAGGAGTGCTTCACGCGGGTCCTGATGGGCACCATCGACTGCACCATGACGCCGTTCCCGGCCGGCACCACCGGGCAGCGTCACGAGATGTTCGCCCGCCGGGCCCTGTGGATGATGGGAGCGGACTACGCCCACGGCACCGGACACGGCGTGGGCCAGTATCTCGGCGTGCACGAGGGGCCCCACAGCCTGAAGAACATCGTCACCCCGCCGCTGGTCGAGGGCAACCTCATGTCCATCGAGCCGGGCCACTACGAGGCGGGCAGGTTCGGCATCCGCATCGAGAACCTGGCCTTCGTGACCAGGAACGAGAAGCTGAGCAGGGGCGGTCGGACCTGGTACGGCTTCCATGCCGTGACCCTGTGCCCCATCGACCGCAGGCTGATCGACAGGAAGCTGATGACCCGCGACCAGGTCGACTACCTGAACGCCTACCACAAGAGGGTGTTCAGGGAACTGGCGCCGCGGCTCGACAGGGCGCACAAGGACTGGCTGCGTCTGGCCACCAGGCCCATCTGATGCCGGTCTGATTCCGGATCGGGCGAAAAAAGGAACCGGCGGCCTCCCTGGCCGCCGGTTCCGCGTCCGCGGCAGGCCTGTCAGCGGTTGCGTTTGTGCCAGGCGGCGAGCAGTTCGGCTTCCCTCTCGGCCTTGATCCCCGCTCGGCCGGTCCCGAACCGCTCCTGCTCGGCCTCGTCAAGGGTCGCCCACCAGTCCAGGGTCCCGCGCACCGTCTCGCTGATGGGGCGGAAGGTCAGCCCCGCCTTGAGAGCCCGGTCGACGTCGATGAACGGATGGCCGGCCTCCGCGCCTTCGAGGGGCACCCAGACCGGCATGTCCGTCCAGGCGGCGACTTCCATCTCGTCCAGGAACTCCTTGCTGACCCAGGTGAACGTCGCGTCCGAGCCGCTGACCCGCTTGCAGGTGTCGAACAGCTCGCCCATGGTCAGCTCTTCCGGGGGACTGGTGGCGTTGAAGGTGCCGCCGGTGCCGCGCTCGCAGCAGTGGACGATGAATTCCGCCAGATCGCGCACGTCGATGACCTGGGTCACCACGCCCGGAGCATCGGGCGCCAGCACTTCCCCGCCCTTCCCGATGCGCACGGGCCAGTAGGTGAAACGGCCGCTGCGGTCCATCGGGCCGACGATCAGTCCCGGACGGATGTTGCAGGCGTGCTTGCCGAAGTGCTTCTCGGCGGCCGCCTCGCACAGCGCTTTGAGGGGACCGTAATTCGTTTCGGTGACGTCGCGGACGGTGCGGGCGGAATCCACCTCGGCGGCGGAGATGGTGCCGACCGGTGATTTCTCGCTGAGGCCGCGCCGGGAGAAATCCGCGTAGACGGAGATGGAGGAGATGAAGACGTACTGGCCGACGGCGTCCCTGAGCAGGGCGGCCGATTCATCGACCATGCGGGGGATGTAGCCGCTGGTGTCGATGCAGACGTCCCAGGTCTTTCCCTTGAGGGACTCGAGATCGCCGTCCCTGTCCCCGACCAGCTTTTCCAGATCGGGGAAGAGGTGCTGGTTGGTGCGGCCGCGGTTGAACAGGGTGATATCGTGGCCCCGGCTGCGGGCGTGCTCGACCAGGGCGGGGCCCAGGAAGGCCGTGCCGCCCAGGATGAGGATCCGCAGCCGCTTCCTGCTCTTGGTGCGCGTGAAGTCGGCCAGGGCGGAATCGGGGCGCACCAGCCCGCCCAGGACGGCCCCTGCGGCCGCGGAACCGGCCAGGGTGTTCTTCAGGAAATCGCGACGGCTCCAGCTCATGCGTGGGACTCCCCTGTTCGGGTGGCTGATCTTCGTCCGCAGGTCATGCGCACCATACGGACGGACGGGAGAAAGGGTGCAGGAAATTCCGGGGTCCGCACCCGGTCACCTCCGGGCCGTCGCGTCCTCCACCAGATGCACCGTCTGGGTGGGGAAGGCGATGCTCATGCCCAGGTCCTCGACCATGCCTATGACGGCCAGGTTCACGTCCTGCTTCACGGAAAGGTGCCTGGTCCAGTCGGTGGTGACGGTGAAGCAGTAGATGAACAGGTCCAGGCTGCTGGCGTTGAACTCGGTGAACTTGACGAGCATGAACTCCTGGTCGATGTCGGGATTGGCCTGAAGATAGGCTTCGATCCGCTCCACGAGGGCCCGGATCTGGTCCCGCGAGGACCGGTAGGTCACTCCCAGGGTGAACTTGATCCGCCGCTTGGGCATCAGCGAATGGTTCTCGATCGTCGCGTTGGCCAGCGCCTGGTTGGGGATGGACACCACGGTCTTGGCGAAGGTCCGCACGCGCGTGGAGCGCAGGCCGATCTCCTCGACGACGCCGTCCCCGCCGGGAAAGGTGATCCAGTCGCCCTTGTGGAAGGGCTGGTCGATCAGGATCATCAGCGAGCCGAAGAGGTTGGCCAGGGTGTCCTTGGCCGCCATGGCGACGGCGAGGCCGCCGATCCCCAGACCCGCCAGCAGGCCCGAGACGGAGTAGCCCAGGTTCTGGGCCACCAGGATGAACGCGAGGATGGCGAGGAAGGTCTTCAGGGCCTTGCGCACCAGGGGCACGACCTGGTCGTCGAGGCGGGAATCGGTCCGTCCGGCCATCTCGTCCAGGAAGACCGCGAGCGCATCCACCATCCTGAACGCCGTCCACACCACGACCAGGATCACGGCGATCCTGAAGACCTGGTCGCCGGCCGCCTGCCAGGCGGGCTGGACGGCCAGGAGGATGCGGACCGCGAGGAACAGGCCGATCACCGGGAGCAGCAGACCCAGCGGACTGACCAGGGCGTCGGTGGCCAGGTCGTCGGCCGCGGTGGACGTCCGCTGCGCCAGCTTCTGCAGGCGGGCCTTGATGAAGGAGTTGAGGATCGCCCGCAGGATGATCCCCCCCAGGATGAAGCCCAGGGCCAGGAGGAGCTGCCCCGCCGTCCACATGCCCAGCCGTGTCGAAAAAAATCCGTTCAGACCATCCACGTCATCGTTCCTTTCCCAGGCTGGTGTCCGGGAAGGTCGGGCGGAGTTCGCCGCCGCTCCCCGGGATCATGATGCGGCTGCCTTCCCTGAGCTCCCGGACAGGTCGGCCCGAGGCCACGCTGACCAGGTCGAAGATCAGGTCCTGCAGTCCGCCCACCTCGAAACGGGAAGCCCCGTTGTCCAGCTGCTGCACGCTCCAGTCCACGAACCGCGGGAGGTTCTCCACGGCCAGGTCCAAAGGGACGATCATCTGTCCCTCGTCGAAGGTGAAGTTCACGGTGTCGGGGTGGAGCCTCGCCGCGAGCAGCAGGTGCCGCCGGGCCCTCTCGAAATGGCCCAGGGCCACGTCGGTCAGGGCGGCGTAGAGAACGGCGTTCGGGGTCCGGCCCCAGACGTTGAAACCGGTGGCGGTCTCGGTCAGGACCAGGGCCTCGGGCGGAGCGCCTTCGAGGGAGTTGCGCCAGGTAACCTCCAGTCCCGGCGGCCCCGAGAGCAGCGGCCCGACCGATCCGCCGCAGGCCCGGTGGATCTCGCTTTCCTTGACCCAGCGCGGGCCGAAGCGGGCGGCGTCCTCCACCGCCCGGCCCTGCACGGGAACCTGAAGGAAGACCAGGCTGGCGGCGGGGGCGGGACCGGTTCCCGCGTCGCCGGCGGTCCACTGCCGGACCGTCCTGGTCGTCTGCCAGCTGAGGCTGGTCGCCCGTACCACCGGATCGGCGGGGAATCCCAGTTCGTTCCGGTTGGCCAGCCGGATCCGCATCCCGAGGAACGACCAGGCCACCGCCAGGACCAGCAATCCGACCGGCACGGCGCGCCTCGGGGTCAGCCTCGAGGGGACCAGGCAGCCCAGGGCCAGCCCGAGGGGTGCGGCGGCCAGGTAGGCCAGGTAGGGATGGATCTGGGTCCGCAGGGGCAGGGCGGGAGCGATGATCAGCAGCACGGCCAGGAAGGTCCCGGCCGGAAGCAGGCGCCCCCCGCGGGCCATCGCCCACGCCCACAGGCCCCACAGGAGAAAGAAGGCCGCCCCGGCGGCTCCCATCAGCCAGCTCAGGCGCGAGGCGAAGACCGGCCCGGGGGTCAGCAGCCACCAGCCGAACGACCCGAGGTTGGACAGGATGACCGCACCCCCGCCCAGGGCGTAGGGGTCGGTCTCCCCGGTGGCGAATTGGGCCATGACCAGGGCCCCTTCGCTGACCGCGAACAGCAACATGAACATGGTCATGGCCCAGGCGAAGGGACGGTCCTGGATGCCGACGGTCCCGAACCAGAGCAGGGCGATGAACAGCAGGGGCAGCCCCAGCCCGTTCTCCTTGGCGAGCATGGACAGCAGGGCGGCCCCCAGGGCGAGCCCCAGGTTGGCGCGCCCGCCGGCGAGCCACCGGTCGACGGCGAGCAGGGCGAAGAAGGCGCCAAGCAGTTCCTGGATGCCCGAGGCCCAGTAGAGCGGAGTGAAGGCCAGGGGGGTGGCCACGAACACGAGCCCGGCCAGGAACCACGAGAACCGGGGCAGGCCGGTCCGGCGGCCGATCCTGGCCACCAGCACCGCGCCTGCGCCGTGCAGGAGGATCCTCGCCAGGGTCTGGGGATCGGGGTCGAGACCGGCCAGGGGCCAGGCCAGGCTCCACCAGGCGTGCTGGCTGAGCCAGCGGGCGGGCAGCCCTTCGGCCGCGGGGCCGATGCCGGCCGCCCTCGCCAGCTGCCCCCAGTCGTCCAGGGTCCACCAGGAACCCAGGGCGGGCAGCCGGCCCACCACCGCGGCGAACAGCAGACCGATCTCGAGGAGGCGGTCGAGGCCGCCTGGACGCATGGGGTCCTGCGGGGCGGCGGAGGAAGGGGAGGAAACTGCGGGCATGCTGCGGATCTGCTCCTGGTTGCGGATTTCGGGATCGGTTTGTGGTGCCGTCCCGGACCGACATGTTATACAATGGAGCTCGAAATGTGAACGTGAACCCGGGGGCCCCCCGGCGGACAGGAACCAAGGGGAAAAAAGCGAATGTTCAGGCAGCAATGCAAATCCAGGCGGCGGATTCCTGCCGCCGTGGTCATCCTCGGCATCGGGGCCTGCCTCCTTCCGGGATGCGGGAAGGAAGAGCCCGGTCCCCAGGCTCCCGGCGCGGTCCTGATGAACCAGCAGGAGTACGAGGACTGGGAAATCGCCCTGGTCGAGATGAGGATCGAGAAGAACGACCGGTTCTCCGATCCGGCCGGGACTCCCCTGGCCAAGGCGGCCCTCGACACCTTCGTGGGCCTGAACTACTACTTCCCCAAGGCAGATTTGCGCTTCCGGACGCCGTTGATTCCGGCTGCCGCGCCCGACACGGTGATCCTCGCCAAGCCCGACGGCACGCAGGTTCCGCACCTCCGCCGCGGATCGGTGCGTTTCCACCATGCCGGCCGCAACCACGCACTCGCGGTGTTCGGTCCGGTGGGTGCCGAACAGGGCGACACCGTCTGGTTGCCGTTCTTCGACGCCACCTCCGGCAAGGACACCTACGCCGGCGGCCGCTACCTGGACCTGGCCGTGGATTCCGAGGGCATGGTCGACCTGGATTTCAACTACGCCTACAACCCGTATTGCGATTACGATCCGGAGGCCTGGACCTGCACCCTGCCCCCGCCGGAGAACCGGCTACCCTTCGCCGTCGAGGCGGGGGAGAAGACCTTCGGAGGGTCCCACTGACGTGGACGTCCTGGGTGCCATCGGCCAGTGGGCCTGGTTCTTCCTCTGGTCCCTGCTGCTGATCACCGCCTCACTCTTCGTCTATCTGGGGTTGGGGGGCAACTTCATCCTGCTGGCGCTGGCCCTGGTCCATGCGCTGGTCACCGGCTTCGATCCCATTGGCTGGGGGACCCTGGCCCCGCTGGCGGGTCTGGCGGTGGCCGGCGAGGGAATCGAGTTCGTGGTCGGCACCTTCTACCCCGCCCGCAAGGGGGCTTCCCGGGACGGGGTCCTGCTGGCCTTCCTGGGCGGCCTGCTGGGGGCGGCGGTCGGACAGGGTCTGGTGCCGGTGATCGGCGCGGTGGTCGGCAGCTTCCTGGGCGCCTTCCTGGGCGCGGTGGCGGGAGAGTACCGGCGCCGGCGACTTCTGGAACCCAGCCTGCGCGTGGGCGGACACGCGTTCCTGGGCCGGCTGGCGGCCATGATGATCAAGCACGCCATCGGGCTGGTCATGGTCTTCATCATCCTGCGGGCGACCCTGCCCGTCTGAACCGAAAGGTCGAAAGAGCATGCGTCACCGAGCTTGCGCCGCGGTCCTGGCTGCGTCCTTCATCCTGGGATCCGGGCCGGCGAGCGCCGGCGGGCCGTTCGTCCTGGGCGGATTCACCCGGGCCGATGTCGGCCTGGCCGACGACGGGGATGGCTTCTGTCTAGGCGTGGGAACCGTGGCCGCCCTGGGCGACGGCCCCCTGGAGATCCTGGCTGCCGCCGAGTTCCTGCAACTCGGCGGCAGCCAGACCATGCTGTTCTCCGATCCCCGGGCGGGCAACACCGTTGGCCCGGCCGAGGTCACCCTGTCCTACCTGCAGCCCTCCGGATCGCTGGCGGTCCGTTTGCCCGCCGGGCCGGTGACCATCCGCCCCTATGCGGGGCTCGCAGCGGCCCTCAAGGTGGGGGAAAGCTGGTCCACCCCGACGGGGACGGCCGACAGGGACCTGGGCTACGAGGACGTCGATCTCAGGGTGCGTTTGGGGGCGAGGCTGAACGCGGGGAATGGGTTCCTGGATGTCCGTCACGCCTGGGGGCTGCTGGACCAGGTCACCGTCACCGGGGCGTTGCCGGACAAGGCAGACGATCCCCTCGGGGGCGAGACCCTGCCCGTCGCGGGGGACAAGGTCTCCTTTTTCCAGGTGAGCGCAGGCTGGAATTTCTGATCCCCTGGGGTCAGTGGCGGACGAGCAACAAGGCCCCGATCGCGGCCAGCAGCACCGCCACGAGCCGCCGGAACGTCCGCTCCCCGATGGTGACGTGCAGGCGGTGGCCCAGCCATGCCCCCAGGAAGACCGCAGGAATCACCGCGGCGGTGGACCACAGCCTGACCGGCGTCACCAGCCCGCCGGCCGCGTAGCTCGGGACCCGGATCAGGGTCATCATCAGGAAGATCGCCATCAAATTGCCCCGGAAGGCGGACTTGCCGACGTCGCTCAGGTGATACCAGATGATGATGGGTGGACCGCCGGTGCCGAACAGGCCTGTGAGCAGCCCGGACAGCATTCCGGTCGGGGGCGCCAGCCAGGGTCGGGGATGCAGGCGGCCTCCCGCCGGCAGCTTCAGGAACACGGCCCCGACGGCGATCAGGAACCAGCCCAGCAGGGTCAGCACGAAGTCCGGGTCTCCGGTCTTCAGGACCCAGGTGCCCAGGGGGATGCCCACGGTGAGGCCCGCGCCCAGGCCCAGGATGGGCCGCCAGCGGATCTCCCGGCGGCTGTGCAGGACCACCCACAGCTCCGCCGGCAGGTTCACCAGCAGCAGGAGCACCACCACGTCCCTGATGTCCGGGAAGACCAGGGCAAGGCTGCCCACGGCGATCAATCCCGAACCGAACCCGAACAGGACGTAGACCAGCTGGGCCACCACCAGGATGGCGCAGGTGATCAGGTATTCCGGCAGGCCCGGGAAGATCATGGGGGGCAAGTTCGCTCCTGGCGGGCCCTCAACCTGGAGGGGCTAGGGTTGGAATTCCTGGCGAAGCACGGCCATGAACCAGGTGGCGTGGTTGGGGAATCCGGAAGCCCCGGGAACCGATACATCCGGATCGGGGCTCCCTCGGCGCAGGGCCACATCCAGGGTGGTTCCGCCGAACGAGGTGGACAGCCCCACCGAAAGGGGCCATCGCTCCGTGGTGTCATCACCGGCCCCGGGCTCCGAATCCAGGTTGTGGTCGAACCCTGCTGCGGCCCGCGCTACCAGCCAGGGCGCCAGGCGCCTTTCCATTCCTAACCTCAGGAAGAAGTCGCGACGGCTTCGCCGTTGTACCGGGTACCAGGAGTCCAGGGGGTTGGGGACGGTGAGATCAGCGTCCAGGTACTCGGCCGACAGCACCAGCATGTTGTCCAGATCGGGAAAGACATCGAGGCCGCAACCGACCCGGGCCAAGCGCTCGAGGTCGGTCGAGGGAACGACTGTGCTACCGTCGATCCTGGCTCGGGGGTCTGTTCCCGTTGCATATTCGAAGACGGGGACCACTGCGGCAAGGGTCCCCACCGGGAAGAACGCCCGGACCCGAACTCCGTAACCATCCCAGGAATCCCCCGCGTTTCCCTCAGGGAATCCCTCCTGGGGCACCGATGAAGAAAGGTCGCGGTTAATGCCGCGGATTTCGCCGGCCAGATCGAGGAATCCCTCTCCGGGCGTGGGCAACCGCAGGCCGGCCCCGATGTCCTGGTGCAGGTCGGTCCACGTTCCGAATCCCGCCGCCTCCTGCTCGGAGCTGACCCGCCGATAGCGGAGAGCGGCCAGGACGCCGTTCCAGCGGTGGGCGATCATTCCGCTCACGGCTAGGCCGTTTCCCGTGGGAACCAGGCTTCCGGGATCGCTGCCCGTTCCCCTGCCGTCGATGAAGAACCCGGCGGTGGCCCAGCGGCCCTCGGGGCCAATCCCCAGCTGGAACCCACCGCCTGGGCGGAAAACGTCCTCCCCAGGCTCCGAAGCTGAGTTCAACCCCTGCCAGCCGGAGGAGAGAGTCACCAGGCCCGGGTATTCGCCCAGAACGGCGCACCAGCGGTGGACGTTCGCCTCGTCGGTGAAGAAGTCGCCCCGGCCGCCGAGGGCGGCGATGCGGGCCGGCGTAGCCCCGGCGGGAATTGCCGTGAGAGCTCCGCAGACCGCGGCCATCAGGATGAAGGATGGTATCGATTTGAAATGGGGGCGGGGCAAGACCGGTCCTTTCGCAGGTTTGGCGGGGAAGTTAACATAGCCGGGTCGGGTCATCCAGAACGGGATTCGACCCGGGAGGTGGAGGTTGCGGACAAGGCCGGCGGGCCGCACCTTGTGCCTGCCAAGACGATCGAACCACCCCGGAAACCGATCCCAGCGGAGAGACCATGACCCCCCGAAGCCCGGACACGGCCGGAATCGAATACCCCTGCCGCTGGTCCTACAAGATGATCGGCCGCTGCGAGGACGCCCTGCGCGAAGCCGCCCTGAGCGGGGCCGGTCGCGTGCTGGGGAGTTCGGTCGGGGAGCGGGATCTCGCCCTGGAGCCCGGCCGCAGGAGCGCCAAGGGGAATTACCACACTCTGCTGCTGACCCTGACCGTCTCCAGTCATCAGGAACGGGTGGACCTGTTCCGGATCCTGGGCGACGATCCCGCCGTCCTCATGATCATCTGAATCTCCATCCCGAAAGGACGCCATGAGCGGACGCCTGGAACGATTCCGCACCGAGCGGGAGCGCCTGAACGAGAGGGTTCTGGCTACGGCCACCCTGACCACCAAGCGGTTCTTCAACCTCGACACCAGCTGCTACCAGGACGGCGCGGTGCCGGCCCTGACCAAGGAGATGGCCGGGCTGTCGGCCTCCCTGGTGCTGCGGTGCGACGACTGCATCGCCTACCACGTCATCCGTTGCTGCGAGCTGGGGGCGACGGAGCAGGAGATCCTGGAGATCTTCGACGTGGGCCTGATCGTGGGCGGATCCATCGTGATCCCGCACCTCAGACGCGCCCGGGACCTGCTGGACGAGATCCTGGCCGAACGCGCGGGGGACTGAAGGCGCCGGACCGTCCCGGCTCAGGGACCTTGGGCCGGTTCGGCCAGGGCGGCGGCGGAGTCCACCGAATCGGGGGCCGCGCCGCCTGACCGGGGCACCAGCCTCGTGTACATCCGGTAGCGGTTGAGGATCTCCTCGACGTAGGCCACGGTCTCCGCCCCCCGGTAATATCCATACCGCAGGTTCTCGTAGTACTTGCGCTGCATGAGCAGGGGCAGGGTCTCGGCCAGGCCGCCCTCCCAGCGGTTGGGGTCGCGGCCGAGGTCCATGGCCAGGCGCCGGGCGTCGGTCACGTGGCCGTTGCCGGCATGGTATTCGGCGAGGGTGAACCGCCACCGGTCCAGGCTGTCGAGGTAGGCGTAACGGGAGTAGGTCTCCTGCATCAGCCGCAGCCCGGCCCGGAGGTTGGCGGCGGCCTCGAAGAGGGAATCCGCCTGGTCTCCGGCGAAACGCGGCAGGACCTGCATCAAGCCCTTGGCTCCGGCCTTGCTCCTTGCGAAGGGGTAGAAACGGGATTCCTGGTAGATCAGGGCCGCCACCATGCGCCAATCCAGGTCCAGGGTCTCGGTCCGGCTGCGGATGAGGTCGTCGTAGGCGGAGATCCTCCCGCTCTTGTCCGGGCGGTGCTCGGGAGCCTGGAAGCCCCTGATGGTCACGGGATTCTCGAAGTAGCGGTCGTAGATGATCCCGTAGGTCTGGCTGCGGCGGGTCTCCCCGTCGGGTCCCACGCGGATGTGCTTCTTGAGGAAGGCGTTCAGGGCGGCGCGCAGCTCGGGCGAGTTGTGGCGGACCAGCCAGACCGTGGGCATGCGTTCGCCCACGGTGGGCCCCAGCTCGATGTCCGGCAGGTAGGACATGGCCGCCTTGGCCAGGACGTCGTCCACCACGACGGCGTCCAGCTCCCCGTTGGCCACTTCGGCCAGCAGGTCCTCGGCGTGGGCGCCGGGCAGGCCCGCCCCGACGAAGAAGTGGACGGTGGATTCGTCCCGGAGGTCCAGCACCTTGCTGCGGAAGGGGTCTCCGTGGGGCAGGAAGACCTTCAGCCCCGCCAGCCCCGCCAGCCCCTCCCTGCGATCCTGGTCCCGCTGCCAGACGACCACCTTGTGGACGAAGTTGGTGGGGCGGGTCCACGTGACCCAGCTTTCGAGGCCGGGATCCAGCACCAGCCCCGTGGCCACCACGTCCCCCTGGCCGCTGTTCAGCAGGGAGACGAGGTCCTCGCCCGGCTCTGGGACCACGGCCTGGAGGGCGAGGCCCTGTTCCTGGGCGAAACGCTTCATCAACTCGTAATCGAACCCGGCCTGGCCGCCCTTGTGGATGAAGTAACCGCTGCTGTTGTACAGGGTGATCATCCGCAGGGTCCCCTGGTCCTGGAGGTCCTGCAGGTCGATCTGGACGGTGGGATGGGGCACGGCGGGCGTTCCGGTCACGCGATCCGGGTAACGTTCGTCGATGCGTTCCTGGCAACCGCCGAGGGCCAGGACCACGACGAGGGCAGCCCCGCCGCAGGCGCCTGCGCACAGTTTCGGGCCCCGCCGGGGGGCGCGGGCCGGAGCCTGGCGGTCGGGTGAGGTTGCCGGTTTTCGCGATACCATGCGGGAATTCTCCTGCATTTTTCCGGATTTGGCAACCTGAGCCGCCGCCGGGGGTGGTTGATTGCGGCATGACAAACGCCTGCCGGTCCATTAGATTGGCAGCTTCCGGAACAGGTCCGGAGCGTTTCCGGTGGAGGTCCAGCCGTGGACGACGTCCGCACTTACACCGGCACCCTCATCCTGGATCTGACCCTGCCTCACGCCCGGAGCCTCAAGGAACGGCGGGGTCCGCTGAGGTCGCTGATCCAGAAACTCCGCAACGAGGGGATGTGCGTCGCCCAGGTGGGGCCGCCCGACCTCCAGCAAAGAGCGTTCCTGGCCGTGGCCGTGGTCAGCGGTTCGAGCCGGCAGGTCGAAGATCTGCTGGATGGGGCCGAACGCCTGGTGTTCGCCTCCGGGTTCGAGGTCGGAGAGGTCAGGCGTCTGACCGGCCTGGAGACCTTTCCTTCCGGTTTCTGATCCACCGTCCCGATCGGGCCCCACCGGGGCCGGAAGGATGCCCATGCGTCTGATCGACCTCAGCCATACGATCGTTCCTGGGATGGCCCAGTGGCCTGGCGACGGCCAGCCCCTGGACATCATCCGGCACAGCGTCCACGGTCCCTCCAGCCACATGTCCAGCGCCCTGGCCCTGGGTTGCCACGTGGGCACCCACATCGACGCCCCCCTGCACTTCCGGGACGGTGAACCGGGGATCGACGCCCTGCCCCTGGCGGCGTTCTGGGGCCGGGCCGTCCGCCTGGAATGCGGGGATCCGGCCGAGCCGGGCCCCCTGGGACCCGAGGTCCTCGATGGAGTCGATCTGCAGGGCGTGGATTTCGTCCTGTTCGACACGGGCTGGGCAAGGTTCTGGGGTGACGGACGGTACTACCGGGAGTGGCCTTACCTGGGCGAGGAACTGGCGGAGATCCTGGCTGCCGCCGAACTCAAGGGGGTGGGGCTGGACACGCCGAGCCTCGATCCCTTCGCCGGTCACCGCGCCCACGACGTCTGCGCGGCGGCGGGCCTGATCAACCTCGAGAATCTGGCCAACCTGCGCAGCCTGCCGCGGGCCGGGTTCCTGATCATGGCGCTGCCCCTGAAACTGCAGGGGACCGAGGCCTCGCCCGTCCGGGCGGTCGGAGTGCTGGAAACCCCCTGATGCAGGGCGGTCGGCCCCTGTGGTATGATCGTTGTTCCCGACTCCCATCCGCCCGTCTTCCGGGGAATCACGGCTGACGGGCGGATGACTGCCTGTTCCCGGTTTCAGCAAGGATGGGGATGTCCAGGAAGTCCAAAGGCACCGTCAACGAGGGCAACCCTGCCGGCCGGACCTACCGTCCGTCGCGG
The DNA here is from genome assembly GCA_050174015.1 of Candidatus Krumholzibacteriia bacterium. Taxonomy (GTDB): domain Bacteria; phylum Krumholzibacteriota; class Krumholzibacteriia; order LZORAL124-64-63; family LZORAL124-64-63; genus JAHJTW01. The sequence continues at coordinate 197,922 of JBFXKG010000008.1, forward strand.
GCCATGGGGCTCTCGCGCGCCCTGATGAAGGCCGGTTACGGGACCCGGCGCCAGACCGACGAGATCGTCCAGGTGGGAAGGGTCCAGGTCGACAAGAAGACCGTGTTCGACCCCCGGTCCCCCGTGGGCCCCGACAACGAGATCCTCCTGGACAACGCCCCGCTGCTGCCGGTGGCCCGCCGTTACTACGCCATCCACAAGCCCCTGCGGGTCGTGTGCACCGCCGCCGATGGTCTCGGGCGCAAGCTGGTCGAGGCCTACTATCCCAAGGACGTGCCCGGCCTGCAGCCCGTCGGACGCATGGACGGCCGCACCACCGGCCTGCTGCTGATCTCCAACGACAGCGCCTGGAACAATCTCATCAACCAGTCCCCGGGCCTGGAGCAGGAATACCGGATCCAGATCGAGGGCTACCTCTCCGAACCCGAGCTGGCCATCATCAGCGCGGGCGTCCACCTGCCCAAGACCGGGCTCCTGAAACCCGAATCGGTCAAGGTCGTGGAGGAGATGAACAACCGCTGCGTGCTGACCCTGGTCATCCGCGACGGCAAGATCCGCCAGGTGCGCAAGATGTTCAGCACCCTGCGCCACAAGGTGACCATGCTGCGCCGGATCCGGGTGGGCGACATCCGGCTGGGCGACCTGTCCCCGGGTGAGATGCGCCCCCTGCAGGGGAAAGAGGTGGATCACATGAGGGCGGTGTGCCGGAAGGCCCTCGGAGACGATCCCCGGAAGGAATGAGTCCATGGCTGGATCCCCGTCGCCCGCCCTGCTGGTCCCGCTCCTGCTGGTCCTCGCCCTGCTGGGCCTGGGAATCCAGACCTGGCGGCTCCGGCGGCGGTCCCGGGCCCTGCGGGCGGCGTTGCTGGCTCTGACCGAGCAGGAACCCGTGGCCATGCTGGGGCGCATCGCTGCCGGCGTGGCCCACGATCTCAAGACCCCGCTGGCCGCCCTCGCCTGCAGCCAGCAGACCCGGCAGCGGGCCCTGGCCCGCCTCGAGGAAGCCCTGGGAGATCCCCACCCGGCCGCGGACTGTCCCGACCGCAACGCCTGCCTGGCCGCCCTGAAGGCGACCGATCCCCAGGTCGCCGAGGCCCTCCAGCGGATGACCCAGATGGCCGAGACCATGCGCCTGAACGCAGCGGGCAGGAACGCCGCGCCCGAGCCTGTGGACGTGAACCAGCTGATCAGACGGACCCTGCTGCTGCTCGACCACCTGCTGAAACCGCGGATCACGGTCCGCTTCTCCGCGGGCGAGGTCCCCCCGGTCCACGGCCGGCCGGGGCCCCTGGGCCAGGTCTTCCTGAACCTCCTGCTGAACGCGGCGCAGGCGCTCGAAGGCGGCGGGACCATCGACATCGCCACCAGGGTCCTGGGGGACGAGGTGGAGGTCAGGGTCGCCGACGACGGGCCGGGGCTGCCGGTGGACTGCGTCGACAGCCTGTTCAAGCCCGGGTTCACCACCAAGGATGCCCGGGGCGGGTCGGGTCTCGGCCTGGCCATCACCCGCATGGTCGTCGAGGACCACGGCGGCGCCGTCACCGCGGGGAACGGGCCCGCCGGCGGCGCGCAGTTCGTCGTCACCCTGTCGGTCCGGGGCCCAGGCCCGGCCGGACGGCATGGCCCGGGCGGGGAGTGAGGAGTGGTCCTCCGCCGCCGTTTCCGCTTGCTCGACCTGCGCCCCGGGGAGGGCCGTCTGGCCGCCCTGATGGCCCTCGATTACTACCTGCTCCTGCTCTTCTACTACCTGCTGAAGCCGGCCCGGGATTCGCTCTTCCTGGTGGAGGTCGAACCCTCCCGGTTGCCCCTGGTCTACATGGCCACCGCCCTGGTGGCTGCGCCGGTCACGGCGGCCTACGCCCGGGCGGGGATGAGGCGGCGGATGGACCGGCTCCTGCTGCTGACCACCACGTTCCTCTGCCTGTCCCTCGTCGCTCTGTGGTGGCTGGTGCAGCTGCCCCACCACTGGGTCTACTTCCTGCTCTACGTCTGGGTGGGAGTGGCCGGCGGCCTGACGACGAGCCAGTTCTGGCTCCTGGCCAACGGCATGTACGACGCCGGCGAGGCCAAGCGGATCTTCCCCATCCTGAGCATCGGGGGCATCGCCGGCGCCTTCACGGGCGGGGAGGTGACCAGCTTCCTGATCGACGCCTGGAGCCTGGGAACCCGCGACCTCCTGCTGGTCAGCGCGGGGGTGCTGGCGGCGGCCGGATTCGCGGCCCGCGCCGCCTGGGGGCAGGGAGGGGGGATCCTGGAGCCGGCATCCGGCCCCGGCGGCGGGGATGCGGTCGGTTCGGGCAAAGGGAGCATCGTCCGCGCCATCCTGCGTTCGCGGCATCTGACCCTGACGGTCGGCATCATCGCCCTGACGGTGATGACCGCCTCGTTCGTCGATTACATCTTCAAGTCGGTCAGCGTCCAGGCCTTCACCTCGGGGGAGGAGCTGACGGCCTTCCTGGGCCGGTTCTACGGCCGGATGAGCCTGCTCAGCTTCGCGGTGCAGATCCTGCTGGCCTCCCGCCTGCTGCGCTGGTTCGGAGCGGCGGGGATGGTCCTGATCCTGCCGGCGGTCCTGGCGGGAGGCGCCCTCGCCATGGCCGTGCTGCCGGGCCTGGGCGCCGCCATGATCCTGCGGGGCTCGGACATCACCCTCAAATACAGTCTCGACAAGACCAGCCGCGAACTCCTGTTCCTGCCCATCCCTCTCGCCCTGAAGAAGCGGACCAAGGTCTTCATGGACATGTTCGTGGACCGCTGGGCCCGCGGCCTGGCCGGCGGTCTGCTTCTGATGCTGACCACTATCATGGGCTTCGGGTTGAGGACCGTCGCCTGGGTCACCGTCGGCCTGATCGCCGCCTGGTTCACGGTGGGGCTCTTCATCCGCCGTGAGTACCTGAATTCCTTCAGGGAGGCGGTCAGCCGCCGCCAGATCGATCTGGGGAACCTGCGGGTCCGCCTGGACGACACCGGGACCCTGGGCGTGCTGATCGGCGCCCTCGGCAGCCCGAACCACCGGGAGGTCCTGTACGCCCAGGAGATGCTGGACGGGGCGGTCTCGTCGCGGTTGGCGGAGGCCCTCAGACCCTTGCTGTCCCATCCCCATGCGGATGTCCGGCGGCGCGCCGTCGCCCTGCTGGCGCCCAACGCCGTCGAGGCGGACGCCGCCCTGGTGGAGCCGCTGATGCGGGACGGAAGCCTCGAGGTCCGGGAGGGAGCCGTCGAGTTCCTGGCGCTGGCCGCCGGGAGCGGAGGAGGCCGCGAGGCCTTCACCGCCAGGGTCGCCGGGATGCTGGGAGGAGAACCCTTGTGCCGGAACGCCGCCCTGGCCTTCATCGACCGGGTGCCCGGGGGAAGGGCGTACGATCCGCTGATCACCCGGTCCCTGGTCGGGGCGATCCTCGCCGACGCCTCGCCGTGGGGGCCGGAAGGACGCCGGGTTCTGGGGGGATTCTCCTGGCGGCCGGCCGCCTGCGACGACGGTGTCTTCGATACCCTCCTCGCCGACGCCGAGTCCCCGGTGGTGGAGGCCACGATCCGCGGCTGCGGGCGCCGCCACGACCTGGCCCGGGTGCCCTGGCTGCTGGAGCAGCTGGGCCATCCCCAGCGGCGGACCCACGCCCGTTCGGCCCTGGCGGAGCTGGCCCGCAGCCATCCCGCGGTCATCGTCAGGATGGAGGCGTACTTCCGCGACCCCGGCGTGCCGGCCCGGTCCCGGGCGGAGATCCCGCGGGCCCTGGCCGCCGTGCCCCTGCAAGCGGGCGTGGACCTGCTCCTGGGACACCTGGCGACCCACGAGCCCGAGCTGAGATACGAGGTTCTGAAGGCCCTGGGCAAGCTGCGGGCGCGGTACCAGGGTCTGTTCTTCGACGGGAAGATCGTCACCCGGGAGGTGGCCATCGAGGCGGCCCGGTACCTGCAGCTTGCCAGGTTGTCGGCCCTGCTGCCCGGGGAAGGCGCGGGGGCCGCCCTGCTGGTCCGCGCCATCGGGGAGACGCAGCAGCTGCGGCTGGAGAGCGTGTTCCGCCTGCTGGGCCTTCTCTATCCCGCGAAGGACCTGCTGAACGCCTACCACGGACTGATGAGCGGCCGGCGCATCCTGCGGGCCAACTCCCGGGAGTTCCTGGACAACCTGTTGACCGGGTCCCACCGGGAGCTGGTGCGGTCCCTGCTGGACGAACAGCCCGTGACCGAGGCGTGGCTGGCGGCGGGCGTCGCCGGCGAAGTCGATCTGGACGTGAGCGTCCGGACGGAAGCCGAAGCCCTGGATTTCATCGGAGCCAGCTGCGACCCGTGGCTGGCGGCCTGCGCCATCGCGGCCGGGGGCGCGCCGGACAATCCGGCGGCCCGCTGTTACCTGATCCCGCTGGGGGGCGAGATGCTGTCGACCGACGAGAAAGTCCTGCTGCTCCAGAACGTGGAGCTGTTCGCCCGCATTCCCACCGACCAGCTGGCCGCG
>JBFXKG010000009.1:0-192151 GCA_050174015.1 Candidatus Krumholzibacteriia bacterium
ACCTGCGCTGGCCGGTGACCGGCTGGGAGGACGAAAGCGAGGAGCGGCCCTCGCCTCCTGAGAGTTTCCTGGCCCCCGTGCTTCACGACGCGGTTCCCAACCCGTTCAACCCCACCACGACGGTGGCTTTCGACCTTCCTGCACCGGAGACCGTCAGCCTGCTGGTGTTCGACGTGAAGGGTCGGCTGGTCCGGACCCTTCTGGACCGCCAGACTTTCCCCCAGGGGCGCCACGAGGTCCGGTGGGACGGCCGGGACCAGGCGGGGGGTCAGGCGGCCAGCGGGACGTACTTTTTCCGGCTGGAGGGGGATGGCCGGGGGTGGACGACCAGAGGAGTGCTCCTCAGGTAACGCCGTGCGGGCGGGATGATCGCGACCAGCCGGTCGGCAGCGGGGTCTATTTCGCCAGGATCATGGCCGGAGGAAAAACTGTGGGCCGGCGAATGGTTTTGATCAAATAAATCTTCGGAATTTGCAGCCTCAATTCACGGTTTTCGGTGCGCTCACCGGAAGATCTCGATGGACTTCCACCTGCCCGAGACGAACCGCCGCCACATGAACCAGCCCTGCAGGGCGTAGGCCAGCGAGGCGCCCAGCCAGGCGACCTGGACGTCGCCTCCCCGGTCCACTACCAGGAACCAGGTCAGGGGGATGAACAGCCCCCACATGAAGACCAGGGTGATCAGCATGGTGTAGCGGGTGTCCCCGGCGCCGGAGAGGATGCCGCTGCTGAGCATCCGCACCCCGTCGAAGTACTGGAAGAAGGCCGCCACCAGGGACAGCCCCGCCCCCAGGGCCAGGACCTCGGGATCGTCGGTGAAAACCCGGAAGATGTGGTGCCTCAGCGCCACCACCACGGCCGCAAGGATCAGCGAGTAGTAGAGGCCCAGCTTGTAGGTCTGGCGCCCGTAATGGGCCGCGGTGTCCGGTTTGCCCGCGCCGATCCAGTTGCCGGTCAGCACGCCGGCCGCGGTGGTCAGTCCCCACAGCGGCATGAAGCTGAACGAGAGCAGCTGGATCGTGATCTGGCTGGCGGCCAGAGGGACGGCCCCGGCGGTCCCGACGAATACGGTGAACATCACGAAGCCGCTCATGTCCAGGAACCCCTCCCAGGCGGACGGCAGCCCCACCCGCACCATGTTCCGGATGGCGGGCAGGTCGGGCCGCCGCGCGCGGTGCAGGGCGTATCTGTCCCGCAGCCAGGGCGCAAGGGCCCATCCGGCCAGGATCACCGCGTTCAGGGCGGCCGAGACGCTGGTGCCGATGGCGGCCCCCTCGATGCCCATGGCGGGGGCGGCCAGCCAGGTCCGCCCGCCCAGGGACACTCCCGACCAGCCGAAGATCAGCCAGACGTCGAGCACGACGTTCACGGCGTTGGCCGCGATCCCCGCGATCATTGGCGCGCGGACGTCCCGGCGGCCGAGGAAGAACCCCATCAGGGCGAAGCTCACCTGGGTGAAGACCGCGCTCATGCTGCGCCACTTGATGTAGACGTAGGTGAGGTCCTGCACGTCGGCGGGGTTGCGGGTCCAGGGCAGGATCAGGTAGCTGTAGTAGCCCAGCGCCTGCAGGACCAGGCCCGAGGCGACCGCGATGTAGAGGCCCTGCCAGGTGTACCGGGAGACCTCGCCGGCGTCGCCGCGTCCGTGCGCCTGGGAGACGAAGGTCCCGGTGATGCGGCTGAGGTTGTTGAACAGGGAGTAGGACGCCCAGGTCAGCATGCCGCCCAGCCCGGCCGCGCCCAGGGCCACGCTGCTGACCCTGCCGAGCATGGCCGTGTCGACGGTCCACATCAGGGTCTGGGACAGCATGGTCACGATGGTCGGCGTGGCCAGGGCCATGATCTCGCGGCCGTGGTGGACGCGAAGCAGGTCCGGGATCCGGAACCGGCCGGGCCTGGGGCTGGATGCGCTGCTGGAGGACTGCATGACCTTCCCATTCGGGGTACCCATGTGGCGAGGGGTAAAGTACATTGTGGGGCGTCGCAGGAAAAGGTGAACCGACAACCTCCGCATCCTCCGCCGAGGAGCCGCCTTGCCCCCGTTGCTCAAAGCCGCCGCCGGACCCCTCGCCGGATCCCTCCGGGTTCCCGGCGACAAGTCCGTCTCCCATCGGGCCGCCCTATTCGGGCTGTTCGCCACGGGCCCCTGCACCGCCACCGGCTGGCTGGACGCGGCCGACACCCGCAGCAGCCTGGAGGCCGTGGCGGCCCTCGGCTGCAGGACCGGATTTGCGGACGGAATCCTGACGGTCATACCGCCGGATGGCCCGTTCCCGCCTGGTCCCGATCTCCGACTCGATTGCGGCAACAGCGGCACCACCGCGAGGCTGCTCATGGGAATTCTGGCCGGCTGGCTGTCCCCCGGGGGGCCTGCCGTGATCCTGGAGGGCGACGCCTCCCTGAGCGCCCGTCCCATGGCGCGCGTGATCGATCCGCTGCGGGCGATGGGGGCCCGGATCGACTGCCTCGGCGAGCCGGATCGCCTCCCGGTGAGGATCATGGGCGCCTCGCTGAAGGGCGCCCGCCACGACCTGCCCGTGCCCTCGGCCCAGGTCAAGTCGGCGTTGCTTCTGGCAGGTCTGTTCGCGGACGGCATCACCGAGGTGCACGGGGGCGAATCGTCCCGGGACCACACCGAGCGCCTGCTGGCGGTCATGGGCCTGCCCTGCGAGGCGGTGGGCGCCGACGGGCTGAGGGTGGCCGGCGGCCGCCGCCCCGGGACCTATTCCATCGCGGTGCCGGGCGATCCGTCCTCGGCCGCGTTCTTCCTTACGGCTGCGGCCATGATTCCCGGCTCGCGCCTGACGGTCACCGACCACGCCCTGAACGAGGGCCGCATCGGCGCACTCAAGGTGCTGCGCCGCATGGGGGCGACCGTCGACCTTGATCGTGCGCGCGGGCCGCGCGAGGGCGAGATGATCGCCGACGTCACGGTGACTGCGGGGCCCCTGCGTCCCTTCGCCATCACGACCGGGGAAGTCCCCACCCTGGTTGACGAGATCCCGGTGCTGGCGATCCTGGCGACCCAGGCGCCGGGGGAGTCGGTCATCTCGGGGGCGGAGGAACTGCGCGTCAAGGAATCGGACCGCCTGGCGATGATGGCCCGCAACCTGCAAGCCCTCGGCGCGAAGGTGGAGGAACTGCCGGACGGCCTGCGCATCACCGGTCCGACCCCCCTGCGCGGAGGTCCGGCGGACCGGCCCCTGGTGCTGGAAACCGCCGCCGACCACCGCATCGCCATGGCCATGGCCGTCGCCGCCCTGGTGACCGAGGGCAGCCTCGCCCTGGACGATCGGGCCTGCGTGGGCATATCCTATCCGGAATTCTTTGCCGTCCTGGACGGCCTGCTCGCCGTCCGCTGACCCGGGAGCCGACATGCTGCGTTATCTCTTGGCCGGCGAAAGCCACGGCCCGGCCCTGGTGGGCATCCTCGAGGGGTTTCCCGCGGGGCTGGCCATCAAGCAGGACTTCGTCGATGCCGAGCTGGCCCTGCGCCAGCAGGGCTACGGCCGCGGCCTGCGGATGACCTCCATCGAGAAGGACACGGTGACGTTCCTGGCGGGATTCTGGAAGGGCAAGACTCTCGGTTCGCCCATCGCGTTTTCCATCGCCAACAGGGACCACGAGCTGCGCAAGGGCAAGCCCGCCCAGCGCTGGCAGGTTCCCAGGCCGGGGCATGCCGACCTGCCCGGAGTGATCCGCTACGGGTACGACGACTGCGCCCCGGTGGCCGAACGCGCCAGCGCCCGCAGCACCGCCGCGGTGACCGCCATGGGCGCCTGCGCCAAGGCGCTGCTGGCCAGGTTCGGCATCACGGTGCTGTCCCACGTGAGATCGGTGGGGGGGATCGAGGCCCAGGCGAGCGGACCCACCGCCGCCCGGCTCAGGCGGATCCGGTCGGGCCGTCCCCTGCGCTGCCTGGACCCCGCGGCCGAGAAGGAGATGGTGGCCGCGGTCGATCGGGCCATGGCCGACGGGGTGACCCTGGGCGGGGAGTTCGAGGTCGTGGCCTTCGGCGCGCCCGCGGGCCTGGGCACCTACGCCCATCCGGACCGCCGCCTGGACGCGCGCCTGGCCGCCGGGATCATGGGCATCCCCGCGGTGAAGGCCGTCTCCATCGGGGAGGGCCTGGAAGTGGCCGGGCTGGACGGCCAGGCGGCCCACGACGAGATCCTGCCCGCCGGGAAGGGCAAGGTGCTGCGGCCGACCAACCGGGCCGGGGGGCTGGAGGGCGGGGTGACCAACGGCGAACCGGTGGTCGTGCGGGGCTTCGTCAAGCCCATCAGCAGCCAGCGCAAGCGCCTGGCCAGCGTGGATCTGCGCACGGGCAAGGCCGGCCGGGCCGCCTGGGTGCGGTCCGACACCTGCGTGGTCCCGGCCGCCGGCATCGTGGCCGAAGGGCTCGTGGCCTGGTGTCTGGCCGATGAATTGACCAGTTTTCTGGGCTCCGACCGCATGGACGTCATGCTCCGCAGGTACGCGGAGCTCACCGGATGGAAGAAGGCATGAGCAACGACACCGGATTCCCGACCCTGCTGGATGAGCTGAAGTGGCGCGGCTTCTTCGAGCAGTGCACGGACGAGGACGCGCTGGCGGGGCTGCTGGACGAGGACACGGTCACCGGCTACATCGGGTTCGATCCCACCGCCGACAGCCTGCACATCGGCAGCCTGCTGCCCATCATGGGTCTGGTGCACCTGCAGCGGCACGGGCACCGGCCCATCGCCATCGTGGGCGGCGCCACGGCCATGGTGGGCGATCCCACCGGCCGCACCGAGCTGCGCCGGATGCTCACCCTGGAACAGATCGAGGAGAACCTGGCGGGGATCAAGGCCCAGCTCGCCCACTACATCCGGTTCGGCGACGGCCCGCGCGACGGGCTGATGCTCAACAACGCCGACTGGATGAAGGACTACGGCTACCTCGCCTTCCTGCGGGACTTCGGCAGCCACTTCAGCGTGAACCAGATGCTGGCCCGGGATTCGGTCAAGACCCGCATGGAGCACGGCCTGTCCTTCATCGAGTTCAACTACATGATCCTGCAGGCGTACGACTTCATGGTGCTCAACCGCGACCACGGCTGCCGCCTCCAGATGGGCGGCAGCGACCAGTGGGGCAACATCTGCTCGGGCATCGATCTGACCCGCCGGGTCACCCGCGACGAGGTCTACGGCCTGACCTTCCCGCTGATGATGACGGCCGCGGGCACCAAGATGGGGAAGTCGGCCTCGGGGGCGGTCTGGCTGTCGGCCGAGCGCACGCCGGTCTACGACTTCTACCAGTACTGGATCAACGTGGACGACCGCGACGTCAGCCGCTTCCTGCGGCTGTACACGCTCATGCCGCGCGAGAGGATCGAGGAGCTGGAAAGGCTGGAGGGCGCCGACGTCCGCGAGGCCAAGCGGGAACTGGCCAGGGCGGTCACGACCCTGCTGCACGGGGCCGAGGCGACCGAAGCCGCGGAAAGGGCCGCCGCCGCCCTGTTCGGCGGCGCCGCCGACGCGAGCACGGTGCCGTCCAGCGAACGGCCCGCCGCCGACCTCGCCGGTGAAGGGCTGGCCCTGCTCGACGCCATGGTCGATTGCGGCCTGTTCCAGAGCAAGGGCGAGGCGCGGCGCATGGTGCGCCAGCAGGCCGTCAGGGTCAACGGCGAGGTGGTCGAGGACGAGCTGCGCACGCTGACCGCAGCGGACGTCCGGGACGGCCGAATCGCTCTTCAGGTCGGCAAGAAGAAGCACCACCACCTGCTGGTGGGGTGACCGCCGGTTAGCCGGCGGGAACCGGGACCGCAGCACCCGTGTTTAACCAGGATGGCCTAGGGCGCTCCCGTCCGGGCCGGTCCAATGAACCTGCAAAGGAAGAACCGCATGACGACCAAGCGCCTGATCGCCTGCTCCACCGTTCTCACCCTGTTGCTGGTCGCCGGCGCCGGCCAGGCCGCGGCCAACGCCCGCTACGACCAGGCCGTGGCGGCCAGCCGCGCCTGGGCCGACCAGCTCCGGTCGTATTCCCTGAAGGGGAAGATGACCATGGAGACCAACGTCAAGGGCCAGACCGGCGGGATGCAGATGGAGGCCGAGTTGACGGGGGCCGCGGTGATGCCGGACCGACTGGTCAGCAGCCAGGTCGGCAGCATGTTCAACATGAGCCTGGGCGTGGGTCCCGAGCATTCCTGGTTCAACCTCGGCCAGATGCAGACCTGCTACCTGGCCGATCCGGTGCCCCTGAACCGGAAGCGTTTCACGGGCCGGGACTTCGAGCTGGATCCCGACCGGATCTTCAACTTCTACGGCGGGCTCGACCAGTTCATGCTGCCGGACGACCTGGAGGTCGAAGCCGGGAACGACGAGGAGACCTACGTCCTCGGGGACCGGGAGATCCCCTGCCAGGTCTTCCGCACCGCCGGCAACGAAGCCGAGGGCGAGGGTCCCAAGGAGTACTGGTATGATCCGCAGTCCCACCTGGTCGTCAAGTCGGAGTTCACCCTGTTCGGCAACCGGGGCGGCATGATGATGGAGCAGAAGCTGACCTTCGAGCTGGTCGAGTACTCCCTCGACGAGCCGGTGGACGAGAGCCTCTTCGCCTTCACGCCCGCCGCCGGGGTGCGGATCGTCGACCACCTCGACCGGTTGACCAACCCCGAAGCCATGACCGGACAGACGGCCCCCGAGATCACCTTCAAGACCCTCGACGGCGCCCCCTTGAAGCTGAGCGAGCTGAAGGGCAAGGTGGTCTTCCTGGACTTCTGGGCCACCTGGTGCGGTCCCTGCAAGATCGAGATGCCCCACATCCAGACCCTGCACGAGGAACTCGGTCCCTCGGGCGAGGTCGTCTTCCTGGCGGCCAGCAGCGAGGACAAGCCCACCATCGAGGGATTCATCAGCAAGTACGGCTACACCTTCCAGGTGGTGCGGGTCGAGGCGGAGGACGCCCACGGCCTCTACAAGGCCTCGAGCATCCCCGCGGGATTCGTCATCGACGAGCAGGGGGTCATCCGGGCCCACATGGTGGGCGCCCAGTCGGAGGCCCAGCTGAGGAAGGCCCTGGCCAAGGCGGGGATCGGCGGCTGATCGGGCCGACCGGATTGCAGACAGGATCTCGGGGCCCTGCGCGCAGCGGGGCCCCGTCGTTCAATCGGGCCTGCCGGAATCGAGCGGGCACCCGTGCTTGTCCACCAGGGTTCCGGGCGGGGTGTCCGGGCAGCGGTCCCGGCCGTCCAGGACCCCGTCCCCGTCGTTGTCCACCTCGGGGCAGCCGTCCTCGTCCTCGAAGCCGTCGAAATCCTCCGCCAGATTCGGACAGAGATCGCGCGCGTCGGGAATCCCGTCCTGGTCGTTGTCCGGGTCGGGGCAGCCGTCGGTGTCGTTGAAGCCGTCCCGGTCCTCGGGCGTGTCTGGACAGGAGTCCCGGTCGTCGGGGACGCCGTCGCCGTCCCGGTCGTGGGCGCCGAACCGCCAGGTCAAACCGATCAGGCCGCCGCCGGCCGCCCGGTTGGCGTCCACGTGGGCGGGGCCCCAGACGGAGCTGAGCCCGCTGGAATCCCGGTCGTTGGCCTGGCCGACCTGGTAGAAGGCCTCCGCCGAGATCCCCAGGTTTCCCCCGAGGGCCGCCTCGACGCCGAAGGCGACCTCCCACAGGAAGTCCTTGCCCTCGAGAGGGACCTCGTTCCCCTCCAGATCGAAGCCGTCGATCGGGTCGTCCCCGGGAAGCCAGCCCGGTTCGGAACCGTCGGTGCGGATCACCTTCCAGGACCGGACCCCGAAACCCAGGCCGAAGAAGGGCGAGTACCGGCGCGAGTCGTCGAACCGGTAGCGGACCTGGCAGAGGGTCTGGGTGGTCGCGGTGTACAGGGGGAAGGCGCTTTCCGAAGACCAGCCGGCCTCGCCGAAGGGCTCGTCCACCCCCACCTGGGCCCGGCCGGCGCGTACCCGGGCCAGGACCGTCCAGTTGGGATGCAGTTCGCGGGAAAGGATCAGTCCGGCGAACGGGCCGGGCCCGCTGTAGTCCCAGTCCCCTTCCTGCAGCTTGACGATTCCGGCCTCCAGGCCCAGCCCCCAGGGGCCGGGTCTGGAGGCGTCCGCGTGGGCGGAGGGGGCTGCGGCGGCGGTCAGCAGGCCCGCCAGCGCCAGCGTTGCGGCTTGCAGGGCCATCGAAGGAACGGATGTCTTCACTGCGTCACCTTTTCGGAACAGGAACCGACCCAACCAGCCCGCCGCGGCGATCCGGGATCGGCCCGGCCGGTGGCGCCGGCCGGGCCGATGATACGAGTTCAGGATAACACAGTACGAGCGTTTCTCTCAACGCCTGGACCCGATGTCCAGGCCCTGCAGGGCTCCCAGGGCCCGATAGCAACTGCGGTACTTCATGCCGAAGGCCTTGAAGGTCTTGGCCGGGTCGCCGGCCGAGGCCGTCAACGATTCGATGACGGGGGACATCCTCGCCTTCACCGCCGGGTCGTCCGACGCCGACGAGGCGTAGGCCAGGCCGAACAGCAGCAGATAGGACCCCGAGTCCAGGGTGCGGTCCTCCTCGTCGAGCCGGTAGTTGAAGCGGCCCTCCTGCGCGGACCATTGCTCGTCGACGTAGTAGGTGGTCACCTGGACGACCCGCTCCAGGGCCTTCGCCGCCAGTTCGGGGGAGGTGGCGGCGTAGGCGAAGTGGAACCTGCCCAGGGCCTCGGTCACCACCCCGGCGTGGATGACGCCCTCGTACCTGGCGGGATCCACCTGGACCAGGACCTGCACCAGCTTCTGGGTCCTGGCCGTCAGCGCCTCGTGCAGTTCGGGCTCGCTGTGTTCCGTCAGCGTCAGCAGGGCCAGCAGGTTGATCAGGGTCCAGCCCCCGGTGCGGATGTGGACCATCCCCCCCGAGGCGCTCATCTCGGCGACCCGTTCGGTGGCGCGGTCGGCCAGCCCGCCCTTCGCGGCGAAGTCCCGGGCCACGCGCAGGGCCATGCGCTCGAGGTGGCGGTCGCCGGTCATCAGGTGTCCCCAGACGAGCATCTCGACCAGCGTGTGCGATCCATGGTGCGATTCGTCCAGGTCGGGGATGTCGTAGAAGTGGAAGCGGGGGAAGTCCTGCCAGCTGCCGCCGTAGCGCTGGAAGAAGGGCCGGAAGATCTCGTCGACGTCCCGGGGGATCTCACCGTCCAGGGGGACCAGGCCGGCCGACGCCCGGTACAGGATCGCCAGGTCCCGGGGCGAGGGCTGCTGCTTCCGTCGGTTGCGCTCGATGATTCCCGGGTCCGCCCTGGAGACCCGCTGGACGATGCCCTTGTCCCCCTGCTTGAACTCCTCCATGGCGAAGGCGGCCAGGGTGTAACCCCCGACGGCGGCGGCCTGACGTTCGCGGTCGGCGGGGTCGCTGATGCCCTCGGCATCCATCCGCTTCAGCTGCTTGGAGAACAGCGTGCCGACCCTCTGCTTGGGATCGCGCTTGCTGTTGTACATGGTCTGGATCCCCGCGAGCATCTCCTGGTCCCCGGCGGGACGGTTCGGCTGCCGCCTCCACTGCGACCGCAGCGCCTCGGCCGCGGACCGGCCCACGGTCCCGATGACGGCGTAGCTGGTCGAGCGGTGCTGGTAGACCCCGCCATGCATCCCCACGCAGTTGTCGGCGAACTGCCGGGCCATGTCGTAGGCGTCCTCGAGGGCTTCCGTATCCCCGCTGTGGAGGTAGTACTGGAAGAGGGCCGAGTCGGGATCGTACTCGTGGTTGTAGAATCCCATGTAGGCGGTGCCCTCGTCCGCGAGGAGGTCGCCGTAACGGGTCATGCCGCGGTTGCCGGGTTTCCTCATCTCGCCGCGGATGAGATCCAGGGACGCCTTCAACGACCGGTCGAAGGATCCGGCCAGCTGGTCGGAGGAACAGACGATGCCTGCAGCCCGGGTGTCCCGCACGTAATCAGGAGGCAGGGACATGCGCGGGGGAGCGGCGATGCGGCGGGCCAGGTCGTCCGGATCGACGTCCCGTTCGAGGATGATCTCGTGGCTGACGTGGAAGCCCTGGTCGGCGGGATAGGGTTCCAGCTTCGACCCGGGATAGAGGCTCAGGATGATGCCCTGGCCGTCGGCCGAGGCGGTCACCGGTCCGCGCTCTTCGGCCAGGCGGACGGCCGCCGTCCAGCCGCCCTTGGCGATGGCGCCGGCGCTCTTGCCGGACGACGCCTCGCCCGGGAGCGTGATCCTCAGCGAGAGGTCCTTCCAGAACGCGTCGCCGCGCATCTGGGCGAGGTGGGTGCGCACGCGGATCCTGCGGGAAGAAAGGACCTCGACGTCGGCCTCGAAGAAATGGTCGCCGGCCTCCTTCTCCAGGCCGTCGGCCACGTCGAAGCGGACAGTGCCGGTGGCGGTGGTCAGGACCAGCTGCATGGGCGGGGCGTCGGGATCCGCCCCCCCCGGCGAAGGACTCGAGCCGGGGGCCAGGGTCAGCTCCCTCTCCTGTCCGGCTTTCAGGGGCAACTCGAAGGCGAGCTTGATCCAGCTGAGCGAACCGTCGGGCCAGTAGGCCAGGGGCTCCGTGCGCACGGGAATGGGCTCGCCCTCGCTGCAGACGGCCACCCCGCCGGAATCGCGGATCAGGCCCCGGGGCAGAGGCACCCCGCCTTCGACCAGCCCGTGGGGCCGATCGACCCCTCCGGTCTCGGCGACGGTGACCTGGATGCCCTTGCCGCAGCCCTGGCCCACCCTGGGGCGAGGCGCGTCGTTCCGGGGAGGGGTGACCCCGGAATCGTCCGCCGGCGGCGATCCGGCCTGATCATCGCCGGCCTGGGGATCCTCCGCCGGGGGATCCGGGACCGGCGGGGTCTCGGTGCGGGGCGCAGGGGGCTGTTGCCGCGGGGCGCCGGAACGGCAGGCGCCCAGGAGCAGGAGAGCGGCCAGCAGGAGGAGGGGCAGGCCGATGCGGGTGAGGGTCCCACACCGGATCGGGGATGATGTAAGGGGATTTGCTGATCTCATGACTGGAACTCCTGTGGGTCGATCCGGAACCCGGCGCGGCGGGTGCCTGCGGATCGATCGGGATCAGGCCGCCTGCAGGGCAGGGCCGGGGAGGCTGGTCAGGGGAGGGTCCAGCCGGACCAGGGCTGCACGAAACGTGGGGCCCATGATGGACCGATCCAAGATACCCGAACTCTGGCCGGTTGGAAACCCGCAGGAACTCAGGAGGGACTCCGGACGGTGCCAACTACCAGCGAAGGGCTTTCCATTCAATAATTTTGGTGTTACTATGCCCGCCGGTTCATCTAGACTGCTGGGACTCCTTTTTCAATGATGCATTATCAAATCGGTTCGTCAGGCGGAGTCCCTGACCACTCGAACGGGAAGTTCTTCCACCAGAAGGAACGACTTTGATCATCAAGCATTACCTCCAGTTGCTGGTCCACCACCGGAAACTCGCCATCAGGATCGTCCTGACCACCACCCTGGCGACCTTGGCGCTGAGCCTGCTGCTGCTGTTCATCATGCCCAAGTACACCAGCACCGCCAGCGTGGCCATGCTCCCCACCGACCCCGAGCTGGCCTTCACCAGCAGCTGGATGGGAGCGAGCCAGTACAACCCCACCGCCTTCATGGCCCAGACCCAGGTGGAATACCTGATCAGCAAGCCGGTCGCGGAGATGACGCTCCAGAAGCTCGCCGCGGAGATGGAGGCCATGCCCAAGCCCACCGGCCTGAGGGCTGCGGTCATCAACGGGATCAAGAGCCTCAAGCTGGCCTATTACTGGACCTTCAACACCTTGAATTCGGGCAAGTTCGTGCCCCTGACCACCTACGAGGCCAACCTGGTCCTGCTTCGCAAGGGCGTCGAGATCGAGATGATCGAGGGTTCGTTCGTCATGCAGATCTCGGTGACCCTGCCCGACGCCAAGCTGGCCGCCAAGGCGGCGACCTATCTCGCCGAATCCTATCAGGATCGGATCAGCGAGCAGTTCTCGGTGGCCGGCGCCCAGCTCCAGGGCTTCTTCGATCAGGAGATCCTCAGGAAGCAGGAGGAGCTGGACGACCTGATCGCCCAGGAGATCGCCCTCAGCAAGGAACTGGGATTGCTCTCCATCCAGGAGCAGCGGGAGTTCATCCAGACCTCCCTGGACGCCGAACAGGCGGCGCTTTCCGCCGCCGCGGTGAATCTTGCCGTCCTCGATGCCAAGCTCGACGCCTACGAGGGGCAGGCCGGAACCGTCAAGCTGCAGCAGGTTCTCAACCAGATGGATCAGGACCTCGCCCTCGAATCGGTGCAGCGCGAGGTCCTGGAGACCAGCATCGCCGCCTACCGCGCCAACATCGAGGGGTTGACCGGCGAACTGGAGAGCCTGGCCGAGAAGGAGGAACCCCTGCTGCGCCTGACCAAGCAGCGGGAGAATGCCGAGGCAGCCCTGCGGGATCTCCACCTGAAGCAGATGCAGGTCTACCTGGCGACCTATTCGTCGCTGTCGCAGGTCAGGGAGATCAGCCCGGCCGAGGTGCCGCTGTATCCCAGTTCGCCCGAGATCCTGGTCTACACCGTGCTGGCCTTCATCGGGGGCATCTTCATCGCGGTCTTCTGGCTGGTGGCCATCGACACCACCACGGACAAGGTCCAGACCTTCTCGGATCTGCACACCATCGCCGGACGCAAGGCCCTGGGCTTCCTGGGTCCCCACGCCGTCATGCAGGCGAAGGGGAAACCCTGGCGGTTCTTCAAGAAGAAGGACTTCCTGGAAGGCTGCATCCCCGACCTGATGCACCGGCTGGGAAGGCAGGGGACCTCGCCCGCCGCACCGGTGGACGTGGTCGCCTTCGGCGCCGAGGGGACCGGTGCGGACTGCGCGGTGACCATGGCTTCGGCCTTCGGCAAGGAGGGGCGGCAGGTGGTCTGCATCCTGCCCGCGGGGCAACCGCTGCCCCGGCCCTGTTGCGGACTCGAGGGGCGGGTCACCTTCGCCAATGCGGGGGCGGTCCCGGACAGGCCGGGGGCCGTCTACCTGGCCGTGAGGGATGACCTGACGCCCTGGGACCGCCTGCAGGCCGGATCGGGGGCCGACGACGTCTTCGTGTGCGCCGTCGCCGCCGGAGCCCTGACCCACAGCAGGCTCGAGGGATTCCTGGAATCTGCCGCACAATCGCCGGCAGGCAGGGTCGAGTTCGTGCTCGTGTCCGCCTAGGGGGAGAACCACCGGGAAGCGGCAGGTTCGGCCTGGCGTTTCCCGGTTTTTTTTTGGAAGGGGTCGGAAGGGATCCACAAATCGGATCCTGTGACCAAGGGGAGTTGCATCCGTCATGAGCCATGGACTGAACGGACCCAGGCCCGGCCTGGAGGATTTCCGGGATTACCCGCAACGCTGGTCGAACCTGATCGAAGCCCTGCGGTACCGCATGGAGACCCAGGGGGACCGGGTCTGCCACCTCTACCTTGCCGACGGCAAGGACGAGGCGGACTCCTTGACCTTCGCCTCCCTGTACGAGAACGCGCGCACCATCGGGGCCTGGATCCAGCAGAATGGTCTGGCGGGCAAGCCGATCCTCCTCATGTACCCGCCGGGACTCGACTTCATCCGGGCCTTCTACGGGTGCCAGTTCGGCGGGGCCATCGCCGTGCCGGCCTATCCTCCCCGGTCCAAGCGGGCCGACACCCGCATCGACGCCATCGTCCAGGACGCCATGGCGGCGGCCGTGTTCACCAACGCCGCGGCGCAGGAGGCCACCCAGGCTCAGATGGAAGCCAGCGGTCTGGCCGTCACCGTGACCGACACCCTGGAGAGCGACACGGGCGCCTGGCGTGATCCCGGGCTCGACCACGACAGCGTCGCCCTGCTCCAGTACACATCCGGTTCGACCAAGGCGCCCAAGGGCGTCATGGTCACCCACGGCAACCTGCTGCACAACGTCCAGTCCATCGCCTTCCACGGCGACATGTCCATCCGCACCACCATGGGCGTGTGGATCCCCTTCTTCCACGACATGGGACTGGTGTCGGGGGTCGCCATTCCCATCATCACCGGCGGCGATTGCATCGTCATGGCCCCTGCGGCCTTCCTGCAGAAGCCTGTGCGCTGGCTCCAGGCCATCGGCAAGTACGGGGTGGAGTCCTCGCCCGCGCCCAACTTCGCCTTCGACCTCTGCGTGGAGATGGTCACCCCCGAGGAGTGCGCAGAACTGGATCTGAGCAACTGGAGGGTGGCCTGGAACGGGGCCGAGCCCATCCGGGCCGCCACCCTCTACGAGTTCGTGGAGAAGTTCAGGAGCAGCGGCCTGCAGCCGGGCACCCTGTCCCCCTGTTACGGCATGGCCGAGACCACCCTGTGCGTGTCATCCTCGGGCTTCCTGAAGCCGTTCCGCACGGTGTTCGCCAGCAGGAAGGACCTCGAGCAGAACCGGCTGGTGCTGACCGCCGATCTGGGGGAGGCGTCCGTGGAGCTGGCGAGTTCCGGATTCATCAGCCGGGACCAGGAGGTCCGGATCGTGGATCCGGCCACCCTGGAGGCCTGCCCTCCCGAGGTCATCGGCGAGGTCTGGGTCAAGGGCCCCAGCGTGGCCCGGGGCTACTGGAAGCGCCCCGAGGAGACCGAGGAGACCTTCGGCGCCCGGATCGCAGGCACCGGCGAGGGACCGTTCCTGCGCACGGGCGACCTGGGCTTCCTGCACAAGGACGAGATCTACGTCACCGGCCGGTTGAAGGACCTGATCATCATCAGCGGGCGGAACGTCTATCCCCAGGACGTGGAGTACGTCACGACCCAGAGCCATCCGGCCCTGCAGCCCAACAGCTGCGCCGCCCTGGCCCTGGAAATCGACGGTCACGAGACCCTGGCGGTCATGGCCGAGATCAACCGCATGCATCGGAAGGACCTGGACCAGGACGAGGTCTTCCAGGCCATCCGGTCGGCCATCTCCGAGGAATTCGACGTGGCGGTGCAGACCATCGGCCTGGTCAGTCCCTACCAGGTCCCCAAGACCTCCAGCGGCAAGATCGCCCGCCAGATCTGCAAGCGCATGTACCTGGCCGGCGAACTGGGCCTGATGGGCGAGTGGAAGGCGGAGACGCACCTCGTCGAGGACGGACCGGCGGCCGGCGGCCTGCAGTCCAGGCTGAGCGAGGGCTCGGCCCGGGAACGCAAGCGGTTCCTGGTCAAGTTCCTCCAGGAGACCGTCGCGAAGATCCTGGGTCTGCCCGAGAAGCCCGCCCCGAGCCTGGGCTTCGCCTCCATGGGCGTGGATTCCATGATGGCCGTGCGCCTGGCCAAGCGGCTGCAGGCCGAGCTGGGCCCGGACGTGAACCTGCCGGCCACCCTCCTGTTCGACCGGCCCAACATCGCCGAGCTGGCGGACTTCCTCGAGGGATTCGTGTACCGGGAGGCTGCGTCCGCCGCGACGGCGGGTCCCGCCGGCGTGGAGTCGGTGCGGTCCCCCATCGCCGTGGTGGGATTGAGCTGCCGCTTCCCCGGGGCCCGGGACGCCGGGGAGTTCTGGAACCTGCTGGACCAGGGCAAGGACGCCATCGGCCAGGTGCCGCCCGACCGCTGGGACATCGACGACTACTACGATCCCGACCCCGACTCCCCCGGCAGGATGTCCTCCCGGTTCGGCGGCTTCATCGAGGACATCGACCGCTTCGACGCGGGTTTCTTCGGGATCAGTCCGCGGGAGGCCGCCAGCCTCGATCCCCAGCAGCGCCTGCTGCTGGAGCAGACCTGGCAGGCCCTCGAGGACGCGGGCCTGGCCGCCGACAGCCTGCGCGGCAGCCGCACGGGAGTCTTCGTGGGGTTGAGCACCCACGACTACTTCGAGATGGTCCGCTGGATGGGCGAGTCCAAGATCGACGCCTACCAGGCCACCGGTTCGGCCGGCAGCGCGGCCGCCGGACGCCTGTCCTTCTTCTTCGGATTCAAGGGCCCGGCCCTGGCCATCGACACGGCCTGCAGCTCCTCGCTGGTGGCCCTGCACGAGGCCTGCGAGAGCCTCAAGCGGGGCGAGAGCGACCTGGCGGTTGCCGGCGGGGTCAACGCCATCCTGACCCCGGGCCTGCACATCAGCTTCTCGAAGGCCCGCATGCTCTCGCCCGACGGCCGCTGCAAGACCTTCGACGACGCGGCCGACGGCTACGTGCGCGGCGAGGGTTGCGGCATGGTCGTCCTCAAGCGTCTGAACGACGCCCTGCGGGACCGCGACCGCATCCACGGCATCATCCGCGGCAGCGCGGTCAACCAGGACGGCGACAGCTCGGGACTGACGGTCCCCAACGGACCCAGACAGCAGGAGGTCATCGCCTCGGCCCTGAAGGACGCCGGTGTCGCTCCCGAGGCCGTCGGCTATCTCGAGGCCCACGGGACGGGCACCACCCTGGGCGATCCCATCGAGATCCAGGCGGCCGCGGCCGCCCTGGCGTCCGGACGCAAGCCCGGCGCGCCCCTGTGGATCGGCTCGGTCAAGACCAACATCGGGCACCTGGAAGCCGCCGCCGGCGTGGCCGGTCTGATCAAGGCCCTGCTCTCGGTCAAGCATGGGCGCATCCCGCGCACCCTGCACTTCCGGACCCCGAACCGTTACGTCCCCTGGTCGGACCTGGCGGTCAAGGTGGCCGCCGAGCCGGTGGAATGGGACGCCGGAGAGGGCTCCCGCCTGGCGGGGGTCAGCTCCTTCGGCTTCAGCGGCACCAACGCCCACGTCGTGGTGGAGCAACCCCCGGTGGCCCACGGCAACGGGGACGCCGCGGGAGCCGCCGGATCGGCGGGCCTGCTCACCTTCGGGGCCCGGACCGGCGAGGACCTGCCCCGGGTGGCCTCAGCCTACAGGGACACGATCGCCGGCCTGGATCCGGCCCGGCTGCGCGACCTCGTCCACACCGCCAACACCGGGGGCAACCGGTTCGATCACCGGGCGGCGGTGGCTTTCGGCTCGACGGAGGAGCTGCTCGACGGTCTGCAGGCCCTGACCGAAGGCAAGAACCATCCCCGGGTGGTCACCGGATCGCCCGTGTCCCCGGACCTGCAGCCCGAGGTCGCCTTCGTCTTCACCGGCCAGGGATCCCAGTACCTGGGCATGGGCAAGGCCCTGTACGACGCCCACGAGGCCTTCCGCCTGACCCTCGACCGCGTCGCCAAGGTCTTCGACGGACTGCGGGGCGAGACCAGGCCCCGACCCTTGCTCGCGGTGATGTTCGGGGATGATCCCGAACTGCTCAAGCAGACCGGTTACACCCAGCCCGCCCTGTACGCCCTGGAGGTGGCCCTGGCCGCCCTGTGGGAAAGCTGGGGGATCAAGCCCGACGTGGTGCTGGGCCACAGCGTGGGAGAGGTGTCGGCCGCCTGCGTGGCCGGGGCCTTCACCCCCGAGGAGGGAATGCGCCTGATCGCCGAACGGGCCCGCCTGATGGGCGGCCTGCCTGCCGGGGGCGCCATGGCCTCGATCCAGGGGACTCCCGAGGAGGTCGCAAACGCCGTCGCCGGGTTCGACGGCCTGGACGTCGCCGCCTTCAACGGCCCCGAAACGGTGGCCAGCGGTCCGGCGCCCCTGGTGGACGCCCTCTGCGAGAAGCTGCGGGCCGGAGGCGTCCGCTGCACCGTCCTGAAGACCTCGCACGCCTTCCACAGCCGCCTGATGGATCCCATCCTCGAGCCGTTCGCGGGATTCGCCGCCACCGTGGCGACCTCGCCCCTTCTGATCCCCCTGGTCAGCAACCTCACCGGGGAGATCGTGGAGAAGGGGGGAACCATCGCACCGGGTTACTGGGCCGATCACATCCGCCACCCCGTCCAGTTCACCCGCAGCATCGCGGCCCTGGCCGAGCGCGGGGTCGGGGCGGTCCTCGAGGTGGGTCCCCACCCGGTCCTGGTGACCATGGGCCAGCAGGGCTGGCCGCCGCGGAAGCAGGACGGATCGGCGACCGAGTCCCCGGTCTGGGTGGCCTCGCTGCGCCGGGACCAGCCCGCAGACCGGCAGGTCCTCAAGGCCGCCGGGCACCTTTTCACCGGCGGGGTCCATCCCGATTTCTTCCGGATGGAGGGCGAAGCCCTGCATCACCGCCGCCGCACGGCTCTGCCGCCCTACCCCTTCAACCGCAAGCGCCACTGGGTGGAGATCCCCGAGGACCGGCGCGGCAGCCGGGACCGGCTGGGCGGGGCCCTGTACCGGACGGTCTGGCGACCGGTTGACCCTGCGGCGGCTGCGGCCGTCCCGCGGCGCTGCCTGGTGCTGGGCGGAGAGGGTGCTCTCCAGGACGGTGTCCTGGAGGCCCTGAGGGCAGCCGGGTGCGCCGGCGAGGCGGCAGCCTACCCCCTGGGGATGCCGGATCACCCGGAGCGCGACGGGGCCCTGGCCGCGATCAAGGCCTGGCTCGCCGCTGCGCCCGCCGATTCACCGGGCCTGATCCTCCACCTGGGCGGAGTCGACCTTCCCGGCGCCGAATCCTTCGAGGGGCTGCAGGACGCCGGGCGCGCCGGCGTGGAATCGGCCCTGGCGGTCGTCCAGGCCATGATGGGCGCCGGATCGCCGGCCCGGCTCTGGATCGTCACCCGGGGCACGCAGACCGTCGCCCAGGGGGACCGCATCCTGCCGGCCCAGGCTCCCCTCTGGGGACTGGGCAAGGTCGTCGGATCCGAACACCCCGAACTGTGGGGCGGACTGATCGACCTGGATCCCGCCGGCGAGGCGGGGGCCGACGCCCGCCGGATCCTCGCCGCGGTGGCCGCGGGCGACCATGAGGACCTGATCGCCTATCGCGGGGACGTGCGCCACGTCGCCAGGCTCGAGTCCCTGGAACCGCCGGCGTCCGCCGGCGCCTTCGCCGTCGACCCGGCCGGGACCTATCTCATCACCGGCGGCCTCGGGGCTCTCGGCCTGCAGACCGCCCGCCGCCTGACCGAACGCGGCGCCAGGCACCTGGTCCTGACAGGTCGCAGCGGACCCGGGGAAGCCGCGGCGGCAGCCGTGGCGAAGCTCGAGGAATCCGGCTGCTCGGTGCGGATCATCCGGGCGGACGTGGGCACCGAGGACGGCGTGTCCGGCTTGCTGGACGCCGTCGCGGCCGACGGGGCGCCGCCCCTGGTGGGGGTCGTCCACGCGGCCGGGGTGTCCGACGTCCGGCCCCTGGGCGACATCGACGGATCCGCCCTGCGCTCGGTCCTGGCAGCCAAGGTCCACGGGGCCTGGTTGCTGGACCACCTGACCCGCAGTCGGGGGATCGAGCTGTCCCTGTTCGTCTGCACCTCGTCCATCGCGGCGGTCTGGGGGGGGCACGGCCAGGGCCACTACGCCGCGGCCAATGCCTTCCTCGATTCCCTGGTCGCCCGGCGGCGCGCCGACGGGCTGGCCGCCACCGCCATCGACTTCGGCCCGGTGGCCGGCGAGGGCATGGCCGCATCCGCCGAGGCCGGGGCCTGGCTGGAGAGCCGCGGCCTGCGTCTGGTGTCGCCCAGGCTGGGCCTGGACGCCCTGGAGATCCTGGCGGCCGCCGGCGAGTCGGCGGTCGTGGCCCGGGTGAACTGGCCGGTCTTCCGCGCCCTGGCCGAGAGCCGGCGACCCCAGCCCCTGCTGTCTCTGATGCCGCTGGATGGCCCGGGCGAGGCCGGAGGTCCCGCCACGCCGGATGCGGCGGATGCCTCGGCTCTGGCCAAGCGCCTGGCTGCGGCCGCGGCCCAGGACCGGGAAGAGATCCTGATCGAGGCCATCACCGCCATCGCGGCGGAGGTGCTGCACCAGTCCGCGGGGGACATCGGCCCCGAGACCGGATTCTTCGACCTGGGCATGGATTCGCTCATGGCGGTGGAGTTCCGCAACCGCCTGGAGAAGGCTCTCGGCTGCAGGCTCCCGGCCACCCTGGTCATGGACCGGCCCCACATCGCGGCGGTGGGCGCCCACATCCTCGGGGAAGTCCTGAAGCTCGAGGAAGCCCCCGTCGCCGCCGGATCCGCCCCGGCCACGCTGACGGACGACGAGCCGGTCGCGGTCATCGGTTTGAGCTGCCGGTTCCCCGGCGCGCCCGACGCCCGGGCCTTCTGGAAGCTGCTCGACGAAGGCGTCGACGCCATCGCCGAGATCCCCGCCGACCGCTGGGACGTCGACGAGTACTACGACCCCGATCCGGACGCTCCCGGGTCCATGTACACCCGCTGGGGCGGGTTCATCGAGGACATCGACCAGTTCGACGCCCGTTTCTTCGGCATCTCGCCCCGCGAGGCGGCGTCCATGGATCCTCAGCACCGCCTGCTCGCGGAGCAGACCTGGATCGCCCTGGAGGACGCGGGAATCGTGCCCCAGAGCCTGGCCGGTTCGCGGACGGGCGTCTTCGTGGGGATCACCTCGCCCGACTACGCCTCCCTGATCAAGGCCGGGCCGGAGGGGCCCGATTCCTACTTCGTCACCGGCAACGCTCCCAACGCCGCGGCCGGCCGCATCAGCTACCTGCTGGGGCTCGAGGGTCCGGCCATGGCCCTGGACACCGCGTGCAGTTCGTCCCTGGTGGCCGTGCACCAGGCCATCGGCAGCCTGCAGCGCGGGGAAGCCGAGCTGGCCCTGGCCGGCGGCGTCAACCTGATCATCGATCCGGCCGGGATGGTCGCCACCAGCCGGGCGCGGATGCTCGCCCCGGACGGCCGCTGCAAGACCTTCGACGCCCGGGCCGACGGTTACGCCCGCGGCGAGGGCTGCGGCATGGTGGTCCTCAAGCGCCTCGCCGATGCCCGCCGCGACGGCGACCGCGTGCTGGCGGTCATCCGGGGGGCGGCCGTCAACCAGGACGGGCGCAGCAGCGGCTTGACCGTTCCCAACGGCCCGGCCCAGGAGCGGGTCATCCGCGCAGCCCTGGACCGCGCCCGCATCGCCCCGGCCGAGGTGGATTACCTCGAGGCCCACGGCACGGGCACGAGCCTGGGCGATCCCATCGAGGTCCAGGCGGCCGCCGCGGCCCTGGGCGCCGGGCGCCCGGCCGATCACCCGCTGCTGCTGGGTTCGGTCAAGACCAACATCGGCCACCTCGAGTCGGCCTCCGGCATCGCCTCCCTCATCAAGGTCGTGCTGGCCCTGCATCACCAGACCCTGCCCCGGCACTTGCACGTCCTGAATCCGAACCCCCACGTCCGGTGGAACGAACTGCCGGTGCAGATCCTGACCGAGGAGCGGCCCTGGCTCCGCGGGGAGCGTCCGCGCATCGCCGGCATCAGTTCCTTCGGCGTCAGCGGCACCAACGCCCACCTGGTGGTGGCCGAGGCGCCCCCCGCCGAATCCCCGGCCGCAGCCTTGCCGGGGGCGACCCCGTCTCCCGGCCTGCTGCCCCTGTCGGCCCGCACCGAAGCCGCCCTTGCGGCCCAGGCTGCGGCCTACCGCGACCTCCTCGATGGCGAGACGGCCCTCGATCCCGCCGATCTCGGCTTCGCGGCGGCCACCCGGCGCTCGCACTTCGAACACCGGGCCGGCCTGGTCTGGGCCGACCGTGATGACCTCGCCGGCCAGCTTTCGGCCCTGGCGGCCGGTGAACCGGCGGACGGTCTGGTCACCGGGAAGTCCCTCCTCATGGGTCGCAGGCCCCGCATCGCCTTCCTCTTCACGGGCCAGGGGTCCCAGTACCCGGGCATGGGCCGGGATCTCTACGAGCAGGAACCGGTCTTCCGGGAGACCCTGGACCGCTGCGCCGCCGTGTTCGACCGCATCCGCGATCCGGGGCTTGCTCTGGGGCTTCTGGAGGTCATGTTCGGCGACGATCCCGAGATCCTCCGGCAGACCGGCTACACCCAGCCCGCCCTGTTCGCCCTCGAGGTGTCCCTGGCGGCCCTGTGGCGCAGCTGGGGCGTGGAGCCCGCCGTGGTCATGGGCCACAGCGTGGGCGAATTCAGCGCCGCCTGCACGGCCGGGGCGTTCGGTCTCGAGGACGGCATGGCCCTGATCGCCGAACGCAGCCGCCTCATGCAGGCCCTGCCCTCCGGCGGGCAGATGGCCTCGATCCTGGCCGACCGCGAACGGGTGGAGCGGGAAACCGCCGCCGATTCCGAGCTGTTCGTCGCCGCCTACAACGGACTGGAAACGGTCCTGAGTGGACCCGAGGACGCGGTCCAGGCCGCCGTCGCCAGGCTGTCGGCCGAAGGCTTCCGCTGCACCGTCCTGAAGACTTCCCACGCCTTCCACAGCGATCTGATGGAGCCGGCGCTCGAACCGTTCCGCGCCTTCGCCGGCGCCATCTCCTACCGGCCCCTCGGGCTCAGGCTGATCAGCAACGTCGGCGGGGCCGTCCTGGACCGGGGCCACATCTTCACGGCGGACTACTGGGCCGACCACATCCGCCGGCCGGTGGATTTCGCCGGCAGCATCGCCGCCCTTGCCGGGCTGGAATGCCAGGCGATCCTCGAACTCGGGCCCCACCCGGTGCTGTCCACCATGGGCCAGCAATGCTGGCCGCAGGCGGCCGGCGGGGGAGCGGGTCCGGTCTGGGCGGCCTCCCTGCGCCGCGAGCATCCCGGGAACCGGGAGATCCGCCAGGCGGCGGCCCGGCTCTTCGCCCACGGCCTGCCCCTGGACTTCACCGCGCTGCTGGGGGACCGCAGCGCTTCCGCCCGGGGCCTGGACCTGCCGACCTACCCCTTCCAGCGGCAGCGGTACTGGGTCGAGACGGCGCCGAAGGCTCCCGCCGGCGATTCCGCGGCCGGGCGCTTCCTCTACCGGATCCGGTGGGATGCCGCCGGCCCCCCGGAGATCGACCGGGGCCGCTTCCAGGGCAGGACCTGGGTGGTCCTGGGAGGCAAGACGGGCGTCACGGGCGCCCTGGCCGCCGCCCTGGAGAAGGCCGGCGCCCGGGTGGTCAGCCTGGCCTGGCCGGGACCATCGGGCCTCGACGAGACACTGCTCGGGTCGGTGCTGGCGGCCGGGGCCGATCCCGACCACCCCCTGGGAGGGGTCGTCCACATGTGGGCGGTCGACGCCGGTTCACCGAGCGACCTCGGCGCGTTGCAGAAGGTCCAGGAACAGGGCGTCCTCAGCGCCTTGACCGTGGCCCAGAGCCTCATCGAGGTGGGGATCCAGGCGCCGTTGTGGGTGGTCACCCGCGGCGCCCTGGGCGTCGGGACGGGGGACCGCATCCACCCCGAGCACGCGCCCTTGTGGGGGCTGGGCAAGTCCATCGCCCTTGACCATCCGGACATCCGCGGGGGACTGGCGGACCTGCCGGCCACCGGCCCGCAGGCCGA
This sequence comes from Candidatus Krumholzibacteriia bacterium, assembly GCA_050174015.1. Taxonomy (GTDB): domain Bacteria; phylum Krumholzibacteriota; class Krumholzibacteriia; order LZORAL124-64-63; family LZORAL124-64-63; genus JAHJTW01. Next base: position 23,147 of record JBFXKG010000009.1, read on the forward strand.
GGATTCGGGGGCCCTGGCCTCCCTGCTGATCGAGACCCTCGGGGCGTCCGACGGCGAGGACCAGGTGGCCATCCGGGGCGGCCGTCGCTGGGTCGCGCGCCTGGTGCCCGTGGCGGAGGAGCCGTCCGGACGGATCGAACCCGATCCGCAGGGGACCTACCTGATCACCGGCGGACTCGGCGCGGTCGGCCTGCGCGCCGCCCGCCGTCTGGCCGAGCGCGGGGCGGGGACCCTGGTCCTGACCGGGCGCAGCGAACCCGGTCCCGAGGCCGGAGCCCGGATCGCGAAGATCGAGGCCCTGGGCTGCACCGTGCGGACGATCGCCTGCGACGTGGCCGAACCCGCCCAGGTGACGGCCCTGTTCGGGGAAATCGCCGAGGCCGGGCTGCCGCCGTTGCGCGGCATCATCCACGCCGCCGGGGTGAGCCGGCTGGGAGAGTTCATCGCCCTGCGGCCCGACGGGTTCTCCGCGGTCATGGCTCCCAAGGTCAAGGGCGCCTGGCTGCTCGATCGCGAGGTCAGGTCCCGCAACTTGAAGCTCGACCTGTTCGTGTGCCTGTCCTCGGTGGCGGCCGTCTGGGGCGCACCCAACCAGGCGGACTATTCGGCGGCCAACAGCTTCCTCGACGCCCTGATGGAGCGGAGGCGGCGCGATGGTCTGGCCGGGGCCGCCGTCCAGTTCGGTCCCCTGGGCGGAGGCGGCATGGCCGCCGATCCGGCCGGCTCGGCCCAGCTCAAGCAGCTGGGATTCCGGGCCCTGCGGCCCCGGGTCGCCCTGGACGTCCTGGAGTCGGTCGCGACCGCCGGTTCAGGCCCCATGGCCTGCTTCGACGTGGACTGGGACGTGTTCAAGCCCCTGGTCGAAGCTCTGGGCCGCCTGCCTCTGCTGAAGGAAGTCGGACCCGCCTCCGCCGCCGGCGCCCCCGCGGTCGCAGGGGGAGGCATGGCCGGTCTGCTCGCCGCCGACGAGTCGGAGCGGGTCGACCTGCTGGCGGGCATCATCCGCAGCGAGGCGGCCCTGGTGCTCAAGATCGATCCGGACCTGATCGAGGACGATCTGTCCTTCTTCGATCTCGGACTCGATTCCCTGATGACCCTGGATCTCATCAACCGTCTGGGACGGCGCCTCGACGATGCGCGCTTCTCCTCGGGCATGGTCTACCAGCATTCCACGCCGCGGGCCCTGGCGCGGGCCCTGGCCGGCGAGCTCGGCTCCCGGCAACCCGGCGAGACTGCGGCCGAGACGCCCGTCGCCGCCCAGCCCCCGCACAGGACGGCAGGGGCGCCCGGACGCGGCACCCCCTACCGGTACCGCCGGTTCGCGCCGGAGGACAAGGGCGACCTAGTGGCCCTGTTCGGTACGGTTTTCGGGGCCGAGGTCGGCCGGAACATGCAGGCAGTCTTCGACTGGAAGTACCTGGAGAATCCCTTGACGCCGGATGCCGGCGTCCTGATCGACGTCCTGGATCACGAGGGCCGCGCCGTCGGGATGAACGGGGCCATCTGGACCCGCTTCCGGGTCGGGGGCGAGGAGAGGCCGGGCATCTGGAGCTGCGACTCCCAGGTGCATCCGGAGCACCGCAAGGCATCCGTGGGGTTCTTCCAGCACGTCGAGGCGTCCACCTCCGTCCTGAAGCTGGGGACGCCCAACGAGGCCATGTTCAAGCTGGCGTCCTCGGCCGAAGGGGTCCTCGATCTCGGCCGGTTCGTGAACCTCAAGGCCTTCCTGAGGCTGGGCTCGCTGCTGAAGTCCGAGGGATACAATCCCCTGCTCGCCGGCGCGGGAGGGCTCGCCAACAAGCTGCTGGCCGGCGTCCAGGGCGCATTCGTCCAGCCCCGCACGGCCTCGGACGTCACGGTCGGGGAGATCGCGGAGTTCACTCCGGAGTTCGACGCGCTCTGGGAGCGTGCCGGCGCCGGGTACGGCGGCATCATGGTCCGGGACGCGACCTTCCTCGGCTGGCGTTTCGACCGCTGTCCCACGCGCACGTACACCCGGTACGAGGCGCGGCGCGGCGGCGGTCTGGTCGGCTACCTGGTGACCCGCGAGTTCGTCAAGAACGGCAGCCGTCGCGGCCTGATGGTGGATTACCTCATCGAACGCGACGACCTGGCGGCGCTGGACGCGCTGGTCCAGCAGGCCATGCGCGACTTCCGCGGCAGGGGGGTCGAACTGGTGACGTTCGCCATGGGGGAAAGGCAGCTGGACCACATCAGCCGCCTGCGCCGGCACGGCTTCTACTTCACCAAGACGGGCCGCCACGTGGTGGCGGGGAAGGCGGGGGGAGGCGGATCCGTGGCCGGGATCGCCGACTGGTTCTTCACCTGGGCCGATTCCGACGCCGACGTCGCGTCCCAGGAAGGGGGGACGTAACCCGGCCTCGCGGCCGGAATCAGCGCCCGAGCAGCTTGCGGCCCGCCCGGCGCAGGTTCTTGGGCAGCACCGCCTCGTAGACCTTCTGGGTGCGGAACAGCAGATGGTTGGCGCGCCGCAGGCGCGCCAGCTCGCCGGCGAAGTCATCGCCTTCGGCGGCGATGCGCTGATCGATCAGTTCCAGCGCCCGCCGGTACAGGGTCAGGTCCGGGGCCGCCTGCCGGGCGATCTCCTCGCGCAGCTGCGCCGACGGCGTGAACTTCCGGGCCCCCTTGACCGCCATGTTCTTGCGGATCGAGACGACGGGCTTGCGCCAGCCCAGCCTCCTCTTCATCAGCAGCAGACACTCGTCGAAACGGTCGAGCACGCCGGGGATGTCGAAGGCCTCGAGGTTGGCCAGGGCCCGGGCGAGGGCGTCGTCCGGCAGGGGGTCCAGCCGCTTGCCCTCGACGATGTCGGCCGAGAGGTAGCCGCTGATCTGGGCGGTCTGCAGGTTGAGGGAGTTGCCGGCCACCCGGTACTCGAGGTGGGCCTCCAGGGACGCCAGGGCTTCGGGAGGATAGGAGACCACGCGCGAGCCGCGGCCGGCCAGGTGCTTGTACTCGGACAGGAACCGGGCCACCGGGTCGCGCAGCAGGGTGATCAGGCAGTACGGGCCGGGCAGGGCGTCCTGGATGCCGAAGGCGACGTGGCCCCGCAGGCAGCGGACCTCGGCCTTCTCCCGGGGAGACATGGCCAGGAAGCGCTCCTGGCTGGCCAGGTGGTTGAAGCCGACGCCCACGATCCCGTTCCGGGGGTACTGGCGGTTGATGATCCCGTTGATGGTCGAGCCGCCCGTCTTGGGGACGTGGATGAAGACGGCGGTGGGATGCTCGCCGGCGGCGGACCGGGTGGAGGGGTTGGCTGCTGATCGGGTTGCGGACATGGCTGGCTGGTGCTCCTTGGCGAAGGTCGGGCGGGGCGTTCCCGCCGGGATCGTGGGTATGCGTTACCGAAGCTTGCGCAGGGCCCGCCGCAGCGGGCCGGGAACCCACCGCTGGTAGTTCCGCTGGAAGGTGATCAACCTGCCGTTTTTGCGCTTGAACCGGGCGAGTTCCTCGGCGAAATCCGGACCCTGGGCCGCCAGGTCGCGCTCCAGCCTCTGCTCGGCGTAGGCGTAGAGCTTCCGGTCCAGCTCGACGTGGTCGAACAGCCGCCGCCTGTCCGCCTCGGAGATGTCCCCCGCCGGCTGGGGCGCCTTGTTCACGTTCTCGCGCAGGTAATGGATGCTTTTTTCCCAGCCCAGCTTCCGCTTCATCAGGACCAGCGACTCGTCGAAGCGCGGCAGCACCCCGGTGACCACGCAGTGGCGGTCCAGGTTGGCGATGGCCTGCTCGAGCGCGTCGGGGGGCAGGGCCGGCAGGGGAACCGTCAGTTCGCCCAGCGGCAAAAACCCGCCGGCCTGACGCACCTGCCAGTTCAGGGCGCCGGCGGCGATGCAATGGTCGAGGTAGGCGCCGAACGAGGCGAGGGCCGCGTCGGGCACCGGCAGGTCGGGCCGCACGCGCGGGAATTCCTTGAGGAAACGGTATTCCGAGATAAACCGCTTCACGGGATCCCGCAGCATGGTCACGTAGACCGGCCGGGCCGGCACCCGGGTGTGGATGCCGAAGGGGAAGTGCCCCTTGATGCACCGGATCTTCTCCAGCTCCCGGTCGCCCAGGGCGAAGAAGCGGTCGAAGGTGTCCAGCCGGTCGAAGGTCACCTCGCAGTAGGCCTCCCGGGGGTACTGGCGGCTGATGACGTGTCCCAGGGTTGTCCCGCCGGCCTTGGGGATGTGCAGGAAGACCAGGACGGCGGGGCGGTCGTCCTGCCCGGCGGGCTCCTGCGCTGCGCTGTGATCGGTTCGGTCCATGTCCTCGCCTTCGCTGTGCGGGATGGGGGGCGGTCAGGCCAGCCAGTGGCCCAGATCGCGTCCGAGGATTTCCTGCAGCCGGAGGATCTCGTCGCGGTAGCAGGCGACGAGGTCCCGCCGCGTGGCGGGTTCCATCCGGACCTTCTCCAGCGCCTTGCGCCCGATCAGGTTCTTGAGCCTGCGCCTGCTGTCCCGGGAGACGACGCCCTTGAAGGCCGACTTGACGGGGTTGTCCGAGAGCAGGAGGCGGATGAAGCCCGCATTCCTGGGGCGTCCCGAGACGTTGTAGACCTTGCTGGTGTCCGGCCTGAAGTCGGGGTCAACACCCAGGAACCCGAAGCACTCCCTGCAGACCGCCGCCGCGTCCCGGGTCAGGTCGTCGAACAGGATGATCTTGATGCTGCCGGCGCCGAAGGCGTCCTGGTAGGCGCGGATCTGGTCGCAGTAGCGGCCCACCCCGAGGTAATCGTAGAAGAGCTTGTCGTTGGACGCCTGCCGGGCGGCGATGGCCTCGGGCTTGATCGCCTCCTCGAACTCCAGGTCCTCCTTGAGGACCCTGGCGAAGGTCCAGTACATCGACCAGGCCCGGTCCACGGGGTTGCGCAGGGTGATGAAGAACCTGACGCGGGCCAGGGCCTCGGGCGGGTAGACGGCGCGCAGGTTCGCGATGGTCCTCTCGTGCGTGTAGAGATAGGACGGCGAGGCCTCGCCGGTGATCTGCCCGTCCCCACAGGACGCGAACAGGCCGCAATAACCCGCGAGGTCCGCCACCGCGCCGCCCAGGTTGGGCTGGACCGCGGCCGGGTCGCCGCTCAGATCCCGGCTGAAGAACCAGGGTTCCTTGATCTCGGGGATGAAGATGCCGGGATGCTCCCCGAAGTAGCGGAACAGGGAACTCGTGCCCCCCTTCGCCGCCCCGAGGATGAAGAAGTCAGGCAGCTTGGCCGGCCCGAGGCCTGGCAGGTCGACGATCATGCTGGCGCCATCCTCACGGGGTTGGGGACGGGGTTTCGCCGGCGGTCCCGACGGCGACGATGCGGCCGTCGCGCTTGGTCACGGTCGCCCGCGCGAAGGCCACGCCCAGGCCGATGAACAGCCACACGTACTTGTTGTATTCGTTGGGCATGAAGACCGACACCGCCATGAAGCCCACGTAGGAATAGTGGAAGGCCTCGCCGTAGATCCTGATCTCCTCGGTGGCGCCGTACTTGCGGACCCGGTGCAGGCCGACCCCCCCCATGATGATCATGGCCAGGAACAGGCCGCCCCCCACCAGCCCGGTCTCGGTGGCGACCTCCAGGTACATGTTGTGCAGCTGCCGCGCGATGAACAGGCGGTTCGAGGGCACGAACCGGTATTCGGGATCGGCGTAGTAGTACTGGAACTGGCCGGGTCCGATGCCCAGGATCGGATGCTGGGCGAGCAGCTCCAGTCCGATCTTGTTGTAGCTGATGCGGGCGGTGATGGATTTGTCCTTCTCCCAGTCCTCCACCAGGGTCAGCATGCGGTCGTAGTAGGTGCTCGGGATCAGGGGCAGGGCCATGGCGCCGAGGATCACCGCCAGCACGAACGCGGCGGGCATCAGGCGGTGCCTCCTGAACTTCCACCACAGCCAGACCACCAGCAGGATGTACACCAGGGAGGAACTGCGGGCCAGGGACAGCATGATCGCGATGCTGCCCAGGACGACCAGGGGCCCGGTCAGGATGCGCCACTTGCGCTGGCGCAGGAACAGGATCAGGGCCAGGGTGGTGCCGGCCAGGTTCATGGTGGCGGCGGTGGTCGGGTTGTAGTCGGAACCGCCGGCCGATCGGGACACGCCGTCGTAGGCGGAGACGGTGGCGGCATGCGAGCCGCCGACCAGGGTGACCCCCAGGGTGTAGTCGGCGATCACCAGCACCGAGGAGATCAGGCTCGAGACGATGATGGCCAGGGCGATCCACTTGACGTGCTCGATGGACCTGACCACGCGCACGGTCAGGTAGAGGAGGCCGAGCAGGCTGACCAGCCGGCGCACCGACCAGAGGCCGAACTCCAGGTCCTTGACGAAGAAGAGGGCCGTCAGCAGGGTCAGGCCGAACATCACCGCCAGGCTGATCAGCGGCTCGTGCGGCCCCCAGCGCAGTTTCTTGGGTTCCCTGAAGGAGATCACGATCAGGCCCAGGACCGAGACGAAGGTGATCAGCTTCTCCGGGGACAGTTCATCGCTCACCGGAACCATCCGCAGCAGGGCGTCGAGCTGGACGAAGAACGCGATGAACAGCAGGCCGAGGAAGGGATAGAAGAACACCACGAGGCCGCCGGCCACGAACAGGGGCAGCAACGGTGCGACGGGGCCGTACCCCATCCGCGAGAGCACCATGATGGCCAGGGCCATGACGAGCGCTCCGCCGATGAGTGCGATTCTGCCGGGCAGGGCGGTGATCATGTCACGGCTCGTTGATGATGCGGTCGACGATCCACACCGAGGAGATGATGCTCAGCAGCGGCAGCGTGTTGCGCAGGGTGTACCCGAGCTTCGCCATGAACGACTGCTGGACCTCGATCCGGTCTCCCGGGCGCAGGGGGAAGTCCCCGCGCTCGAGGGCGTCGTGGTAGCTGAACTCGTAGACGGTGGAGTCGGCGCCGGAGCGCCGGAACAGCAGCAGGTTCTTGCGCGAGGCCGATTCGACGCTGATCCCTCCGGACCTTCCGAGGGCCTCGAGGAAGGTGGTGCCCTTGCTGGTCAGGGGGAAGGCGCCCTGGCTGGTCACGTCGCCGAACACGTAGTAGAGGTCTTCCCGCGCCTCGGGGACGAACAGGCGGTCGTTGGCCTCGAGCAGGATGTCCAGGTGGGGGCTCCGGCCGTGGCCCGATTCCCAGATGTCCAGGGTGTGGGCCCGGCCGCGGCGGGTCAGGACGACCCGGCTGGCGTCGGCCTCGGCGTTCAGGCCGCCGGCCAGGGCCAGGGCCTCGGCCACGGTGCGGACGTTGTCGCTCAGGAAGACCGTGACGGGATTGGTGACGTTGCCGTGGACCTGCACGGGATCCGCCCGGTACTCGACCATCTCGATGTGCACCTGGGGGGAGGAGATCAGGTCGGAGTACGCGTCGGCCACGCGCAGGGCGGCTTCCTGCGTGGTGAGGCCCGCCAGTTCGAGGGGGGGCAGGAAGGGCAGGTGGGCCTCGCCCCTGCTGTCGATGGTGGTCACCTGGCGGCGGTTGTTGCTGTTGGCCGGGACCTGGGACCCGAGGTCGGGGCGTCCCCAGACCATGATCGTCAGGATGTCGTTGGGCCCGATCCGGTAGGCCGGCGGATCCTGATCCACGGCCAGGGAAGGCAGATCGACCGGGGCCGCCGAGGGGGAGCGGCCCGCTTCCATCCCGGCGGGATCCAGGATCAGGGGGTCCAGTCCCTTGACGGTTTCCCCGTGGTAGTTGGTCGCGGCGCAACCGGTCATCAGGAGGATCGCCAGAGGTGTCAGCATGAGCAAAAGCCGCTTCATTTCGCTACCAGATCCTTTTCATGTCTGTGGAAATTTCCCCCGCGCCAGCCCGTATTTACGGCCCATCGGTAAGGAATTGCAACCGGAAAAACCCGTCACGGCGGCTGCAAGTGCCCCCGCGGATGGGATTTCAAGGGGGACAGAATAAGCGCGAACCTCCCGGGCTGCCATGATCCCGGCGGAATTCCGGATGCCAACCTTCCGGGCTGCCCTTATACTGCCGGGCGTCGCCTACCAGGGGGATCACTTCACAGCCGGCGGATCCGGGGATCGTCATGAGCACCGACAACCAGTCGCCCATCTTCGTCGTCGGTCTGCCGCGGTCCGGCACCACCCTCATGCGGATGATGCTCTGCTGCCATCCGCGCATCGCCATCGCACCGGAGACCAACTTCCTCAACAGCTGGATCCTGCTCTACGGGCACCTCGACCCGGCCGTCGACAGGGACTTCGAGCTGTTCTGGTCCCATTACTCGGCCGCCAAGGACCTCCCCTCGTTCGGCCTGGAACCCGCGGCGGTCAGGGCGCGGATCGACGCCGCCCCCGAGCGCAGCTGGAAGGCCGTCTTCCAGGCGGTCTGCGAGGCCTACGCGGAGCGGAACCGCAAGGAGCGCTGGGGGGAGAAGACGCCCCGGCATGCGGATTTCATGGAGAACCTGCTCGACTGGTTTCCCGAGGCGCGGATCGTCTTCATGTTGCGGGATCCGCGTGCGGTGACCTCGAGCATCCTGGCCAAGAACTGGTCGCGGTCCAGCGTGTTCCCCTTCGCCCACGCCCGGCGCTGGCGCCGTTCCGCCGTCGCCCTGCAGACCCTCGCCGCCGGGGGCCGGATCTTCGTCGCCCCCTATGAACGGCTGGTCACCGACGCGGAAGGCCTGCTGCGCGACGTCTGCCGCTTCGTCGGCGAGGACTTCCATCCCGAGATGATCACCCGCAGCCGGGCGGCCGAGTACCGGCTCTATCCGGACGACCCCGCCTCCAACACGGGCCAGAACGTCCTGAAGCCCTTGAACCCGGCCTCCCTGCACAAGTGGCGCACGCAGTTGAAGCCCGACCAGGTGGCCTTCATCGAACACGAAGCCGGCGCCTCCATGGCGGGATTCGGTTACGAACGGGTCACCGGCGGCCTGACCCTCCGCCAGAGGTTGGTGCTCGGTCTCCACCAGGCCCTTTTCCCGCTCGAGTCCGTGCGGCGCCTGCCCTGGGGCAAGGTCTTCAGGGGCAAGGGCAAGACGCTGGTCATGAGGATGTTCCGATGAACCCGGATCAAGACCGATTGGATTCCATGGCGCACGTCTCCAAGAAGCCGCGAAAAATCCGCAAGGTCCGGTTCGGCCTGGCCGCCGGCGCAGTCCTTGGCGGCTGGTTGGGGGCCCTGGTGCTGATCGTGCTCGGGGGATCCTGGTGGTGGCTGCTGCTGCCGGCGGCCGTCATGGCGGGAGCGCACCGGATCCTCCACCGGCCCGGAGCCGTGCCCGTCCTCACCTATCACAGCGTGTCCGACCGCGACGCCTGGCTGCCCTGGGCCCCCAACATCGCCGTCTCCAGCGATCTCTTCGCCAGGCACCTCGAGGTCCTGGCCCGCTGCGGAGCGCGGGTCATCCCCACGACCGAACTGGTCGCCGCCCGTCTCGAGGGACGTCCGGTCCCCGACCGGGCCGTTGTCCTCCACCTGGACGACGGCTATCTCGACAACTGGGTGGCCGCCTATCCGGCCTTGAAGAAGCACGGGATGCCCGCCACGATCTTCGTGTCCGTGGACTTCATCGATCCGGGCGAGGGGTTGCGCCCCCATCTCGAGGACGTGGAGGCCGGCCGAGTCGGCCGCGAGTCCTTGCAGTGGGAGGGATACCTGAACGCCGACGAGCTGAAGGCGATGCAGGATTCGGGTCTGATCGACATCCAGTCCCACGGGACCGATCACGCCCGGGTTTTCACGGGGCCGGAGGTGATCGGCTCCCTCACCGAGGAGAACTGGCGCAACCTGGCCTGGGTCCAGTGGGGGGCGACGGCGGGCGACAAGAGCGGCTGGCACCGGCTGGACCGGCCGGTCGCGGTGCCCCTGGGCTCGCCGGTCCGGCGGAACGGGCCGGCCCTCACCTCGCAGGCCTGGCTCGGCGACCGGGTCGAGACGCCGGAGGAATATTCCGCGCGGGCCCTGGGAACCCTGCGCAGGGCGCGGGAGGAACTGGGCCGGATCATGGGGCGGGAGATCTCGGTCTTCTGCTGGCCGCAGAACCGATCCACCATCCGGTCGCGGGAGCTGGCCCACCAGGCGGGGTTCACGGCGACCACGGGGGGGTGGGAGGAGAACCGTCCCGGCCAGGACGGCAGGGTTCTCAGCAGGGTCCACGTCGGCAAGGACGTCCTGGGACTTCCGTGCCCCTGGGCGGACCGGCTGTATTTCCGGGCCCAGGTGCACGTGGGGTGGGGGAGCTATTCCTGGTATGGGCTGATTTTCGCCATGGAGATCATCCGGAGGGGTGTTTTCCTGTTCCGCGCAGAACCGATGAAGTCCCAGCCCTGATTTTTTTATCCTAAAATATTGATTTTTTAGACCTATAATTAGCTTATTGTTATGCAAATTATGGTATTTAGTCAAAATTGCGAATTATTCCTAATTTAGATAAAAATCGTCAACAAAAAAGTTTGACTGGTGGCGTAAGATTGTGATACCATATTAAACTGAGATTCAAATCGATAATGCATGTTCCGGGATCAAGACGTTCGGCTTCTTGAGGGAGGGCCCAAGCAAACATGGAATTGGCAGCAAGGGAACAGTTCAGCGGGCCGGAAAGCCTGAGGATCGCCGGGAAGGTGCGGCGGGAGCCTGGAGCTCCCTCGCCTTTCAACGACGGCGTCTTTCTGCCGTACCTCAGCCCCGTGACCAGCTTCGACACCATCTCCGGCAAGGAGACCACTCCCTGGTGCATGTCCCGCGGCAAGCGGGCCCTCGACATTGCGATCGTGCTGCTCTCCCTGCCCATCCTGGCTCCCCTGATGCTGCTGGCCGCCGCGGCCATCTTCATCGAGAGCCCCGGGCCGGTCATCTTTCGCCAGTACCGCACCGGCCTGATGGGCCAGCGGTTCCGGATCATGAAGTTCCGCACCATGGTCCTGGATGCCGAGAAGCTCAAGGCCTCGCTCATGCACCTGAACGAGAAGGCCGCGGATTCGCCGGACTTCTCGCTCGAGGACGACCCGCGGGTCCTGCGGGTGGGCAAGTTCCTGAGGCGGACCAGCATCGACGAGATTCCCAACCTCTTCAACGTGCTGCTGGGCCACATGAGCATCGTCGGCCCGCGGCCCACGTCCTTCGACGTGACCACCTACAAGGACTGGCACCTGCTGCGTCTGCTCGTCCCGCCTGGAATCACCGGTCTGTGGCAGATCTCCGGGCGCAAGGAAATCGACTTCGATGAACGGGTCGCCCTGGACTACAAGTACATCAAGAACCAGTCGATGTTCCTGGACCTGAAGATCCTGTTCACCACCCCCCTCTGCATCTTCAAGGGCCGGGGGGCGAACTGAGCCTCCCCCGTCCCCGTCCCGGCCGCTTGAGCATGGGCAGGATCATCGCGTTGCGCTGGAGGGACCATGTCGGCGATCATGGCAGTCCTGGACGTTGCGGGTCGGGGAGACGCCCGCCAGCAGCTGGACGCCGTCCTGGAGCGGGTCATCCCCGAGAATCGGGGTTTTCACCGTGAGGAGGCCCTGCCCCAGGGGCTGATGGCAACCGTGGGCGAGGAGTCGGATCCCCATCGCTCCCGTCCTGCCGCGGATCTGTTCAAGGCCGCCGATGGGCTCGTTGCGGCCTGCTACGGATCGGTCTACGACCTCCACCCCCTCTACCGGAAAATGGGCCTCGATGCTCCCGAGGACGCCGCGGGCTGCCCGGCGCGCGCGCTGGCTGAGGCCTACCGCCGCTGGGGCGCCGATTTCGTCCATCAGGTGACCGGGGAATACTCCTTCCTGCTCTTCGATCCGGTGGAGGACGTCTTTCTGGCCGGCAGGGATCCCCTGGGCACCCGTCCCCTGTTCTACTACGACCACGGCGGGTTGATCGGGATCGCGACCGACAGCGCCTGCCTGCTGAGCCTGGGGGGACGCATCCCCGAACCCGACCCGGTCTCGGTGTTCCGATTCCTCTGCATGGTCGAACCGGTGAGCGACCGGACCTTCTTCCTGCGGGTCTTCAAGGTGAGGCCGGGGCACCTCCTGCGGGTGGGCAGGGACGGGAAAGTCTCTCTCCACCGCTACTTCCAGCCCGGCGGCAGGGGGATGTCCCCGGCCCGGAACGTCGAGGAACGCCGCGAGGAGTTCCGGACCCTGCTCTCGGCCGCGGTCGAGCGCCGGTATTGCCCGGTGAACGACGTCGAGCTCTGTCCGGAGATGGCGGGACAGCCCACGCCCATCTCGGGCATGGTCACGGCCCTGCGCCGCCGGGAGGGGCGAACCGCCGTCGTCGATCCCCGCTGGAGCCTGGGCAAGGACCCGAAATCCTACGCTTCCCTTCTGGACAACCTGAGGGAGCTGAGCACCTTCCAGACCGGGCCGGTGGGCGAGCTGGCGGGTCTGTTGACCTGGCTGCGTCTGAGGGACCCGTCACCCGAGGGTTCGTCCATCTGCCTGAGCAACGTGGGCCTGCGGGAATTCGTGGACAACTGGGCCTTCACGTTCCGTCACTTCCACCTGCCGGGGAAGGTGGCATCCCTGTTCCGGGATCTGGGGCGTCAGGACGGGGACGGGGATCGCCGTCCCGCCGGTGCGGTCGGCCGGGCCCTGAAGTCCCGCCTGTCCAGCCGGGCGGGCAAGACCCGGCGCCACGTGATCCACGGCACCCGGTTTCCCTGGATCAGCAGCACCCTGGCCCGCCTGACGGTGGACCGGGAGCGCGAATTCGACGCCGACTACGCCTCATCCACCCACCGCCATCTGGCGGAGGGCTACCTGCTGAACCCCGTGCCGCGAAACCTCCAGTTCATCGACGGCAACGGCCGCCAGCTCGGGGTCGAATTCCGGTTCCCGTTCCTGGACGTCGATCTCCTGGAATTCTGTTTCGGTCTGCCCGCCGACCAGATCGCCGAGCTGGCGTTCTGGCTATCCAGCGAGATGAGCAGCTCCCTGGAACTGGTCTCGACCTCGCCCGTCTCGCAACAGGCCCGGTCGGCCAACCGGAACTTCTGGGAAGCGCCCGAGCTCCACGGGTTCCTCGAGGACATTCTCGGTTCCCTCACCCTGGTGGAGGACGGCTGGCTGCGCCGCGAGCACCTGCTCAAGCTGCACCGGGACATCGCGGCGGGAAACCGCGAGCTGCGCCCCTTCCTGTGGCGGGTCATCGCCCTGGAGAGCTGGTACGCGCATCAGTGGTCGCCTTCGACGACCGCAAGGCCCGCCCCAGTGCTGCGAATTCATCCTGGAAATCTGAAACAGTCCGGCTGACGGTGTAACGCTCCCGCAGGGCCGGTCCTTCCCGCCGCAGGCGGGCGGCGAGGTCCGCATCCGTCAGGATCGTGCGGATGCCGGCGGCCAGGGCCGTGGGATCCCCGGGCGGCACCAGGACGCCCGCCCTGCCCCCGTCCAGGATCACGCGGGGGCCGACCGGACAGTCGGTGGCCACCACCGGCACCCCCGCCGCCATGGCCTCGATCAGCACGTTGCCGAATCCTTCCCGCCGGGACGCCTGGACCACCGCGGCCGCGCGCTTCAGCACCGCATAGGGATTGTCCACGTAGCCGGCGAAGGTGACCCGGCCGTCGAGGCCCAGCCCTGCCGCCAGGTCTTTCAGCTCCCGTTCCTCCGGCCCCGATCCCTGGATGACCAGATGGGGGGGGTGCGGCAGATCCCCGAGCAGGGCGAGGGCCCGGAGCACGAGGTCGAAGCCCTTCTCGGAGTTGAGCCGGCCGGTGCTGACCAGCAGGGGGGTCCCTTCGGGGGGCAGGCCGTATCCGGGATCGGCGGCCAGCAGGTCGTCGAAACCCGGCGGGATGACGGGGTTGGCCAGCACGGCCAGCGGCAGGTCGGGTCGCCGCAGCACGCGACGGAGTTCGAGGCCCACGTCCTCCAGGGGGACGGCCACCTTGGTGGCCCGGGGGTAGAGCAGCTTCATCAGGGCCAGGCGGAAGGCCCGCCACTTGCGGCCCTCCAGGTACATGGACACCGGCGTGTGTTCGCTGATCAGCAAGGCGGCCGGGAACCGCAGCAGGGGCCTGGCGGCCATCAGGGCGAGGTTCGAGGCGTTCGTCCCGCTGTACACGACCTGGGGCCGGATGCGGTTCAGGATCCGCGCCAGCAGGATCACGGCGAACTTGGCCGAGCGCCCCTGAAAGTCGAGGATCTCCACGTCGGAGGGCACCGTCTCCAGCAGGGTCCCCTTCCGGGAATTGAGGATCAGGTACGGCCGGAACCGATCGCGGTCCAGGTGGATCAGGAGGTTCTGGATGATCCTCTCCACACCGCCGGAATCCAGGTGGGGGTGGAAGAACGCGACCCGGACGGGTTCCGGGTGGTTGCAGGTGGGAGTTGATTCCACGACCATCTCCTGTTAAAAGGGGCAGAGCGAACGGCGCAGCGATCGGGGACAGAAGGTAGCACACCCCGCCCGGCCCCGCAGTACCTGTCGAAGAGTGGAGGAGAGGCCTTGGGCGAACCTGGATACAAGGGGATCATCCTGGCCGGCGGCACCGGCTCCCGGCTGCACCCGCTGACCTTGACGGTGAGCAAGCAGCTGATGCCGGTCTACGACAAGCCCATGATCTACTACCCGCTGTCCACCCTGATGCTGGCGGGGATCCGCGACGTCCTGATCATCACGACGCCCCAGGACCAGGAGGCCTTCCGGGCCCTGCTGCAGGACGGCTCCCGCTGGGGGCTGAACCTCCGGTACGTCGTGCAACCCAGCCCCGACGGGCTGGCCCAGGCGTTCATCCTGGGCGAGGAGTTCCTGGACGGGAGTCCGGTTTGCCTCATCCTGGGCGACAACATCTTCTACGCCGAGGGTTTGTCCCGCCGCCTCCAGCGGGTCGCGGCCAGGCCCGGCGGCGGGACCATCTTCGCCTACGTGGTCCAGGACCCCCATCGCTACGGCGTCGTGGAACTGGACTCCGAGGGCAAGGCCGTCGGCATCGAGGAGAAGCCCGCGAAGCCGCGGTCCAACTTCGCCGTCACGGGCCTTTACTTCTTCGACGCCGACGCGCCGGCCATCGCCCGCGGCATCAAGCCCTCCGCCCGCGGCGAGCTCGAGATCGTGGAGGTCATGAAGGCCTACCTGGAGCGCGGCGAACTGGCGGTGGAGATCCTCGGCCGGGGCGCCGCCTGGCTGGACACCGGGACCCACCAGTCCCTGCTGGACGCCGGCCAGTTCATCCGGGTCATCGAGGACCGCCAGAGCCTGAAGATCGCCTGTCCCGAGGAGATCGCCTGGCGCATGGGCTTCATCGACGGCGCGCGGCTGGAGGCCCTGGCCCGGCCGCTGCAGAACAGCGGGTACGGCAGGTATCTCCTCCAGCTGCTCGACGAGGGCCGGCGGCCATGAAGGTCATCCCCACGTCCCTGCCGGGGGTCGTCGTCTTCGAACCGGTGGTCCACGGCGACCGCCGCGGCTACTTCCTGGAGACGTACCGGGAGAACGAATTCGCGGCCCACGGGGCGGGGGGGCCGTTCGTGCAGGACAACCAGAGCAGCTCTCGCCGGGGGGTGCTCCGCGGCCTCCACTACCAGATCCGGCGGCCGCAGGGCAAGCTGGTGCGCGTGCTTTCCGGCAGGGTGTTCGACGTGGCCGTCGACGTCCGGCGCGGTTCGCCCGCCTTCGGCCGGTGGGTGGGGGTCGAGCTTTCCGGGGAGAACCACCGCCTGTTCTGGGTGCCGCCGGGATTCGCCCACGGTTTCCTCGTGCTCAGCGACGTGGCGGAGTTCTTCTACAAGTGCACCGACTACTACGCCCCCGAACACGAGCGGGTGATCCGCTACGACGATCCGGACCTGGGGATCGCCTGGCCCCTGCAGGACGGGATGGAAGTGGTCGTTTCGGACAAGGACCGCGCGGGGGTTCCCCTCGCCGGAGCGGAGGTCTTCCCATGAGCCTGCGGATCGGCCAGGGCTGGGACAGGCACCGGCTGGTTCCCGGCAGGACCTGCATCCTGGGAGGCGTGGCCTTTCCCGGCTGCCCGGTCGGACCCCTCGGGCATTCCGACGGCGACGCCGTCTGCCATGCGGTGACCGATGCGGTCCTGGGCGCGGTCGGCGGGGGGGACATCGGCCGGTTGTTCCCCGACACCGATCCCCGCTGGGAGGGCGCCGACAGCGTCGACCTTCTGGCCCGGGCCTGGGCGCCGATCCGCGGCCGGGGCTACCGGGTGGTCAACCTGGACGTGACGGTCGTCTGCGAGCAGCCGGCGATCGCGCCGCGGGCGGCGGCGATGGCCGCCCGGCTCGCGGGGGCGCTGGAGACCGAAACCGGTCGGATCAACATCAAGGCGACCCGGGGGGAGGGCCTGGGTCCCGAGGGACGGGGCGAGTGCGTGACGGCGCAGGCGGTGGTCCTGCTGGAGAAGCCATGAAGATCGCGGTTCTGATGGGCGGGGATTCCTCGGAGCGGGACATTTCCCTGCTGACGGGCCAGGCGGTGGTCGCGGGTCTGGAGCGGGGTGGCCACCAGGCGACCCCGCTGGACATTCCCGGGGTGGCCGCCGTCGCCGGGCTGGAGGGATTGCGGGATCACGACGTGGTGTTTCCCGCCCTGCACGGCGGCCAGGGGGAGGACGGCCATCTCCAGGCCCTGCTCGACCTGATGGGCGTGCCTTACGCCCTGTCCGGTCCCCTGGCCAGCGCCCTGGCCATGGACAAGGGCGCCGCCAAGCGGGTGATGCGGGGCGCGGGAGTGCCCACCCCCGACTGGCTCCAGGTCACCTGGGACAAGGCCGGCGACCACCCCGAGGCGGTCGTGGGCCGGACCGGCAGCGACCGGAGTTCGGCCCTGGGGCTGGACCACATCCTGGAACGGGCGGTGGTGGAGATCGGTTTCCCCCTGGTGGTCAAGCTCAACAGCGCCGGCAGTTCGGTGGGGGTGCGCATCGTGGAATCCCCCGGGGGATTCGCCGAGGCCTTCGGGGCGGTCCTGGCCGCGGCGCCCGACCGGATCCTGGACGTGATCCTCGAGCGGTTCATCCCCGGCAGGGAGCTGACGGCGGCCATCTTCCTGGGCAGGCGCTTGCCCTTGCTGGAGATACGTCCCCGTCAGGGCTTTTACGACTACGCCAACAAGTACACCACCGGGGCCAGCGAGTACCTGGTCCCGGCGCCCGTCCACTCGCCCCTTTACGAGCAGATTTCGGGCGATGCCTTGAGGGTTTTTGATATTTTGGGCTGCCGGGGCCTGGCCCGGATCGACTTCCGCCTGGACGGGGACCGGTACTATTGCCTGGAGGTCAACACCATCCCGGGGATGACCGAAAACAGCCTCGTGCCCAAGGCCGCCGCCGCCGTCGGAATCGGGTTCGAAGCCCTGGTGGAGGATCTCTGCCTGGCGGCCCTGCAACCAAAATAGTGCTTGAAGTTCTTGACATATCCTCGAGGGGCGTTATATATTCCCGGACCCAAATCGGCCTCGGTCCGGCCGCCTCATGCAGCGTCTTGAGGGAGATTCCTGGACCCGGGCCGAATTTTGGCTGGATGCCGGTGAGGGCTGGCCAGCTTCGCGGCTGGATGGCTTTGCGGGAGATTGAGCTGGCGTAGCTCAACTGGTAGAGCTCCTCACTTGTAATGAGGTGGTTGGGGGTTCAAGTCCTCTCGCCAGCTCCACCGCAAGGCAGGGATCATTGACCGGTCCCTGAGTAGAGCAACCGCCGCCCGGACCGGTGCCGGGCCAGGGCAACGCCAGGAGCAGGTCGGGGGGGTTCCCGAGCGGTCAAAGGGAACAGACTGTAAATCTGTCGGCAGACGCCTTCGGAGGTTCGAATCCTCCCCCCCCCACCACGAAAACGGCTCGATGGAGCGGGAATAGCTCAGTTGGCAGAGCATCAGCCTTCCAAGCTGAGGGTCGCGGGTTCGAACCCCGTTTCCCGCTCCAGCAGCTTGGCGCATGACATCGTTATAGAGGAGCCCACGTAGCTCAGTCGGTAGAGCACTTGCATGGTAAGCAAGCGGTCAGCAGTTCAAGTCTGCTCGTGGGCTCCACTTTTGCGTTTCCGTAATTATTGACGATGTTGGTGGAGTGAGTTTGCGGGTTCAGGTCCCGGTTCGGTCCCGGGAGTCGCTGGTCCTGCGAGCATGGATCGAATCAGGGTCGAGTGACCGCCCACGGGAGGATGCCGCACATGGCGCGCGAGAAGTTTAATCGGACGAAGGATCACGTGAACGTCGGGACGATCGGCCACGTCGATCACGGCAAGACGACGTTGACTGCAGCGATCACCGAGATTCTGTCGAAGCGGGGTCTTGCGGACTACACTCCGTTCGACCAGATCGACAAGGCTCCCGAGGAGCGCGAGCGCGGCATCACGATCGCGACGGCGCACGTGGAGTACCAGAGTGCGACGCGCCACTACGCCCACGTGGACTGCCCGGGCCACGCCGACTACGTCAAGAACATGATCACGGGCGCGGCGCAGATGGACGGTGCGGTGCTGGTGGTCAGCGCGGCTGACGGTCCGATGCCCCAGACGCGGGAGCACATCCTGCTGGCCCGCCAGGTGGGCGTTCCGTACATCATCGTGTTCCTGAACAAGGTGGACATGGTGGACGACGAGGAGCTGCTGGACCTGGTGGAGATGGAGGTCCGGGAGCTGCTGGACCAGTACGAGTTCCCCGGTGACGACACGCCGATCATCCGCGGCAGCGCGTTGAAGGCGCTGGAGAGCGGGGACGCGGACGCTCCGGAGTCGCAGTGCATCTTCGAGCTGGTCGCGGCGATGGACAGCTACATTCCGTTGCCCGAGCGCGATCTGGACAAGGCGTTCCTGATGCCTGTGGAGGACGTGTTCTCGATTTCTGGTCGGGGCACGGTGGCGACCGGCCGTATCGAGCGTGGGATCGTCAAGACGGGCGAGAAGGTGGAGATCGTGGGGATCCGGGACAACCAGAGCACGGTGTGCACTGGGGTGGAGATGTTCCGGAAGATCCTGGACGAGGGTCAGGCCGGCGACAACGTGGGTCTTCTTCTGCGCGGCATGAAGAAGGAGGACGTCGAGCGCGGCATGGTGATCTGCAAGCCCGGTTCGGTGAAGCCTCACACGAAGTTCGAGGGCGAGGTCTACATCCTGACGAAGGAGGAGGGCGGCCGCCACACTCCGTTCTTCACGGGTTACCGTCCGCAGTTCTACTTCCGGACGACGGACGTGACGGGCAACGCCACGCTGCCCGAGGGCGTGGAGATGGTGATGCCCGGGGACAACATCAAGGTGAGCGTCGAGCTGATCACCCCGATCGCCATGGAGGAGGGTCTGCGCTTCGCCATCCGCGAGGGCGGGCGCACCGTGGGCGCCGGCGTGGTCGCCAAGATCCTCGAATAAAGGTCGCCGAATAGTCGGGCGGTTCCGGCGGGAACGCCGATGATCAGGAGTCGAGTCTCATGCGGGACATCATTACCCTCTCCTGCAACGAATGCAAGATGAGGAACTACACGACGAAGAAGAACAAGCGCCTCCATCCGGATCGGGTGCAGTACAAGAAGTACTGCCCGCGGTGCAACAAGCACACCGATCACAAGGAGACGCGCTGAGGCTCGGCCGGATCCGGTTTGCCGGTTCCGGTTCGGTCCGGCAGGGGTGTAGCTCAGTTGGTAGAGCATCGGTCTCCAAAACCGAGGGTCGCGGGTTCGAGCCCTGCCGCCCCTGCCATTTCCAGTTTTGAGGGCGACCGGTGGGTCGTCGGGCCCTAGGCCAAAGGATCGTGGGGATGCTTGCCCGATTCACAGCGTATCTGCGGGAGACGACGCAGGAGATGAAGAGGGTTTCCTGGCCCGGCATGGCCGAGCTCAAGGAATCCACCATCGTGGTGCTGATCACCGTGACGGTGATCACCATCCTGCTGTTCGCTGCCGACAAGATCCTCGACCTGGGGATCCAGCAGTTGATAACCCTCGGCTGACAGCGGCCGGGGCAGTGGGAGTGGAAATCCAGGCGTACCGTGGAACGGGACGAGTGTCCTGTTGCTATGGTGTGTCTGTATGCGTTTCTGGAGCATAGGGAATGGGAGCCGCCGTGTTCGAATCCGACGAAGATCAGAACGAACGCAACAAGCAGGACGCCGCTGACCTGTTTTCGGGCCTGGAGGACGAGGACGACGCCGTCGATGACGGGGACGACGAGCCCGCGGGCGGGTCCGACGAATCCGGCGACGACGGGGACTCCCTGTTCCTGGATCTGCCCGAGGATGAGGCTCCCGGCGAGGACGCCGAGGTCCCGGCCGGGGTGGAGGACGCCTCCGGCGGCGATCCCGAGGAGGACGAACTCCTGGCCGCGGTGGAGCTGGAGATCTCGCCCGCCGAAAAGGCCGAGATCGAGCGGCGCGGCAAGATGAAGTGGTACGTGATCCACGCCAACACCGGCCATGAGAACAAGGTCAAGCGCAACATCGAGATGGCCGTGAAGTCCAACCACATGGAGGACTACTTCGGCGAGGTGCTGGTGGCCACCCAGGAAGTGACGGAGATGAAGAACGGCAAGCGCTCCACCGTGAAGCGCAAGTTCTTCCCCAGCTACATCCTGGTCGAGATGATCATGGACAAGGAGACCCACCACTTCATCAACAGCATTCCCGGCGTCACCCGCTTCATCGGCGGCACGCCCCTGAAGCCCCAGCCCATCACCAGGGAGGAGGTGGACCGCATCCTCGGTCGCATCTCGGCTCCCGAGGAGGGCGGGACGACCCTGGAGATCCCCTACGAGGTGGGGGACAGCGTCCAGGTGATGGACGGCCCGTTCACCGAGTGGGTCGGCGTGATCAACGAGATCAATCACGACAAGGGCAAGCTGAAGGTCATGATCTCGATTTTCGGTTCGGAGACTCCGGTGGAACTCGATTTCCTGCAGGTCAAGCCTGTCTGAGTTCCCCGTCGTCTGCGCGGCCCGGGTTTGTCTGGGCCCGGCTGCGCGGCCGCCAGCGCCCCTCTCAGCGCTTGCGGGTATTCCATAGATGAGGCCGAGCCGCGGCCGCAAAACCACGGCGGGTGTGGACTCCCCGCAGGTGGCGGACCGGAGGCGGTGAAGCCGGCTCCACTATTGAAGGAGAATGGTCGACATGGCAAAGAAAGTCATGACGCAGATCAAGTTGCAGATCAAGGCCGGGCTGGCCAATCCCGCCCCTCCGGTGGGACCTGCTCTCGGTCAGCATGGTTTGAACATCATGGAGTTCTGCAGCGCCTTCAATGAAAGGACCAAGGAGCAGATGGGCCTGGTGATCCCCGTGGTGATCACCGTCTTTGCGGATCGGAGCTTCAGCTTCATCACCAAGACGCCTCCCGCTTCGGTCCTGATCAAGAAGGCAGTCGGACTGGAATCCGGCAGCTCCGCTCCCGGCAGGACCTCCGCCGGCACCATCACGCGGGCCAAGCTCCGCGAGATCGCCGAAGTGAAGATGGTGGACCTGAACGCCGGGTCGCCCGAGGCCGCGATGAAGATCATCGCCGGCACCGCGCGCAGCATGGGGCTCGAGATCGTCTAGTCGTCGACATGACTGAGAACCCACGGCGCCGGGCCCGCAAGGGCCGGCGGGTGCCGGAGAGAGGCAGGGGGACCTGGTCCCCGCTCCTCGTCGCAACATCACAGTCAACCGGAGAGACAACCCAATGAAGCACGGGAAATCCTACAAAAAAGCCCGGGAACTCTACGAGAAGCAGCGGGAATATTCCATTTCCGAGGCCCTCGGGGTTCTCGCGAACCTCCCCAAGGCGAAGTTCGACGAATCGGTGGACATGGCGTTCAGGCTGAACGTCAACCCCAAGCACGCCGACCAGATGGTCCGCGGCACCGTGGTCCTCCCGAACGGAACCGGCAAGTCCGTGTCCGTCCTGGTGATCACCCGCGGTCCCAAGGAGCAGGAAGCCAAGGACGCCGGGGCCGACATGGTCGGCGCCGACGAGTACCTGCCCAAGATCAAGGACGGCTGGACCGATGTCGACGTCATCATCGCCACCCCCGACATGATGGGTGAGCTGGGCAAGCTGGGCCGGATCCTCGGTCCCCGCGGGCTCATGCCCAACCCGAAGGTCGGCACCGTCACCATGGACATCGCCAAGGCCGTCCGCGAAGCCAAGGCGGGCCGGATCGAGTACCGGGTCGACAAGTCCGGGATCATCCACGCCCCCATCGGCAAGCGGTCCTTCACCCCCGATCAGCTGGTGGAGAACGCCAAGACCCTGTTCCAGGAGCTGGTGCGGGTCAAGCCCGCCGCGGTCAAGGGCGTCTACGTCAAGTCGGTGTTCCTGTCCGGGACGATGACCCCTTCGATCCGCGTCGAGGCCGGCAGCCTGAACTAGGCCCAGCCGGGGGTAGTTTCGCTCGGGCGCCTCTGTAGGCACCTGAATAGATCAAGGAGAGTTGCCTGATGGCACGTCCAGAAAAAGTAGCCGAGGTCCAGGCGATCGCCGAAAGGATCCAGTCCGCCCAGTGCATGATCCTGGCGGACTACACGGGCCTGACGGTGGAGAAGATGACGATTTTCCGGCGGAATTGCCGGGCGCAGTCGATCGATTGCCGGGTGGTCAAGAACCGCCTGGCCCGCATCGCCGCCGACGATTCCGGGATGTCGGTCATGAAGGAGTACCTCAAGGGTCCGATGGCCATCCTCTTCGGCATGGGAAGCCAGGTCGAAGCCGCCAAGGTCGCGGTCGATTTCGCCAAGGACAACGAGGCTCTCAAGGTCAGGGGCGGGTTCGTGGACGGGAAGTATCTCGACGCGGACCAGGTCGTCGCCCTGTCCAGGACCCCGAGCCGGGAGGAGCTGCTGGCCAAGATGATGGGCAGCATCAATTCCCCCGCCTCCGGTCTCGTGGGCACGATCAACGGCGTCGCCGCCGCCCTGGCCCGCGTCATCGACGCCGCGGCCAAGCAGAAAGCCGAAGCGGCCTGACAGGGCCCGCTTCTCATCTAGCGGCTGCGGCGGCGTCCTGAAGTGTGCCGGCCGCAGCAGGAACCAGACGAACGACCGGGTCCCCGGATCCGGAAGGCAAGGAGATAGAGAACAATGTCCGAGATCAACCTCAGCGCAAACGCCGCCAAGGCCCTGGAACTGATCGACACCCTGACCATCCTCGAGGCCGCCGACCTGGTCAAGGCCATGGAGGAGAAGTACGGCGTCAGCGCCGCCGCCCCGGTGGCCGTGGCCGCCGTCGCCGCCGACTCCGGCGCCGCCGCCGAAGAGGCCAAGGACGAGTTCGACGTCATGCTCACCGGCGTCGGCGACAAGAAGATCCAGGTGATCAAGGTCGTCCGGGCCATCACGGGCCTGGGTCTGAAGGAGGCCAAGGAACTGGTCGAGTCCGCTCCGGTGGCCGTCAAGGAAGGCGTGTCCAAGGCTGAAGCCGAGGACCTCAAGACCAAGCTGGAAGAGGTCGGTGCCATCATCGACCTGAAGTAGCCTTCTGCTTCGCCAGTCCAAGGAACCCGGGGGGCCGGCAAGCGGCCCCCCGGAAGGCCGATTCGCCCGTGATGTGATGATGCCGGCTCCGGGATGCCGGCGCCCTACCCCTTCTTCCGAGGAAGTGGTCCAGTGAAAAATATTCCCATCGACAAATTCACCGGACGCGTCAATTACTCCAAGATCCAGCGGGACGAGAAGATGCCGAATCTCCTGGCCGTCCAGCTGGATTCATATAACGAATTCCTGCAGACCGGAACCAAGGCGGACGATCGCCGGATGCAGGGGCTCGAGGCGGTCTTCCAGACGATCTTCCCCATCGAATCGACCCGGGGCAACCTCGTCATGGAGTACATGAGCTACAAGACCGGCGAGCCCAAGTACGGTATCGAGGAGTGCGGCGAGCGGGGGCTGAGCTTCAGCGTCCCGTTGAAGGTGAGACTGCGCCTGGTCGTCAAGGAGGCCGCGGAGGGTTCCGAGGAACTGATGATCCGCGACATCCAGGAGCAGGAAGTCTATCTGGGCGAGTTGCCCATGATCACGGCCAAGGGCACGTTCCTGATCAACGGGGCGGAACGGGTGATCGTCTCCCAGCTCCACCGGTCGCCGGGCGTGTTCTTCAGCGACGAGATCCACCCCAACGGCAGGCGGCTCTTCCGCAGCCGCATCATCCCCTACCGGGGATCCTGGGTGGAGTTCACGACCGACATCAACAACCTGCTTTACGTCCATATCGACCGCAAGCGGAAGCAGCCGGCGACCATGCTGCTGAGGGCCCTGGGCTTCCAGACCAACGAGGAGATCATCGAGCTCTTCCACAAGGTCGAGATGGTCAAGATCCCCAAGCCGGGCAGCAAGAAGTTCACGGCCTTCGAGGAGGAACTCGAAGGCAGGATCCTGGCGGCCGACCTGTACCGTCCCGGCGAGGACGACCCCTTCGCCAAGGCCGGGGCCATCATCGACGCCCTGCTGCGCGAGAGCATCATCGGCAGCGGCCTGAAGGAGGTCAAGCTGGTCGCCGCGGGCGAGGTCAGCCTCAACGAGCCCAGCCTGATCATCAACACCCTGCGCAAGGATCCCACCAGCAGCCAGGACGAGGGGCTGCGCAGGCTCTACAGCCTCCTGCGTCCGGGGGATCCCCCGAACGAGGAGGTCGCCCGCGCCCTGTTCGAGCGCCTGTTCTTCAACGAGAAGCGCTACGACCTGGCCGAGGTCGGCCGTTACAAGATGAACCGCCGGCTGGGGCTGGACGTCGACCCCAAGACCACGACCCTGACGCCCGCCGACTTCCTGGCCATCATCCACGAGATGATCGGCCTGTTCCTCGGCCGTGCGGAGATCGACGACATCGACCACTTCGGCAACCGCCGCATCCGTTCGGTGGGCGAACTGCTCGCCAACCAGTTCTCGGTCGGCCTGAGCCGGATGGCCCGGATCATCAAGGAACGGATGAACCTGGCGGACAAGGACAAGCCCCTGAGCCCGGCCGACCTGGTCAATGCCAGGACCGTCTCGGCGGTGATCCAGTCCTTCTTCGGCAGCAGCCAGCTCAGCCAGTTCATGGACCAGACCAACCCCCTGAGCGAACTGACGCACAAGCGGCGTCTGAGCGCCCTGGGACCCGGCGGCCTGCACCGGGACCGCGCCGGCTTCGAGGTCCGCGACGTCCACTACACCCACTACGGGCGCATGTGCCCCATCGAGACGCCGGAAGGCCCCAACATCGGTCTGATCGCCAGTCTGGCCACGCATGCGCGCATCAACAGCTTCGGCTTCATCGAGTCGCCCTACCGCAAGGTCGAGGGCGGCGTGGTGTCCGGCCGGACCGAGTACCTGACGGCCGACCAGGAGGATACGGTCACCATCGCCCAGGCCAACGCCCACCTGGACGGGAACGGCAACTTCGTTGAGAAGCGGGTCCTGGCCCGGTACAAGGGCGAGTACCCCATGGCCCGGCCCGAGGAACTGGACTTCATGGACGTGTCGCCCAAGCAGATCGTTTCGGCCGCCGCGTCCCTGATCCCGTTCCTGGAACACGACGACGCCAACCGCGCCCTGATGGGCTGCAACATGCAGCGCCAGGCGGTGCCCCTGCTGAGGGCCGATTCCCCGGTGGTGGGGACGGGCATGGAGAAGAAGGTCGCCATCGACTCCGGCGCGGTCATCGTGGCCGAGGCCCCGGGCGTCGTGGAGTCGGCGACCGCCGATTCCATCGTCATCCGCTACGACGATCCCGACAAGGTGGAGCAGTCGAGCTTCTTCGAGCAGGGTGGCCTCATCGAGTACCACCTGCGCAAGTTCAAGCGCTCCAACCAGGACACCTGCTACAACCAGAAACCCCTGGTGATGCCGGGCCAAAGGGTGAAGAAGGGCGATCCCATCGCCGACGGGCCCTGCACCCAGGAGGGCGAGCTGGCCCTGGGCCGGAACCTCCTGGTGGCCTTCATGCCCTGGGGCGGGTACAACTTCGAGGACGCCATCCTGGTTTCCGAGAGGCTGGTGAAGGAGGACACCTTCACCTCGCTTCACATCGAGGAATTCGAGCTGCAGGTGCGGGACACCAAGCGGGGGGTCGAAGAGGTCACCCGCGAGATCCCGAACGTCGGCGAGGACGCCCTGAAGAACCTCGACGAGGACGGGATCGTCTTCCCGGGCGCCCGGGTCAAGGCCGGCGACATCATGGTCGGCAAGGTCACTCCCAAGGGCGAGACCGAGCTGAGCCCCGAGGAGAAGCTGCTGCGGGCCATCTTCGGCGAGAAGGCCGGCGACGTGAAGGACGCCTCCCTGAAGGCGCCTCCGGGCATGGACGGCATCGTGGTGGACGTCAAGGTGTTCAGCCGCCAGGACCGCACCACCCGCTCCAAGAAGGAGGAGAAGCGGCAGCTCGACGCCCTCCGCCGCCGCCGCGACCGCGACCTGGGCAAGATCAACACCCTGGCCGCCGAGCGCCTGGGCGAGCTCTTCAGCGGCCAGACGGCGCATCACGTCATCGACGCCAACACCGGCGAGGTGCTGCTCAAGTCCGGACGGAAGTTCACCAAGCAGACCCTGGACGAGCTGGACTTCAACTCCATCCACTGGGGGCTGCCCCTGGTCCAGGACGAGAAGCAGGACAGCCGGATCAGGTCCGTGTTCGAGGCGGCCGCCCGCGAGCGCGACCGCATCGACGTCGAGTACGAGAAGAACTGCGAGCGGGCCCTGCGCGGCGACGAGCTGCCGCCCGGGGTGGTCAAGCTGGTCAAGGTCTACGTCGCGCGCCGGCGCAAGCTGAGCGTGGGCGACAAGATGGCCGGCCGCCACGGCAACAAGGGCGTCGTCTCCAAGATCATGGCCGACGAGGACATGCCCTACCTGGCCGACGGGACCCCGGTCGACGTCGTCCTGAACCCCCTGGGCGTGCCGAGCCGCATGAACCTGGGCCAGATCCTCGAGACCCACCTGGGCTACGCAGCCGCCAGCAAGGGCGTGAAGGTGATGACCCCTGTGTTCGACGGTGCGACCATCGACGAGATCAAGGAGTTCCTGTCCGACCAGGGCCACGACCCCAGCGGCAAGAGCGTCCTGTTCGACGGCCGGACCGGCGAGCGGTTCGACAAGGAAGTCACCGTCGGCGTGATCTACGTCATGAAACTGCATCACCTGGTCGAGGAGAAGATCCACGCCCGGTCCATCGGCCCCTACAGCCTGGTCACGCAGCAGCCCCTGGGCGGCAAGGCCCAGTTCGGCGGCCAGCGTTTCGGAGAAATGGAAGTCTGGGCGCTGGAGGCCTACGGCGCGGCCAACTGCCTCCAGGAGATGCTGACGGTCAAGTCCGACGACGTGACCGGCCGTTCCCGGATCTACGAGGCCATCGTCAAGGGCGAGAATCCGCCCGAGCCGGGGATCCCCGAGTCCTTCAACGTGCTCATGCGCGAGCTGCAGAGCCTCTGCCTCGACGTGACCCTGGAAGACGCGGGCTAGATCGGATCGTCTTTATCAGGCGGGGCCCGGACGGGGCCCGGCGCCGGAATGGAGAATACATGCTCGGCCAGACTTTTCGTGACGAGACGAAGAAGAGCGCGGACTGCAACGCGATCATGATCCAGCTCGCCTCCCCGGACAAGATCCGGGAGTGGAGCTTCGGCGAGGTCACCAAGCCCGAGACCATCAACTACCGGACCTTCAAGCCGGAGAAGGATGGCCTGTTCTGCGAGCGCATCTTCGGTCCCGTCAAGGACTGGGAGTGCAACTGCGGCAAGTACAAGCGGATCCGTTTCCGCGGCATCGTCTGCGACAAGTGCGGCGTGGAAGTCACGCAGAGCAAGGTGCGGCGCGAGCGCCTGGGCCACATCGAGCTGGCCGTGCCCATCGCCCACATCTGGTTCTTCAAGGGCCTGCCCAGCCGCATGGGCCAGCTCCTGGCCATGAAGGTCAAGGACCTCGAGCGGATCCTCTATTACGAATCCAGCGTGGTGCTCGACCCGGGCAACACCGAGCTGCAGGTCGGGGACGTGATCAGCGACGAGGAATGGTGGGAGCTGAAGGACGAGCATCCCGACTGGGAATGCCGGATGGAGATGGGCGCCGAGGCCGTGCGCAGGCTGCTGGCCGGCCTGGACATGGAAGAGCTCGACATGGAGCTGCGCGCCCAGGTCAAGGTCGAGACGTCGGTGCAGCGGAAGAAGACCATCCTCAAGCGCCTGAAGATCATCGACTCCTTCCGGAACAGCAACAACCAGGCCGACTGGATGATCCTGGACTGCATTCCGGTGCTGCCCCCGGACCTGCGGCCCCTGGTGCCCCTGGACGGCGGCCGGTTCGCCACCAGCGACCTGAACGACCTGTACCGCCGGGTCATCAACCGGAACAACCGGCTCAAGAAGCTCATCGAGATCAAGGCTCCCGGCGTGATCCTGCGCAACGAGAAGCGCATGCTGCAGGAGGCCGTCGACGCCCTGTTCGACAACGGCCGCCGGTCCCGTGCCGTCAAGGGCCAGGGCAACCGGCCCCTGAAGTCGCTCAGCGACATGATCAAGGGCAAGAAGGGCCGGTTCCGCCAGAACCTGCTGGGCAAGCGCGTGGACTACTCCGGCCGTTCGGTGATCGTCGTCGGCCCCGAGCTGAAGCTGTACCAGTGCGGCCTGCCCAAGAGCATGGCCCTGGAGCTGTTCAAGCCCTTCATCATCCGCAAGCTGGAGGAGAAGGGCTACGTCCAGACCGTCAAGAGCGCAAAGAAGCTGGTGGAGAAGGAGCGTCCCGAGGTCTGGGACATCCTGGAGGAGATCATCAAGGACCACCCGGTCCTGCTGAACCGCGCCCCCACCCTGCACCGCCTGGGCATCCAGGCCTTCGAGCCCGTGCTGATCGAGGGCAAGGCCATCCGGATCCATCCCCTGGTCTGCACGGCCTTCAACGCCGACTTCGACGGCGACCAGATGGCCGTCCACGTGCCCCTGGGATACGAGGCCCAGCTCGAGGCCCGGTTGCTGATGCTGGCGCCGCTGAACATCCTGTCCCCGGCCAACGGCGAACCGGTGGCCTCCCCCAGCCAGGACATGGTCCTGGGCTGCTACTACCTGACCCTCGAGCGCAGGGGCGCCAAGGGCGAGGGCAAGTCCTTCTCCAACCGCGAGGACGCCTTCGCCGCCTACTCCGCCGGTCTGATCGACAAGCACGCCATCGTGAGCATCCGCCTGGTGGAGGACGGCGGCCGCATCGAGACGACCATCGGCCGGATCCTCTTCAACGAGATCCTGCCCGTCGGCATGGACTTCGTGAACGAGGCCCTCAACAAGAAGGCCCTGGCCCGCATCGTCGGCGATGTGCACGCGAAGCTGGGCATGACCGCCTGCATGAACTTCCTGGACCGCCTGAAGGAGCTGGGCTTCCACCACGCGACCGAGGGGGGTATCTCGATCGGGATCGACGACATCATCATCCCGCCCGAGAAGAAGGAAATCATCGCCGAGGCCCAGAAGGTGGTGGAGGGCTACGTCCGCGACTACCGCGACGGCGTCATCACCAACCGCGAGCGGTACAACAAGGTGATCGACAAGTGGACCCAGGTCACCAACGAGGTCCGGGACCGGATGTTCGACCACCTGAAGATGGACGACCAGGGCTTCAACCCGGTCTACATGATGAACGCCTCGGGCGCCCGCGGTTCCGCCGACCAGATCAAGCAGCTGGCCGGGATGCGCGGCCTGATGGCCAAGCCGCAGAAGAAGATCACCGGCGGTTTCGGCGAAATCATCGAGCAGCCCATCATCGCCAACTTCCGCGAGGGGTTGACGATGCTGGAGTACTTCATCTCGACCCACGGCGCCCGCAAGGGTCTGGCCGACACGGCCCTGAAGACCGCCGACGCCGGTTACCTGACGCGGCGTCTGGTGGACGTGGCCCAGGACATCGTGGTCACCGAGCCGGACTGCGGCACCCTGCGCGGCGTCGAGATCCTCCCCCTCAAGGAGGGCGAGAAGACCATCGAGAGCCTGGCGGAGCGGATCGTCGGTCGGACCAGCGCGGAGGACATCATCGACGGCCGGGGCGAGCTGATCCTCGAGGCCGGGAAGGTCGTCGACAAGGAGATGGCCGTCCAGATCGAGGAGGCCGGCATCCAGTCGGTGCTCATGCGTTCGGTGCTCTCCTGCGAGAGCCGCCGCGGCATCTGCGCCCTCTGCTACGGCTACAACCTGTCCGAACAGAAGCTGGTCGACATCGGTGAGCCGGTCGGCGTCATCGCCGCCCAGTCCATCGGCGAACCCGGCACCCAGCTGACCCTGCGGACCTTCCACATCGGCGGTACGGCCAGCCGCATCGTCGAGCAGACCACCAAGCAGGCCGCGGCCAACGGCAAGATGGTGTTCAACAGCGAAGTCCAGCTGGTCAAGAACGACGACAAGCAGATGATCTCCATCGGCCGCAAGGGCGAGATCAGTCTCGTCACGGACGCCGGCATCACCCGCAGCCAGATGACGGTGCCCTACGGCGCCGTGGTCATGGTCAAGGACGGCCAGAAGGTCAAGGTCGGCGATCCCATCTTCGAGTGGGATCCCTTCGCCGACTTCATCCTCAGCGAGGGACCGGGCGTGGTCGCCTTCAGCGGCATCGTCGAGGGTCTGACCCTCAGCGTCGACCTGGACGAGAAGACCCGCAAGAAGCAGCCGGTGATCGTGGACTCGCCCGACAAGTCCGTGCACCCGGCCATCCAGATCATCAACCCCAAGACCGGCCGCAAGCTGGCCGAGCACATCCTGCCCACCGGCGCCTTCCTGCTGGTCGAGGACGGGGCCAAGGTCTCCGGGGGCACCCAGCTGGCCAAGATCCCCCGCGAGCTGTCCCAGTCCGGCGACATCACCGGCGGTCTGCCGCGGGTGGCCGAGCTCTTCGAGGCCCGCAAGCCCCGCGAGTCCGCCACCATCACCGAGATCGACGGCGTGGTGGAGTTCCGCGGGAACGTCCGCGGCCAGCGCAAGATCGCGGTCGTGGGCGAGGGCGGCATCGAGAAGGAATACACGATTCCGCACGGCAAGCACGTCCGGACCTACGAGGGCGAGCACGTCATGGCGGGCGACCGTCTGACCGAGGGCCCCATCAATCCCATGGACATCCTGGCCATCAAGGGCGTGGCCGAGGTGCAGAAGTACCTCGTCAACGCGGTCCAGGAGGTCTACCGCCTGCAGGGCGTGAAGATCAACGACAAGCACATCGAGATCATCGTCTCGCGGATGCTGCGCAAGGTCATGATCCTCACCCCGGGCGACGCGCCGTTCCTGGAGGACGAGCAGGTCACCAAGCAGGAGGTCGAGGAGTTCAACCGGAAGATCCTCAAGAAGAACCTGGAACTGCGGGCCAAGGGCGAACCCGAGCTGGAGCCGGCCACCTTCGAGCCGCTGTTGCTCGGCATCACCAAGGCCAGCCTGACCACCGACAGCTTCATCAGCGCGGCGTCCTTCCAGGAGACGACCCGCGTGCTGACCGAGGCCGCCACCCGCAGCAAGCGCGACGAGCTGCGGAGCCTCAAGGAGAACGTGATCATGGGTCACCTCATCTCCGCGGGCACCGGCATGCCAGAGTTCAAGCACCTGGCCGTGGAGGAGCCCGCCGAGGAGGACAACCTCATCCTCAAGGGCATCGAGGAACATGAGCTGGCCCAGGCCATGGCCGAGATCGAGATCGAGGAAGAGGAGTTCGACGAGGACGTGGAGGCTGCGGCCGAGGAATGATCCGGCTTCCGCGATGACACCACAGAAGGGCGGCTGCCGGGAGGCGGCCGCCCTTCGATTCAACGGGGAAGTCCCACTTTTTCCATGGCGCATCCTCCTTTTTTCCAGAGCTTTGTC
Organism: Candidatus Krumholzibacteriia bacterium; assembly: GCA_050174015.1. Taxonomy (GTDB): domain Bacteria; phylum Krumholzibacteriota; class Krumholzibacteriia; order LZORAL124-64-63; family LZORAL124-64-63; genus JAHJTW01. Next base: position 54,794 of record JBFXKG010000009.1, read on the forward strand.
TTGGCTCAAACCGGTGGCTGCCCGATATTGGGACGGGAGATCGACCCCAACCCGGAGGTATCGCGGTGGATGTCGCCCTGCTGTCCCGGATCCAGTTCGCCGTCACCATCGGTTTCCACTACATCTACCCCCCCCTGAGCATCGGCCTGGGCCTGGTGCTGGTCCTGATGGAGGGGCTGCACCTGAAGACGGGGCGGGCGATCTACCGCCAGATGACCCGGTTCTGGGTCCGCATTTTCGGGCTGATCTTCGCCATGGGTGTCGGGACGGGGATCGTCATGGAGTTCGAGTTCGGGACCAACTGGGCGGCCTACTCGCGCTTCGTGGGCGACATCTTCGGCAGCCCGCTGGCCGCGGAGGGGATCTTCGCATTCTTCCTGGAATCGGGGTTCCTGGCGATCCTGCTGTTCGGCTGGGACCGCGTGGGCCCGCGCATGCACTTCCTGTCCACCGTTCTGGTCTGTCTGGGCGCCCATTTCAGCGCAGTGTGGATCATCGTGGCCAACAGCTGGATGCAGACGCCGACCGCCTTCCGCATCGTCGAGACGGCGGTGGGCAGGAGGGCCGAGATCACCGACTTCTGGGGCGCCGTCCTCAATCCCTCCACCCTGGACCGGCTCAGCCACACCATCATGGGCGCCTGGCAGGCGGGGGCCTTCTTCGTGATCTCGGTCGGGGCCTTCTACCTGGTGCGCGGCCGCCACCCGGAGTTCGCCCGCAGGTCCATGGGCATCGCCCTGGGCGTGGCGATGGTCGCCTCCCTGGGCCAGCTCGCGACCGGGCATTCCAGCGCGGTGACCCTCGCCGAACATCAGCCGGCCAAGCTGGCCGCCTTCGAGGGCCACTACCGGACCGGGGGCCACGCGCCCCTGACCCTGATGGGGTGGGTCGACGAGGAAGGCGAGCGGGTGATCGGCCCGAAGATTCCCGGCCTGCTCAGCTGGCTGGTGGGCGGCTCGACCGCCACGGTGGTCCGGGGTCTCGAGGAATTCCCAGCGGACGAGCGACCGCCCGTCCAGGCGACCTTCCAGTTCTACCACCTGATGGTGGCCATCGGCATGGGGTTGATCCTCCTCTCCTGGGGTGGGGGACTGCTGGCCTGGCGGGGGACCCTGTTCCGCAGCCGCCCCCTGCTGTGGGTGATGGTCTTCTCGGTGCTGCTGCCCCAGCTGTCCAACCAGCTCGGCTGGGCCGCCGCCGAGGTGGGCCGCCAGCCCTGGATCGTCTACGGCTTGATGAGGACCGCCGACGGGGTCAGCGACACGGTGGGCGCCGCCAGCGTGGTGGCCTCCCTGGTCCTTTTCACCCTGATCTACGTGGGGCTGCTGGTCGTCTTCCTGGTCCTGCTGGACCAGAAGATCCGCAAGGGCCCCCTGCCCGAGGATCTGGGTCCCGCCCCGGAGGTGGAGTGATGGATGCCCCCGTCTACAACGAGATCTGGTACGTCCTGGTGGGGATCCTCTTCACCGGCTACGCCATCCTCGACGGTTTCGACCTGGGTGTGGGCGGACTCCACCTGTTGACGCGGACGGACACCGACCGCCGGATCCTGCTGAATTCCATCGGACCCTTCTGGGACGGCAACCAGGTCTGGCTGGTCACCGGCGGCGGAGCCCTGTTCGCCGCCTTCCCCCACGTCTACGCCACCGCCTTCAGCGGGTTCTACCTGGCCTTCATCCTGCTGCTGTTCAACCTGATCTTCCGCGGCGTGTCGATCCACGTGCGCAGCCTGCGGCCGGGCGGCCGCTGGAGGGGGTTCTGGGACTGGGCCTTCAGCCTGTCCAGCCTGTTGGCTTCCCTGCTGATCGGGGTGGCCCTGGGCAACGTGGCGTGGGGCGTGCCGATCGGTCCGGACTTCCGGTATTTCGGAAGCCTTCCGGCCCAGCTGCATCCCTATGCCCTGCTGACCGGTGTCACGGTGGTGGCGGCCTTCCTGATGCACGGGGCCATCTACCTGGTGATGAAGACGGATGGGGAACTCAATGGGCGGGTCCGCGAATGGGTGCGGCCGGCGATCATCTTCTTCGTGATCTTGTACGCGGTGACCACCCTGGCCACCCTGCTCTACCTGCCGCAGATGGTGGAGCCGTTCCGCCGCAACCCGGTCCTGTTCCTGGTGCCCGTGGGCACGATCCTGGCCATCGCCAACATCCCCCGGGAAGTCCACCGGGGACGGGAGCTGGCCGCCTTCCTCTCCTCGAGCGCGGCCATCGCGCTGCTGCTGGGTCTGTTCGGCATCGGGATGTTCCCCGAGCTCATCCACGCCCGGCCCGATCCCTCGCGGAGCATGACCGCCTACAACGCGGCCAGCAGCACGCTCACCCTCAAGACCATGCTCGTGCTCGCCGGCATCGGCATCCCCCTGGTCCTGGGCTACACCTTCCACATCTACCGGGTGTTCCGGGGCAAGGTCAAGCTGGACGGGATGTCCTATTGAGGACGGGGCGCACCCCTTGAAAAAGTGGTGCGCCCCGGCCGTCACAGCCCTTATCCTGCCCGGGTCGTCCACGGCATGCAGGCAGGGGGGGATCCGGACTTGAAGCGCATCATCGAATCGTACGGGCTGCTCCTGGCGCTCATCGCCCTCGCCTATTTCCCCGTCCTGGACACCTGGTGGTTCCACGACGACTGGGTGTTCCTGGCCAACGCCGCCGGAATCGAGGCCAGGCCCAATTCCCTGGTGCGCTGGTTCAGCTACCAGGCCTACTGGAAGGCCTTCTGGCCGGTCTTCGGGCTGCAGACCTGGCCCTGGGCCCTGACCCGCCTGGGACTCCTTTTCGGCTCCGCGGTCCTGGTGGGTCGGGTCGGCCGGCTGGTGGGTCAGAAGCGGACCGAGGCAGCCCTGGCCGCCCTGGTGCTGGCCGCCAGCCCGGTGGCCTTCGAGAGCATGTACTGGGGGACCGGAGCCGTCGAGCTGCTCTGGGTGTTCTTCACCCTGTGGAGCGCCGAGCGCTGGATGCGCGGAGGCGCCCGGAATCGCAGGCTGGCCCTGGCCCTGGCGGCCGCCGCCATCCTTTCCAAGGAGGTGGCCGTATTCCTGGTGCCTTTGTTCGCCTGGGATCTGCGCCGCCGCGGCGTCCGTGAGGGCGGGACCCGGGCCGGACTGGCCGGACTGGCCCTGCTGGGGGCGGCCGGGGTCCTGCTGATCTTCAGGGACGTCCAGGGGACCGGGGATTATGCCTTGTCCCTGGCGGATCTGCCCCGGGTCTTCCTGGTCTGTGGATTCTGGCTGATCGCTCCGGCATCCCATCTGGGCGCAGTGTCCGAGGTCTCAGCCCTGGGGTTGCTGTGCGGAGCCGGCGTGTGGAGCCTCTGGGGCCTGATGGCCTATCACCGGCTCCAGCTGGACAATCCGTGGCCCCTGGTCCTGCTGGCAGCCGCGGTGGCGATGGTCTTGCCCGTGGCCGTCCTGGGCGACCACGCGGTCCCCCGCTACCTGCTGGGTCCCCAGGCCGCCTTCGCCCTGTTCCTGCTGAGCTTCCTGAGGCCGGCCAAGTTGCGGGAATCATTCCGGACGGTCCTGATGGCCGCCCTCGTCCTCACCGTCCTGGCCATGACGACCGTCGCCTACCAGCAGGAGGCCCGCTGGCCCAGCGGCCGGGCCCGGCACCGTCTGGTGTTCAAGGAGGAGGTGTCCCGGGCGGCGGCGGAGCGCCTGCGCCGCCTGGATCTGCCCCCCGGGGGGCTGCTGGCCCTGAGGCCGGCGGCGGGGACCGACCAGGGGCAGGTGGCGGTCCTGAAGGAAGCGGTCGGCGGGAGCGCAGGGATCAGGATGATGGTGGGCCGAGACGCCCAGGTGGTGTGGCTGGGGCCGGGGGAGGCGGCTCCGGAGGGGGCGACGGTTCTGGAGATGGTGGGGGCGAACCTGGTGCCTCCCGGGCCCGGTGGCTGAGTCTCGGTTTTTCGCAAAAGGATGACATCCTCTTTTATTGAATTTCTGCTATCAAAAAAACCCCGATCCTGGTAAAGTCCGACCACGGCCAGGAATGCCAGGCCCAATCGCCCGCCCATTTTCAGCTGCCACCTCCGGGGCTCCACCGTCCCTGTCCATTTCGGGTTTGTCAGCTCACGTTTTCGAAAGATAAAAGGAGGGATTCCATGAGGGCTGCTCGCCTGCTTTTCGCCGTCGCCATGGTGAGCTTTTTCATGCTTGCCGGCCATCCCGCCTCGGCGGTTCCCGCCGATCCCCAGAGGATCTTCAACCTTCAACAACCTGACGGTCAGGCCTTTTCCGCCAGGCTCAGCGGGGACGAGACCGTCCACTGGTACGAGACCGAGGATGGGTACACCATCCTGCGAGACGACCAGGGGTTCTGGTTGTACGCGGTAGAGGATCCGAGTGGCAGTTTGGTCCGGTCGGACCGGGTGGTGGGGATGGACGCTCCGGTCTCGGACCGTCATCTGCGCCCCGATGCAGCCCTGATGGCCAGGATGGCGGCGAAGGCCGCCTCGCCTGCGACACGGCTGGGTCCGGTGACCAAGAACGCCATCACCGGGAACCAGGACGTGGTGATCATCCTGGTGGAATTCGCGGATACCGGAACGGGCGAAGGCTCCGACGGCGACCATGACGCCGCCTATTTCGGCAGCGCGGCCGACGGCCTGGTCCTCGGCTCGAGCGGTGGCAACCTTGCCGACTGGCTGGACGAGGTCTCCTTCGGACAGTTGACTCTGGGCGGGGTCGTGGCGAACGATCGATGGCACCGCAGCGACAGGACTGAGCTGTACTTCGGCGGGGATTGCGACCCGGGCCTGCCCTGCGATCCGCCGTACGACGTGCCCACCATGACCGACAACTGCAACGCCTGCATCCCCGATCTGGCGCGCAACGCCGTGCAGATGGCCGACACCACGGGCTTCGACTTCTCTCTCTTCGACGGCGACTCCGACGGGGTGGTCGATCACGTCATCATCGTCCATGCAGGCCACAACCAGGCCTCGCTGGGGGGCGCAGTGGACGATATCTGGTCGCACTGGGGCGTGATCCCCGGGGGCGGCGAACCGGTGGACGGGATCGTCGTCGAGAACTACGTCCTGGTTTCGGAACACGACGCCATGAGCGTGCTGGCCCACGAGTTCATGCACGATCTGGGCGCTCCCGATCTCTACGACTACGACGCCGACAGCGACCCTGTGGGCCGCTGGTGCGTGATGGGCGAACTGGTGGAGGGTCCGCGGCCGGTGCATCCCTGCGGCCTGCTCAAGGTGGACATCGACGGCGACTTCACCAACGGCATGTCTGGCTGGCTGACGCCTGTCCCCCTGACCACCGAGGGCACCTACACGGTCAATCGCCTCGACCAGACGGCCACCCAAGCGGTCTACGTCACCGACCCGGCGTTCTCCGGTCAGGAGTACTTCCTGGTTGAGAACCGGTCCCGGGCGGGCTACTACGACTACTCGCTGCCCGAATCGGGACTGATCATCACCCACGTGGATATGGCCATGCCCGACGGAGGCGGCCGGTTCAACGACGGCACGCCGTCCAATTCCTACCACGGGGCCTGGATCGAGCGGCCGCTGAACCTCGTTTCACCGGACGGGGCCGCCTACTCGGCGGACGATGAGGAGCATCAATTCACCCCCACCACGGTTCCGAACACCAACGCCAACGGGGACGTGGGAACCGGGGACGTTTTCTGGGGAATCGCTGCCGAAGGCGATGCGATGGACTTCTCGTACCGGGCGGGTCCGACGGTCGTCAGCGGGACGACCAGCGGGTTCACCGAATGGACGGTGGATCATTCACCCTACGTGGTGAACGCCGACCTCACCGTCGCTGATGGAGATACCCTGTGGATCGAGCCTGGGGTGGTGGTGAAGTTCAGCGGGACGAGCACATCCCTGCTCGTGAACGGAACGTTGATTGCCGTTGGCACGGAAGCCGATGGAATCGTCTTCACTTCGTATGCCGACGACGAATTCGGCGGGGACACGAACGCGAACGGGCCGAGCACGGGGAGCCCGGGGCAATGGGAGCTCATCGACTTCAACGGAGCCGATGCAGAGTGTTCATTTGCGCATTGCCGGATCCGCTTTGGAGGCGATCAGTACAGTTCTGGGGCATACTTTGACGGTTACGGCTTATTCAGTTCATCCATCCGCCTGGTGGGATCCAGTTCCTTGACAATATCGGACACCGTGGTGGAAAGGACAAAAATCGGGGAGGACTATTCCAACCGCATATCGACGACGATCTACTCGGCAACCGACTGCGCCCTGGAAATGAGTGACTGCACGGTGAGCGACAACGAGCACCGGGGCGTGACCGCAAGAGGGAACCTCGTCCTGCAGGGGTGTCGGGTATTGCGGAACGGCGGGGAGGGGGTTCTCAGTTACGGGGCGAATACTGAAATCCGGAACTGCAGGATAGCGGACAATCTTGGGTCGGGCCTTTACGTCCCCGGAACGGGGGCGACAGTCGTGGCGGACACTGTCTCCGGCAACGGCAACTGGGGTCTTTACCTGCCGACTTCGCCGGTGGCATTCAACGACAATGTGGTGACCGACAACGCAGGCCCCGGTCTCGGCATCCCGGCCCCGCTGGTTACCAACGCCTGGCTAGGGTCCGGAGTGATGAACGGAAACGGTCGGAGCGACGCTATCTGGGTCTATTCTGGCACGATCACAGCCACCTCTACCTGGATCGACGAACACCCGTATGTGATCGGCGGGGACGTCGCCATCGCCGACGGCGTGACCCTGTCCCTGGAATCTGGGACGGTCGTCAAGTTCGATGGTGTCTCGAATTCCCTTTCGGTCAATGGAACCCTGATCGCCAACGGGACCGTCACCGACAACATCATATTCACTTCGGTAGCCGACGACGAATTCGGCGGGGACACGAACGCGAACGGGCCGAGCACGGGGAGCCCGGGGCAATGGGAGCTCATCGACTTCAACGGTGCCGATGCGGGGTGCTCCTTGACGCATTGCCGGATCCGCTTTGGAGGCGATCAGTACTATACAGGTGCATCCTTTGACGGTTACTACTATTTCAGTTCATCCATCCGCCTGGTGGGATCAAGTTCTTTAACGATGTCGGACACCGTGGTGGAAAGGACAAAAATCGGGGAGGACTATTCCAACCGCATATCGACGACGATCTACTCAGCAACCGACTGCGCCCTGGAAATGAGTGACTGCACGGTGAGCGACAACGAGCACCGGGGCGTGACCGCAAGAGGGAACCTCGTCCTGCAGGGGTGTCGGTTTTTGCGGAACGGCGGGGAGGGGGTTCTCAGTTATGGCGGCGGCAGCGACATTCGCAACTGCCTGGCGGCCGACAACGGCAACGACGGGTTGAACCTGCAGGGGGCTTCGGCAATCGTCCTCGCCGACACCCTGCTGAACAACGGCGACCAGGGCCTGCTATTGAACAATCTGCCGGCTGAGTTCCGCGACTGCATTGCCGCAGGCAACAACCGGTCGGCCTTCGTTCTTCCCACTTCGATCCTGACCGAGTCCTGGCACAGCGGGAACAGCGTCCAGGCTGGCGATGCGATCGGCGTCTGGGGTGGCGACATCCCGGCCGGAACGACCTGGATCGACGAGCATCCGGTCAACGTCTACGGCAACCTGATCTTGCCGCATGACCACGACCTGACTCTCGAGCCCGGGTCCATCCTCAAGTTCGACGGCACCTTCGGGCTGACGATCAACGGCACCCTGGTCGCAGTCGGCACCGAGGTCGACAACATCGTCTTTACCTCCTACAAGGACGACGACCGCGGCGGGGACACCAACGGCGACGGCGCGACCGCGCCCCCCCGCGGTTCCTGGCGCAATCTGACCTTCACCGGCACGAACCCCGGCTGTTCGCTGCAGCACTGCCAGGTCCGCTACGCGGGCTATACGCATGATTCAACCTACCGCGAAGCCGTGGTGGTGACCGCGACCGGGGAGTTGGTCATGACCGACACCGTCATCGAGGAGACCGGTGGCGGCTCCACCTATCCCTACGCCCTGCGGGTGGAGGCCGGGGCGGACTTCCAGGTCCTCGATTCGGCGTTCCGCAACAACGCCGGGCACGGGGCGTGGATCGCCGAGCCAACCGCGCTATTGACCGGCTGTTCCGCGGACGGCAATGGCCTTTACGGTTTCTTCGTGCACCCGGAACTTGCTGGCGAAGCCGGCTCGCTCAACACCAATGCCGGCAACAGCTGGGACGCCGTGGGCATCATGGCCGGCGACGTCACCATCGACGACTCCTGGCCCAGCACGACAAATTATGCGCCCACGGGCATGGTCACCATCGCCCCAGGCGCGACGGTGATCCTTGAAAGGGGCGCCACCCTGAAGTTCAACGGGCCTTATTCCCTCAACGTCAACGGCGGGCTCTACGCCCAGGGGGACCCGATCGAGAAGGTCGTCTTCACCTCATTCAAGGACGACAACTACGGCGGGGACACCAACGACGACGGGGTCAACACCGTCCCGGCGGCAGGCGACTGGGGGGGGATCAACTTCGCCGGAGCCCATGCCGGGTCGCACCTGGGATGGACCGTGGTCGCCTACGGCGGCGCATCCAGCGTTCCTGCGATCAAGGTCGACAACGCGATCTTCAGCGGGCCCTTCACCGAGTGCATCGTACGGAACAACCTGGGCCGGGGAGTGCAGGTCGGGACCACCGGCGACCTGGCCTTCAACAACTGCGACCTGTACGGCAACGGCTACGGCCTCGAGAACCTCAACCCGGCGGTGCAGGTCGATGCGCGCGGCAACTGGTGGGGGCACCCCAGCGGGCCCGCCGGGGCCGGACCGGGGACGGGTGACGCGGTCAGCAGCTACGTCCAGTACGAACCCTGGCTCAGCCGGTCCATCGACAACCCTTGGGTCGCCTTCACCTCGCCGAGCACTTCCGGCAACTACACCGACGTCCTGGTCTTCGATCTCGATGAGGACCCCTTGCTCGACGTGGTGGCCGGAACCGAGAGCAGCGGGCTGGAGGTCTACCTGCGGACCGGTTTCGAGGAGTGGGCCCCCGCCCCCTCCCCGATCAGCTCCGGGCAGATCCTGAGCCTGGACCGCGGCGACTTCAACGCCGACGGCCACTTGGATCTTTTGGTCGGATTGCCGAACGGCCTGAGGGTCTTCGCCGGTGATGGGACTGCAGGATTCACCGAGGTTTCCGCGCCCTTGACGGGTCCCGGGGTCAACGACGCCAGGTTCGCATTCGTGGACCACGATGGGAACCTGGACGTCGTGGCGGCTTCCGGCGACAACGGCGGAGTCTGGGTGTTCTACGGCAACGGCGCCGGGTACTGGTCCACCGGACTCCGCCCCACGCTGGCCGGGACCTACAACAGGATCGCCCTGGCCGATCTCGACAACGACACCTGGCTGGACGTGGTCGCCACCAGCGCCGAGTACCTGGGCATCCACACCTGGTACGGGGCCGCGGACAGCACCTGGACCGCGGGAGCCCCCCTGGTCCCCGGCAGTGCTTTCTTCGGCCTGGACGTGGGCGACATCGACAAGGACGGCAACTACGACATCGCGGCCGGCTCGGACCAGTCCGCCATCGGCATCGTGCTCTACCTGGGTGATGGGGCCCGGGACTGGACGCCTCTGGACGGCCCCACCACAACGGGCCGGTTCGGAGACATTGTCCTGGCCGATCTCAACAACGATCAGCGGCTGGACCTCGCGGCCTCCAACCTCTTCGAGGGGATCAACGTCTGGATCGGCACCAGCGCCCTGAACTGGAACTACTGGTACCATCCGGCCAGCACCAACATCTACAAGGCCATTGACGTCTACGACTTCACCCTCAACGGTTCCCTGGATCTGGCGGGGGCCTCCACCGTCCATGGTCTCGCCCTGTGGGACAACCTGACGCCGGGCCTCTTCCAGGAATACTACGCACTGGATCCCCAGGATCTGGACTTCGGCCGGGTGGCCATCGGCAACTGCGCCCACGAGGACTTCACCCTGACCAACGCCACCGTGGACGACACCCTGCGCAACGTGGTGGTCTACACGACGAACGAGGCCTTCACGGTGGCGGGGGTGGGCAAGGAGGTCGGCCCGTTCGACATGCTGCCCGGAGAAGAGATCGCCCTGAGGGTGACCTATTGTCCCGTGGCGCCGATCACCGAGAACGAGGTGGTCATCGTCCACAGCACCCAGGCGGTGACCCATCTGCGGGTCAAGGGCCAGGGCGTGGACTTCATCGAGCCCATCTGGTCGGTGGATCTCACGGTCGCCAACGGCCTGGGCGGCGAGGGCAATAGCCGGACCCTGGCCTTCGGGGCGGCCATCGGGGCCACCGACAGCCTGGACGTTCAGAGCGGGGAGATCGGATTGCCGCCGTTGCCCCCCATCACCGTCTTCGACGCCCGCTTCCAGGTGCCGGGCACCGAGGGATCCCTGATCAACGTCCACGACTACTACAACATCACCGACGCCTTCACCTTCCAGTGGCAACCGGGTGACGGGGGGTACCCGGTGACGGTGACCTGGGATCCGGAGGCCCTGCCCTCGGGTACCTTCCTGATCGGTCTGACCGAAGGAACCGCCGTGGACATGGCGATGAACGCCGAGTACGTGGCTTCGGCGGGTCCCGACCAGCTGACCATCTGGACCACGGTCCTCAGTTCGCACACCTACGACCTGCACCAGGGGTGGCAGCTGGTCTCGCGGCCGATCGCCATGAACACCGACTCGCTTGCCGTTCTGTTCCCTGATGCGACCAGCGCCTTCAAGTTCGCCGGCAGTTACCTGCAGACCGACCTGATCGCCGCGGGAAAGGGCTACTGGCTCGACATGCCGGCAGCCGACACCGTGGTCCACACCGGAGATCAGGTGCGGCGCATCGAGCTGTCCCTGCCGGCCGGGTGGAGCCTGGTGGGTGCGCCTTATGACACCTACCTGGTGGCGGACATCGCCCAGAGTCCTCCGGGGGTGATCCGTTCGGTCTATGGATTCGGCGTGGCGTATGACCTGGCCGACCAGCTGTTGCCGGGCCAGGGCTTCTGGGTGGACATGGTCCAGGCGGGGACCATCACCATGGACATGGACGCCTTCAAATCGGCCGGTGGGATCGACCCGGCGTCTGTGTCCATCCCGGCGGCCTGGGAGTTGCCCCTCCAGGTGCTGCCGGGGCGGAGCGACCCTGCAGAGGCGATCGCGATTTCCTGTGGCGCCGCAGCCGGAGCGGCCGATGGTCTGGATCTCGAAATGGGTGAGCGAGCCCTGCCGCCGGCCCCTCCCGCCGGGATCTTCGACGTGCGGTTGGCCATTCTCGGCGGTGTCGGTGTTCATCGGGATCTGCGGGATCCAGGGGCTGACCGTTTCACCTACAACCTGACCTTCGGGGGGACGCCGGCCAGTTTCCCGGTGCGCCTGGCCTGGGACAGCAGTCTCTTGCCGGCCGGGGCCTCGGCCATCCTGTCGGACGCCGCGGGGGGCCGTTTGCTCGAGCCGGTGGACATGCTGGGTGCGGGCGAGGCCTTGATCAATGCCAATGCCGCCTTCGCCGGCGGCGTCATCATCACGGTGTGCCTGGCCGGTGACCAGCCGGATCTGCCTCGGGTGCTGGCCTTGCACGGCAACGTGCCAAACCCGTTCAATCCGCTCACGACCTTCCAGTATGACCTGCCGGAACCCGCCCGGATCAGGCTCGAGGTCTTCGATGTGGCCGGGCGGCTGGTCCGCACCCTGGTGACCGGGCAGATGCCCGCGGGTCGCCATGAAGCGGTCTGGGACGGGCGCAGCGATTCCGGGGCGGGAGTCGCTTCCGGCAGCTATTTCTACCGTCTTGATACGGGTAGACAGGTGCTGACCCACAAGATGCTGCTCATCAAGTAGGAGGACATCATGGGACGGCACATCCGATCGATCATGACCATGGTGGCGCTGGCGGTCCTTCTGGCCGCCGGCGCCGCAGCCGAGCAGTGGACCACCGCCTTGACGGTGGAGAATGGATGCGGTGAATCCATCTCCTTGTCCTACGGGATCCATCCCGAGGGAACTGCAGGCCTGGATCCGGCCCTGGGGGAGGTGGGGCTGCCGCCCTGGCCTCCGACCGCCGTCTTCGAGGCCCGGTTCATCGTCGATGGGCTGGAGGGCCTGGCCCTGGACATCCGGGACGACAGCCGCACCGGACGCACCCACCGGATCCAGTGGCAAGCCGGGGGATGCGGCTATCCCGTGGTCCTGCGCTGGGACGCGTCGGCCCTGCCGCCGGCGACCTTCACCATGCAGGACGGCTACACCGGGACCTTGATCCCTGCGTTCGACATGGCGCAGACCGACAGCCTGGTGATTCCGGCCGGCCAGTCCTACATCAAGCGGGTCGACATCACGGTCCTGCCGGGGGAATTGCCTCCCGGCCCACCCGTGATCACCCCGGCCATCCCGGATCAATCCATCTTTGTGGACCAGCGATTCGCCGAGCTGGACCTGGATGACTTCGTCGATGATCCCGACGATCCGGACGATGACCTTGGCTGGATCCTCATGGGCAGTGGTCCCCCGTGGGTCACCCTCAGCCCTGACCGTATCCTGGACGCCAGCGCGCCGGAGGGCTGGACGGGCTCGGCGACCTTTACGTTGCGGGTCACTGACCCGGGAGGGCTGCAGGACGAACAGGAATTCAGGCTCGAGGTCCTGGCCCCCGGGCTGCCGTCGTGGACGATCGGCCTTACGGTGACCAATGGGGGACTTGAGGACGAGGCCCTCGGGGTGGGAATCCACAGGACCGCCGGCGAGGGAATCGACCAGGACCTGGGGGAGGTGGCCCTGCCGCCATGGCCTCCGACATCGGTTTTCGATGCCCGGTGCCTGTTGCCGGACGGGTTCACTCATTCCCGATTGGATCTGAGGGGCAGCGTCTCCCAGCCCATCCGGTTCCACATCGAATGGCAGGCCGGAAGCGGCGGCTACCCCGTGACCGTGACCTGGCCCGCGGATCTGCCGCCGGGGGAATTCAGCATCCGGGACGATATGGGAGGGGCCTTCCTCCCACCCCTGGACATGCGGTCTGCCGGGTCCCTGGTGGTGCCCGATTCCCTGGCCTTCATCGAAGGAATGGTGATCGAGGTGACTCCGGTCGTGGACACCACGCCCCCGTTCGGCCCCGAGGGTCTGGACGTGAGCGGCTGGTCCCCCTGGGACCGAGTGACCCTGGACTGGTCGGCCTATCCCTGCACCGAAGAGAATTTTGCCTATTATGAAATCCTCTTCGACACCGAGCTCTTCGCCGAGGGAGCGACCCATTCCTGGGACTGGTCCGAAGACGGATGGCTCGGCAACCGGGAGACGACATCCACCACGATCACTCTCCCCGGCCCCGCCGACCGTTACGTCTTCCGGATCAGGGCCTGGGATGTCTTCGGCAACCCGGGTGACCTCTCACGCTGGTGCATCATCGGGGATGCCTCGGGGGCGCCCTTGTCCTCGGGGGCGGGCCTCCCAGTTCGGGACTTTTCTTGCGCCCCCAATCCGTTCAATCCGGTCACCGGGATCCGGTTCACCTTGGGCTGTGATTTGCAAGTTCTTGTGGATGTTTACGATGCGCGAGGACGGCTGGTCCGCCGTCTAGGGGAAGGGCTCATGAGGGCAGGGCCACAGGTCCTGGCCTGGGATGGCCTCGGTGCCGGGGGAACGCCCATGCCATCGGGTACCTACTTCTGTCGGGTCGCGGCCGGCAGCCAGGTGACAGTGAAGAAAATGACCCTCTTGAAGTAGGGTCCGTTCAAGTCCCGAGGCCCTCCTCCGGTCAGCTTTCACCGGGGGCGGGTTGGATTCGGGTTATCCCGAATGAAGGGACGAAAGGTCAATTCCAGAGGTCTGGAAAAAATTTCCACAAATCTTGACAAAGCCCCAGCACCCGGTTATAGTTCCCCGTCCATGACCGCAGCCGGGAAGGCTGCTGTTGTTTTCTGCCGTAAACCGTGAACTATCAAGTTCTTTGTTTTGCCCGGCTTGGGACGTTTCCCGCCGGGCCCTGAGCGGGAGAACGACCTTGCCTACATTGAGCCAGCTGGTCCGCAAGGGCCGCAAGCCGATCACCGTCAAGAGCAAGTGCCCTGCCCTGCAGGCCTGTCCCCAGCGCAAGGGCGTCTGCACCCGCGTCTACACCCAGACGCCGAAGAAGCCCAACTCGGCGCTGCGGAAGATCGCGCGCGTCCGGCTGACCAACGGCATCGAGGTCACGGCCTACATCCCCGGCGAGGGCCACAACCTGCAGGAGCACAGCATCGTGCTCGTGCGCGGCGGCCGGGTCAAGGACCTGCCCGGCGTCCGGTACCACATCATCCGTGGCACCCAGGACGCCTCCGGCGTCGACGCCCGGCGCCAGGGCCGCTCCAAGTACGGGGCCAAGCGTCCCAAGAGCTAGAGCCGGCGGGCCAGGGAAGGCACGCCTGAAAATTCTGCGCCCGAGGGCGCCCCAGGAACTGGATTTTGATGGCCGGCGCCGCCGGCACGACGGCGGGTGAACCGCCCAGGAGTGGAAAGAGATGTCGCGTCGCAGGTCCCCCGAAAAGCGTAGTCTTCCGGCCGATCCCCGGCACGGTGATGTCATGGTGACCAAGTTCATCAACTACTGCATGAGGGACGGCAAGCGCAGCGTCTCCGAGAAGTCCTTCTACCGGGCCCTGGAGATCATCAAGGACAAGAGCGGCCAGGAGGGCATCGATGTCTTCCGCGCCGCCCTGAACAACGTGAAGCCCAGTGTGGAAGTGAAGTCCCGGCGCATCGGCGGTGCGACCTACCAGGTCCCCGTCGAGGTCCGGGCCGAGCGGCGGACCCAGCTGGCCATGCGCTGGCTGATCGGTTTCGCCCGGAGCCGGCCGGAGCATACCTTTGCGGAACGCCTGGCCGCCGAATTCATGATGGCGAGCAAAAACGAAGGACCGTCTATCAAGAAGCGCGAAGACACTCACCGCATGGCTGAAGCGAACCGCGCGTTCGCCCACTGCCGCTGGTAAGGGTCCCTCTCGTTCGCCGACAAGCGCTCAGCAGCACACGGACGATTTGGACATTCGCATAGCCTGATCATGTCCCGCGAACGGATTCGCGAGGGCTGGAGGCAAGGGAGACGCACTGCCCTTCAGGGGTCATGTGCGCTTTGTTCGGTTGGGTCCGGTCGTGACCCGCGCCTTCGGGCGCCGGTCGGCCGGTCCGCTGGGAGATGAGTCGTGGCCCGCGAGATCGCACTGCAGTCGGTTCGCAACATCGGGATCATGGCTCACATCGACGCCGGCAAGACCACCACGACCGAGCGGATCCTCTACTACACGGGGAGGGTCCACCGGCCGGGAGACGTGGACGACGGCGCGACCCAGATGGACTACATGGAGCAAGAGCGGGAACGGGGCATCACCATCATGTCCGCCGCCACGACCTGCTCCTGGAAAGGCCACTGGATCAACATCATCGACACCCCCGGGCACGTCGATTTCACCGCCGAGGTGGAGCGCAGCCTGAGGATTCTCGATGGAGCGGTCGCGGTCTTCTGCGGCGTGGGCGGGGTTGAACCCCAGTCCGAAACCGTCTGGAGGCAGGCGGACCGCTACGGCGTCCCCCGGGTGGCGTTCATCAACAAGATGGACCGGATGGGAGCCGACTTCGGGCGGGCCGTGCAGAGCATGGTCGACCGCCTGGGGGCCCGGCCCCTGCCGCTGAACCTGCCCATCGGGGCGGAGGACGGCTTCAGGGGGGTCGTGGATCTGCTGGAGATGAGCGCACGGCTCTACCACGACGAGGATCTGGGCGCGACCTTCGACACGGTCGCCGTTCCCGGGGAGATGGCGGACGAAGTGGCCGCCGCCCGGGCCGAACTCGTCGAAAAGGTCGCCGAGGTGGACGAGGAGCTGATGGAGCTCTTCCTGGCCGAGCGGGAGCCGGACCTCGAGCAGCTCAAGGCCGGCATCCGGCGAGCGACCCTGGCCGGGGAACTGGTTCCGGTCTTCTGCGGGTCGGCCCTGAAGAACAAGGGCGTGCAGAAGCTCCTGGACGGGATCGTGGAGTTCCTTCCCTCGCCCCTCGACCGGCCGGCCATCGCGGGCCGCGCCCTGGTCGACAAGCAGCCGGGGGAGAGGACCGAGTCCCGGGCGCCGGCGGACGACGAGCCGTTCAGCGCCCTGGCCTTCAAGATCCTGGCCGACCCGTTCGCGGGCAGGCTGGCCTTCCTGCGGGTCTACAGCGGATCGCTGGAGGCCGGCAAGGTCGTCCTGAACGTGAACACGGGGAAGAAGGAGCGGATCCAGCGCCTGCTGCGCATCCACGCGGACAAGCGCGAGGATCTGAAGGAGACCCGGACCGGCGACATCGTCGCCGCGGTGGGGTTCAAGCTGATCCGCACGGGGGACACCCTGACGGATCTGGAAAGCCCCCTGGTCCTGGATGAAATGACCTTCGCCGAGCCGGTCATCTACATGGCCATCGAGCCGAAGACGAAGGCCGACCAGGACAAGATGGCCGAAGCCCTGCAGGCCATGGCGGACGAGGATCCCTCCTTCCAGGTGCGGAAGGACCCGGACAGCGGGCAGACCGTGGTCTGGGGCATGGGGGAGCTGCATCTGGAGATCGTCATCGACCGGATGCGCCGCGAGTACAAGGTCGCCTGCAACGTGGGGCGGCCGCAGGTGGCCTACCGGGAGACGATCACCCGGGAAGCCGTGGTCCGGGGCGAGTTCGAGCGGGAGCTCGCGGGCAAGTCGAACTTCGCCGCGGTGGAACTGGCCATCGCTCCCGGCAAGTACGGAACGGGCGTGACCTTCTCGAGCGAGGTCGGCCCCGGGGTGATCCCCCCGGAATTCGTCCCGTTCATCGAGAGTTCGGCCAAGCAGGCCTGCGAGACGGGAGTGCTGGCCGGATATCCCCTGGTCGATCTGTCCATCAGGCTGGTGGGCGGCAAGTGGATCGACGGGGAGTCGACCGAGATGGGGTTCCGCAACGCCGCGACCAGCGCGATCTGGGACGGGGCGAAGAACGCGGACCCGGCCCTGCTGGAGCCCGTCATGGCGGTGGAGGTGACCGCGCCGGCGGAATTCCTCGGGGATGTGACCGGGCACCTGAACTCCCGCCGCGGGCGGGTGACCGGGATGGAACAGCGGGGTGGCGACCAGATCGTCCTCGCCGAGGTTCCCCTGGTGGAGATGTTCGGGTACGCCACGCAGCTCCGGTCGTTGACGCAAGGGCGCGGCGTGTTCTCGATGCAGCTGGCCAGGTACGAGAAGGTGCCGGAAAAGGTGGCCAGGGAGATCACGCGGCTGTACGCAGGAACTTAAGCGAGGCGGAGAAATCCCCGGGGCCGGGACGACCCAGATCCGGGCAGGGGAGATCCAACTTTTCAGGAGGTAGCCAGCAATGGCGCGCGAGAAGTTTAATCGGACGAAGGATCACGTGAACGTCGGGACGATCGGCCACGTCGATCACGGCAAGACGACGTTGACTGCAGCGATCACCGAGATTCTGTCGAAGCGGGGTCTTGCGGACTACACTCCGTTCGACCAGATCGACAAGGCTCCCGAGGAGCGCGAGCGCGGCATCACGATCGCGACGGCGCACGTGGAGTACCAGAGTGCGACGCGCCACTACGCCCACGTGGACTGCCCGGGCCACGCCGACTACGTCAAGAACATGATCACGGGCGCGGCGCAGATGGACGGTGCGGTGCTGGTGGTCAGCGCGGCTGACGGTCCGATGCCCCAGACGCGGGAGCACATCCTGCTGGCCCGCCAGGTGGGCGTTCCGTACATCATCGTGTTCCTGAACAAGGTGGACATGGTGGACGACGAGGAGCTGCTGGACCTGGTGGAGATGGAGGTCCGGGAGCTGCTGGACCAGTACGAGTTCCCCGGTGACGACACGCCGATCATCCGCGGCAGCGCGTTGAAGGCGCTGGAGAGCGGGGACGCGGACGCTCCGGAGTCGCAGTGCATCTTCGAGCTGGTCGCGGCGATGGACAGCTACATTCCGTTGCCCGAGCGCGATCTGGACAAGGCGTTCCTGATGCCTGTGGAGGACGTGTTCTCGATTTCTGGTCGGGGCACGGTGGCGACCGGCCGTATCGAGCGTGGGATCGTCAAGACGGGCGAGAAGGTGGAGATCGTGGGGATCCGGGACAACCAGAGCACGGTGTGCACTGGGGTGGAGATGTTCCGGAAGATCCTGGACGAGGGTCAGGCCGGCGACAACGTGGGTCTTCTTCTGCGCGGCATGAAGAAGGAGGACGTCGAGCGCGGCATGGTGATCTGCAAGCCCGGTTCGGTGAAGCCTCACACGAAGTTCGAGGGCGAGGTCTACATCCTGACGAAGGAGGAGGGCGGCCGCCACACTCCGTTCTTCACGGGTTACCGTCCGCAGTTCTACTTCCGGACGACGGACGTGACGGGCAACGCCACGCTGCCCGAGGGCGTGGAGATGGTGATGCCCGGGGACAACATCAAGGTGAGCGTCGAGCTGATCACCCCGATCGCCATGGAGGAGGGTCTGCGCTTCGCCATCCGCGAGGGCGGGCGCACCGTGGGCGCCGGCGTGGTCGCCAAGATCCTCGAATAGTTCCGGAGAGGGGGGCGCGCAAGCGCTCCCCGTTTTCAGCAGTCGGGATCCCGCAAGGGTCACGCGACAGGTGAGCAGGCGCCCCCGGGCGACGCTGGAGTAGCCATCGCGAAGGAGAAGAAGTGGCTCGTCAGAAGATCAAGATCAGGTTGAGGGCGTACGATGCGGCAGTGCTGGACCGTTCCGCCGAGGTGATCGTCGCCACGGCCCTGAAGACCGGCGCCCTGGTCAGGGGACCGATTCCCCTGCCGACGCGCAAGTCCATCTACACGGTCCTGCGCTCGACCTTCGTGGACAAGAAGTCCCGCGAGCAATTCGAGATGAGGGTCCACAAGCGGCTCATCGAAATCGAGAATTCCACGCCCCAGACGACGGAATTCCTCAAGAAGTTGACTCTCCCGGCCAGCGTGGACGTCGAGATCAAGGTCTGAGTCCACTGCGTGGAGCGGATGTAAGGGAGCAATGACAATGATCGGACTGATCGGCAAGAAACTCGGCATGACCAGGCAGTTCCAGGAGGACGGCCGGAGTGTTCCGGTTACCGTGATCCAGGCCGGCCCCTGCGTGATCACCCAGGTCAAGACCGAGGCGACGGACGGCTACGCCGCCGTCCAGATTGGGTTCGGCGCCAAGAAGGCCAAGAACACCCCGTTGCCCATGCAGGGGCACTTCCGCAAGGCGGGAACCACTCCCCTGCGCACCGTCGTGGAGTTCCGGGTCCCCGAAGGCCACTCCTTCAAGGCCGGCGACACCATCGGCGTCTCGATCCTGGCGGAAACCGTCCTGGTCGACGTGACCGGGACCACCAAGGGACGCGGTTTCGCCGGCAACATCAAGCGCCACGGGCACCACCGCGGCCCCGCGACCCATGGCTCCAAGAACGTGCGGGCCTCCGGTTCCATCGGCATGCACACGGAGCCCGGTCGGGTGGTTCCCGGCAAGCCCATGCCCGGCCAGCTGGGCAACAAACAGGAGACCAAGAAGAACCTGCAGGTGATTGCGGTGGACACCGAACGGAACCTGATCCTGGTCAAGGGCAGCGTTCCCGGCCACAAGAACGGTGTCGTCACCATCAGGGCCAGCCGCTGAGAACCGGCAGGCCGGTTCTACCGGAAGCGAACGAGGTAAAGACAATGGCAACGGCAAAACTCTACAGCGGCTCGGGCGACCAGAAGGGGACGGTGGATCTTCCCGCCTCCCTCTTCGAGCAGCCCGTCAACCGTCAGGCCCTTTACGAGGCCGTGCGGAACTTCCTGGCCAACCGGCGCCAGGGGACGCACGACACCCAGACAAGGGCCGAGGTCAGTGCCACCTCGGCCAAGATGTACCGGCAGAAGGGCACCGGTCGGGCCCGCGCCGGGTCGGTGGCCAGCCCCGTGCGGGTCGGCGGCGGCGTGGCCTTCGGTCCGCATCCGCGCGACTACAGCTACGTGCTGCCGCGGAAGATCAAGCGTGTCGCCCTCAAGAGCGCCCTGTCCGACCGGGCCAACCACGACCGCGTCGCCGTGGTCGAGGCCTTGACGGTGGACGCACCGCGCACCCGGCCCATGGCCGCCCTGCTGAAGGCGATGGGCCTGACCGGCCGGCACACGCTGGTCGTCCTGCCCGCGGGCGGGGCCGGGGACAACCTGTACAAGTCCTTCAGGAACCTCAACGGCGTCAGGGTGCTCCGGGCCGACGAGCTGAACGCCTACACCATCCTGTGGGCCGACAACCTGGTGTTCACGGCCGACGCCCTCGAAGGCGCCGAGGAGGTGTTCGGATCATGAAGGACCTCAGCAAGGTCATCAGGAAGCCCCTGATCACCGAACAGGGCACCGTGATGCGCGAGCTGCACAACCAGTACTACTTCGAAGTCGCGCCCGAGGCCAACAAGCACGAGATCAAGCAGGCGGTGGAGCATTTCTTCGGGGTCAAGGTGACCCAGGTGCGGACCATGAACTGCCGCGGCAAGATCAAGCGCATGGGCCGGTTCCAGGGCAAGCGGGCCGACTGGAAGAAGGCCGTCGTGACTTTGGCCAAAGACGATACCATCGATCTGTTCGAGATCGTCTAAGCAGGGGAGCAGGCGAGAATGGCAATCAGGAAACTCAAGCCCGTGACGCCGACCCAGCGGTTCCGGACCGTCGCGGATTTCAGCGAGATAACCAGGACCGAGCCGGAGAAGTCCCTGCTCGAGCCCCTGCGCAAGAAGGGCGGCCGCAACAACAACGGCCGCATCACGGTGCGGCGGCGGGGCGGCGGCCACAAGCGGCGCTACCGCAAGATCGACTTCAAGCGGACCAAGCACGGCGTGCCGGCGAAGGTCTTCAGCGTGGAGTACGATCCCAACCGCAGCGCCCGCATCTGCCTCCTCCACTTCGTGGACGGGGAGAAGCGTTACATCCTGTGGCCCAAGGGCCTGAAGGTCGGCGACGAGGTCCTTTCGGGGCCCCAGTCCCCCTTCAACACCGGCAACGCGCTGCCCCTGGAGAGGATTCCCCTGGGCACGCTGGTGCACAACGTCGAGCTGACCATCGGCAAGGGCGGCCAGCTGGCCCGCAGCGCCGGCTCCTACGCCCAGGTCATGGCGAAGGAAGGCGACTACGCCACCCTGCGCCTGCCCAGCGGCGAGGTCCGCATGGTCCACCGCAAGTGCTATGCGACCATCGGCGAGGTCGGCAACGCCGAGCATGAGAACGTGGTCAGCGGCAAGGCCGGGCGTTCGCGCTGGCTGGGCATGCGGCCCAAGGTGCGCGGCGTGGCCATGAATCCCGTCGATCACCCGCACGGCGGCGGCGAGGGCCGCACCAGCGGCGGCCGCCATCCGGTGACCCCCTGGGGCATGCCCACCAAGGGGTTCAAGACGCGCAAGAAGCAGCCTTCGGATGCCTTCATCGTGCGGCGCCGCAAGGTCAAGAAGTAGCAGGCCGGAGCAGTCGTTCCGTTCAGAAGTGAGGATGAGAAGGTATGGCGAGATCAATCAAGAAGGGGCCCTTCATTCAAGAGTCTCTCCTGGCCAAGATCGAGGACCTGAACAGCAAGAGCGAGAAGCGGGTCGTCAAGACCTGGTCCCGCCGCTCGACGATCGTTCCGGAGTTTCTCGGTCACACCATCGCCGTCCACAACGGCCGGCAGTTCGTGCCCGTTTACGTCCAGGAAAACATGGTGGGACACAAGCTCGGTGAATTCGCCCCGACCCGTACGTACCGCGGGCACACCAGCAAGAAGTAGCGGAGGTTGACCGATGGAGGCACGAGCCGTCTCCCGACACATCCGGATCTCGGCCCGCAAGGCCCGCCTGGTGGCGGACCTGATCCGGGGCAAGAGCGTGGACGAAGCGCTGGGCATCCTGGCGCTGACGCCGAAGAAGGCCTCCCCCATCCTGCGCAAGGTGGTGCTCTCGGCGAGCGCCAACGCCAGGGACAAGAGCGAGGGGGAGCGCAAGGTGAAGGACGCCGATCTCTTCATCAAGGAGATCCGGGTCGATGAAGGTCCGACGCTCAAGCGGATCCGTCCGCGGGCCCAGGGCCGGGCTTACCGCATCAACAAGCGGACCAGCCACGTGCAGGTCACGGTGGGCACCGGTCGCTGACCGGAGGATACCCGCCCGGCTGCGGTAACTGCGGCGCCGCAGCGCAGATGAGAACCGGCGCCCCTCCGGGGGCAGCCCAAGGAAGGATGAGCATGGGTCAGAAAACGCATCCGATCGGATTCCGCCTGGGGATCGTCAAGGACTGGAACTCGGCCTGGTTCAGCGACAAGCACTTCGCCGACTGGTTGAACGAGGACCTGTTGCTGCGGAAGTACCTGATGGCCCGCGTCGGCAACGCCGGCGTCGAGTCCATCAAGATCAAGCGGTACCGGGAGAGGGTGAACATCATCATCGCCACCAGCCGCCCCGGCGTCGTCATCGGCAAGAAGGGCGTGAAGGCGGATCAGCTGCGCGCCGAGCTGCAGAAGATGATCGGCAAGAACGTCAAGCTGGACGTCGAGGAGGTCAAGAAGCCCGAGCTGAGCGCTCCCCTGGTCGCCGACCACATCGCCGCCCAGCTCGAGGGCCGCGTCGCCTTCCGCCGGGCCATGAAGAAGTCGATCGCCACGGCCATGCGGATGGGGGCCAAGGGGATCAAGATCCGCTGCGCCGGCCGCCTGGGCGGGGCCGAGATGGCCCGGACCGAGAGCTACCATGACGGGAGCGTGCCCCTGCACACCCTGCGCGCGGACATCGACTACGGGACGGCGACGGCCCGGACCCAGTACGGCGCCATCGGGGTGAAGGTCTGGATCTGCAAGGGGGAGATCTTCCCGGCGGAATTCAAGGACCAGCTGCGCAAGCAGGTTGTGGAACAGCGAGCCTGATCCGGTGCCCTGCACCGGGTCCGCGGGACTGACCGGATAGAAGGTCTTGGGCGAAGCCCCGGAGGCGGCCCAGAACACAAGGACGACGAACCATGTTGATGCCGAAGCGCACCAAGTACAGGAAGATGATGAAGGGCAAGCGGCGAGGCCTGGCCCACCGCGGCTCCACCATCGCCTTCGGGGACTACGGCCTGCAGGCCCTCGATTGCGGCTGGATCACCAGCCGGCAGATCGAGGCCACCCGTGTCGCCATCACCCGCCGGATGAAGCGTATGGGCCAGGTGTGGATCCGCGTCTTCCCGGACAAGCCGATCACCCTGAAGCCCGCCGAGACCCGCATGGGCAAGGGCAAGGGCGCCCCCGAGTACTGGGTCGCCGTGGTCAAGCCCGGCCGGATCCTCTTCGAGATCAACGGAGTGGACCTGGCGCTGGCCAAGAAGGCCCTGGCCCTCGGCGCCGCCAAGCTGCCGTTCAAGACCCGGATCATCAGCAGGCTGGGAGAGTAGTCATGAGGAAAGCGAGCGAACTGCGGGACCTGTCCCTCGAGGAGCTGGAGAGCATCGAGAGGGAGAAGTCCGAAGAGCTGATGAACACGAAGATCCAGCTCAAGTTGCGTCATCTGGATAATCCCCTGCAGGTGCGGGAGGCTCGCCGCGAGCTGGCCGTCGTCAAGACGGTCATCAACCAGAAGAGGGCCGCCCGGTAGGGTGAACAAGGTCGGCCCCCCGGTCCCCGAGGGCCGGTGCGGCCAAGGAGAAGGTCAAGATGGCTAACACTGAACGGAACCTGAGGGCGACGAGGATCGGCGAGGTCGTTTCCGACAAGATGGACAAGACCGTCGTGATCAAGGTCAGCCGGCGTTTCCCTCATCCTCTGTACAAGCGGATCATCACGCGGACGGCAAAGCTCGTCGCCCACGACGAGGAAAACACCTGCCACGTGGGTGACATCGTCAGGGTCATGGCCACCCGCCCGATTTCCAAGCGCAAGCGCTGGCGCGTCTCGGAAGTTCTGGAACGGGCGAAGTAAACCCGGGGCGATCGAGCCCGGAGGAATGGTGCAATGATTCAGGAATACACGAAACTGGTAATCGCGGACAACTCCGGCGCCAAGACGGCGCAGACGATCCGCATCCTGGGCGGGAGCAAGCGTCGCTATGCCCGCGTGGGGGACATCGTGGTGGCGTCCGTGAAGACGGCCATCCCCAACGGCAACGTCAAGAAGGGCCAGGTCGTCAAGTGCGTCATCGTGCGCACGGCCAAGGAAGTGGGGCGCAAGGACGGCTCCTACATCCGCTTCAGCGACAACGCCGCGGTGATCCTGCAGGGCGACACCCAGGAGCCCGTGGGGACGCGCATCTTCGGCCCCGTCGCCCGGGAGCTGCGCGACAAGAAGTTCATGAAGATCGTTTCCCTGGCCCCGGAGGTCCTGTAATGAGGATCAAGAAGAACGACCTGGTCAGGGTCATGACCGGCAACGACCGGGGCAAGGAGGGGAAGGTCCTGAAGGTCTTCCCGGAGAAGAACCGGATCATCGTGGAGAAGGTCAACCTGATCAAGCGCCATACCCGGGCCAGCCGTGACGTGCCCCAGGGCGGCATCATCGAGAAGGAAGGCCCGATCAACGCTTCGAACGTCATGCTGGTCTGCCCCAATACCGGGAAGCCGACCCGCATCGGCAAGGACATCCTCTCTGACGGTAGCCGCGCTCGCGTCAGCAAGAAGAGCGGCGAAATGCTGAACGACTAGTTCCGCAGGTAGGAAGGAATGGAGATATGGCTGCTGCAGTGAAACCCCGCCTGCGGGAAATCTATGAGCAGGAAGTGGCTGCGGCCCTGCAGGAGAAGTTCGGCTTCGCCAGTCCCATGCAGGTGCCCAGGCCGGTCAAGGTCGTGATCAACATGGGCCTGGGCCGCGCCTTCAACAACCCCAAGATCATCGAGACCGCCATCGAGGAGCTGGGGATCATCACGGGCCAGAAGGCCGTGCCGACCAAGGCCCGCAAGTCCATCTCGAACTTCAAGGTTCGCGAGGGCATGAACATCGGCGCCCGGGTCACCCTGAGGGATCGGCGCATGTGGGAGTTCCTCGACCGGTTCATCAACTTCGGCCTGCCGCGCATCCGGGACTTCCGGGGCGTGCCCGCCAAGTTGAGCGGCAGCGGGGACTACACCCTGGGCCTGAAGGATCAGGTGATCTTTCCGGAGATCGAATACGACAAGATCGACGAGCCCCGGGGCATGAACATCACCATCGTCACGACGGCCAAGAACGACGAGGAAGGTCGCGAACTGTTGCGGCTCCTGGGTATGCCGTTCCGGCGCTAAGGAGGAAGAAAGAGTGGCCAGGAAATCACTGATCGCCAAGGCCCAGCGTAAGCCCAAATTCAAGGTTCGGGCTTACAACCGCTGCCGCCGTTGCGGCCGGCCCCGCGGTTACCTGAGGAAATTCGGCATTTGCCGTATCTGTTTCCGGCAGCTCGCCCTCAACGGCGACATCCCGGGTGTCACCAAGGCCAGCTGGTAGAGCGAACCAGGAGCGAGATCATGAGCATGACCGATCCCATTGCGGATATGTTGACCCGCATCCGGAATGCCATCCAGGCAGGTCACCGGAAGGTCGACATCCCGGCCTCCAGCCAGAAGCGGGCCATGGCCCAGCTGCTGCAGGAGCAGGGATACATCGAGAAGTTCGAGTTCGTCAACGACAACGCCCAGGGCACGCTGCGCCTCGTCCTGAAGTACTACAACAAGGACGGGAAGCGGACCGGCGTCATCGAGGGGATCCGGCGGGTCAGCCGTCCCGGCCGGCGGATCTTCGCGGGCAAGGACAGCATCCCCAAGGTTTGCGGCGGGTACGGGATCGCCATCCTGTCCACGAACCAGGGCATTCTCACGGGCCACCAGTGCCGGATGCGGGGCGTCGGCGGCGAGGTGCTCTGCGAGGTCTGGTAACCCCAGCAGTCATTGTTCGGGACGGGATCACTGGAATCGTTCCGGAATGTCGGAGGAAAACGATGTCGCGCATTGGCAAGAACCCGATTCCCCTGCCCACCGGGGTGACCGTCGCCATCGACGGGAACACCTCCATCGTGAAGGGCCCCAAGGGTGAACATCGGCAGCACATTCCCGGGGGCCTGGCCTTCGAGGAGAAGGATGGGCACTACCACGTGACGTGCCCCGAGGAGTCCAAGGCCTTGCGGGCCCGCCACGGCCTGGTACGGGCCCTGATCGCCAACCAGGTGGTCGGCGTGACCGAGGGCTTCACCAAGAAGCTCGAGATCATCGGCGTGGGCTACCGGGCCGATGTCAAGGGCAAGGTGCTGGACCTGCAGCTGCAGTTCAGCCACCCGGTGGCTTACCCGATTCCCGAGGACGTGACCATCACCTGCCCGGACAACACGCACATCCACGTGTCCGGCGTCGACAAGCAGCGCGTCGGCCAGGTGGCCGCGGAGATCCGCTCCTACCGCAAGCCCGAGCCCTACAAGGGCAAGGGAATCCGGTACGAGGGTGAGGAAATCGTCAGGAAGGCCGGTAAGGCGGCCGGCAAGTAGGGCCCGCCAGGACCGCAGGAGACGACAATGAACAGTGCCAGCAGTAAACGGATCAATGCCCGGCTCAAGCGGAAGATCGGCATCCGCAAGAAGATCCAGGGAACCGCGGAGCGGCCCCGGGTCACGGTGTTCAGGAGCCACAGGAACATCTACGCCCAGGTCGTGAACGACGCCGAGGGCGCCACCCTCCTGGCCTGCGACGGCAAGCGCGCGGCCCAGGTGGCGGTTCCCGAGGGTGTCGCCGGCAAGTGCGCCCAGGCCTACCTGGTGGGGCGCGCCGTCGCCGAGAAGGCCAAGGAGAAGGGGATCGCCGCGATGGTTTTCGACCGCAACGGCTATCTCTACCACGGGCGCGTCGCCGCCTTGGCCCGGGGACTCCGGGACGGCGGCATCGAGGTCTAGACCCAGTCCGGCGGCAGCCGGTCAGTTGAACAGGAGCAAATCAGATGGCGGAATTCTCGAATCAGCGGACAGGTGGACCGGGCCAGGGCGGTGGCGGTGGCCGTGGTCGTGGTCCCGGCGGCCCCGGCGGGCGTGGCCCCGGTGGGCCCGGCGGCCCCGGCGGGCGTGGCCCCGGCGGCCCGGATCGTGGACGCGGGCGCGGACCGGGCGGACCCCGGACCGAGAACCGTGACGCGGGCGCGGGCTCGGACATGCACGAGAACGTTATCAACATCAACCGCGTGGCCAAGGTGGTCAAGGGCGGGCGCCGCTTCAGCTTCAGCGCCATCGTCACCGTCGGTGACGGCAAGGGCAAGGTCGGCGTCGCCATGGGCAAGGCCAACGAAATCGCCGACGCCATCCGCAAGGGCAGCGAGGGGGCCCGCAGCTCCCAGATCTCCGTGGCGATGCAGGGGGACACGATCCCCTACCAGGTCGTCGGGAGATTCGGCGCCAGCCGCGTCCTGCTCAAGCCCGCCTCTCCGGGTACCGGGATCATCGCCGCCGGAGGCGTCCGGGCCATCCTGGAGGCGGCCGGCGTGAAGAACATCCTGACCAAGCAGCTGGGGTCCCGGAATCCCAACAACGTGGTCAAGGCGACCATGGACGGGCTCAAGCAGCTGCGCACGGTCGAGGATTTCGCCGCCAAGCGCGGAATCAGCGTCCGCGAGGTGCTCGGCCTCGAGAAGAAGGCCCCGGCCCCGGCCGCCGAACCGGCCGTGAAGCCGGAGGAGGAGACGGCCAACAATGAGTGACGCCAAGTTGAAGATCACCCAGGTCAAGAGCCTGATCGGGCGCCCGGAGAAGCACCGGCGCATCATCGAGGCCCTGGGAATCAAGCGGAATCAGACCTTCGTGGTGCACGATGATACCCCCGCGATCCGCGGCATGGTGTTCAAGGTCAAGCATCTGGTGACCGTGGAAGAGGTGAAGTAGCCATGCTCAAGCTCAACAATCTCGGCGCCCCCAAGGGAGCCAACCGGGACAAGAAACGCCGCGGGCGGGGCCCCGGCTCCGGCCAGGGCAAGACCGGCGGGCGCGGCCACAAGGGCCAGAAGGCCCGGTCCGGCGGCGGCATCCCGCCCTGGTTCGAAGGCGGTCAGATGCCCCTGAACCGGCGGCTGCCCAAGCGCGGATTCACCAACATCTTCAAGAAGAGCTACCAGTTGGTGAACATCGAGGCCCTGGACGCCAGCTTCGACGCCGACGCCAGGATCGACGCCGTCGCCCTGGCGCAGGCCGGACTCGTCAAGTACGCGGACCGGCCCGTGAAGCTCCTGGGCAGGGGCACGGTTGAGAAGAAGTTCCAGCTGGAGGTCGCCAAGGCCAGCAAGAGCGCCGTGGCCGCCGTGGAATCAGCCGGCGGGTCCGTCACCGTCACCGGTTAATCGGGTTTGGGTAACTTCAAGCCAAAGGAAGCTCTGCTTTGAACATCACCAGCAGCTACCGAAGCATGTTCAGGATACCGGAACTCAAGCGCCGGCTCCTGTTCACCGGCATGATCCTGCTGATCTACCGGCTGGGCGGGCACATCCCCACGCCCGGGATCAACCGCGCCGCCCTCGCCTCGTTCTTCGAGTCCCAGTCCGGATCGCTGATGGGGCTCTACGACATGTTCTCGGGGGGGAACCTGAGCAACGCCACCATCTTCGCCCTGGGCATCATGCCCTACATCAGCGCCTCGATCATCCTGCAGCTGATGCAGGCCGTGGTGCCGTATTTCGAGAAGCTGGCCAAGGAAGGTGAGGCGGGCCGGAAGAAGATCACCCAGTACACCCGACTGGGCACCGTCGGGCTGGCCCTGGTGCAGTCCTTCAGCATGGCCGCCGGACTCGAGCAGATGAGCGGCGGCATCGTCGCCCATCCCGGGATGGCCTTCAAGCTGTTGACCGCGGTGACCTTGACCGCGGGTACGGTCTTCGTCATGTGGCTGGGCGAGCAGATCACCGAGCGGGGCATCGGCAACGGCATCTCCCTGATCATCTTCATCGGGATCGTGGCCAGGTACCCGACCGACATCCTGAACACCGGCCAGCAGCTGGCCAGCGGCGACATGCACATCGTCAAGGCCCTGCTGATCGGGGTCTTCATGCTCTTCGTGATCGGCGGCATCATCGCCATCACGCAGGCCCAGCGGAAGATCCCCGTCCAGTACGCCAAGAAGATCGTGGGCCGCCGGGTCTACGGCGGAGCGAACACGCACATCCCCCTGAAGGTCAACACCGCCGGCGTGATCCCCATCATCTTCGCCCAGTCGATCATCATGTTCCCCGGCACGCTGACGGCCATCTTTCCCGACAGCAGCTTCTTCACGACCCTGGGCATGCTGTTCCGTCCGCCCAATCCGGTCTACGTGATCATCTACTCGGCCCTGATCATCCTGTTCGCCTACTTCTACACCGCGGTGATCCTGAACCCGGTCGACCTGGCGGACAACATGAAGAAGAACAGCGGCTTCATCCCCGGTGTGCGGCCGGGCAAGAAGACCGCCGAGTACATCGACCGGGTCCTGACCCGGGTCACCCTCCCGGGCGCGGTGTTCCTGGCGGTGATCGCCATCCTGCCCGACCTGATGATCAGCCTGCTGAACGTGCCGTTCTATTTCGGCGGCACC
The DNA here is from genome assembly GCA_050174015.1 of Candidatus Krumholzibacteriia bacterium. GTDB lineage: Bacteria > Krumholzibacteriota > Krumholzibacteriia > LZORAL124-64-63 > LZORAL124-64-63 > JAHJTW01. Next base: position 84,258 of record JBFXKG010000009.1, read on the forward strand.
GGCCTGCTGATCGTCGTGGGCGTCGCCCTGGACACCCTGCAGCAGATCGAATCCCACCTGGTGATGCGTCACTATGACGGGTTCATGAGCAAGGGCCGTCTGCGGGCGCGGAGGTAGTGATGAACATCGTCATCATGGGACCTCCGGGAGTGGGCAAGGGGACGCAGTCCCACGCCGTCACCGACAGCAAGGGTGTCGTTCACATCTCGACCGGGGACATCCTGCGGATGGGCGTCCGGAGCGGGAGCGAGCTGGGCCGGAAGGTCTACGACATCATGACCGCCGGCGACCTGGTGTCCGATGACCTGATGATGGAACTCGTGAAGGACCGTCTGTCCCGGGATGACGTCAAGAACGGCTGGCTGCTGGACGGGTTCCCCCGGACCTACGTCCAGGCCGACGGCCTGATCGGGATGCTTGACGAGATCGGCCAGAAGATCGATGCGGTCCTGGTGCTGCAGGCCCCGGCCGAGGAGATCGTCCGCCGGCTGGAGGGCCGCATCACCTGCCGGTCCTGCAACGAGGTGGCCAACCTGACGGGGTTCGCGGCGGTTCAGCCGAGGTTCTGCCCGTTCTGCGGGGCGAAGGAGGATCCCAAGCGCCCCGGCAAGCCCGCCCTCTACCAGCGGGCTGACGACAAGGAAGAGACCATCCGCCACCGGCTGGAGGTTTTCCGGAAACGGACCCTGCCCGCGGCCTGGAGGCTGGAGGAGCGGTACCCCCTGTACGAGATCGACGGCCTGGGCACGCCGGAAGAGGTGGGGGCGAGGATCGCCAGTGTCCTGGGGTAGACAGAACATCAAACTGAAGTCGGCTGCTCAGGTTGACAAAATGCAGGCCAGCGCCGAGATTTTGGCGTCCGTCTTCCTCGAACTCCGCAGGCTGGTCCGCCCCGGCGTGACCACCCTGGAGCTCGACGAGGCCATCGAAACCATGATCCGGGAAGCGGGCTGTGTCCCTTCTTTCAAGGGATATCACGGGTTCCCCGCGTCCGCGTGCATTTCGGTCAACGAGGAAGTCGTCCACGGCATACCCTCCCAGCGGGCCCTCGCCGAGGGCGACATCGTCGGGATCGACGTGGGCCTGATCAGGGACGGCTGGCATGCCGACAGCGCCGAGACCCTCCCCGTGGGGCGGGTGAGCGAGGAAGCCGCCGCCCTCCTGAGGGTGACCCGGGAATGCCTGGAGAGGGGCATCGCGGCCATCGTCCCCGGCGCGCGGATTTCGGCCATCGGGACGGCCATCGAGTCCCACGCCAAGGCCCACGGCTTCTCGGTCGTGGAGTCCCTGGTGGGACACGGGATCGGACAGGACCTGCACGAGGATCCGCAGGTGCCGAACTTCAGATGCTTTACCATGCCGGATCCGGTCATGGAGGAGGGTCTGGTGATCGCCATCGAGCCGATGATCAATTGCGGGACCAAGCGGGTGAAGACGGCCCCCGACGAGTGGACGGTCATCACCGCGGACCGCGGACTTTCGGCTCATTTCGAGCATACGGTCGCAGTGACTTCCGCCGGGCCCCGCATCCTGACGCGGCGCGGCAGCGGAGTCGCCGCCTTCTGAAGGGCAGAGCGATGGCGAAGGAAGAAGGAATCAGCGTAGAAGGAACCGTCGTCGAGGCCCTGCCCAACGCGATGTTCCGGGTGGAGCTGGAGAACAAGCACGTCGTGCTGGCCCACGTTTCGGGGAAGATGCGCATGCACTTCATCCGGATCCTGCCGGGCGACAAGGTAACGGTCGAGCTGTCCCCGTACGACCTGACCCGGGGCCGCATCACCTACCGCTACAAATAGCAAGAGGTCGGGCGAGCGCTCCTCGGGGGCCGCCGACGGGAGGCACAGAGATGAAGGTTCGCAGTTCGGTCAAGAAGATCTGCCCGAAATGCAAGGTTATCCGGCGCAAGGGTGTCGTGCGTGTGATCTGCGTGACGCGCCGCCACAACCAGCGCCAGGGTTGATCATCCGTTCTGATGGTCGGAATGGGGTCCGCGGCGGCGACGGCGCACTGGTCGCCCGGCGCGGATCCGGAGAAGGACGAAAGGAGCCATAGTGGCGCGCATTGCCGGTGTGGATATTCCTAACAACAAGAGGATCGGGACCTCGCTGACGTACATCTACGGCATCGGTGACTACCGTGCCGTCGAGATCTGCCGGAAGGCGAGCATCGACCCCGAGACCAAGACCAGGGATCTGACTGAAGAGCAGACCCGGTCGATCATCGGGATCCTCGACAAGGAATATCAGGTCGAAGGTACCTTGCGTACCGAAAACGCCATGAACCTGCAGCGTCTGATGGACATCGGATGCTACAGGGGTCTGCGGCACAGGCGGAAGCTGCCTTGCCGGGGCCAGAACACCAAGAACAACGCCCGGACCCGTAAAGGCCCCAAGGGGCGTCCCGGAGCCAAGAAGAAGTAGATCGTAAGGATCTGCCAGGAGGTTTGACGTGGCGACTGCCAAGGACAAACGGGGCAAGGCACGCAAGGCCAAGTTGAAACTGGATTCGGTGGGCGTCGCCCACGTGAAGTCCAGCTTCAACAACACCCTCATCACCATGACCGACCTGCAGGGCAACGTGATCACGTGGTCCTCGGGCGGGCACCAGGGCCGGTACAAGGGCAGCCGCAAGTCGACCGCCTTCGCCGCCCAGCTCGCCGCCAGGTTCTGCGCCCAGGAAGTCATTTCCGGCGGGATGCGCAAGGTCGAGGTGTGGATCAAGGGTCCCGGGTCGGGCCGCGAGGCCGCCGTCCGGAGCCTGAAGGCCGAGGGCCTGGAAGTGACCAGGATCAAGGACTGCACTGCCATTCCCCACAACGGCTGCCGGCCCAAGAAGCGCCGTCGGCTGTAATTCCTAACTAGCGGGCGGTCCGGACGAGAAACCCGACCGTTCAGGAGGTTCATCAGAATGGCCAGGTACACAGGCGCAAAGTGCAAGCTTTGCCGTCGTGAGGGGATGAAGCTTTTTCTCAAGGGCGAAAGGTGCTACAGCAGCTCCTGTGCCATCGAGCGCCGGCCGTACGGGCCGGGCGAGCATGGCCGTCGCCGCGGGCGTAAACCCTCGGACTACAAACTTCAGCTTCGTGAGAAGCAGAAGGTTCGTGCGATCTACGGCGTCCTGGAGCGTCAGTTCCGTCTGTACTTCGCCGAGGCGAACAGGCGGAAGGGCGCGACGGGTGAGAATCTCTTCAACCTTCTGGAGAAGCGTCTGGACAACGTCGTCTACCGGCTGGGCTTCGCGCCCTCCCGGGCGTCGGCCCGCCAGCTCATCCGGCACAAGCACATCCTCGTGGACGAGACCGTCTGCGACATCCCCAGCCGCCAGGTGCGCGTGGGGCAGACCGTGATGGTGCGCGTCAAGAGCCAGAACATTCCCCAGATCGTCACCTCCATCAAGGATTCCGCCAAGCGGGACAAGCTCCCCTTCGTCGAAAGCGACGGAAAGAAGATGCAGGGCCGTCTGTTGTCCGAACCCCAGCTGAGTGATCTGCCCATCCCGATCCAGGAGAACCTGATCGTGGAGCTCTACTCGAAGTAAGTCGTTACCTGAGAGGAAGGGATGGAGATACTTATGAAGTGGGTCAACATGATGATGCCCGACGGGGTGAAGGTGGCCAAGGAGTCCCAGTCGGACCACTATGCCGAGATCGAGATCGCTCCCCTGGAGCGCGGATTCGGGCATACCCTGGGCAACGCCTTGCGCCGCACCCTGCTCTCCTCGATCCACAGCCACGGCATCACCGCCGTGCAGATCGAGGGCGTCAAGCACGAGCTGAGCACGATTCCCGGCGTCCTCGAGGACGTCACGGACATCGTCCTGAATCTGAAGCAGGTGGTCTTCAAGCTCTCCGACGCGCCGTCCGGCTGGGCCGCCATCGACGCCACCGGCCCCGGAGTGGTCACGGCCTCGCTGATCGCCGGTCACCCGGACCTGGAAGTCGCCAACCCCGACCACGTGATCTGCACCCTCACCGAGGAGCAGGACTTCAGCTGCCGGCTGTTCGTCGATATCGGCCGCAACTACGTGGACCGGGAGTCCCACGTGATCCCCGACGAGGTGATCGGCGTGATCCGCATGGACACGAACTTCTCCCCGGTGCGCAAGGTCAGCTTCCGGGTCGAGGACACCCGTGTCGGCCAGCGGACCGACTACGACAAGCTCGTCCTCGGCATCACCACCAACGGTGCGGTGCGTCCCGAGGATGCGGTGGGCTTCGCGGCCAAGCTGCTCAAGGACCAGCTGCAGCTGTTCATCAACTTCGACGAGGCGCCCATCGACGCGCAGGAGATCGAAGTCAACGAGGAGCAGGTGCGCCTGGTCGAGCTGCTGGGGCGGAACGTGGAGGAGCTGGAGCTCTCGGTGCGTTCGGCCAACTGCCTGAAGTCGGGCCACATCAAGACCCTGTTCGACCTCGTCACCAAGAGCGAGCAGGAGATGCTCAAGTTCCGCAACTTCGGGCGCAAGAGCCTGAACGAGATCTCCGAGATCCTCGAGGGCATGAACCTGCAGTTCGGCATGGCCTTCGACCCCGAGATCGCCGAGAAGATCCGGGAGCGCACGGGCTCCTGATGACCACGCGGCCCCGTGCCGACGCAGCCTGCGGCCGGCGAGTCCGGCCGACGCGAGATACGACAAGGATGGAATGAGTCATGCGACACAACGTCAGTGGACGCAAGCTGAACCGCACTCCGGCGCACCGGAAGATGCTTTACCGCAACCTGGTGACCTCGCTGTTCAAGCACGAGCGCATCCAGACCACCGTGCCCAAGGCCAAGGAAGCCCGCTCGCTCGCCGAGAAGCTGATCACCTTCGCCAAGCGCGGGGATCTGCATGCCCGGCGCATGGCGGCCCGCAAGGTCAACGAGCCGGCGGTCCTGGCCAAGCTGTTCGAGGAGATCGGTCCCCGGTATTCGGAGCGTCCGGGCGGTTACACGCGCATCATGCGCCTGGGCAACCGCAAGGGCGACAACGCCGAACTGGCGATCCTGGAGCTGGTGGACACCAAGAAACGTCCCAAGGTGACCGATACGATGAAGCGCAAGCGCGCCCGCAAGATCCTCGAGGCCGAGGAGAGGGCGGAGGCCAAGGCCGCCCTGCTGGAGCAGGCCGAGGAGAAGGCCGCGGAGCAGGCCGAGGAGTCCGCTCCCGAAGTCGAGTCGAAGGACGAGGAGAAGAAGGAGGACTAGTTCCCTCCACTCGCCGCTCCCCGACTCCGGGGCTGGGCCGGTTCGCCGCGCCCCCCGACCGAACCGGATGCGGTGCTCGTCCAACCAAGGGAACCCCCGGCGGGTCCACCGCCGGGGGTGTCTCTTTGTCCCCGATCCGTCAACGGAAACGGGCCTTCAATCTCCAAGCTTGATACTCCCGGGGGATTGGCCTAATTTCACCTGAAACGGAGCATTTGCTGCGGGCCGGCCGTTCGGCTGCCGCCCGTTTTTTCCATGGGTTCCGCCGGCCGGCGAGCCGCCGCCGTCATCCCCGGATTCCACGCCACCCTCCCACGGAGGAATCGACCATGGCCGCAAGGACGCTACTCACCGCCGGCATCACCGGGGTGGGCATGAGTTATCCCGATCGCATCATGACGAACCATGACCTGGAAAAGCTGGTCGAGACCAACGACCAGTGGATCATCGAGCGGACGGGGATCAGGGAGCGCCGGATCGCCGACAAGGGCACCGGGGCGTCCTTCCACGGCGCCAAGGCCGCCCTGCAGGCGCTGGAGCGCGCCGGCGCGAAGCCGGAGGAGGTCGACCAGATCATCGTGCCCACGGTCACCCCGGACATGGTCTTCCCCGCCACAGCCTGCCTGATCGCCGACCTGATCGGCGCGAAGAACGCCTGGGGTTACGACCTGGAGGCGGCCTGCAGCGGCTTCCTCTTCGCGCTCCAGAACGCCCGGGCCCAGGTGGAGACCGGTGCGGCGGCGAAGGTCCTGGTCATCGGCTCGGAGGTGATGTCCGCCATCCTGGACTGGGAGGACCGCAACACCTGCATCCTCTTCGGGGACGGGGCGGGGGCGGTCCTGGTCGAGAGCGTCGACCCCGGGCGCGGCGGCATCATCGACGCCGTCAACGGCGTGGACGGGAAGGGCGCCCAGTTCCTCTACCAGACCGCCGGCGGCAGCCGGGTTCCCGCCAGCGTGGAGTCGGTCCAGGCGCGGCAGCACTTCGTCCACCAGGAGGGCCGGGAGGTCTTCAAGTTCGCGGTCAAGGGCATGGCCGCCGTGACGGAGCAGGTTCTCGAACGGAACGGATTCACCGGCGAGGACGTCAAGCTGCTGGTCCCCCACCAGGCCAACAACCGCATCATCGAGGCCACCCAGAGGCGGATCGGACTCCGGGACGACCAGGTCATGGTGACCATCGACAGGTTCGGCAACACGACCGCCGCCAGCATCCCCATGGCCCTGTGCATCGGCCTGGAAGAGGGGCGACTCCAGGAGGGGGATCTGGTCGTGCTGTGCGCCTTCGGCGCGGGGTTCACCTGGGGCGCGACCTTGCTGCGCTGGACCGCGGCGTGAGGCGGGGGGAGAGTTCCGGGCCTTTCCTGCATGGTGAGCCGATGATCGAAGTCCAGAAATTGTCGAGGAAGTTCGGTCCGATCTGGGCCCTGCGCAACGTTTCCTTCGCGGTCGGAGGGGGCGAGATCGTCGGTTTCCTGGGACCGAACGGGGCCGGCAAGACCACCACGATGAGGATCCTCACCGGCTCGCTGGCTCCCACGGCGGGCTATGCCAGGGTGGCGGGCTTCGACATCCTCGACCGGCCGCTCGAGGTCCGCCGGCGGATCGGCTTCATGCCGGAACACGCCGCCCTGCACCCGGACCAGAGCGTCCGGGCCTATCTCGATTTCGTCGCCGACGTCAAGGGCGTGCCGCCGAACCTGCGGCGCCCACGTCTGGACTGGGTGCTCGAGCGCACCGGGTTGACCGGGGTGGCGGGCAAGCTGGTGGGCAACCTTTCCCAGGGTTTCCGCAAGCGGGCCTGCCTGGCCCAGGCCCTGGTCGGCGACCCCGACGTCCTGATCCTGGACGAACCCACCAGCGGACTTGACCCCCACCAGATCGTCGAGATCCGCGAGCTGATCCGCAGTTTCCGGGGCAAACGCACGGTCCTGTTCAGCAGCCACATCCTGTCGGAGGTCGGCGCCGTCTGCCAGCGGGTCCTGATCCTCAACGGAGGGCGCCTGGTCGGGCAGAACGGCAGCGAGGGGCTGGACGCCGCCGACCTGGCCCGGATCCCGGCGGGCAAGCCTCGGGTCGTGCTCAGTTGGGACGGCAACCGCGAGGGGGTCGAGGCGGCCCTGCGCGGGGTGACCGGGGTCGACGACATCCTCCTGACCGAGTCGGGCGCCGAGGTCCTCATCGCGGGCAACCCCGTGGAGATCCGGCCCAAGCTGGTCGAGTCCGTCGTCAATGCCGGCGGCCTGCTCCAGAACCTCCATGACAAGGGTCCCAGCCTCGAGGATCTCTTCCTGCGCCTGACCGGGGCGGACGTTCCGGAGGCCGGGGAGCCGGGGAACGGATCGGCGGGGGAGGAGCCATGAGGGCGGCGGCGGCCATCATGCGCCGGGAGATCGGCGCCTTCTTCCACGGCCCCATGGGGCCGGTGGTGCTCGGCGGGTTCCTGGTCGCGGTGGGTCTGTTCTTCACCAACTACCTGTTCGGCTACAGCGAGCTGTCCATGACCGCCCTGCAGACGCCCCGCTCCGGCAACTACCTGAACCTGGCCGAGGGCATCTTCCGCCCCCTGGTCTCCGTCACCGCCTTCTTCCTGATGTTCCTGGTGCCCGCGATCACCATGCGGACCTTCGCTCCCGAGTTCCAGTCCGGCCGCTTCGACCTGATGGCCAGCTGGCCGGTGACCGACGGGACCTGGATCGCCGCCAAGTGGGCGGCCTCGCTCGCCATCGGCGCCGTGATGGTCCTCTGCAGCCTGGCCTACTTCGCGGTGGTCTGGTTCCTGGGCTCTCCCGAACCCGGCCCGGCGTTCACGGCGATCCTGGGCGAGGTGCTGCTGATCGCGGCCCTGGCCGGGTGGGGCGTGCTGGCTTCGGCCCTCTTCGCCCACCAGATGGTGGCCTACTTCCTGGCCTTCGTGGTTTCGCTGATGTTCTTCCTGGTGGGATCGGTGGAACGCTACGCCCCCGGTCCGGCGGGCCGCATCGCCGGGGAACTCTCGATCCTCGAGCACTTCGAGAGCTTCACCCTGGGCGTGCTGGATTTGCAGGACGTCCTGTACTTCGTCCTGATGGCCGCGGCGCCCTTGACGGCCGCCGCCGCGGTGCTGGCGGGACGCCGTCTGCCCCGCAGGCGCGGCTTGCCGGTCTGGGCGCCCCCGACCCTGGTCCTGGCCCTCTGCGTGGTCGTCTACCTGCTCGGGCTGCAGTTCCCCTGGTCCCGGGACCTGACGGGGAACCGGCGGTACAGCCTGGCCCCGCAGACGGTGAAGGTCCTCGAGAGCCTGGGGGACGGCCTGGACGTCCTGGAATCCGCGGCCCCGGGGACGGGAACGGCGGCGGAAGAGGATGGCGTCATGGTCTACGCCTTCTACCAGCCCCTGGACCCGGCCTGGGACACGACCGAGGGCCTCCTGACCTCCTGCGCCCGGACCTCCCGGCACTTCAGGTTCCGCATGGTCGATCCGGAGTCGGACCTGGACCTGGTGCGGGAATTCGACGTGACCGTCACGCGCACGGTCATCGTCTCGGCGGGCGGGCGCTGGGTCTCCCTGCTGCAGCCAGAGGAAAGCGCCCTGATCAATGCGGTCTACCGTCTGGTCACCGGGGAGCGCAGCCAGGTGCGGCAGCTTCAGGGGCACGGCGAGCACCAGCTGGAAAGCGACGAGCGCCCGGGCTACTCGAGTTACGGGCAGCTGATGCAGGAGCAGGGGTACGACGTGCGGCCCCTGTTCCTCGCCGAGAATCCGGTGGTTCCCCGGGACTGCGACGTCCTGGTCATCGCCGGACCGCGCACCCAGCCTGCGACAGGAGAGCTGGACGCCGTCACGGATTTCCTGCGGCGGGGGGGCGCGGTGCTGGCCCTGCTGGACCCGCCCACACCTTCGGAATGGGGGGCCTGGCTCGAGCAGTGGCGGGTCGGCCTGACCGACGCGGTGATCATCGCGGCCGACCGCGCGGAGCAGCAGTACGGCGTGAGCGCCCGGACGATCGTGGTCTCCGACGGCTACGGGGACCATGAGATCACCCGTCCCCTGCAGGGCATCGCTTCGGTGTTCCCCCTGGTCCAGCCCCTCACTCTGGTGGGCGAGCCGGACAGCACCATCACCGGGGCGATCCTGCTGCAATCCGGGGACCTGACCTGGGCCGAGTTCGACCCCGTCACCCGCTTCACCGGCCGGCCGACCTTCGACCGGGCCTCGGACATCCAGGGGCCCCTGCCGTTCGGCATGGTGCTCGAGCTCTACCTCGCCGGGATGGACGCCCCGCCGGGCCGCGTGGTGGTCCTGGGCAACAGCGAGTTCGCCAGCAACGCCAACCTGAACCTCGCCGCCAACCGCGACCTTCTCCTGAACATGCTGGCCTGGCTGGCCCGCGAGGAGGAACTGATGGAGGTGCGGGGCCGCGATCCCCTGAGCCAGCCGGTGGTCCTGGGCGACGACGAGCGGAAGGTCCTGGGCTGGGGAGCGGCGCTGGGCTGGCCCCTGCTGGTCGGCAGCCTTTTCCTGGGCGTCATGTGGCGCCACCGCCGGCAGACCGGATCGGGGGCGTGACCATGAAGGCCCCATCACCCGGGACCCGGGTCCGCCGGCGCGCAGGCGCCTCCCGCACGGGGGTGCTGGCGCTGATCCTGACCCTGGCCGCGGCGGTCGCGGTCCTGCTGGCGCTGCGATCCCGCTCCGGGCCCGCCGACCTCGCCCTGGGGGGGCCGCTCCTCCCGGTCGCTCGCGGTGACGTCACGGGCCTGCTGTTGACCCACGGGGGCGCCCAGTACCGGCTGGACAGGGACCCCGTGGGGCGCTGGAGCCTTTCCGGAGCCATCGGCGACTACCTCGACCAGCAGGCCGTCGGACGCCTGCTCGACGACCTCCTGGCGGCCCGGGGCGGGCCCCTGTTGGCCGGCACCGAACCGGGGGACCGCCGCTACGAGTTCAACGGTCCCGACGCCCTGCGGTTGACGGTGTTTTCGGCGGACCGCGACCCCGTATCCCTGGGTCTGGGGACGTTCAATCCGGTCACCGGGCGTTTCTACGCCACGGGGGCGGGGAGGGCGGCGTGCTTCACGGTCGAGGCGGGGCTCAGGGAAAGGCTCGCCCGGTTGCCCGGTTCGGTCCAGCTGAAGACCCTGCTGCCGGTGATTCCGCTGGAAGCGCTCACCGGACTGGTTCTCGAGAGGAACGGGAAACCTGCAGTCTTCGCCCGGCGCGACGGCCGGTGGTGGCTGAAGCGCGGACCGGACGGTCTGACGCGCCTGGATCCTCTGGCCGAGCGCTACCAGCGGTTCTACGGGGACCGGCGGCGGGACGACGCCGACGGCAGCTGGATCCTGGTGTCGGATGCGGCCCTGGGGACGCAGGTCTACGAGGTTTCCGAGGTGGTCGTCCGGCAGATCCTTCCCCCCGAGGCCGCCCCCGGATACGCCGAGGCCTGGGGCCTCGACGATCCCTGGCGCCGGGTGGTCCTGACGGGCCCGGGTCTTGACCCCGATCCGGCAGCCGGGGATCCCGACCGCATGGTGATCGACTTCGGGGAACTCCTCGACGATCAGGTGATCCCCGCCCGGCGGCGCGGGGTGGTCCTGCTGGCCGACGGGGAGGCCGCGCGCACCCTTGACCAGCCCCTGGAGATCTTCGTCCACCGCACGGCGCTGACCGAACGGGCCGTCGAGGCCGCCGGCCTCGTCCTGGCAAGGGAAGGGGTCACGGTCCTGGAGGGGACGCGGCGCCGGGAACCTGCCACGGGGGACGGCCGTGAGCTCTGGACGACGACCGTTCCCGCCTCAGGCGCGACCGGGATGGAGGAGAGCCGCAGGGCGGCCCTGGCGGGCGAACTGGTCATCGATCTGGATCGTCTGGAGGTCCTGGCCGTCCTGCCGCCCGTCGCCGATCCGGATATCCTCGAGGAGACCGACAGGGTGCGGTTGACGCTCGAACATGACGAGGGCGGGGAGACGGTCTTCGAGCTGGGCTACCTCAGGACCGACCGGCTGGATGCCGCCGCCATGGGATCGCTGGAGACCTCGGGGGGCAGGCCGGCTGCGATCCGGCGGCCGGACACCGGCAGGCTGCTTCAGATCTCCGATTCCCTGATCGTCACGGCCCGGAACCTGGGCAGGCAGTAGGGCGCACCTTCCCGGGGAGCGGACCGTCAGGGAGCGGCCCGCACCCACTGGGGTAGCTGGCGGGACGCCAGGAGTTCTCCGGGCCCCGTGCTTCCGCCGATGGGCGCGGCCTGGGCCAGATCCGAGGTGGACCCGAGATCGAGCTCCGCCAGCAGCCGGGAATAGCGCCCGGTCAGTTCGTGGAAGTCGGCCATCATGTCGCCGCTCACCGGATGGGCTGCGGGCAGCTTCAACAGACGGGGATTGACGAACTCCCCGTTCCGCTTGACGCGATAATCGAGGTGGGGGCCGGTGGCGTATCCGGTCGCCCCCACGTAACCGATGATTTCGCCCTGCCTCACCTTCGCTCCGGCCTTGATGCCCTTGGCGAAGTTCGCCAGGTGCAGGTAGTAGGTCTCGTATTCGCTGTTGTTGTGGCGGATGTGGACGTACCGTCCGTTCCCCTTCTTCACGGTGGCGGCGACCACGACGCCGTCGCCCCCGGCGCGGATGGGCGTACCCAGGGGGGCGGCGTAATCGACGCCCAGGTGGGGCATCCACTTCTTCAGCACCGGATGGAAGCGCCGGTAGGAGAAGTCGCTGCTGATGCGGCTGTATTCCAGGGGCGCGCGCATCAGCTGCTTCTGCAGGTTCTTGCCTTCGTCGTCGAAGTAGCCGGGACGCCCGTCGGCCGAGCTGAACCGGTAGGCCCGCCGGGTCCGGCCGCGGTTGACGATCTCCAGGGCCTCGACGGCGCCCGTGCGGACCAGTTCGCCGTCCTTCCAGACCTCTTCGTAGATGATCCTGAAGGTGTCGCCCTTGCGCAGGTCGCGCTTGAAGTCGATGTCCCAGCCCATGATGTCGTTCATCTTGGCGGCCAGGGCCAAAGGGGCGTCGAGTTCCAGCAAGCTGGCGTAGAGGGAGAGCTGGATGGTTCCGGCCACGCCCCGGGTGCGGTGCTCGACGGGGTAGGTTCCGTCCACCCGGTCGTAGGTGTCTCCCGAGCGGACCCAGGTCACGTGGCTTTCGAGGTCGAGGTCGAATCCCAGGGCCCTCAGGCCGCCGTCGGAATCCAGCTGGATGCGGAAGACGTCGCCGGACTTCACCTTGGTCAGGTTGCGGAAGGGCTTGCAGGCCTTCACCAGGGCCATGATGTCCCCGTGGGGCACCCCCCGCGCCGACAGGGCATCGTAGAAGGTCTCCCGCTTGCCGATCACCATCTCGGTCCGACCGGGCTCATCCCGGTTCAGGGGTCCGAGCTGGGCGGTGGGAAGACCGCGGGCCAGAAGGCCCTCCTCCTGGAATTCGGCCAGCCAGGCCTGGGCGCTGCCGGGAGCCCCGGGCTCGCGCGACAGATCGACGTCGCCGGCTGTCGATGGGGGGAGCGAACCCACCAGGATCTCGCTGGGCCCTCCCTGGCCGTTCTCGGGTGGCGGTTCCGGGGGGGTGGAGTTGAGCAGCCCGATGCCGATCACGAGCAAGCCGGTCCCCAGGGCGACCGACGCTGGCATCAGCAGCCGGGCCGTTCTATGTGTACTTTTCCGTGTGTCCAGGATCCGTCCTCCAGGTGGGGCCATCCTTGGCGGATGGCGGGTCCGTGTATGAAAATTGCACCAGTCCGCCCATGGTTCGCAAGGCTTTTTTCCCCAATCGAGGTTCCGTTCGTCCATTGTGACGGATCGCGGGCCATGCTAGCATGATTGCGACCATTGCAGGATGCCCCTGCTAACCCCGCCCCGCGGGGGATTTTGCCGGAATCCGGGGCCCGGGGGGCCCTTACCGGAGGTCAGGACCTTGCGTCATTCGTTTGGCAATCCCCGTGCCGCATTCGCGGTTTTCGCCCTGATTTCGCTCCTGGGCGGGGCGGCAGATTATACCCGGGCGGAGGTGCATTTGACCGCCACCGACGGGGACAACGGCGACGCTTTCGCCGCCTCGATCACCGAACTGGGGGACCTCGACGGGGACGGGCGCTGGGAATTGCTCGTCGGCGCGCCGGCTGACCAGACCGCCGGCCTCGACGCCGGCGCGGTTTTCCTGTGGTTCGGCGCCCCCGAACTGACCGTCGCCGCGGACCGGACCTGGCAGGGAACCTCTCCCGAACGGTTCGGCCACGCCGTCGCCCGGATCGGCGACGTCAACGGAGACGGGAAAGAGGACTGGGCCGTCGGGGCGCCGGAAAGCAACGCCGCCGGTCCGGGCGCGGGCCGGGTCTACGTGTTCTTCGGCCGGGCCGTTCCGGCGGCCGCCGCCGACGTGGTGATCGACGGTGCGGTGGGCGGCGACCAGTTCGGCTACGCCGTGAGTGCGGCCGGCGATTTCGACGGGGACGGCTACGACGACTTCATCGTGGGCGCGCCCTTCAGCAACCTGCGCGCCCAGGACGCGGGCGCCGCCTACGTCATCTACGGAGGCTCGGGCGGGCCCAGCGCGAACCTGGCCCAGGCCACCGTCCTGACCGGCCAGGTGGCCGACGACCGGTTCGGCTGGTCGGTCACCGATGCCGGGAACTTCCTCGGGGGCAACGAGGACTGCGTCGCGGTGGGCGCTCCCCTGAGCAACCTCTACGGCGGCCTGGACGCGGGCGCGTTCTACGTCTACGAGGGCCGTCTGGCCGGCGCCGCGCCGGACACCATGATCGACTTCGCCGCCGGCATCGGGGCCGCAGCCAAGGCCGGCAGCCAGTTCGGCTTCGCGGTGCGCGGCATCGACAGCTGGGACGGGGACGCCTACACCGACCTCGCCGTGGGCGGACCCTACTGCAACGAGTCGGCCCTGGACGCCGGCCGCGTCGAGATCTTCCGGGGCGGCGGCAGCCCCTCGGCGACAGCCTACCGCTACGTCAACGGGGCCGCCAGCAGCGACCTGTTCGGATTCGCCCTGGCCCGGGTCCGCCAGGTTTCCGGCAGCTCCCTGCCCGACCTGTTGATCGGCGCCCCCTACCACGACTCCACCGCCACGGACGGGGGCCGCGCCTACATCTACGAGGGGGGAGGCTCCTCCTCCAGCAGCGCCGCGAGCCTCGTCTCGATCCCCGCAGTTCCCCTGCAGCCCGGAACGGTCGCCGGCGACGCCTTCGGCTACGCCGTCTCCAGCGCGGGCGACTTCGACGGGGACGGATCCTGGGATCACGCCGTCGGCGCTCCCGGCGGCAACAACCTCAACGGCGCCACGGCGGGGTACTGCCTCCTGGTCGACACGACCGGCGGGGTGGTGGCCAACCTGCTGTCCCTCTGGGAATGCGGACCGTCGCCCGACGGGGGTGCCCGGCTCCGGTTCCGTCTGGGTCTGCCCGTGGACGAGGTGGCCGCCCTGCTCCTGACCCGCCGATCGGGTGCGGATCGCACGGTCCTGTGGGACGGTCCGGCGGCTTCTTATTGCCCGGGCGACGGGTGCCTGGAATTCACCGGGGACGGGTACCGTTTCGACGACGGGCAGGGCTACCCGGCGGGCGAGGTCGTCGCCTACGACCTGACCCTGACCCTCGCCGGTGGCGGCCGGGTCGCTCTGGAGGACCTGGCGGGGCCTTCGGCCGGCGATCCTGCGGAACTGCCCTCGCGCCTCACCCTGGGGGGCGTCTGGCCCAATCCGGCCAATCCCATGGTGTCGGTGCGGTACCGCGCGCCCGCGGGCAGGACGGTCGCCGTGCGCATCTTCGACATGCGGGGACGGCAGATCGGCGAGATGGCCGGGCCGGCCGCGACCGGGGACTGGCAGACCGCGACCTGGGACGGACGGACCGCCGACGGCAATCAGGCCCCTTCGGGGACCTACTTCATCATGGTCTCCAGCGGGGACGACATCCAGGCCCGCCGGGTGGTCCTGGCCCGATGACGGACGTCCGGGGACGGAGAGACCGCGACGTTGCCGAATTGCACGGGCAGGGGGAATCCGGGGAGTCCCGGGTTCCCCTGATCGAACTCCACACCCATCTCGAGGGCAGCCTCACGCCCGCCAGGTTCAGGGCCCTGGCCGACCGTCACGGACGCAGCGGCCTGGTGCCCGGCTGCCTGGACCCCTCCGGCAACGCCTTTTCCTTCAATGGATTCCACGGTTTCCTGGATCTCTACCGCCGCATCACCAGCGTGCTGCGGACCCCGGCGGACTTCCATGACGTTGCCCTCGACCTGGGCGTCCAGCTGGAGGCCGACGGCGTCCTCTACGCCGAGGTCTCCGTCTCCTACGGCGTGCTGCTGAAGCGGGGGATCGACCCTGTCGCGGTGCAGGAGGCGCTGGCGGAGGCGGCGGCCCAGGTCCGGCAGGAGCGGGGCGTGGCCATGGCCTGGCTGCCTGACGCGGTCCGTCAGTGGAGCCTCGCGGAGGGGATGGGGGCCTGGGAGGCCGCCGGCCGCTGCGGCCGCCGCCTGGGCGTGGTCGGGTTCGGCCTGGGCGGCGACGAGACCGCAGGTCCCGCCGCGGGATTCGCCTCCCTGTTCGCCGAGGTGCGCCGGGAGGGCCTGGGCGTCACCATCCACGCCGGGGAGATCCCGGGCATGGGCCCGGGGGGCATCGATTCGGTCCGCCAGGCGGTGGAGGACTGCGGCGCCCACCGCATCGGCCACGGCCTGGCCGCGGGCGCCGACCCGCCGACCCTGGCCCTGCTGGCTGAGCGTGGGATCTGCGTGGAGATGTGCCCGGGCTCCAACGTCAAGACCGGCGGCATCGCCGCACTCGAGGAACACCCGTTGAGACGGTTCATCGAGGCGGGCGTGCCCTGCTGCCTGAACACCGACGACCGCACACTCTTCGGGCTGGACCTGCGGGGGGAATACGCGGCGGCCGAATCGCGACTGGGGCTGACTCCCGCCGAACGGTCGGTCATGATGGACCAGGCGCGCAAGGCGGCGTTCGGTGAAGTCCCCGGCGCCGCGTGAGGTCCCCGGATCATCCGGGTCAGAACCCCTCCGGCCTCTTCCCGTTGGTCTCGATCTCCTCGAAGAAGAAGGTACTCGATCCGCCCTTGCGGCTGGTGACGATGGTGTGGGCGAAGTTGACGTCGCCTTCGGGCCGGTAGTCCAGCAGATCCCAGGAATATCCGATGTGATTCAGCAGGCCGGTCTCGACATCGAAGGCCAGCGACCAGGAGGTCCCGTCCAGACCGGGTGATTCCAGGACGTCGACCCAGCGGCCGTGGCGTTGCACCCGTTCCTTGACCACCAGGTCCGGGAAGTAAGCCCCCACCAGCAGGGGTCCATGGGGATGGAGCAGCCAGGCCAGCTTGTCCAGGCTGCCGGCCAGGTCGCGGACGACGGGTTCCTCTCCTGCGGCCGTCTCCTTGACCAGGATCTCGCCGTCGGCCGTCGCCCAGATCTCCAGGACGGTTTCGGTGACCGGCGGATCCTTGGACCCGAGGTCGTCCACCCGCCGACCACGGTAATGGCGGGTTTCGACGGCCAGGATCGCGTCGCGGCCGCCCATGGCCTCGATGGAGGTCTGGAGGACGGTTTCGGCATCCGGCAGCAGGCCGTCGCCCGCCCAGGCGGCGGGGGCCAGGCAGAGAGCGGCAAGGACCGGGAAAAACAGGGATGGTCTCATGTCATGACTTCCGACGGGGCCCATCTTCATTCTACGCCGCCGTCGCCGGTTCTGTTCCCGGAGGGAGGGTTCGCGGATCCCCGGGATTCGACGGATTTCCCGGCGGCCGTGTCCGTCCGGCCACGGTCGTTCGTGGGCCAGGGTACACCCCGGTATTCCGCATTTTCGATTTTTTTTGAAATTCCTGCTATAAAACCCGCCCCGATCGGGTAGCCTGACCCGGAAAGTCCAAGGCTTCGTCGGGCATCGTCCGGCATCGTCCATCGCGGGGAGGAATGCGCATGTTCCGGAAATCAGCAGTCGCCTGGGCCCTCGGGGCCTTCCTTGTCATTGGCGCGGGGGCGACGGCCTCGGCCCAGCCCCGGCGGGATCCCATCGTCAGGATGGACGCCTCCAGCACCATCGAGCTGGACCTCGGCCTCATGGTCGAGGACCTGTTGCCCCTGCTCATGGAGGCGCTGGCGGCCGAGGATCCCGAGACCGCCCCCTTGGTCGGGATGCTGGTGGAACAGATGGGGCTGGAGGCCCTGCAGACCCTGCGCATGGAGTCCCGGCAGACCCGGGACCACGGCAGCTTCGAGGTGCTGCTGAAGGTCGGGTCCGGCGATCGGACCGGCCTGTTGCCGCGTCTCCTCACCCTGCCCAACGCATCCTGCCGGTTCGGGAAGTACGTGCCGCAGGACCGGGTGGTGATGTTCTCGGCCTATCCCGACGTCGCGGGGATGATCGATATCCTGCTGGACTTCCTGACCAGTCCCGAGCTCGCCCCGCTGCTTGGTGAGGTTCTCACGATCGACGAGGCCGGCGATCTGGTTCTCGAGGGCTTCACCCTGCCGGCAGAATCCTCGGATCTGCTGACCGGCGAGATGGATCTCTTTCTGCTGGAGGGATCGGCCGGGGATTCCGGAATGTTCCCCATGAACCTGCCCTTCTTCCTGGTCCTGGGCAGCACCGACGGGATGGCCCTGCGGGACGAGTTGATCGGGCTGCTGGCGACCATGGCCGGCGAATCCGGCGGCGGTCTGCCGGAGATGATCCAGTCCCTGGAACCCGAGGCCGTCGGCGGCTTCGAGGTCGTGGACCTGCCGTTCGGCGGGGCCCTCGCCGCAGGTCCGGACTTCCTGGTGCTGGGTCTGAATCCCCGGGCGCTGCGGGAACTGATCGCCGCGCCGCGGGGCGACCTGGAAATCCCCGACGGGGTGGAGTGGATCTACGTGGACGGGCCGCGGTACGGCGCCTTCATGGAATCGATGATGGGGATGGCCTCCATGATGACCCCGCCCGAGGCCGGCGAGACGGAGTGGATGATGGACGTCTACTCGGTCATGTTCGCCCACATGGAAACCGAGGAGATCCTCTACCGGACCCGGGACGACGGCCTGGAGATCCGCGGGGAAATCAGGGGGCCCCTGATGTCGGGGCTGTACCGGATGGCGGTCGATTTCGCGGACCGCCTGCCCGAGATCATCGAGGAGCAGAAGATGAAGGCCGCCGCGGAACAGGCGCTCGACGGCTACCGCGAAGCGGTGGGCCTGCTGGACGAGGCCATGATGGCCTGGGCCGCGGAGCACGGGGGCTCCTACCCCGAGGACCCGCTGGACCTTTTGACGGACCTCTACCTCGAGGAATGGCCCCTCGGTGCGCCGGTTCCGGCCGGGGAATACGAGGACTGGGGCTACACCTACCATCCCCTCCTGGACGAGACGGGGACGGTGGCGGGCTACTTCCTGTTCGTCTACGGCGGGGATCCGGAGTCGGGGCACGACGTCTACACGCCGGACAACCTCGAGACGGAGGGGAACTTCCGCATCGCGAAGGACGGGATTCCCGACGGCGTGATCTCGTTCTGCTACGACGGCCTGGCTTTCGAGCAGATGGACGCCTACTACGCCGAATGACGGCCGGCCTCCCGGAACCCCGGATCAGTCCCGCCCTGGGGAGGATCCGGGGGTTTCTTTTCCCATTTCGATCTGGTACAATCAAGTCCCCCTGATCATCAACACCATCGGCACGGGCATTCCTACCGGACATTGGAGGTTCATCATGCCTTCCAGATCCTCTGTCTTGCTATTCGCTGTGATCGGTACCCTCCTGATGGCCCCGGCGGCCCACGCCATTTGCGTGGGGGAGGCCGTGGTCACCGCCGACCCCTCCACCGACCCGCTCGCCCCCGGCTGGGTCTACACCGTGACCATCACCTGGAGCTACCTCCACGGCGTTCATCACTGGGCCATCCCCCTGGACGCCCCGGATGGGACCTGCAGCTGCACGGATTTCCAGATCGCCCTGGACGTCCCCTCGCCGGCCGGTGAATCCGTCGGCGTTCCCGACGGATGCCTCATCCCCTATGCGGGGAGCCTGGAGTGCGACGGGGATCCTGCCGGCATCCTGATCGGCAAGCTCCTGGTGTTCACGCCGGAGGAATCGGGAGACTGCGGTCTGGACTCCGCGGGGGAGGCGGTCCTGCAGTTCCGGTCGGTCCTGCCGCCCACACCCATCGCCCCGAAAGCCATGTTCGCCGCGGTCAGTGCGACCGGAAGCGCCTGCGGCATGCCGCTGGCGGGGGTGTTCCCTGCGATGGCCTGCGATCCGGTGGACGACGAGGACACGGCCTGGGGCGCGCTCAAGTGCCTCTACCGTTAACCTTCGAGGAGCTTCCTCAACCGTTCGATCTCGGGCTGGATCACCTCGTCGTCCAGGCGGGGGAACAGGATCTCGGGTGAGCCCAGCTTGCGACCGGGGGGGATGGGCCGGCAACCCTCGTCCCATCCTCCCCGCCAAAGCCCGGTTTCCATTCCCAGCCAGCTCCACAGCTTCTCCATGGCGAACGGCACCACGGGGGCCAGCATGACCGCCAGCATCCGGATGATCTGAAGCGAGACGCCCAGGCTGTGGCCGCAGCGCTCGAGGTCGGTCTTGCGCGTCTTGAACGGCGCCGACTCGTCGAAGTAGCGGTTGCCCACCTGGCCGGCGTGGAAGGCCGCCTCGACGGCGGCCTTGACGTCGAAGGTCCCGAGCCGCCGCGCCCACTCCTGCAGGTCCGCCTCGACCTCGGCCAGGGCCTGGCGGTCGAGGTCGGTCATCATCGCCTCGGACCACTCCGGGACCACCCCGTCGAAGTACTTGTGGACGAAGGTGAAGATGCGGTTGATCAGGTTGCCGAAGTTGTTGCCCAGCTCGTTGTTGTTGCGCGCCTGGAAACCCTCCCAGGTGAAGTTCATGTCGCGCGTCTCGGGCAGGTTGCGCGCCAGGGTGTACCGCAGGGGGTCGGCCTGGAACTTCTCGAGGTACTCGGGCAGCCAGACGGCGAAGCCGCGGCTGGTGGACAGCTTCTGCCCCTCGAGGTTCAGGAACTCGTTGGCGGGGACGTTGTCCGGCAGCACGAAGTCCTCGCTGTGGGCCATGAGCATGGCAGGGAACATCACGGCGTGGAAGAAGACGTTGTCCTTGCCGATGAAGTGGACCAGGCGGGTCTCCGGGTCCTGCCACCACTTGCGCCACTGCTCGGGGTCGCCCTGGGCCGCGGCCCACTCGCGGGTCGAGGAGATGTAGCCGATGGGGGCCTCGAACCAGACGTAGAACACCTTGCCGTCGTGGTCGGGCAGG
Source organism: Candidatus Krumholzibacteriia bacterium (assembly GCA_050174015.1). GTDB lineage: Bacteria > Krumholzibacteriota > Krumholzibacteriia > LZORAL124-64-63 > LZORAL124-64-63 > JAHJTW01. The sequence goes on from JBFXKG010000009.1 coordinate 104,680, forward strand.
GGCACCGGCACCCCCCAGCCGAGGTCGCGGGTGACGGCGCGGTCCTCGAGACCGTCCTTGAACCAGCCGCGGCAGTACTGCTGGACGTTGTCCTTCCACTCGGGATGGGCGTCGATCATCGCGATAAGCCGGTCCTGGAAGTCCCCCAGGGGCAGGAACCAGTGGGTCGTCTCGCGCAGTTCCAGCGGGCTGCCGTCCTGGGCGTTGCGGGGCTCGATGAGCTCGGTGGGATCCAGGGAGGATCCGCACTTCTCGCACTGGTCCCCGCGGGCGCCCTCGGCCTTGCACCTGGGACAGGTGCCCTCGATGTAGCGGTCGGCAAGGAAGCGCTGCTGGCTGGGGCTGTAGAACTGCTCGGTGGTCTTCTGCCGGAACACGCCCTGGTCGTGCAGGTCCGTGAAGAAGGCCTGGCTGGTCTCGGTGTGGATCGGCCGGCTGGTCTGGCTGAAGTTGTCGAAGCTCATGCCGAAAGCGGCGAACGAGGCCCTGATGGACGCGTGGTTGCGGTCCACCAGCTCCTTGGGTGAGATCCCCTGCCTCTCGGCGGTCAGGGTGATGGGCACTCCGTACTCGTCGGTGCCGCAGATGTACAGGACGTCCTCGCCCCGCAGGCGCAGGTACCGCACGTAGATGTCGGCGGGCAGGTAGGCGCCGGCCAGGTGGCCCAGGTGGATCTCGCCGTTGGCGTAGGGCAGGGCGCTGGTCACCAGGGTGCGCGAGAACTTGCGGTCGGACGTGGGGGACGGGTTCAAGGGGATGCCTCCGGGCTGGACTGCGACAACGCCCCCTGGGGGGCGACAAGGTCCGCCCAATCTAAACCGTCGGGGCCGTCAGATCAATCGGTCCAGGGGTGCGAGGGGGGAATGGCCGTAGACGTGGGCGTCCAGCCAATCGGCGCAATCCACCCCGGTGACGGTCAGGACGGCCGCCTGGAGGGCGCGGCGGTCGAAGGTGGTGCCGGCCTTTTCGGTGTACAGGTAGCGCAGGACCTCGTCCAGGGGTCGCATCATGCCGGTCGCCGCGGCAAGGTGCTGGTCCAGGGCCATGCACGCGGCGACCCCGCCGGCGTAGGCGAACCGGACCTGGCCCGCCGAGGCCATGACCTCCGAGGCGGCAGTCGCGATGGGCATCGTGCCCACCAGGGGGTTGCCGGCGTAGTCCCGGGCCAGCCGGCCCTGCAGAACCTCGCGGGCGTGTTCGGGGTCCCAGATCCCCGCGGCCGTCAGCATGCGCGCGGCGTACCAGGTGGTGGCGCCCTCGGTGAACCACAGGGTCTCGGGGTCGGTCTGGGGAATGGCCTCGCCGAGCCAGCCGTGGAACATCTCGTGGGCGATCACGCTGGCCACGTTGCCGGTGAACTGCTCCCAGGTGGTTTCGGGGTGCAGCATGACCAGGACCGAGCTGCCGGTGTGCAGGCCGTAGCAGTCGAATCCCCCTTCGGCGGTCACGGTGTTGGCCGCCAGCATGACCGTGATCTGGCGGGTGGGAGCGTCGCCGAAGAAACCGATCTCGGTGCGCGCGACGCGCCGCACCAGGTCGACGGCCAGGTCCACGGGGAAGCGCCACTGCCGGTCGGTGGCGAATCGGATCACCGTGTCGCGGGCCTGGCTGGCGGCGGTCCGGATGTCCCCGCAAACCAGCAGGGCGTTGTTCAGGTCGGCGAGATCCCGCGGGTGGTACAGCAGGCTGGCCGCCACCGGATGGGTGTCGGGGAGGCGGGGGCCCCGTCCGCCGCGCCCGTCCGCGGTCGGGGTCTCCGGCCGGAATCCCGGCAGCCCCGGGGAGATGCTTGCGGAACCCACCGGATCCCGCGCGGAATCCGCCACCGCGGCGGCGGCGAGGTTCCGGTCCACCAGGGCGGGCCAGGGCACCAGGAAAGGCAGGTTGCCGGGGTTGTGGACGGCCACGGTCAGGGTTCCCGCCGGATGGCCCACCGGCTCCAGGAAGATCTCGTATCCGGCAGCTCTCAGCCCTCCGTTCACCGGGGCGGTGATGTGCCGGCGGACGTCCTGCTCCATCCCGGGGGCCCGGTAGAGGTCGATCCGGTAGCTGACGCCCACCCGGGAGGTTCCGGAGGCGTGGAGCCGCCAGCCGTCCGGGGTGGGGGACAGCGGGAGGGCCCGGCCCCGGGAACCATCCGCCGTCAGGAGGAAGGCCTCGGGGGTGTGGACTTCCACCCCGTCCCGGGTTTCCGCGTAGACCCCGGGGGCGAACTCCAGGTCCAGCTCGTCCGGCAGCTTGCCCTCGGCGATCATGGTGATGGTCAGGACTCCCCGGGGGGCGGCCCCGAGGTCCACCTCGTAGGTCAGGTCCAGGGGATGGGAGGGGCGGGGGTGCAGGCCCCACACCGTCAGACCGAGCAGGAGGGCGGGAATCAGGACGGCCAGGAGTGACCAGGGGCGGTTCCGGCCGGAGGAGGAAGCCTGGGAACCGCCCGGGTCACCGGAATGAGGGCGCAGCCGGTGGGGGTCCCCGCCGCGCCGGGAGACGTACCTTTCGAGTGCGGATTGCGATGCCCTGGACATGCCCGATCTTTCTTTGCAAGGCTGGGGGGGGTGGAGGATTCCCCGTGGTTCCCCGTCGTTCCCCATCCCTCCCCGGAACGGCCCCTGCCGGGGCATCCTATCCCGTTGATGCAACCAGCGTGCCGGGGTGGTATCCTGGAACGGTTGATGCGGCAACCATTCCCGCAAACCGGAAAGGTGGACCATGGACCTGGAAATCCAGGGCAAAACGGCTTTGATCTGCGCGGCCTCCCGCGGCTTCGGCAAGGCCACCGCCCTGCGCCTGGCGGCCGAGGGGGTCAAGGTCGCCATGTGCGCCAGAGGGAGGGAAACCCTGGCTGAGGCCGCCGGCGAGGCGGCCGCCCTCGCGGCCGGAGGCGCCCGGGACGTCCTGGCCCGCGCCGTCGACGTCACCGATGCGGGCGCGATGAGAGACTTGGTGAACGAGGCCGAGCAGGTCCTGGGGCCCATCGACCTGCTGCTGGTCAACGCGGGGGGACCGCCCGCTGGCCGCTTCGCCGACCTCGACGGCGACCAGTGGGACGCCGCTTATCGCCTGAATCTGGCCAGCGCGGTGGATCTCTGCCGCCTGGTCATGCCCGGCATGATGGAGCGGGGCTGGGGCCGCATCGTGCAGGTCACCTCGGTGAGCGTCAAGCAGCCGGTGGAGAACCTGATGCTCAGCAGCGTCATCCGGCCGGCCGCCCATGCCCTGGCGCGGTGGCTGGCGGTCGAGGCGGCCCCCCGGGGGGTGACCGTCAACTCGGTGGCGCCCGGCTTCCACACCACCAGCGCGGTGGAGCGTCTCATCGCCCGCAAGATGGCGGACACCGGTTGCACCCGTGAGGACGTCATCGCCGGCTGGACCCGGGACATTCCCCTGGGCCGACTGGGAGATCCCGACGAGTTGGCGGCCCTGATCGTCTTTCTGATGTCCGGTCCGGCGGGCTACATCACCGGCCAGTGCATCGCCTCGGACGGGGGCTGGGTCAAGGGGACGTTCTGAGCGGAGGATCCCTTGACAGCCGGGTTTTCGGTCGTATCTTGTAGTCAATGAACTGCGCAATTCGATAAGTCCCGGAGCCGATGGCCCGGAAAGGACCATGGATGCTGAAGATCCTGCTGTTCGTCGCGATCTACCTGGTGGTGGTGAACTTCGTGTTGCCGCGCCTGGGGATCAAGCCCGGCTGAGGCCCCGATTCGTGCTCGATCGGGGATCGGGACAGGAAGAAACGCTAGAGGGGCGAACGCCCGTTCCGGAGGTCTGCTCGTGCCGATGTTCGAGTTTTCCTGCAAGAAGTGCGGCCACCAGTTCGAGGACCTGGTGACCCTGGCCGAACTGGAGGCCGGCGAGGTCGAGTGCCCCGCCTGCGGCAGCAAGAAGGTCGAGCGGGGGTTCTCCACCTTCGCCACCAGCGGAGGCGACGGCGGGGGATTCAGCGCCGGAGGCTGCGGCCACGGCGGGTTCTCCTGAGCATCCTGACGCGAGCGCGGCAGGATGTCGCGTGAAATCCACTGGAAGGGGCTGCCGATCGGCGGCCCTTTCGCATGCCGGGGCCGATCATGGCACCTCGGCTTTCCCGTCCAGGGCGCCCCGCACCGCCCGCAGCAGCGAGGCCTGCGAATAGGGTTTCTGCACCAGGTGCAGGCCCTCGTGGAGCACGAAGTTGGTGTGGACGGCGTTCCGGCTGTAACCGCTGCAGAACAGGACCGGAACCCCTGACCGGATCTCCTGGCATCGCCGGTGGGCTTCCTGGCCTCCGGCCCGCGGCATGACCACGTCCAGGATCAGCAGATCCACTTCCGCGGCGTGGGCGGAGAAGGCCGTGACGGCCTCCTCACCGTCGGCCGCGGTCAGGACGCGATACCCCGAGCGGGTGAGGATGGTCTCGGCCAGATTGCGCACGGCCTGGTCGTCCTCGGCCAGCAGGATGGTCTCGGTCCCGCCCTTGACCCCGCCTTCGATCAGGCGTCCCACGGCGGTCGCCTTCTGCTGGCTGACGGGCAGGTAGACCTTGACCGTGGTCCCCTTGCCCACCTCGCTGTAGGCGTTGATCATCCCATCGTGCTGCTTGACGATGCCGTAGACCGTGGCCAGGCCGAGGCCGGTCCCCTGGCCCTCCTCCTTGGTGGTGTAGAACGGCTCGAAGATGCGCTGGAGATCCGGGGCGGGGATGCCGCAGCCCGTGTCGGTCACGCTGAGGAGCACGTACCGGCCCGGCTGGGCCCAGGGGTGGCTCTCGCAATAATCGGAATCGACCAGGACGTTCTGGGTCTCGATGATCAGGGTCCCGCCTCCGGCCATGGCGTCCCGGGCGTTGACGCAGAGGTTCACGACCACCTGCTCGATCATGCCCGCATCGGCGAACACCGCGCCGGGATTGGTGCCGGGCAGCCATTCGAGGCGGATGTGCTCGCCGATGAGCCGGCGCAGCATCTTCAGCAGGTTGTCGATGAGGGCGTTGAGGTCCAGGGAATCGGGCTGCATCACCTGGCGGCGGCTGAAGGCGAGCAGCTGCCGGGTCAGGCTGGCCGCCCGCTCGGCGCCCTTGAAGATCTCGGCCAGCTCCTCGGGAACCGGGCTGCCTGCGGCCCGCTCTTCGATGAGGATCTGGGTGTATCCCATGATGGCCTGCAGGATGTTGTTGAAGTCGTGGGCGACGCCTCCGGCGAGCTGTCCCACGGCCTCCATCTTCTGGGCCTGCAGGAGCTGCCGTTGCAGGGCTTCGCGGTCGCGCTCGGCGTTCCGGCGGGCCAGACGGTCGCCCATGGCGCCGAGGCCGAGGCAGAGCTCGGCCGCCATCTCCGCGAAGAGCTGCCTTTCCTCTTCATCCGGCCCGTGGCCGGGAGGCAGCGAGGCGATCAGGTAACCGACGGGTTTCCCGTCCCGGATCAACCCGATCCCCAGGGCGGCGGACGGTCCCTCGCAGCAGTCGGAACCCCCCCCGGACAGGGCCCGCGGTTCGCAGCCGGGGATCTCGACGGCGCCGGTCCTGCCCGCGAGGGCCTGGCAACAGCCGGGCATCGACCCTCCCTCAAGTTGCTCCGCGGCGCCCGGACAGGGCCCCAGGCCGCTTTCGGCCCAGGCCACGGGCCTGCCTTCGGGGTCGGTCAGGATGATCAGGACCCCGTGGTAGCTCCCGTATTCGACCAGCCTGGCGCCGGCCTCCCGGATGAGGGTCTGAGGGTCCCCGGCTTCGCGGACGAGCCGGCTGACGGCCCGCAGGGCCAGCAGGACACGGTTCAGATGGCGGATGTGCTCGTGGGCCGCCTTCTCCAGGCTGATGTCCTCCATCGCGCCCATCACCCCGATCATGGCGCCCGAACCGTCGAGCAAGGGGGCGGTGGACAGGCGTCCGGTGAACCGGCTGCCGTCCTTGCGGAGGCGCACGACCTCCCGGCCGAGGAATCCCGACCCGGCTTCCAGGTGCCGAAGGTTTTCCTCGAATTCGGTCCGGCGATCCTCCGGAACGATGGGCAGGGGCCGGCCGAGGACCTCGGTGTCGGACCAGCCGAACACCCGCTCGGCGGAGGAATTCCAGGTCTGGACCCTACCCCGGGTGTCGATGGTGTACAGGGCGACCGGGGAGCAGGCGATCAAGGAGCGCAGGTATTCCTCCCTGCTCCGCAGGTCGTCCGTGCGGGCGGCCACCTGCCGGCGCAGAGACCATGACCAGACCAGGACCACCAGCAGGATCGCCAGCAGGGCGCCGAGCCCCAGGGCGGCCCGGCGCAGGAGCTCGGGGGTCAGCAGGTGGCCCTCGCGGTAGACCCCGAGCCACTTCTCCCGGATGCGCCGGTATTCGCCGCTTTCCTCCAGGGCCTTGAGCCCTTCCCCGAACTGGGCGAGCAGGGCCTTGTTCCCGTTGCGCACGGCGAAGCAGTAGTCGGGGGAAAGGAGGGGGCGGCGGCCGATCTCCAGTTCGGTCCACCCTTCCTTTTCGATCCAGTAAAGGGCGGTCAGGCGGGAGACCAGGGCGACGTCCTGCCTGCCTTCGACCACCTCCCGCATCGCCTCGCCCTGGGACTCGACCGTCGTCAGGCCCTGCTGCAGCCCGTGTTCGACGGCGAAGTCGTGCATGATGTCCCCGGTCTCGGCGACGATCCGCAGTCCCTGGAGACCCCGGGGATCCTCGGGAGGCCGCACGGGCCCCTGCCGGCGCACCACCGCGACGCAGGAGTTCACCAGGTGGGGCTGGCTCAGGTCGAAGCTGAGGTCCCGCGCCGGGGAATAGAACATCCCCTGCACCAGGTCGATCCGGCCGTCGAGCAGGGCGGAGGTGATCTCGGGCCAGGGGCCGAGCCGGATGTCCACCTCGACGCCTACCTGCCTGGCGATCGCGCGGGTCAGATCGACGTTGAATCCGGTCGGTCGGCCGATCTCGTCAAGGTATTCGTAAGGGGGGTAGTCCCGGTCTCCGCCCACCAGGATGGGCCTGTCCGAGGGAAGCTCCAGGGCGGCGAACCACTTGTGATGGAGGTGGCGGAACGTCCCGTCGGCCATGACCAGGGCCAGCCCCTCGTTGAGCATGGCCAGGGTCTCGCGGTCCCCATCCTTGACGGCGAAGCAGAAGTCCTGCCGGAAGTCCTCGAGAGGCCGGGGCACGATCTCGAGGTCGTCCAGGCCGGCCTGGGCGATCAGCCGCAGGGCGACCAGGTGCTGGCTGACCACGGCGTCGTGGCGCCCTTCGGCCAGCTCGCGCAGGGCCTCCTGGAAGCTGGAGGTGGTCCGGATGGTCAGGTCTATGTCCTGGCGCCGGAGGTATTCCTCGGCGTTGTCGCCCTGCATGACGGCGACTGTGCGCCCCGCCAGGTCGGCCAGCCCGTGGACCTCGGACGCGCCCCTGCGCACCACGATGGCCCCGTGCATCGTCATGTAGGGGAAGGTGAAGTCGAAGACGTCCTCCCGCTCGGGCGTGCGGCCCACCAGGGGCAGGACCGCCACCTCGCCCCTCTCGAGCCACCCGCGGACCTCTGGCCAGGGCCCCGTCCAGAAGGTGACCTCGCGGTCCACTGCGGCCAGGGCGGCGCGCAACAGCTCGACCGAGAATCCGTCCGGCGAGCCGTCGGGTCTCACGAGGCAGAAGGGAGGGTAGTCGATCTCGCTGGCCGAAAGGATCACCGCACGGGAGGGGGAGGCCTGTTCGTCGACGGTGGCGGCGGGGTCGGGATTCCCGGAGGAGGGGGAGGCCAGGAGAGCGAGGAGGAATGCGAGGGCCAAAATTTTCCGCATGACAGCTCCGTAAGGGGAATTCCGGTGGATCATGACTGCATCCTATCATCGGAATATCTTCAGGGAAAGCACGGGAAATGGGCCAGGGAACGGTTTGCGACCCCGGTGCGGGGCCGGGTCCTGGCGCAGGGTTTCGGCGGTCTTCATAATTTTGGATAAAAAGGTCCTTTTCTCCTTTTATTGCGGCTCCCAATAGACTACAATTTAACTAGGAATAGATCCCGACCCCGGTCCGGAATCTCCAGCTCCTGGGCCGGGGAGTCCGCGGGGGTGGAAGACCCGGTGCGCGGGGATGCCTTCCCCTCTCTGGAAGAGGCCCCGTCTGCAAAGGAGATCGACGATGACTGGAAGACTAGGTCCGATCCTTCTGGCAGCCTTCATCCTGGCCGGTCTGGCCGGCTGCAAGTCCGGTTCGGAGGAAAAGGCGGCCGGCGGGAGCCCCGCGGAGATGGCTGCGGCTTTGAACGAGGGGCCCAGGGCCGCGGAGTCCATGACCCTCAACCCGGGCCTGGCCTCCTGGGGGGAACAGCTCTTCAAGGACAAGGCCTGCGTGACCTGCCATGCGGTGGGTGAGCGCAAGCAGGGGCCCGACCTGGCGGGCGTGGCCGACCGCCGCACCGAGCGCTGGATGAAACGCCAGATCATGGATCCCGAATGGATGCTCAAGAACGATCCCATCGCCCGCGGATTGATGGCCGAGTACGCCCTGCAGATGGCCAACCAGCAGGTCAAGGACGCCGAGGCCAACGCCCTGATCCAGTACCTGCTGCGCGAGACCTTGGCCAGGCGTTGATGTGCCGGGCCCCGATCCATCGACATTCAGGAAGGAGACCATGATGCGCCGATTTCCGATCCCAGGCCGGATCCTGATGGTGTTCGCGGCGGCGGCCCTCGCTGGGTTGCTGGCCAACGGTTGCAACGGTGGCGGGGGCGGGGGCGGGAACGGGGCTGGGGGCGCCACCGGCGATGCGGCCCAGAGGGTCTACGTGGCCCCCGGCGAATACGACGACTACTACGCCTTCCTGTCCGGCGGGCATTCGGGGCAGGTGTTCGTGTACGGCCTGCCCAGCGGCCGGCACCTGAACACCATCCCCGTGTTCACTCCCGAATCGGCGAGCGGGTGGGGCTTCGACGAGGACTCCAAGGCCATGCTGGGCGGCTTCCTCTGGGGCGACGCCCACCATCCGGGCCTCTCGGAGACCGCCGGCGACTACGACGGCCGCTGGCTGTTCATCAACGACATGGCCAACGCCCGCATCGCCCGCATCGATCTGGACGTGTTCAAGACGAAGCAGATCATCGGGCCGCTGCCGAACGTCTCGGCCAACCACGCCTCGACCTTCGTGACCGAGAACACCGAGTACGTGTTCGCCGCCAGCCGCTTCTCGGTCCCGGTGCCCAACACCTACCAGTCCATCGCCGAGTACAAGAACAAGTTCAACGGCGTGATCGCGGCGGTGGCCATCGCCGGGGACGGCACCATGAGCCTGGACTTCGAGATCCTGACCCCTCCCTTCCACTGGGACAAGTCCGACGCGGGCAAGGGCCCCAGCCACGGCTGGGTCTTCTTCTCCTGCTACAATTCCGAGCAGGCCTACACCAAGCTCGAGGTCAACGCGAGCCAGAACGAGCGCGACTTCATCGCGGCCGTGGACTGGCGCAAGGGCCGCGAGGCCGTGGCCGCGGGCAAGTTCCAGGTGATCGAAGGGGCCAAGGTCATCGACCCGGCCGAGGTGCCGGGCCTGATGTATCTGCTGCCCACGCCCAAGTCGCCCCACGGGGTGGACATCGACCCGTCGGGGACCAGGATCATCGGCAACGGCAAGCTGGCCGCGGTCACCGTGGTCCACAGCTTCGAGAAGTTCCAGCAGGCCGTGGCCGCCAAGGACTTCATCGGCGAGTACGGCGGCATCCCCGTGGTTCGCTACGAGGCGACCAGGGTGGCCGAGGTGCCGGTGGGGCTGGGCCCGCTGCACACCCAGTTCGACGGCCGCGGCTTCGCCTACACCAGCCTGTTCCTGGACAGCCAGGTGGCCAAGTGGAGCCTCGACACCTACGAGGTGGTGGACAAGGTGGACGTCCACTATTCCATCGGGCACCTGACCGCCAGCGAGGGCGACACCAGGCATCCTACCGGGGAGTGGCTGCTGGCCCTGAACAAGATCTCCAAGGACCGCTACCTGCCCATGGGCCCCACGCATCCGGAGGGCGCCCAGCTCGTCGACCTGACCCGGCCGACCATGGAGCTGATCCTGGACATCCCCACCTACATGGAGCCCCACTACGGGCAGATCATCAAGGCCGACAAGCTGATCCCCAACGTCAAGGTGATCTTCCCCATCGAGGAGAACCACCACGCCCACCGCGCCCTGAACGAGGAGGAGACCAGCATCGTGCGCGACGGCAAGGACGTGCACGTGAAGATGGTGGCGGTGCGCACCCACTTCTATCCCGACACCCTGACCATCGACCTGGGGGAGACCGTGTACTTCCACGTGACCAACGTGGAACAGGACCGGGACATCGCCCATGGATTCGGCATCCTGCGCAGCAACGTCGACTTCCAGATCGAGCCGGGCGAGACCAAGACGGCGAAGTTCAAGCCGGAGAAGCCGGGAATCTACCCGTTCTACTGTTCGAACTTCTGTTCGGCGCTGCACCAGGAGATGCAGGGATACCTGGCGGTGCGGCCATGACCGGAAGGACGAGTCCGTGACCGGAAGGGACGACAGGGGGCGGGGCGGTCGCGGGACCGCCCCCGCCGGGGCGTTGCGGGGCGCCCTGCATTACGCCAACGGGCGACTGCTCCGGTGGCAGCGCCTGCTGGTGGGCCTGGTGGCGGCCGCCCTGCTGCCGGTGATGTTCGTCCCCGTGCTTCCCGTGTGGCGGATCCACATGGTGGCGCCCCAGTACCGCGAGGGCCTGGAGATGCGCATCTACGCCGACGACGTCAGAGGCGACCTGCGGAACATCAACATCCTGAACCACTACATCGGCATGCAGCAGATCTCCGCGGAGAACTTCCCGGAGTTCGACTACCTCCCCCAGGCCATCACCGCATTCGGAGCCCTGGCGCTGGTGGCGGCCTGGGTGGGCCGGCGCTGGCTCGCGTTCCTGGGCTGGCTGGGTTTCTCGGTGTTCGGCACCGTCATGATGATGCACTTCGCGGGATGGATGCACGACTACGGGACCAACCTCGACCCCAAGGCCGCCCTGGACTTCGGGGCGTTCACCCCGCCGTTGCTGGGGACCAGCGTCAAGGGCAACTTCGTGGTCAGCTCCTGGCCCCACGCCGGGGGATACATCCTGGTGATGGCCGGCCTGCTGGGCCCCGTGCTCGCCTTCGCCGACCTGTGGCCGGCGTGGCGGCGCCGCGGGCGCTCCGGGGCCCTCCTGCTGCCGGCGCTGGGGGCGGGGATCTTCACGGTTTGCGGCGCCCCCGCCTTTGCGGCCGAATTCGTGGACTACCGCCAGGCCCCCCGGATCAGTCCCCTGCAGGATCTGGTGACCGCGGCGGCCCCCGGCGATACGTTGACCCTGCCGGTCGGGGTGCATCCCGGGCAACTGGTGATCGACCGGCCCCTGGTCGTGGTGGGGACCCCCGCGACCGTCCTGGACGGCGAGGGCCGCGGCACCGTGGTGGTCGTCAAGGCCGCGGGCACGGTGCTGCGGGGATTCGCCGTGCGGAACAGCGGCTACGACCTCCTGCTGGACGACGCGGCGGTGCTGCTCGACGAGTCCGACGGCGTGCTGATCGACCGCCTGGTCATCGAGGACGCCAACCACGGCATCTACGTGAGGAACGCCCGGCTGCCGGTGATCCGCGATTGCCGGCTGACCGGCCGGAGGGGCCGGGTCCACCAGGAGAATCACGGCAACGGGGTCCACGTCTGGCACGCCACCGGGGCGCTCGTCGAGGGCAACGACGTGTCCGCCCACCGCGACGGCATCTACCTGTCCTTCGCCGAGGAGGCCACCGTCACCGGCAACCTGTTCCACGGCCAGGACCGCTTCGGCCTGCATTCGATGTACAGCCAGCGCAACGTGATCACGGCAAACCTGTTCACGGCCAACACGGCCGGCACGGCCCTGATGTTCAGCAACCGCATGCTGATGGAGGGCAACCTGTTCGCCCACAACCGGGGCCACCGGACCTACGGGCTGCTGCTGCGGGACTGCAGCGACTCGCGCTTCGTCCACAACCGGCTGGTCGACAACACGGTCGGCCTTTTCCTGGACGGCTCGAACCGCAACACCTTCACGGACAACACGATCTCGGAATCGGGGTGGGGCGTGATCGCCTACAGCAGCTCCGAGGACAACGCGTTCACCCGCAACAACTTCCTGGACAACGACTACCAGATGTCCCTGGACATGCGCCGCACCCGCAACCGCCTGCAGGTGGACGGGGTGGGGAACTTCTGGAGCGACGCCCGCCCCTACGACCTGGACGGCGACGGGCTGGGGGACGCCCCGCACCAGCCGGTCGGGTTCTTCGCCTTCGTCAGCAAGCAGTTCCCCGACCTGACGGTGTTCGCCGGTTCCCCCGCGATCGTGGCCCTGGACCTGGCCCAGCGCTCCTTGCCGGCCCTCCAGCTGACCGAACTGATCGACCCGCATCCCCTGCCCGCGCCGGTTGGGCTGCCGCCCTACACGGGGCCTCCGCTCCCGCGGACGGCCGGGACCGAGGACGCGGGGCGGTTGCCCCTGGCCCTGGCCTCGCTGGCCGGGTCGGGCGCCGGCCTGGCGGTGCTGCGGAGACGGCGATGATCAAGGCCGCGGGGCTGCAGAAGAGGTACGGTGCGGTGCTCGCCCTGCGCGGCGTGGACTTCACGGTGCGTGAGGGGGAGACCTTCGGCATCATCGGCCCCAACGGCGCGGGCAAGACCACCCTGCTGAAGGTGCTGCTCGGGCTGGTGCGGCCGGATTCCGGAACCGTGGCCATCGCCGGGGTGGATCTGGCCGCCGATCCGGTGCGCCTGAGGCGGTCGGTGGGCTACGTGCCCCAGCGGGACGGGTTCGACGAGGGGGCCACGGGGCGGGAAGCCCTGGGATTCCTGGCCGGACTGCGCGGTGTGCCTCGGGCCGAGGTCGCCGAGCGCGCCGCGGCGGTGGGCGTCGGCAAGCTCCTGGACCGCCCGGTGGGGACGCTGTCCGGCGGCCAGCGCCAGCGCCTGAGCGTGGCGGCCTCCCTGCTTGGCGATCCGCCGGTCCTGCTGCTGGACGAGCCCACGGCCAGCCTGGATCCCCGCGCGACCGCCGCATTCCGGGCCCTGATTTCCGAGCTGGCCGCGGCGGGACGGACCGTCGTGCTCTGCTCGCACCTCCTGGACGACGTGGAGCGCCTGTGCGGGCGCGTGATGGTGTTGCTGGACGGCAGGGTGGCGGCCGTCGAGACGGTGGACCGCGAGGCCGCGGCCCGGCCCCCCGGGGGGCTGGAAGCCCGTTTCCTGGCGGCGGTGGGCGCGGAGGAGGAGGATGACGATGACGATCACGAGTAGGATTCCGGCGGTTCTGGTCCTGGCTGCGGCGGCTTGGATGGGCTGCGGTGGCGCCGGGGACGACGGCCCGCCCGACCTGTCCGGCGGCGACCTGCGCTGCTCCGCCTGCGGCATGGCCGTGGCCGATCCCCGCTACGCCGCCGCCATCCGCACCCCCGAAGGGGGGATCGCGGCCTACGACGCCATCGAGTGCGCCGTGCGCGATCTGCGGACGCGGACCGGCGCGCGCGCCCCGGCGGAAATCTGGCTGTCGGATATGCCCACGGCCGCGTTGCGTCCGGCGTCCGGGATGACCGTGGTCCTGGCGGACTTCCCCTCGCCCATGGGCGGCGGCTACGCCGCGTTCGCCGATCCGTCGGTGGCCGCCGCCGAGACCGAACGCCGGGCCGGAGTGGCGGGCTCCCTCGAGCAGTTCGTCGCCGGGGCCCTGCGCCGGCCGGGGAACTGAGCGTGAAGGGACTGGGCATGGTAGCCCTGGCGGCGCTGGTCGGAGCATTGGGCCTGGCCCTGCTGGGCGACCGGCTGGGCCAGGGCAACCTGCAGGAGGCGCCGCCTTTGGCTGCGCCCGTCCATGAGGCGGCCATCGAGCTGACCGCCGACGGCATGGTCCCCCCCAAGCTGCGGGTGCCCAAGGACCACGAGCTGCACCTGCTCGTCAGGGCGGCCCCCGACGCTCCCGAGGGAATCCTCACGATCGGCGGCTACCCCGATCCGTCGGTCGCGGTGGACATCGGACCGGGCTCGTCCCGGGAGATGGTCTTCCTGTGCGACCGGCCGGGAGACGACTTCGCCTTCCTGCTGGGGGGCCGGGTGGTCGGCCGCCTGGAAGTCACCGGCAGCCATCTCGAGGACGGTCACCAGTGAACGGGTGTTTGATCGTGGCGGGCGAGAGCCTTCGCCGGGTGTCGGCCGCCCGGGCGATCCTGCTGTTCGCCGTGCTGTTCGGCGCCCTGGCCCTGGGGCTCAGCTTCTTCGGCCTGGCCGGGCAGAGGGCGTCGGGGTTCCAGGGCTTCGCCCGCCTGACCGCGAGCCTGCTCAACCTGGTGGTCTACGTGGTCCCCCTGATGGCCCTGATGGTGGGCACCACCGAGGTGGCGGGCCGCCTGCACCACCTGTCGGTGGTCCTGGCCCAGCCGGTGGGCCGGACGGCGGTGCTGCTGGGCAACTACCTGGGCGTGGCCGGGGCCTTGGCGGCCGCCCTGGTGATCGGCCTGGGTGCGGCCGGGGTGCTGGTGGCCCTGCAGACCTCGACCGCCTCGGTCGGCGGGTTCCTGGCCCTGGTGGCCACGGCCCTGGCGATGCTGCTGGCGTTCCTCGCCGTGGCGTTCCTGCTGGGGGTGGTGTTCCTGGACCGGCTGCGGGCCATGGGCGCGGCGGTGGTGTTCTGGTTCGCGGCCGTGGTGGGGTACGACCTGGCCGTGATCGGCGTCAGCTCCCTGCTGAAGGGGGTGGCGCTGAAGACCGTCCTGCTGCCGGCGATCCTCCTCAATCCGGTGGACCTGGCCCGGGTCATCGTGACCCTGGCCGGGGGCCGGGGCGCCCTCTTCGGGCCTGCGGGAGCCGCCCTGGTGGACGTGTTCGGGGGACCGGGGGGGACCGCCCTGGCGGCGGGGGCCCTGGCGATGCACGTCCTGCTGCCGCTCGGGGCGGCGGTTGCGGTGTTCCGGAGGAGGGATCTGTAGGGTCCGCTTTCCTGGGGACGGAGGGAAGGCACCACCAAGAGAGACACCCATCTCGTGAAAGGACGATCGAATCAGCCTACGCGCATCGCCCATGGGCATGCAATCAATAGGCCGATTTTTTACAGCAGCGCCTTTCATTTGATAAATAAATTCGCCGATAGGTTCATTTGAACCCTTCCGCGATATGATTTTTCAAATTCGGAAACACCACCCGGCTGGTGTCGTTTGTGCAACGGAAATGAATTTCCAACAAGTCCCGAAACTGATGTCTGGATGCCGGATTTGATCGCGAAAGTTGTTCAGATGTGAATGAATTGGGGTCAATCAGCAGCTTATCGCCGTCTCCTGGGGTAACCTTGAGTGAAGCCCTGGCGGTGGCCGATAATGGTCCCGGGACAACCCCGATGTCATTGCCCTGAAGTTGTCCGCGTAGCGGCCTTGACCCCCCGCAACCCGTCCCGCGCCGAATCCCCCAGCCGCCCCATGGCGTAGATCACGAGCATCGCCAGCAGCATCCCCGCCGCCACGTCCACGACGTAGTGGTAGCGGCAGTAGACCGTCGACATGCACAGCAGGACGAACAGCAGGGTCATCCACCAGCGGTGGCGGGGGAACCATACCCAGGTATGCCACCAGGGGATGAACGAGGCCGCCACGTGGGACGAGGGGAACGCGGCGCCGAGGATGGCGCCGTTGTCGTGGATGTGGCGCATGATGTCCGTGAAGATCCAGCCGCCCACGTCCACGTACCCCGCGCGGAAGTACTTGGGCCCCCAGGCCGGGAACAGGGTGTAGAGCGTGTAGCAGATGAGCATGACCGCGCTGAGGTCGCGCACGAAGGCGCGCACGGCGTCCCAGCGAAGGTCGCGGGGGACGCCGCGGGCCCGGAACACCAGCACCAGGAAGATCACCGCCAGGAAGTAGTAGCTGAAGTAGGCGAACTCCATCAGCTCGTGGAACCAGGGCCAGGGCCACACGTGCGACCATTCCAGGCTCGGCTGGAAGCCGAAGATCTTCTGCTCCAGGTCGATCAGGGCGGGATCCAGGCTGTTCTCGAAGTCGAAGAAGATCAGGCCCAGGTACTCCATCTCGGCGTAGAACATGGGGAAGATGGCCGGCAGATAGGCCTCGCCGAGGATGCGCGGCAGGAACCGGCGGCGAGACCGCAGCCAGGGCGGGATGAACCAGATGGCCAGCGCCAGGGCGCCGTGCACCAGGGCGTTGGTCCACGGGCTGGGAAAGACCGAAGGCTTCAGGACCGGATAGAAGGCGCTGATCAGCAGGTAGGCCACGGCGTAGCGGTCGATGTTCATCCGCCGCAGGGACAGGTGGGTCAGCCGCCTCTTCAGGGTCACAGCCATCCTTCTTCCCGGTAGAAGGCCAGGGCGTCGGCAAGGCCGGGGCCCAGGCGGTATCGCGCCGAAAATCCCGTCGCCTCGCGCAGGCGCGACCCGTCGCACGCCCAGCCCGGGACCTCCAGGTCGCGAATCCGGTCGCGGCGCAGGACCGACACCCCGCCGCCCGTCAGGGGTCTCAGGATCGCGGCGACCGTCCTGAGCAGTCCCAGGGGGATCACCACGGTGCGCACCCGCCGGCCGCAGGCTTCGCCCAGGGCATCGGCCAGCTCGGCCCAGGTGTAGCCGGCCCGGCCGTCGTCCACGAAGAACGTCCCGGTGGCCGCGGGGGTTGCGACCAGGGCCACGGCGGCCCGGGCGGCGTCGCGGCCGTCCACCAGGGACAAGCCCTGCATGGGACCGGAAAAGCGGGCCGTCCAGCCCCGCCGGGCGGCCCTGAGCAGAGGCAGGAAGCCCCGGTCGCGCGGTCCGTAGAGGGCGGGCGGGCGCAGGACCAGGCACCGGAAGGGCCAGCCGCGGCCGACCAGTTCCTCGGCGGCCGCCTTGCTGCGGCCGTAGCCGGTGATCGGGCGGCAGGGGGCCTCCTCGCGGGCGGGGCGGTCCAGGCCCGCGGGCCCGTGCGCGGCGAGGCTGGACACCAGCAGGAAGGTTTGGCGGCCTGCGCCCTCGGCCCAGGTTTCACGGCAGGCCTCCAGCAACACCCCGGTCGAGTGCACGTTGGCCTGGAAGTAGGCCGCCTCGGAATCGGCGGCGACGAGGCCGGCGCAGTGGATGACCGCCGCGGCATCCCGGACGAACGACCGGCAGGCCTCCGGCGATCCCAGATCGACGTCGACGATCTCCAGCCCCTTGCCGGAGAGCCGGCGGCGATCGCTGGTCGGCCGCACGGCGCACCGCACGCGCCACCCGGCCTCCAGAAGCGCGTCGGCGATGTGGCTGCCGAGGAACCCGCTGCCGCCGGTCAGGGCGGCCAGGGGCCCACCGAAGCCTGCGCCGGTGCTCATCCCACCGCCCGTTCGTAGACCCGGTAGGTCTTGTAACGGTCGCCGCCGTAGCCCTCGAGGATGCGGTTCATGGGGATGTTGTCCTCGAGGATCCACGAGCACTCGCCGGCGGTGATGCCGCGGGCGAAGGCGGCCTGCATGGTCCGGAAGACCATGGCCACGTCCACGCCCAGCTTGCGGTGCTCGTGCAGTACGCCCATCAGCGGAGTGCGCGCGTACCGGATGCGCCTCTTGGCCAGCAGGAACTTCAGCCAGCCGAAGGGCAGCAGCCTGCCCTTCAGGGGCTGCAGGGCCTGGTTGAAGTCGGGGATGGTCAGGCTGAACCCGATGGGCTTGCCGTCCAGCTCGGCGATGAGCAGGAACTCGGGGTCGACCATGGACTTCATGTCCTTGGCCATGTAGGCGAACTCCGCGTCGTCCATGGGGATGAACCCCCAGTTGCGGCTCCAGCATTCGTTGTAGAGCTCCCGGACCAGCCCGGCCTCGGCGGAGAAGTTCTTCATGTCGAAGGGACGGATCACCAGACCCGGCCGCTCGAGGATGCGGTCGATCATCTGCCGCATCTTGTCCGGGATCTCCCCGCGGGTGCGGATCTCCCAGGCGAACAAATCTTTGACCCCGGTCAGGCCGAAATCCTCGAGTTGCTTCTCGTAGTAGCGGGGATTGTAGGGCATGCCCAGCACGGGCCGGTTGAATCTGCCGGCGACCTGCAGCCCGTACCAGTCGTGGTTCGAGGTGAAGCAGCCGGGGCCGCGCATGACCTCCATGCCCCGCCCGGCGATCCAGTCCCGGGAGGTCTCGAGCAGGGCGGCCGCGGCCTCCGCGTCGTCCTCGACCTCGTAGAAGCCGAAGAACCCCACCTTCTCGTTCCAGTGCTCGTTGTTGTAGCGATCGACGCAGGCGGCGATGCGCCCGATGATCCGACCGTCCCGGAGGGCGAGCCAGAGCTGTGACTCGGCGTGGTCGTGGAAGGGGTTCTTCTTCCTGTCGAAGAAGTGCTTCTGTTCGCTCAGCAGGGGGAAGACCTGGTTGGGGTCGTCGCGGTAGATGCGGTGCGGGACCTTCAGGAAGGCGTCCAGTTCGGCCGGGGACTGCACCGGCTGGATGGTCACGGCCATGGTCATGCTCCTTGTGGGAAAGCCCGGGCCCCCTGCGGGATCCCGGGCTGTTCGAGCGGCAAGCCCCGGATCAGGCGGGGATGATCCCCAGTTCCCTGCCCACCTTGACCATGATGTCCATGGCCTTGTGGATCTCGTCCTCGGTGTGCGTGGCCATCAGGCTCAGGCGGATCAGGGCGTTGCCCTGCTCCACCGCGGGGCTGACCACCGGGTTGACGAAGACGCCCTCGTCGATGAGCCGGCGGCACATCCGGAAGGCCATCATGTCCTCGCCCACCACGGCGGGGATGATGGGCGTCTCGCTGGGCCCGGTGTCGAAGCCGGCGTCATCGAGGCGCTCCCGCATGATGTCGTTGTTCCGCCAGAGGGCCTCGTGCCGCCAGGTCTCCTCGAGCATGACGTCCACCGCCGCGGAGACCGAGGCCACCGAGGCGGGAGGCATGCTGGCCGAGAACATCAGGGCCCGGGCCACGTGCTGGATGTAGTGGATGGTGTCCGCGTCGCTGGCGATGAAGCCGCCGACCGAGGCCAGGGACTTGCTGAAGGTCCCCATGATCAGCTGGACCTGGTCCGTGAGGCCGAAGTGGTTGCAGGTGCCGCGGCCCTGCTCCCCGAGGACGCCCACTCCGTGGGCGTCGTCCACCATCACCACCGCGTCGTACTTGCGGGCCAGTTCCACGATCCGGGGCAACCGGGCGATGTCGCCCTCCATGGAGAACACGCCGTCCACGATGATCAGCTTGTTCAGGCCCAGGTCGTTCTTAAGGACGAGTTCCAGGTTCTCCATGTCGTTGTGCTTGAATTTGCGCACGTCGGCGAAGCTGAGCCGGGCGCCGTCGATGATGGAGGCGTGGTCGGTGCGGTCGACGACGATGATCTCGTTGCGGCCGGCCAGGGAGCTCAGGACCCCCTGGTTGACCATGAACCCGGTGGAAAAGACCAGGGCCTTCTCCTTGCCGACCAGGGCGGCCAGCTTCTCCTCGAGTTCGATGTGGATGTCCAGGGTCCCGTTGAGGAAGCGGGACCCGGCGCAGCCGGTCCCGTACTTGGCGATCGCCTCCCGGGCGGCTTCCTTGACCCGGGGGTGGTTCGTCAACCCCAGGTAGTTGTTGCTGCCCAGCATGATGACTTCCCGACCCTTGTAGCGGACCGTGTTCTCCTGGGCCGATTCGATGACCCTGAAGTAGTTGTACAGGTCGGCGGCCATCAGGTCCTTGGCCGGACGGAATTGGTGAACCTTGTCGAGAAGCCCCATGCGTTTCCACTTCCTTGAAATAACAAAGAGCGAGGGCGCTTCACGCCCCGCCTTCCGGATCCTGAGGCTCAGAAAATAGCCCCCTGCCGGGATCCAGACAACTAGAAAACCTCGGCGGCGGGGGGAGGTCCCCGCCCGTGCTTTCATTCATGGGCTGGTCCTTCCGGGGGGGAACCGGCCCCGCTGCAGATCAGCAGGGCGGCGTAGCTGACGGAAAGGGAGTAGTCGCCGTCGCGGTCGGCGCTGCGGGCGTAGTCGAGCAGGGCGGCCTCGTACCCGGGGGGAAGACCGCAGGCCAGCGCCAGGGCGGCGGCCTCGAGCCCGCACATGGTGATGCCGGTGCCGGCCCCGTATTCCACCAGGCCCGTCGGCTCGTTGCCCAGGATCTTCAGGATGGCGCCGGCGTCCAGCCGCTCGATCTGCTCGGGCACGTCCCGCCTGAAGGGGACGTACCCGAACGAGGCGCCGTAGTGGGTGAAGTCGGTGGAGACGAGCAACAGATCGTCCTTTCCGAGGACGGCGCGCAGGGCGGCTGCGGCTTCCCGGCGGCGATCCTCCCCCAGCCGGGGCACCAGCATGGGGACGAGGGAAGGCGGCGCCTCGGGGCGCAACCGCTGCAGGAACGGCAGCTGGATCTCCACGGCGTGCTCGTCGGCGTGGGCGCGGTCATCGACGGTGAAGGCGGGGCAGCTCGCCAGGGCCCTCACGGCCGCCGTGTCGACGGGCAGGGACCCCAGGGGTGTGGCGAAGGCCCCGGCTCCGCTGAGGGCGATGCGGTCGATGGCGACCCGGTGATTGGGGGCCAGGAGGAAGACCCGGTTCCAGCGGGAATCCCGCAGCAGCCCGTAGGCCTTGCCGGCGGTCGCGGCGCTGTAGGCGTAGCCGGCGTGAGGGACCACCGCGATCAGGGGACGGCCCGAGGGCCGCAGCGCCGGGTCGGCCAGGGCCAGGCACCGGTCCACCTCCCGGGCCAGGACGACCGGGTCGCCGGGATACCATGACCCCGCGAGGACGGGAGGGCGGACGGCGGTCACGCGGCTGCCTCCAGGGGGAAATCCGGGTTGGAACCTCAGGACTTACGGCGTATCATATAGCAGGACTGGACAAAAGGGTATCCCCAACCCCTCAAGGAGGGCCGATTTGAATATCAAGCAGAACCTCAAGGGCGAGATCATGGTCCTGAGCCTGTCCGGCAAGATCATGGGCGGGCCTGATCACGAGAAGTTCCAGAGCGAGATCAAGACCCTGGTCAGCGACGGATACGTCGACGTCCTGCTGGATCTGAGCAAAGTCAGCTGGGTGAACTCCACGGGCCTGGGGATCCTCGTGTCCGCCTACCATACGCTGAAGAAGAACGGCGGCACCCTGAAGATCTGCAGCGTGAGCGATCGCATCGACAACATCCTGAACGTCACCCAGTTGAAGCTGGTCTTCGAGACCTTCGAGGATTGCGAATCCGCCCTGGCTTCGTTCGGCCAGGGATGACCGCCGAGGGAGCCTCCTTCCGCAACCCTGCGCTGACCGTCGACGGCGTCGTCGTCCACGACGGCCCCGGCGGGCCGGCCGTCCTGCTGATCCGCCGCGGGCTGCCGCCCTTCGCCGGCTCCTACGCGTTGCCGGGCGGGTTCGTCGAGTACGGGGAGGACATCGCCGACGCCATCCTGCGCGAGATCGCCGAGGAAACCGGCCTCAAGGGTGTCGTCTTCACGCAGTTCCGGGCCTTCGGGTCGCCCGGCCGGGATCCCCGCGGCCACACCGTGTCCATCGTCTACACGGCGGTCCTGCGGGGGGAACGGCCCCCGGTCGCGGGAGGGGACGATGCGGCGGAGGCGCGGTGGTTTCCGGCGGGAGAGCTGCCGGACCTGGCCTTCGACCACGGGTTAATCCTGCACCAGGCCCTGGCGGCCTTGTCATTTCTCAAGGAGTCCGAATCGTGAGCACCAAGTTGAATCCGGAAACGGTCATGGAGGCCCTCCGCCAGGTCAAGGTTCCCGGCACCAGGGTGGACGTCGTCTCGGTCAACCTCATCGGCGAGATCAAGGTCACCGGCGGCGAGGTCGTCGTTTCGGTGGTCAAGACGACCGAGAAGGACGAGACCATCGCCGCGGTCCGTGAAGGCGTCGCCCAGGTCGTGTCGGCCCTGCCGGGCGTCCTGAAGGTGGACGTCCCGGTGGACGACCGGTCCGCCCCGAAGCGCAAGGCTCCCGCCGGCCCCCACGGCCAGTCGCCCGATCCCTTCGCCGATCGCAAGAAGCTGCCGGGCGTCGGCCGCATCATCGCCGTGGCCAGCGCCAAGGGCGGCGTCGGCAAGTCCTCCGTCGCGGTGAACCTGGCCCTGGCCCTGCGGGACCGCGGCCACCGGGTCGGTCTGCTCGATTCCGACGTCTACGGCCCCAGCATCCCGACCATGCTGGGCGTCACCGGGATGCCCGAGGTCACCGCCGACCGCAGGATCTTCCCCGTCGAGTCCCACGGCCTGCAGGTCATCAGCATGGGCCTGCTCATGCCGCCCGACCAGCCGGTCATCTGGCGCGGCCCCCTGGTGTTCTCCGCCGTCAAGCAGTTCCTCAAGGACGTCCAGTGGGCCGGCCTGGACTACCTGGTCGTGGACCTGCCCCCCGGAACGGGCGACGCGCAGCTCACCCTCGTCCAGCAGGTCCCCCTGAGCGGCATCGTCATGGTCACCACTCCCCAGGAAGTGGCCCTGGCAGACGTGCGTCGCGGGATCAGGATGTTCCGGGACGTGGAGGTGCCGGTCCTGGGCATCGTGGAGAACATGAGCTACTTCGTCTGCCCGGGTTGCGGGGACAAGCACGACATCTTCGGCCTCGGCGGGGGCGCCGGTGTGGCCGCGCAGTTCGGTCTGCCGTTGCTGGGGGAGATCCCCATCGATCCGCTCATCCGCAAGGGAGGCGACGCGGGCAAGCCCGCAGTGGAGCAGGGCGACAGCCCCACCCGCGAGGCATTCCTGGCCCTGGCGGCCAGGGTGGAGGAACTGGCCGTGGATCAGGCCGCCACACCCTGACGAGGGAGGGGCCTACCGGTCGCCGGGCCGGGCCTCGGCCGCCTCGGCGGGGATCCGGTAGAATCGCCGCAGATCCTCCAGCCGGCCCTGCTCTTCCAGCCTCCGGATGCCGTCATCCAGGATCCCGGCCAGCCTCCGGCCCTTGCCGGAGGAGGGGGTGAAGGCGATGTAGCAGGCGCTGCGCCGGGGCAGGGTGCCGGCGGACCGGATGCGGTCCGCGAATCCCAGGTTGCCCGCGACGTAGCGCACCGTGCCTTCGTCCCCGGCCAGGACGTCGATGCTCCGGTTGACCAGCTTCAGGATGTTCCGCCGCATGGGGAAGGTCCCGGATTCCGCCTGGACCAGCGCGGGGTTGTCGGCGTTGCGGCCGATGTAGTCGTTGAGCCACTCCACGTAGTCGTAACCCTCGATGCAGCCCAGGCGCCGGTCCGCCAGGGATTCGGGTCCCCGGAAGACCCAGTCGGAGCCGGCGAGGGTGAAGAAGACGACCTGGCTGTACAGGAGAGGCTCCTGGGGGATGACCAGGCCCATCCCTTCCTCGGTCGTGGCTGCGATCGCACCGTCGTAACGCCCCTCGCGTGCTCCGGCCAGGGACTCCTCCCAGGGCAGGACCCGGTATTCCACCCGATAGCCCAGGGGTTCGAAGACGGCCCGGGCGACGTCCACCATGTAGCCGGCGTTGGTGTCGTCCTCGGCGCAGTTGTAGGGCGGCCAGGCGTCGGCGGCCAGGATGATGGTGCTGTCCGGCGGGGTTCCCGGAGAGGCCGCGAGGGGTTCCGCGTGGCTCGGGGGAGGGTCGTCGCTCCCCGAGCAGGCGGCCAGCGCGAGCAGGCAGAGGACCAGGAGGACCGGCGGGAGGCCTCCTTCCGGCAGCGTCCGTCGTGTCATGAGGAATACCCCAGATCCTTCAGTCTGCGGCGGATGGTGTCGTCCAGGTCGCCCCATGATCCGTCCGGCAGGTCACCCTCGGCCCCCGTCCCCGAACGTCCCCAGCGGGCGAGAACGTCCTGCAGCGACCTGACGATTTCAGGGCGGTCGCCGGCGGCATCGTATTCCTCCGGACCGTCATTCACAAGATCGAAAAGCGCCAGAGGCCGGCCGTCGCGGTGGGCGATCAGCTTCCACGGCCCCTGCCGGGCCGCCACCAGGTCGGGGCCGTAGGCGATGGCCTCGCTGAGAATGAACCGGTCGTCTGCGCCGTCGTCGGCCCGGCCGGTCGCCAGGGACCGCCCGGTGAGCTGGGGGCGCATGTCCTCGGGAATCCGCTCAGGATAGGGCAGCGGGGGCAGATCGAGCCAGTCCAGCAGGGTCGGGGACAGGTCCAGGAGGGAGGCCGGCTCCCGGCGCCGGACCCCCGCGGGCACGCCCGGTCCCCACGCCAGCCAGGGGACGCCCAGGACTTCCCGGAACAGGGAATGCCCGTGCCCGATGCCGTGGATGCCCCTCGGGTCGTGATTCCAGCGGCGGGAGAAGTCCGCGTGATCCAGGAATTCCTCTCCGTGGTCCGAGAAGACCGAGACCAGGGTCCGATCGGCGATCTCCCAGCGCTCGAGCTGATCCTGGAGGGAGCCGATGGCCCGGTCCACCTGGTGGATCGTGGCGTCGTAGACCGCGAGTTTCAGGGCCAGGGCAGCGGTGACGTCCTCCGCCGGGGGCCAGGGGCCCGACCCCAGGGCCGGGGCCGGATCCTCCCCCCACCGGGCCAGCCCCCTCAGGAGGGCGGGATCCGGACGCCCGGCAACGGGGAGGAAGGCGTCCAGATCGGCGGGGGCCGGGGTGGTGGGTTCGTGGGGATCGTTGAACAGGACGAAGCAGAAGAAGGGCCGGTCCCCGTGGCGGCGCATCCAGTCCAGGGCCGTCCGGGCCAGATCTCCGGCCGGGAAGTTCAGGTAGCGGTGGTGGTCGAAGCTCTCGGCGAGCCCGAAGGCGAAGAACTGGTTGGAGTAGAAGGCCGCCGTCCGGTATCCCTGCCGGCGCAGGTGGGCGGCGAGGGTCGTCACCTTCGGGTCGAGCCGGTGCGGAGGCTGGCGGTCCATGTTCCGCTCGGCTCCGGCCAGGTAGGCGCCGTGGAGGCCGGGCATCAGGCCGGTCAAGGCGCTGCTGAACGAGGGCAGGGTCCAGGGCGCCGGCGCGGTGACGTCCAGGAAGGCGGCGCCCCGGCCGGCGAGTCCGTCGAGACGGGGGCTGGTGGGGCGGCCGTACCCCGCCAGGCCCAGGTGGTCGGCGCGCAGGGTGTCCACCCCGATCAGCAGGAGGTTCGCCGGCCCGGTCGGGTCCCGATCCAGGCGGGTCGGCCGCCAAGGGCGGGCCAGGCTGCCGGACAGGCGGTGCAGCCCGGCCTGCCAGGTCTGCTTGCGGATCAGGGAGGCGAAGGGATCACTGGCCATGGTTCGCTTCCGATCATGCCCGGCCCCGGCCCAAGGGCCGAAAAAGCAGGAAAAATAAAGGGTTACTGGACACCGGACCATCGCGCCGTTACTATGGGACGCATGGATCTCCTGAACTATACAACAGAAACCGCATTCCTTCCGCACTTCAAGTGTGGGAGTCTCGAAGACGCCGTCCGGGGTCTGGTCGCAGGCCTGGCGGCCGCCCAGGTGGTGCCCGAAACCGATTCTCTGGTCGCCGAGGTGATGCGCAGGGAGGAGGAAGGCAGCACGGCCGTGGGGGGCGGTCTGGTCATTCCCCACGCCCGCCTGGGAGCGGTGGACGACGTGCGCATCGCCGTGGCGACCCTTGCCGAGCCTCTCGATCTGCCCACCGACGACGACCAGCCCGTGGACGTCGTCATCCTCCTGCTCGGTCCCGAGGGCGACCCCCGCAAGATGCTGAGGGTCCTGGCTCGCCTGGCCCGCCTGGTCAAGCAGGACGACTTCCTGCAGGGACTGCGCGAGGCCGGCACCCGGACCGACCTGCGGTCCGCCTTCGCTCTGGCGCGCTGATCCTCCCCCGGTTTTGCTCAGGGGTGTCGATGGCATTCCCGGGCTTGAATGTGGGCATCCCGGGAGTTATTCTCCACCTTCTACACCGCAATAACCTCCACCGGCCTGCATCGTCCATGCGGGCATGAATTTCCCTCGAAGGGAGCGTGACTCCATGTCCCGAATCGGATGGAAGAACCCGGACAGTCCCCAGGGGGCCGGCCGGGCGCTCGAGACGGCCGTCCTGGTGCTGGTCGCTCTGGGCGGGGCCCTGGCGTCCTCCGGCGCGGCAATGGCCGCGGTGGCGGATCACCTGATCCTGGCCGAGATCCAGACCCTGAACAACGAGGATTCACGGCGCCCGCTGGCCAGCGAGTACGTCGAGATCGTCAACCCCACCGGGTCGGCGATCGACCTTTCCGACGTCTACCTGTCCGACGCCATCTACGCTCCCGGAGCCCAGTTCTACTGGCGGATCGCCGAGGGCGACCCGAGCGGGACAACCGCCGGCGGCGGAGCCTTCGCCGATTTCCACGCCCGGTTCCCTGCCGGGGCCAGCATCGCCGCGGGGGACACCATCGTCATCGCGGTCGGGGGCGGCAGCGGCAAGTACTTCGCGGCCTTCGGCAAGCTCCCCGATTTCGAGGTCTTCGAGGACGGCTCGACGCCCGACGAGGTGCCCGAACTGGTGGAGGCCTTTCCGGGCTCCATCGCGGCCGACCTGGGGCTTGGCGGGAATTCCCCGACCCTGAGCGACAGCTACGAGAGCCTGATCCTCTATTCCTGGGACGGCGAGAGCGACCTGGTCACCGACCTGGACTTCGCCTTCTGGGGCAGCAGCGGCAGCTTCAGCAGCCAGTTCAACAAGGACGGGGTCGTGGTGGGGGCCTCCACCTACAACGCCGACACCCCGCCGGCCGCCCAGCAGGCCATCACCACCTCCACCCTGGTGGCGGGCCAGTCCTACATGCGCGTCGGCGCCGACGAGGGCACGGAGACCGGCAGCGGGGGCAACGGCTTCGGCGGGGACGACGAGACCAGCGAGAACCTGGGGACGACCTGGCAGCCGGCTGCGAACCAGGATCCGGCCATGCCGCCGGCTTCGTTCCATCCCTCCGCTCCGATCATCTCGGCCCACGGGGCCACCCCCGGCGCCCCCTTCGCGGGCCAGGAAGTGACGCTTTCGGTGACCGCGGTGTCCTTCTCCGCCCTCAGCGGGGTGACCTTCCACGTGGCCTACGACCGCGGCCCCTTCAATCCGGTCACCGGGACGAGCGCCGGCGGCGGGGTCTACACCACGACCCTTGCCGGCCAGGTCGAGGGCACGCACGTCGCCTGGTACGCCGTGGCCGCCAACAGCGCCGGCGGGCAGGACGTCACCCCCGCTGCGGGCGCGGCCTCGCCCTACGAGTGGACGGTCGCCGCCGAGCCCCTGCCCAGCGAGGATCCCGACAAGCTGCTGCTGACCGAGATCTGCACGCTCGGCACCGAGCAGGAGTTCGTGGAGATCTACAACCCGAACGCCTACGCGGTCGACATGAGCGACTACTATCTCACCGATGCGATCTACAGCCCCAGCAGCCAGTACTACTGGCGGATCGCCGAGGGCAATCCCGGTCTGAACACCGTCGGCGGCGGCGCCTTCGGCGACTTCGAGGCGCGGTTCCCGGAGGGCTTCACCATCGCCGCCGGGGACACCATCGTGGTGACCTGCCCGGGCAGCACGGCATTTTCCGCCAACTTCGGGTTCCTGCCCGACCTGGAGATGTTCGAGGACGACGCCTTCCCCGACAACGTGCCGGACATGGTTCCGGTCTGGACGGACGGGGTCTACAACAGCATCGTCGGGGACGGGTCGCTGCCCGGCCTGAGCAACGCCGCCGAGATCGTCATCCTCTACCACTGGCGGGAAGGCGACGACCTGGTGACGGACATCGACGTGTTCTCCTGGAAGGATCCCTCGTCGACCACAACCAGCTTCTTCTTCGACAAGACCGGGGTGACGGTCGGCGGTTCGACCTACGGGCCGGACACCCCCGTCGGCAGTCAGCATCCCTTTGCCGTCCAACTCCAGTTCGGGCTGTCCTACCAGCGCAGCGACGTTTCCGAAGGCAGCCAGACCCAGGGCGCCGGCAACGGCGTGGACGGGCGCGACGAGACCAGCGAGGACTTCAACGCCACGTTCACGGACCAGAACACGGTCGATCCCTCCCGCCCCCGGAGCGGTTCCTCGGGCGGGGAGGGCGGAGCCGAACTGGTGGTGGAGGCCAAGACCTTCATTCCCACCGAGGGGGAGGTCTTCCCCATCCGCTTCGTGTCGAAGGCCCGCAGCGAGACCAAGCTGCGCCTGTTCGACCTGGAGGGGCGGCTGGTGGCCACCCTGTTCGACAGCCGCTTCAACGGTGCGCCATCGGTGATCCCGGGCGCCTATACGGTGGCGGTCTGGGACGGCCGCGACACGTACTACGAAAGGGTCAAGGCCGGTATGTACATCGCCCACCTCTCGGTGGTCGACAACCGGACGGGCGACAAGGAAACACTGACGGCGCCGGTGGTCGTGGCCACGCGGCTCAGCAACTAGAGAGAGGGTGAGCGATGTTGCAGAAACTGACGATTCTGGCTGTTCTGGCGGCGCTCGGCCTCTCGGCCGCGCCCAGCCGGGCCTTCTTCGAGAACACCGTGATGGACGGCCGCGCCCGGGGCATGGGCGAGAGCGCCGTGGCGGTCCCGGGCGGATCCTACTCCGCGTTCTACAACCCCGGCCTGCTCGCCGGCCGCACCGCAAGCACGGTGGGGGCGAGCTACGTCCGGCCCTTCCGGCTCGACTTCACCGACTTCTTCGCCGTGGGCGCGGCCCTGCCCCTGGGCGGGCGCTACGGCTCGGTCGGCATCGGTCTGAGCCAGTTCAAGGTGAATCACCTGGATACCGACCTGCTGAAGGAGACCCATGCCGCCTTCAGCCACGGCATCAGCCTGTTCGAGGACTACCACTCGCGCATCGACATGGGGTACAGCCTCAACGTCTACCAGGTCGAGCAGGGCGAGACCGTCTCGGGGATCGACCCGGGCAGCGACACCGTCCTGGGGGTGGACTTCGGCATGGCCGTCACCCTGCACAAGCGGACGGTCCTGGGTTTCCTGGTCAAGAACCTGAACAATCCCATGATCGGCGTCGACGAGGAGGAGCTGCACCGCCGCCTGGTGGCCGGCGTCAGCTACGCACCCTATGACGGCGTGGTGACGACCTTCGAGTTCGACAACGAGCTCGGCGAGGACGTCCAGTACCACGGCGGGATCGAGATGACCATCATCGAGGGCTTCACCCTGCGCGGCGGCGTGATCACCGGCCCCAACAAGCTGACGGCCGGATTCGGCTACGAACTGCAGGGATTCTCCCTCGACTACGGATTCGCCACCGGGGGCGGAACCCTCGACAGCACGCATCAGTTCGGACTGAACTTTGCCTGGGGCGGTGAGGCGCCGTGAGAATAAACCCCATGCCACGCCGGGCCCGCGGTCTTGCGCCGCGGATCCTGCCCGGAATGGTTGCCGCGGTGCTGGCGGTCACGCTGGCGGCCGGGTGGTTCGCCGCCCCCGCCTCCGCCGCTCCGCCCAAGTCCCTCGATCTCAACCGGGCAAGCCTGGAGGAGATCATGGGCCTGCCCATTCCGCAGGAGCTCGCCCGGAAGATCCACGATCACCGCACCTACGTGCGGTACTTCGACAACGTGTTCGACCTGATGGAGATCGACGGGATGACGACCGAGATCTTCGCCGGGCTCAAACCCCTGGTCTCCACGCTTCCCCCGGACGTCCTGGATGTCGGCATCGCCCGCCTGTCGGCCGGTTACCGCCAGGTCCAGCAATATCTCGGGGAGGAGGGGTCCAGCGAAGGCCTTTCCGACGAGTACCTGGACAAGATGCGCAACCCCGAGAACCTCAACGAGATGGATCTGTTCGACCTCATGTCGTACCAGAACGTCTCCCCGGTGGACGCCACCAACATCCTGAAGGCCCGGGAGCGCCTCGGCCGGTTCGAGAGCTCGCGCCAGCTCAGGAATTCCGAAGGCCTGCGGTACTACTCGTTCCGCAACCTGCGCGACTTCGTGGTCTACAGCGAGGACGAGAAGATCATCGATTCCCTGTGGCCCGTCACGGGGTACGTCCAGACCCGCTTCTGGCAGACTCCCTTCTCCAGCGACGAGGACGAACTGGGCAGCTACGCCAGCGGCGCTCCCCGCGGCCGCTACACCGTGGACCAGAAGGCCCTGTACCAGCCCGGCTGGCTCAACAAGGTCCGCTGGAGCGCCAAGGGCGGCTACGTCGGCGGCCTCCTGGTCGACCGGGAATACGGCGAGAAGGACTTCGACGAGACCGCCAAGGGCTTCGTGGGCATCACCGATCGCAAGTTCGGCGATGTGCGCCTGAAGGGCCTCTACGTGGGGGATTTCCGGGTCGCCTACGGCCTTGGCCTGATCATGGACAACACCGACTACATCCAATTCCGCAAGACCGGCTACGGTTTCAACAAGCGCCTGCTGGGGATCCACGGGGATCTGAGCCGCAGCTACGAGTACGGTCTGCGGGGAGCCGCCTTCGAGGGATCCTACGGCCGGGTCAACGGATCGTTCTTCGTGTCGAGCGACCGGAAGGACGGGATCCTCAATCCCGACGGGACCATCAACCGCTACGTGGTGATGCGGCCCCGGCCGGACGCGGAATGGCTCGAGGACCGCACGGTGAACGGTGTGCCCAGCTACCTGCGCCGGGACGCCTTCCAGGAGGACATCCTGGGCGGCAACCTGAAGGTCATGCTGGCGCCGGGCACCTTCGTGGGCATCACCGGCTACGAGGCCCGCTACGACAAGCCCTGGCGGGCGGACGAGGCCACCCTGGTGTCCGACACCGACCTGCTCGAGACGCGCGACAACGAGATCTGGAACGCCTACACCAGCGTGTACACCGACGAGCAGGGGGTCGTCCAGAGGGCCGACTGGCGGCGCGTCATGGGCGCCGAGGCCCAGGCCGTGGTCGGCAACATGGCGGTCCAGGGCGAGTACGCCTTCCTCCAGCAGCCGGGCAACGACTTCCTCACCAGCGCCAATCCCGACGCCTACATCGTCAACACCTTCGCCCAGTGGGAGAACCTGCACCTCCTGGGCATCTGGCGCGACTACGACGTCGGATTCGACAATCCCTACGGGCGGGCCTTCAGCAACGACAGCCGTTACGAGATGACGCTGCTGGATTCGCCCTACCGCCTGAACGACGACCTGTACACCTGGACCGAGACGGGCACACCCCAGCCCAAGGCCGAGCGGGGACTCTACCTCGAGACCCGTTACCGGATCAGCCGGGCGCTCACCCTCAGCGGGCTGTCCTTCGACAGGTGGGAGCGCAAGGCCGACGGGGCCGACATGATGCGCTACACCCTGAAGGCGGAGTACCAGCCCAAGTTCAACATCCGGTTCCGGGTGCGGCACCGGTACAGCAGCCGTTCGGAGGGCGATCCCAGCGACGTGCGGACCTACCGCAACTGGGAGACCCGCTGGCAGATGATCACCATGCTCAGCAACTACAACCGGCTGCAGTTCATGTACATGACCAGCAACGTGATGTTCCCCCCGCGCACCCGCTGGCCGTTCGCCGGCACCCCGGACGCCGGGGCCGGCGATTCGGCCGTCGGCACGGCAGGGATGCCCGCCCAGGCCTTCGAGGTCCGCTACGAGCACAACCTGACGCCGGGAATCGAACTGACCTTCGGGTCCTCGATCTACGACGGCTTCCTCTGGAATTTCGAGGGCAACGAATTCGTCCTGCTCGACGGGACAGGATTCCGCAACTGGTTCAAGATCCAGAGCCGGGTCTCCGAGCGGATGCTGTTCCAGCTGAAGGTCACCAGGGACCACAACCTCCCCAAGACCTACGTCGACGTGCGCGATTTCGGCGACCCGCTGGGCAACGAGCCCGATGCGGAGTACGCCCCCAAGGATGACACCATCGTCCGTCTGCAGATGGACTACACCTTCTGATAGATCGAGGAGACTGGAGACATGAACACGAATTGCAGGATTTTCAGGGGCCTGGCGGGAGGGCTGCCCGCCCTGGCGCTGACGGCGGCCCTGCTGGCTCTTGCGGTCCCCGCCTGGTCCGTACCCCAGATCATGACCCCCTACGGCGACCAGCTGGGGTGGACGGGCGCCGAGGTCAACGCCATGGGCGGGACGGGCACGGCCCTCTTCCGCGGCGGCTATTCCAACATCTTCAACCCGGCCCTCCTCGCCGACGCGACGGGCTACCGCTTCGACGGCGGCGTGTCCCTCGACCAGCAGCACGAGGACCGCTTCCAGCCCCTGTTCGACGGCTTCGAGTCCTACATCCGGGACGTGGCCATCGCCAGCAACCGGGAGCACTACTTCCAGACGGGCTTCGCCCTGTCGGGGATCTTCGGCTCCGGCGACCGCCCGGTGGCCGCGGCGCTGTCGCTGACCGACCGCTACGCCTTCAACTACACGTTCGAGGAGGAGCTGCGCAATCCCAGCCCCTACATCCCGGCCGCGGGCGAACCCGCCCGGGACCAGATCATCGAGGAGCGCCGGCGGGAGATCGACGGCACCGTCCGCGACCTCTCGGTCGGCGTGGGGTACCAGGTCCACGAGCGCATCTCGGTGGGAGCGGCGGCCCACTACGCCTTCGGGACCCGGACCGAGGTCAACACCGTCAGGGACCTGGCGACCGCGACCAACGGCTACGACCACCGCGACGAGTTCGACCTGAGCGGCGTGAACTTCACCGTCGGGCTGCGGGGCAAGGTCAATGACCGTCTGGAACTGGCCGTGGCCTGGGACAGCGCCCTCGAGGCCGAAGGCGACTGGACCTCCGACGACTACGAGGCGGGCACCGGCGAGACCACGAGCGGCATGGTGGACGGCTCCTTCAAGTATCCTCAGGCCTACCGGGCGGGCATGGCCTTCCGCCCCCGGACCGATCCGCGGACCGTGTTCACCATGGAGCTGGAGTACAAGCCCTGGAGCGAGCTGGAGGACTTCCGGGTGCCCGGGGACGACAATCCGCAGAACCTGGACGACACCATGGACGTGCGGATCGGCCTGGAGCACCTATTCTATAACGGGATGCCCCTGCGCTTCGGATTCCGGCACTTCGACAGCTACGCGGACAAGGAATCCTCGGCCACCGTCTTCAGCGCCGGCGTGGGCGCTCCCCTGGGAAGCGGAATGGTGTCGGTCTCGGTGGAGCTGAGCAAGATCTCCAGCATCCAGGCCCATCAGTTCCCCTATCCCACCAACTACTTCGGTGACAGCTTCGTCGCCGACCCCATGGCCCGGGTCGAGGACACCCGGTTCCGCGTGGGGGCCGGCTACACGGTGGGGTTCTGACCATGCGCAACGAAAGAATCGCGAAGAGCGTCGCCTTGGTCCTGGCGGCCGCCCTGCTGGCGGGACCGGCGGCCCTGGCCGACGGGGACGAGGGCCTGCTGCGGATCCACCTGCTGTGGACCAACGACCTGCACGGCCACATCGCCCCCGAACCGGCGAGGTTCATGAATCCGGAGTTCCCGCCGCCCCTCGGCGGCGGGCCGTCCGCCGCCGGCTACATCAAGGAAGTCCGCGAGAGGGCCGCGGCCGCCGGCGAGGAGGTCCTGCTCGTGGACGTCGGCGACATGTTCCAGGGCACCCCCATCGGGAACAAGACCAAGGGCGAGGCGGTCATCAAGTATTTCAACGCCATGGAATACCAGCTGACGGTGCCCGGCAACCACGACTTCGACATGGGGCGGGCCAACACCGAGCGGCTCGCCAGGATGTCGGACTTCCCCTGGCTCAGCGCCAACATCATCGAGAAGGACACCGGCGAGCTGCCCGACTGGCTGCAGCCCACCCTGATGCTGGATTACCAGGGCGTCAAGATCGGCGTGGTGGGGATCACCACCCCCAGCACAGCGGTCATGTCCTTCCCCCAGAACATCGAGGGCCTGGACTTCCTGCCCATGGCGGCCAACCTCATCGAGCACCGGGACAGGCTGAGGGCCGAGGGCGCGGATCTCATCTTCCTGGCCATCCACGAGGGCCTGCCCTACGACCCGGACGAGGGCTGGAAGCAGATCACCGGAGGCACCGAGACCGAGACCGCCGGCGAGCTGCAGGGCACCTACGGCAGCAACCACTCCTACGGGGGCAAGAACCTCATGGAACTGGTCCACGAGGTGCCGGGCATCGACTTCGCCGTGGGCGGCCACACCCACCGGGGTTACCACGAACCCTGGATCGATCCCGTGAACCACACCATGTGCTTCGAGAGCTTCGGCAACGGCTCGAGCATCGGCCACGCCGTCCTGCTCGTCGACCGCAAGACCCGGACCCTGGTGGGGTACGAGGGCGCCCATGACCGCGGCACCCTGATCACCCTGTTCGAGGATGAGATCTGGCCCGACGAGGAGACCAGCGAGATCATCCGCCCCTATCACGAGGAGGCCGAGGCCGAGATGAAGAAGGTCATCGGGTCGTCCGCCATCGCCCTGGGCCGCGGCGGTCCGGGCTCCAACCTGGTGGGCAACCTCGTGACCGACGCCATGCGGGATTACTTCGGCGCAGACTTCAGCTTCCAGAACCTGGGCGGCCTGCGGGCGGACCTGCCCGCCGGCGACCTGACCACCCGCGACATCTTCAGCGTGCTGCCCTTCGGCAACGAGCTGGTCGAGGTGCGGCTGGACGGCCGCATGCTGCGCCGGATCATCGAGCGCAAGGTGGCCGGCCGCAGCGGGGGGCTATGCCTGTCCGGGGTGGAGATGGCCTTCGATCCGACCCGGCCCGATTACGACCGGGTGGTGAAGCTGCTGGTGGGCGGCGAGCCCTGGGATCCCGACCGCATCTACAAGACCGTCTGCACCAGCTTCCTCATGGAGGGCAACAGCGGCCTGGAATTCCTGACGACCATCCCCGCCACGGACATCACGCCGACCCAGATCACCACCGCCGAGGCCGTCGAGTTCTACATCAAGAAGCACTCCCCGGTGCGGCCGCGGGTGGACAACCGTTGGGTGGAGAAGCCCGGGACGCCCCAGGCCGACTACCTGAAGCAGGCGTATTTGCCGGAATCATGATTTTTTTGCCGAATGGTGCAAAATCCGCTTTGACAGCCTTTTAGCCTCAAGCCCGCCCCTGGCCGGTCGAAGAACTGGCCAGGGGCGGACCTCATTCCCGCCCCGGGACATGGAAGTCCTGGCCCAGGCGCCCGGCGCCGATGACAAGGCGGTCATGAACGTGAAGACCCTCCGCAAGGAAAAACGCAACGAGCAGCTGCTGCGCTTCGCCGTCCACATGAACAAGATGGTGGTGGGGCAGCCCCAGGCCATAGACAAGCTGACCGACAGCTTCAGCCGCCTGATCGCGGGGGTCCACGACCCCGAACGACCCCTGCTGACCATGATGTTCATGGGGCCGACGGGGGTCGGCAAGACCGAGACGGTGCGGGCCCTGGCCGAGACGATCTTCGGCAACAAGCGGGCCTACACGCGGGTCAACTGCCAGGAATATTCCGCCCACTACAACATCTCCAAGCTGCTGGGATCGCCGCCGGGCTACGTCGGCGGCGAGATCCGGCCGCTGCTGGCCCAGGAGAACCTGGACCGCCACCACAAGAAGGCGCTCGAGAAGCAGTCGGGCATGGTCAGCGAAAGCGACAGCAAGCTGAGCCGCCTGTTCCCGCCCGAATCGGAGAAGTACCTGTCCATCGTCCTGTTCGACGAGATCGAGAAGGCCCATCCCAAGCTGTGGAACCTGCTGCTGGGCATCCTCGAGGACGGGACCGTGGTGCTGGGCAACAACGAAGAGGTCGACTTCCGGCAGTCCATCATCATCCTGACGACCAACGTGGGCAGCGAGGCCATGGGCGCCCACCTGGGCCAGACGAACATCGGGTTCTCGTCGGGCAAGGACGAGGCCCGGATGGACAAGGACATCGAGGACGCCGCCCTGCGGGCCGCCAAGAAGGTGTTCCCCTTCGAGTTCCTCAACCGGTTCGACGACATCATCACCTACCACACGCTGAAGGAACCCCACCTCTACAGCATCCTGGACATCCTCATCGGCCAGGTGCACCACCGGTCCCTGCTGTGCAACGAGCCCTTCCTGCTGGAGATCACCGACGAGGCCAAGGCCCGCCTGGTGGAGGCCGGCAAGGACGTCCAGTACGGCGCCCGCCCCCTCAAGCGGGTGGTGGAGAAGGAGATCGTCACCCCGATCTCGCACTACATCTGCTCCGACCAGATCCGCAAGGGGGATCTGATCACGGTCGCCGTCGACGAGACCACGCAGGAACTGGTCTTCCGCAAGGAGACCGGCGTGACGAGCTGGGAGGAACTGGAGAGCCTCGGACCCTTCCCCGAATCCCGCTGGACCAAGGACGACCTGGGGGTCAAGGACGACGGCGGCGAGAAGAAGCAGATCGTCGAGGAGATCACGCAGGTGGTCGCGAACGCCGGCGTCTTCAGCGGCGCCGACGAATAGTCGCCTGAGGAACCGGGCTGCGGACGCTCCCTACGGCCAGTAGAGGAAGCGTCCGCAGCTTTCGCATTTCTGGACCCGGTCGGCGTTCGTCTTGCTGACGAAGGAAGGCGGGATCTGGGCGAAGCAACCGGTGCAGTTGTTGCCCACGACGGGGACCACGGCGTGTCCGAACTTCCCGACCAGACGCTTGAACGCGCTCATCAGGCGGGGATCGATCTGGGCCTCGAGTTCATCGTGGGCCTTGCGCAGGTCGTCCAGCCCGGCGTACTTGAAGCCCATGCCCTCGAGCTCGGGCCCCTTCTCCTCGACCTCGCGGATCATCTCGTTCATGTCCTGCAGGGCGACCAGCAGTTGCAGTTGGGGATGCATGATCATTCCCCCCTCATCGCGGTGCAGAAGCTCTCGTAGTCCCCGGCGTCCATCAGCCTGGCCCGCAGATCGGGATCCTGGATGCGGTCGATCAGGGCCGCGAGGGACTTGATGTACTGGTGGCCGGAATCCTGGGGCGGGGCGACCAGGACGAAGAACAGGTGGGTGGGCTTGCCGTCCTCCGAGTCGAAATCCACGCCGGCGGTCGAACGGGCGATCAGGATCGTCAACCGCTGCACGGCCAGGGTCCGGCCGTGGGGGAAGGCGACGCCGGGGCCGACGGCGGTGCTGCCCAGGGCCTCGCGGCTATGCAGCATCTGCATGATGGTGTCGGCGTTCTGGATGTCGGTTCCGGCGAGGAGGCCCGAGACCAGCTCGGTGAGGGCGGATTGCTTGTCCGTGGCTTTGAGGTCGGGAAGGAAGAGGCCGGGAGAGGTGTGCTTGAGAACCTCGGCAATGTCCATGAGAATCGCACCGCCTTGAGAATCCGGAAAAAATGTGGTAACACTTCATGCAAAACCTAATCCATCGGGCGGGGTTTAACAAGGGACAACCGGATCCGGGTTCCCGCTCCCTGCCGGAACCAGGCCCGCCGGGCCCGGGCCCAGGAGGACCATCATAGACAACCCCGTGGTGGGCGCCCCCGGCGGGCTCCGTGAAGGCCTCGTCATCAGGACCAGCGGCGGCCGCTGCTTCGTGGCGTCGGACGGCTCGACCTGGTCCTGCCAGTTCCGCGGCAAGCTCAAGAAGGGCAAGCAGGTGGCCCAGTCGTTGGCCGTCGCCGGGGACCGCGTCCTGTTCTCGACCCTGGACGGGGAGGCCGGGGCCAGCGGCGTGGTCGAGGAGATCCTGCCCCGCCGCAACCGCATTTCCCGGCTCGCTGCCCGCCGCACCGGCGGCCGCATGGAGCAGGTCCTCATGGCCAACCTGGACCAGGTGGTCGTCGTCCAGTCCCTGCGGGAGCCGACCCCCCAGACGGGACTCGTGGACCGGCTGCTGATGGCAGCCTCGCGCTTCGAGGTGGACGGGGTCCTCGTGCTGAACAAGGTGGACCTTCAATCGCCCGGGGAGGAGACCATCGCCTGGGACTACTACTCCACCCTGGGATACCGGGTGATCCGGACCTCCGCGGCGGCCGGCCTCGGTCTCGAGGAGCTTCGCGGCGCCCTGGCCGGACGCATCTCCATCTTCCTGGGAGCCTCGGGTGTGGGCAAGAGCAGCCTGCTCAACGCCCTGGACCGGGAGCTGGCCCTGCGGGTCGCCGAGGTCACGGCCAAGACAGGGCTGGGCCGTCACACCACCACCCACACCGAACTTTTTCCCCTGCCCGACGGCGGTTACATCGCCGACTCCCCGGGAATCAGGGGTTTCGATCCCTGGGACGTTGATCCCCTGGCCGTGCGGGACTATTTTCCGGAATTCCAGGACGCGGCCGACCGCTGCCGCTTCCGTTCCTGCCTGCACCGGGACGAGCCGGTCTGCGGGGTCAAGGACGCGGTGGTCGCCAGGCGCATCCCGTCCTGGCGCTATGCGGCCTACCTCCAGGTGGTCAAGGATCTGGAGACGAGGCGGGGGGAATCAGGTTCGCGGCGTTGAGTCCTGCGCGGGGCCCGGCAGCATGCCGTAGTAGAGCAGCGCCTCCTGGCCCTCGTGGAGCAGCTTGTCCAGGGGCAGGATTCCGGTGGGACGGCGCCAGCGGGTGAAGGACTCGGCCCTGTCCGCATCCACCCAGCCAGGCAAGGGTT
Source organism: Candidatus Krumholzibacteriia bacterium (assembly GCA_050174015.1). Classification (GTDB taxonomy): domain Bacteria; phylum Krumholzibacteriota; class Krumholzibacteriia; order LZORAL124-64-63; family LZORAL124-64-63; genus JAHJTW01. The sequence goes on from JBFXKG010000009.1 coordinate 142,918, forward strand.
TGCCCAGCACCCCGGGCGATTTGGCCACGAGTTCGTAGGCTCCGAGGGCGAGGGCGGCGGCATAGCCGGCCCACAGCGTCCATAACACCAGCTGGCGGCGCATCTTGTCCTTCCGGGCGGATGGTCCGGGTCGGTCCCTGCCGGGACCCCAGGCAAGCCCCGTGCCAGCATCACCGTGGGGGATTTCCGTGGGTGCGAACCTGTGGCGCAGGACCAAGGGATGGCTGTTCGCCCAGGCGGCCGGGTTGGCGCGCCGTCCCCCCATCGCGCCGGAGGATCTGCTCGCCCTGCATCCCCGGGCCGTGATCCTGGTCCGGCAGCACAACCAGATGGGCGACATGGTGTGCGCCACCCCGGCCTTCCGGGCGCTGCGCGCGGCCTTTCCCGAGGCCCGGATCACTCTGGTGACCGCGCCGGTGAACGTCGGCGTCGTCCGCCACAATCCCCACATCGACGCGGTCGAGCTCTTCGCCCAGTCCATGTGGCGCAGGCCCTGGCGCCTGGCCGCCCTGGTGCGGAGGCTGCGGCGGGAGCGGGCCGAGGTCGCCTTCGTGCTCGCCAGCGTGTCCTTCAGCCTGACCAGCGCCTGGCTGGCCCTGGCCACCGGAGCCCGCTACGTCGTGGGGGCCGACAGCCGTCCCTACGGTTGGGACGTCAGCCGCCGGGCGTTCTCCCTGGAGATGCCGGCCGGCCCCCGGCTGGATCGCCACTCCGTGGAACACTCCCTCGCTCCCCTGCAGGCCATCGGGATCACCACCGACGACCTGTCCACGGTAGTCGTGCCCGCCCCGGAGGAAAGGGAGCGGGCGGCGGGCATCCTCGCGGATCTGGGGTTGCGGCCGGGGTTCTGGGCCGTCCATCCTGGGGCGGGGAAACGGCAGAACGTCTGGCCCCCGGACAGGTTCGCCGAAGTCGTGGGCCGGGCGACGGCGGCGGGAGCCCGGGTCCTGGTCCTCCATGGCCCCGCCGATGCATCCGCCCTGGCCTCCCTGCTGGACGAACTGGGGGGCCGGGGCGGGCAGGCCGTCCGCGTCGCTCCGCCCTGCAGCGTGGGGACGGCCGCGGCGCTGCTGGAACTCGCGGACAGGTTCCTGTGCAACGACACGGGCGTCATGCATGTCGCCGGCGCTCTGGGGGTTCCCACCGTGGCCCTGTTCGGTCCCACCGATCCCCTGCTCTGGAAACCCCTGTCCCCGGCGGTCGTCGCCCTGCGCGGACGGGCCGGGCGGGATGACCCGCGCGGTGCGGAGTTCGGCTGGATGGAGTCCCTGAGCGTGGACGAGGTCTGGGCCGCATGGTCGGGGCTGACGGGTCGGTCCGGCCCGCCTCGGACCAGGGAAGGGGCGTGACGTGGAAACGACCGTCATCAGGGTGCTCGTCCTGGTCTTCTCCGTCGTGGTGCACGAGGTGGCCCACGGCTGGACGGCCTGGCGCCTGGGGGACGACACGGCCCGGCGCAGCGGGAGGTTGACTCTCAATCCGCTGCCCCACCTGGATCCGGTGGGCAGCGTGGTGGTGCCCCTGGTCCTGAGCCTGGCCGGGGCCATTCCCTTCGGGTGGGCGAAACCGGTCCCCGTGGACGTCCGCCGCCTCAAGGACCCCTGGAACGATCATCCCAAGGTGGCGGCCGCGGGGCCCGCCAGCAATCTCCTGCTGGCGTTGGTCAGCGCGGTGTCCCTGGGGATCGTCCTGGGCCTGGCCCTCGCCCGGGACGGCGGGGCTCTCGCCGACGAGGGCCCCAGCTTCCCGAAGTTCCTGGTGGCTCTCCTGCAGACCGGGATCATGGTCAACATCGCCCTGGCCATGTTCAACCTGGTGCCCCTGCCCCCTCTGGACGGCAGCTGGATCCTCACCCGCTTCCTGCCCCACGGGGCCCGGGTCTCCTACGAGAAGCTGCGCGGGACGGGCTTCCTGCCGGTGGTGGGCTTCCTGCTGCTGATGCGCTACACGGGGTTCGGGGACGCGGCGCAGAACGGCCTGATGGCGATCATCAGGCCCTTCCTTCACCTGTCGCTGGGGTTGGCCGACATGATCGGCGGGTGACGCGCGGGCTTCAGCTGCTCCGTTGCGGCGACCGGGAGCGCCCCAGGTGCACGACGCACGACCAGGCGCTCTCGTTCCCGTGGAGGTCCACCGACGTCACCGCGTAGCGGCTGTTCCCCTCAAGGGGGGATGCGTCGATGAAGGACTCCGCGTTCAGCGGATCCCCGGTCAGGGGCAGGGACCGGTCCTCGAGGAGCAGGTAGACGTGGTAGCCGGCCAGGTCCGGGTCGGTGCGATTGGGCTCCCAGCCCAGCTTGACCACCCCGGCGGCCCCGACGGCGGTCACGTTGGCCGGGGGCGCCGGCGGGGACAGGTCGATCTCCGCGGCCGGCGCCAGGGGATCACCGTCTCCGGAGCACCCGCAGGCCACGATGAGGATCGTCATCAGAAGGGTGGTCGTCGTCCGGTCGCGCATGCGTCTTCTCCCAGGGTTTCAGGATCCGGAAAGGCCTTCCGTCCGGGGACGGAAGGCCTTGGAGCACCCAGCGGGTGGGGACCGTCTCCGGAGTCGTCAGTGGCTCAGGGTTCCCGTGCCATGGGCCAGGGGACGGGTCACGACGGCCTGGGCCACGGCGCTCTGGTTCCCCGCCAGGTCCACGGCGTAGACGTGGTAGGTGTTGATGCCACGGCAAACGTCAGCGTCTTCCACGGCCTGGATCATCTGGGGGGTCGGCACGATGGCGACGACGACGCCCGCGTTCTCGCGGGTGACCACGTAGCCGGCCAGGTCGCCGTCCACGGTGTTCTCGGCCCAGGTGATCACGGCGGCCCCGGCGGCGTAGTCGAACGTGGAGCGCAGATTGGAGGGCACGGCCGGGGGAGCGGTGTCCACCTGGCCGACCGAAGTCGGATTGTCGTCGCTGCAGCCGGTGGCCAGGATGCCCACCATGCACATCAGAACCAGGGAAACGATCTTCTTGTTGTTGGCCATTTTGAGGTCCTCCTTGGTACTCGCCGGGTTGCCCGATGGTTTTGGTTGTGCGGCCGGAGGGGATCGGTTGCAGTGGCACGGTGTTCATGATCGGCCCCTCCGACCGCGACCATGCCGGACCAACTGCAAGGGCAAGGCCACGGGTTTCAATGATTAAAAAAAAATACAAAAAGCACTAAAAAATCAGATCTTATAAGGAATTTGAGGAAATCATGGCCCATACCTGGACCTCTTCGAGGCCTTCGGGGCGTGTCGAGATGCGATGCGGCGGGCGATCCGCATTGCATCCTGCCCGCCGCCGTCCCCGGGGCCCTCCGTGTATTGCCTTTAGTCCTTGACAGCAAAATATTTATGGGTAAGAATGTAGCCAAGAGATGATCATCGGCTCGGGAGATGGCCTTTCGCACAGAGGAGGCATGTCATGACCAAAGCGGATATCGTAGAAGACATTGCTCAGAAGACAGGCCTGACGAAGAAGGAAGTCGCCGAGACGGTCGATCTTTTCCTCGATCGCATCGGGGACCTGCTGGTCTCGGGGCACCACCTGGAAATCCGGGGATTCGGGACGTTCAAGGTCAAGGAGCGCAAGGAGCGCATGGCGCGCAATCCCAGGACGGGCGAAGCGGTTCCCGTTCCGTCCCGCAAGGTTCCGGTGTTCAAGGTTTCCAAGATGCTCAAGGACAAGGTCGCCGGCACCGCCGAAAACTGACCGGCTGGATTTTTCACGCCAGGTTTCCCATAGTGATCAGCACCGGTTCTCCAGGCTCCTGGGGAACCGGTTTGCCTTGCGCGGTCGGGTCGGGTACTTTCTTGCCCTGGACCGGATCCGACCCGGATCGACCAGGAAGGCCTCCGCCTCGTTCCCGACCTGCCGGGCCGGCCGGGCGAACCCCTGCATCCCAGGAGTCCCCAGCGATGAAACATCCCGTACTGGATCTGCGCAGCGACACCGTGACGCGCCCCTCCGCGGCCATGCGCAAGGCGATGGCCGAGGCCGAGGTCGGCGACGACGTCTTCGGCGACGACCCCACCGTCAACCGCCTGCAGGATGAGGTCGCCGCCCTGCTGGGCAAGGAGGCCGCCCTCTACGTGCCCAGCGGCACCATGGGCAACCAGCTCGCCCTGAAGGCCCAGACGAGGCCGGGGGACCAGATCGTCCTGGAGGACGGGGCCCACATCTACCGCTACGAGGCCGGGGGCCCGGCCGCCCTCAGCGGATTGCTGGTGACCTGCGTGAAGGCCCCGGGCGGCAGGCTCGACTGGCCCGAGGTGGCTGCGGCCCTCAACCCCCCCGACAACGTCCACTGCGCCCCGCCTGCCCTGATCTGCCTGGAGAACACGCACAACAACGCCGGCGGCCGCATCCTCCCCCAGGACAACGTCGTCCGCATCGCCGACGGCGCCCACGCCAGGGGGCTGCGGGTCCACCTGGACGGCGCCCGGCTCTGGCACGCCCACGTCGCCACCGGGTTGCCCCTCGCCGAGCTGGCGGCTCCGGTGGACACCGTGAGCGTCTGCTTCTCCAAGGGCCTGGGTGCGCCCGTGGGTTCGGTGGTGGCCGGAGACAGGGACGCCATCGTCAGGGCCCACCGCTTCCGCAAGCTCTTCGGCGGGGCGATGCGGCAGGCCGGGATCCTCGCCGCGGCGTGCCTCCACGCCCTGGAGCACAATCTGGAGCGCCTCGCGGAGGATCACGCTCACGCCGCCTTCATCGCCGCGGGCCTTGACCACCCGGCCCTGAAGGTCAATCATCCGGTGGACACCAACATCGTGATCATCGACGTCGAGGGCGCCGGGGGCGATGCGGCCCTCCTGCGGCACCTGGAAGCCCGGGGCGTCCTCGGCGTGGGCTTCGGGCCGGGCCGCGTGCGCCTGATCCCGAACCTGGACACGCCCGCCGACGCCCTGGACCGCGTCGTGGGGGCCCTCAATTCCTTCCCGGGGGCGGATGCGTGAAGATCGTCATCGTCGGCGCCGGCTCGGTCGGATTCCACCTCGCGGCGACCATCACCCGGCGCGAGCACGACGTCATCCTGGTGGAGAAGGATCCCGCCCTGCTCGACCAGGTGTCCGAGCACCTGGATTGCCGCCTGGTCCTGGGCAGCGGGGTCAGCCCGCAGACCCTCGGCGAGGTGGGCATGGGCAACTGCGGCCTGTTCGCGGCCGTGACGGACAAGGACGAGATCAACATCATCGCCTGCCAGACCGCCCACGCCCTCGGGGCCAAGGTCAAGGTTGCCCGGGTGCGGTCCGAGGAGTACTACCAGGATCACCGCCTCCTGCTGGACGGCATCGACCTGGCCATCAATCCGGACCGCGAAGCCGTCCACGCCATCCGCGAGATCCTGCTCCAGACCGGCGCGACCGAGGTCCATGACCTGGCGGGCGGCAAGGTCCGCATCATCGGGGCCCGCGTGGAGGCGGATTCCCGCGTGGAGGGGCAGACCCTGTCGGACATCAACAAGTCCCTGGGCAAGTCCATCGCCCTGGTGACCACGATCGTGCGGGGTGACACCACCCTGATCCCGCGGGGGAACACGCGCATCCTGGCGGACGACCAGGTCTTCATGGCGGGGCCCCGCAGCGTGGTGGACCGTTCCCTGATCTACTTCCGCAGCAGCAGCCGGCGGCTGACCCGGGCCATGATCGTCGGGGCCAACGGCATGGGCCGGGAACTCGCCCGGGATCTGCTGGCCGCGGGGGTCAAGGTCAAGATCGTCGACCGCAACGAGGAAAAGTGCCGCCTGGCCAGCGAACAGCTCAGGGGCGCGCTGGTGCTCCACGGGGAGGGCACCAACAGCGAACTGCTCGACAGCGAGGGCATCCGCGAGATGGACGGTTTCGTGTCGGTGAGCGGCGACGAGGAGACCAACATCATGGCCTGCCTGCTGGCCCATCACCTGGGGGCGGGCAAGACGGTCTGCCTGGTCAACCGTTCGGACTACGTGCCCCTGCTGCCCATGCTGGGAGTCGATGCGGCGGTCTCGCCGCGCCTTTCCACCTCGGCCTGGATCGCCCGCTTCGTCAAGCGGGGCGCGGTCATCAGCGCCGAGAGCCTCGGTTACAGCGGCGCCGAGATCCTCCAGCTGAGGGTGGGGAAGAAGTGCACCTGGCTGGGCCGCAAGCTGCAGGAACTGGAATTCCCGCCCGACGCCATGATCGGCGCCGTCCTCCAGCACGGGCGCGTGCTGACGCCCCGGGGCGACACGGTGCTCAAGGCCGGGGACGAGGTGGTCGTCTTCGCCCTGCCCGACCGGGCGGCCGCCGTCGAGGACTTCTTCGCGGGCGGGCATCCGTGAACCTCAGGGCGGTCGTCAAGGTCCTGGGCTTCCTGATGCTGGTGACGGCCGTCTGCCTGCTGCTGCCGGCGATCGTCTCCCTCCTGTACGGCGAGGGCGACTGGGTCTGGTTCCTGGCCGCGGCGGGCATCGGGTCGGCCGTCGGAGGGGTCCCGCTGTTCCTGCTCAGGGGTGCGCCCGACCTGCGGATCCGGGAGGGCTTCGCGGTGGTGGCCCTGGGCTGGCTCTGCGTCGGCCTGCTGGGCGCGGTGCCGGGCTGGCTCAGCGGGCAGATGCCCTCGTTCACCGACGCGGTCTTCGAGTCCATCTCGGGCTTCACCACCACCGGGGCCACCATCCTCACCGACATCGAGAGCCGCACCCACGGCACCCTGTTCTGGCGGGCCCTGACCCACTGGCTGGGGGGCATGGGGATCGTGCTGCTGGCCCTGGCCATCCTGCCCCTGCTGGGCGTGGGGGGGATGCAGCTCTTCCGGGCCGAGGTCCCCGGTCCGGTGGCCGAGCGCCTGACCCCGCGCATCCGGGAAACGGCCAAGCTCCTGTGGGGGGTCTACTTCCTGCTGACGGTCCTGGAGATCCTGGCCCTGGTGGCCGCCGGAATGAGCTTCTTCGACGCCTCCTGCCACGCCTTCGCCACCATGGCCACGGGGGGATTCAGCAACCTCAACGCCAGCGTCGGCGGCTACGCCAGCCCTGCGGTGGAATGGATCGTCATCGTCTTCATGATCCTCGCCGGCACGAACTTCTCCCTGCACTACCTGGCCCTCACCGGCCGCTGGCGGATCTACGGCCGGGACGAGGAATTCCGCTTCTATGCGGGGATCATCCTGCTCTGCACGCTGCTCTTGACGGCGGTCCTGGCGCCCATCCACTTCTACGGGTCGACCGGGGAGACCGTCCGGCGGGCGATGTTCCAGGTGGTTTCCATCCTGACCACCACCGGTTTCGGGACGGCCGACTACCTGCAGTGGCCCCCGCTGGCCCACGCCCTGCTCCTGGTGCTGATGGCCGTCGGCGGATGCGCCGGCTCCACCGGCGGGGGCATCAAGGTCATGCGGGTTTTGATCCTTTTCCGCCACGCCAAGGTGGAATTGCGGCGGATCCTTCATCCCCGGGCCGTCTTCACCCTCTGGTTCAACGACCGGCCGCTGTCGCCGGCCGTCCAGACCAACGTGCTTGGCTTCTTCCTCCTCTTCATGCTTGTTTATGTGGGCGGCGTCCTGATCCTGACCCTTGGCGGCCGGGATCTGGTGACCAGCGTGGGGGCGACCGCCGCCACCCTCGGCAACATCGGACCCGGGCTGGGCCTGGTGGGGCCGGCCGGCAACTACGCCGGGCTGCTTCCCTGGGAGAAGTGGCTGCTGATGCTGTTCATGCTGATCGGCCGGCTCGAGATCTTCACGGTCCTGGTCCTCTTCCTGCCGGGCGCCTGGCGGCGCAGTTGACGGCCGGGGCCGGTCCCCGCGAATGCAAGGAGCGACGGAATCATGGCGGACGACAGGCTCGAACTCTCACGGCCCGAGTGGGCCCTGGATCCCACGCTGGCCGCCGACAGGTGCGCCGAGTTCATCCGCGGGGTCCTGGACCGATCGGGGCACGGGCGGCTCGTGGTGGGCCTGTCCGGCGGGATCGACTCGGCGGTGGCTGCGGGCCTGGCGGCACGGGCGATCGGTGCGCAGAACCTGCTGGGAGTCCTCATGCCTTACGCCACCAGCTCGGCGGCCTCGGTCGCCGACGCCCAGGCGGTGGCCGAGACCCTGGGGATGCCCATCGAGACGGAGCCCGTCACGCCCATGGCCGACGCCTTCCTGGCGGGGATTCCGGCCAACGAGAAGGTCCGTCGGGGCAACGTGATGGCCCGCTGCCGGATGATCGTGCTCTATGACCGGTCCGTCCGCGAGCAGGCCCTGGTCCTGGGCACGGGGAACCGCACCGAGAGCCTGCTGGGCTACACGACCATGTACGGGGACAACGCCTGCGCCCTGAATCCCGTCGGCCAGCTGTACAAAACCGAGATCCGGCTGCTTTCCCGGTGGCTGGGCCTGCCCGAGGCGCTCTTGCGGAAGGCTCCCAGCGCGGACCTCTGGGAGGGGCAGGCCGACGAGGACGAACTGGGGGTGACCTACGCCGAGGTGGATCGCCTGCTGCACCACATGGTGGACCGGGGGCTCGGCCGCCAGCAGCTCGCTTCGCTGGGCTTCGCACCGGACCTGGTGGACCGCATCGCCCGGCGGGTGCGCGGGATGGCCTTCAAGCGGCAGACGCCCCCGGTGGCGCAGATCCCCGGGAGGGTCGATCCGGACCGGACGGAGATTCCCGCCCTGGCCGAGGAGGGCGGCGGCTTCGCGGACGGGGGCTTCCATTGATCACCCTTCAGGTCCCCGAGCAGGACGTCCCCGGGGGGGTCTGCCACTTCGTGGCGACGCCCATCGGGAACCTGGCCGACATCGGCCTGCGGGCCCTGGGGGTCCTGGCCGGGGTCGACGTGATCTACGCCGAGGACACCCGGCACACCCAGAGGCTGCTCCAGCGGTACGGGCTGAGGGTCCCCCTGTCGTCCTACCACGACCACAACAAGGTCCGCGCGGTGCCGCTCATCGTCGAGCGGCTGCGGGCCGGCCACCGGGTGGCCGTGGTCAGCGACGCGGGCATGCCCTGCATCAACGATCCGGGCTTCACCCTGGTCCGGGCCCTGCAGGAAGAGGGCCTGCCCTGGACCGTGATCCCCGGCCCTTCCAGCACCCTTGCCGCCCTGGTGCTCAGCGGATTCTCACCGGACAGATTCCTGTTCGTGGGGTATCCTCCCCGCAAGAAGGGCCAGCGCCGGACTTTCCTGGAGGATCTGCTCGCCGAGCGGGGAACGGTCCTGATGCTGGAATCCTGTCACCGCATCGTTTCGACCCTGGAGATGCTGGCCGAGGTCGCCCCCGGGCGCCCGGTCGCCGTCGCCCGGGAAATCACCAAGTTGCACGAGGAGACCCTGCGGGGCACCCCCGCGGAGGTCCTCCCCCTGATGACCGGCCGGCGCCTCAAGGGTGAACTGGTGCTGGCGCTTCAGGGCAGCGGGGGCAAGACGCCTCGGGAGCCGTGATGGACTTCGCCGCCTTCAAGAAGAACGCCCGGAGCCGGGTGCGCCCGGTGGTCCTGTCCCTGGACCGGATGGGCATGACGCCCCTGGGAGTCTCGATCACCGGCCTATTGATCACCGCGCTGAGCGGGTTGATCGTGGCGCGGGGCAGCCTGTTCTGGGGGGCGGTCGTGTTCCTGCTGGGATCGGCCTTCGACATGCTGGACGGCGACCTGGCCCGCCTGCAGGGGACCGTGTCGGCCCGGGGCGCCTTCCTCGACTCCTGCTTCGACCGCCTGGGCGAGGCCTTCCTCTTCGCCGGGCTGACCTGGTACTTCGCCACCCGGGAGGGTGGCGCCCAGCCGTTGCCCCTGCTGCTGATCACCGGGGTGGTCGTGGGCAGCCTGACCACCAGCTACGTGCGGGCCCGGGCCGAGGGCGTGGGGGAGACCTGCACCGTCGGGTTCCTCCAGCGGACCGAGCGGGTCATCCTGCTGAGCGCCGCCATGTTCCTGGGGCGGTGGGCCCTGGTCCCGGTGCTGGCCTTCCTGGCCGTGGCCACCCTGTTCACCACGGCGCAGCGCATGGTTCACGTCGCAGCCAAGCTGAGCGGTCCCCGGCCCCGGGCCGGTTCCCCGGCGGGGGGGGAGGACCGGGAATGAAGGTCGCCGCGGAACGTCCCGGGGCGTCCGATCACCGGGGCCTGCTGATCACCTTCGAGGGTCCCGAGGGCAGCGGCAAGACCACGCTGATCCAGGCCATCACCCGCCGTCTGGTCGCCGCCGGGGAGGAACCCCAGCTGCTGCGCGAGCCGGGCGGGACGGACATCGGGGAACGGATCAGGAACATTCTGCTTGATCCTGCGTCAGAAGGCATGGCGGCCGAGACCGAGCTGCTCCTGATGGTGGCCAGCCGGGCCCAGCTGGTCAGGGAGAAGATCAACCCCGCCCTCGAGGCCGGCATGATCGTCCTGTGCGACCGGTTCGCCGACGCCTCGGTGGCCTACCAGGGTTTCGGCCGCGGGCTGGGCGAGAAGACGGTGCACGAGCTGAACGCCTTCGCGCTGGGCGGGACCGTCCCCGACCTGACGCTCCTGTGCCTGCTGCCCCCGGCCGAGGGCCAGGAGCGCCTGACCGAGCGGGTGCGCGACCGGCTCGACGCCGAGAGCCTGGAATTCCACCAGCGGGTGTACGAGGCCTACCAGGGGATGGCGGCCGCGGGCGATTTGCGTTTTAAAGTGGTGGATGCCTCGGCATCCCCGGAAGGAATGCTGGAGCAGGCCCTGGGGCACCTGAAAAGGTTGGAACACGGATTGCTTAAATACCTTTAACCGTTGCCGCACCCGAGCCCCCCGCCGGCCCGGAGCCGGATCCCGGCCGACCCTAACATCCCTGGCGACGGGGAGTTGCCGTAAAGGAACAAGCCATGAGACATCCCCTCCGAACCCGGCCCGGATTGCGGGCGCCGGCCTTCCGGCCCCTGCTGATCGCCCTGGCCACGGCCTTTTTTGCCCTGGCCGGAGCCGCGATCGTCCCGGCCCAGGAACCGGCGCGGACCGACGATCCCGCGGCGAGGCGCAGGGAGTTCTACGAGAACCTCAAGATCCTGGGCGACGTCTACGAGCGGGTCATCAACAACTACGTGGACGAGATGGATCCCCACGAGGTCATGGAGGGGGCTGTCAACGGGATGCTGGAACTGCTGGACGAGCATTCCAACTACCTGCCGCCGGTGAACTACGAGGACCTGATGACCAGCACCGAGGGGGAGTTCGGGGGCCTGGGCATCTCCATCAACATCCGTGACCACTACCCCACCGTCGTTTCCCCCATCGAGGGCACGCCCGCCTACTACATGGGCATCCAGGGCGGCGACCAGATCATCGAGATCGAGGGGGAGAGCAGCCGCGACATGACCAGCCGCGACGCGGTGAAGCTGCTGCGGGGCACGCCGGGGACCAAGGTGAACATCACGATCCAGCGCCCGGGCCGGGAGGATCCCATCCCCCTGACCATCACCAGGGACGTCATCAAGCTGGAAAGCGTTCCCTACGGCTTCATGATGGGGGACATCGGCTACATCCGCATCCAGAACTTCGCCCGCACCACGCGGGAGGAGCTCAAGACGAAGCTGGACGATCTGACCGCCCGCAACATGCGGGGCCTGATCCTGGACCTGCGGTTCAATCCGGGGGGGTTGCTCGAGTCCGCCCAGGGCGTGAGCGAGCTCTTCCTGGAGAGGGACAAGCTGATCGTGTTCACCCAGGGGCGGCTGCGTTCGCAGAACCAGCAGTTCTTCAGCCAGGCCCGCGGCAAGGTCTACAACCAGGTGCCGTTGATCGTGCTGATCAACGGGTCGTCGGCCTCGGCCAGCGAGATCGTCTCGGCGGCCATCCAGGACCACGACGCCGGCCTGGTCGTGGGCCAGACCTCCTTCGGCAAGGGTTCGGTGCAGACGGTCTTCCGGCTGGACGAGGACGAGGCCCTGAAGCTGACGACCGCGCGCTACTACACGCCCAGCGGCCGCTCGATCCACAAGGACCGGCCGCGGAATCCCCACGGCGATGAGCTGGCTTTCGATGAGAACGGCGAGCCGGTCGCCGATGCCGAGCCCCTGGACAAACCCGCGGCGGAGAAGGAAGTCGAGCGGTTCCAGAAGGACAAGTACTACACCGACAGCGGGCGGGTGGTCTACGGCGGCGGGGGCATCACTCCCGACATCGAGATCGACCAGGACTTCCTGACCGACTTCGAGGTGGCGGTCGAGCGGGACGGGGCCCTGTTCAGCTTCGCGGTGGACCTGGCCGCCCAGCTCGATCCCATCCCCGAGGATTTCACCGTGTCCGAGCAGGTGTTCCGCGACTTCGGGACCTTCCTCGAGGGCAGGGAGAACATCGACGAGTACCTGGGGGTCTTCGACCTGACCATGAGCGACTCCCTGCTGGAGGCCAACCGGGAGTTCATCGACCGCGGCATCCGCCGGGAGGTGGCGCGGCGCGGGTTCGGGCAGGAAGCGGCCTACCGGGTGGCCATCGAGGCCGACGTCCAGCTGCACCACGCCCTGGAGCTGTTCAGCAAGGCCAAGACCCTGCCGGAGCTGCTGGCCCTGGCCGAGGAGTGGAACAACGAGCAGATGAAGCAGCTGGCCGCTGAGACCAATCCGCCGGCCGGAGGCGCCGTCTCGAACTGAGGCTGCGACCCCCGGACCCCGATGGAAGAAGCCCGCCCCCATCGGGGACGGGCTTCTTCCACTTCGATCGGACGTACGGTCAGGGGGCGCCCACGGCGGCGCCCAGGCACAATTCGTCCAGGACCTCCACCAGCCGGCCGAACTGGGGCTTGCTGAGATAGGAGTCCGCGCCCACGGTCTCGCACTTGCGCGCGATCTGTTCGTTGATCAGCGAACTGAAGAGGATGACCGGCGTCTCCTTGAGCCCCAGGGTTTCCTTGCAGTGGCGGCACAGGGCCAGGCCGTCCATCTTCGGCATCTCGATGTCGCTGACCAGCCCCGCGAGATGATCCCGGAGGTCGCCGCCCTCGGCCCGGATCCGGGCGACGAGGTCGCTGATGGCCTGGCAGCACTCGGCCCCGTTGGCGAAGGTTCGCACCTTGACGTAGTTGCCCCGGCCCAGTTCCTGGACCAGCAGTTCCCTGATGATCCCCGAGTCCTCGGCCAGGTAGATCATGGCCTCGGCGCGCTGCGGGCGCAGGGGGTCGTTCTCGTCGACGTCCACCTGGTGGCGCTTCAGGTCGGTGGGCAGGATCTCCCCGACGACCTTCTCCATGTCCACGATGAGGATCTCGTTGTCCTTGATGTTGAGCGAGCCGGTGAACTTGCTGTCCGGGGTGTCGAGGAAGGGACTCAGGGGGCTGATCTGCCGCCAGGAGATCCGGTGGATCCGGTCGACGCCGTCCACCAGGAAGGCGGTCTTCCGCTCGTTGAACTCCATCACCAGGACCAGCTTGGAATCCAGGTCGCCGTCGTCTCCCGTCCCGACCCCTGCGGCCCGCTTTGCGGTCCTCACTCCCGCCGCCGATTCGAGGTGCTTGCCGAGATCGACCAGGGTGATGCACTGGTCCCGGAACAGGATCGTGCCGATCACGGCCCGGTGGGCGAGCTGGAGTCGAGTGAGGCGGGCAGGATCGAACTGCTCGATGGCCTGGATCTTCAGGACGTTCACCCCGAAGGACTGCCCTCCGAGGATGAACTCCAGGATCTCGACCTCGTTGGTCCCTGATTCGAGTAGGATTCCGTCTTTCTGCATGCCTGGACCCTCTCCTCGGAGTCGACGTCAGCCGACGAGACTGAACTTGTGCATGACTTCCTCCAGCAGGTATCCGTCTTCGCCGGCCAGGTTGATGAACTTGAACCCGACGCGGTAGAAGCTGGGATTCTTGTCCTGGTTGCACCAGACCGCCTCGGCCTCGACGTTGATGTCGGAGCGGTTGTGGACCATGACGGGCAGGTTCAGGCGGACCTGGAAGCGGCGGCCCGGAGCCACCGACCGGCCGGTGACGAGCATCATGCCGTTGCAGGTGATATCGACGATCCGCCCCATGACCTGGCCGGACTCTTCGTCCAGGGCGCGGACCAGGTGGGGAGTGTTCTTGCGGGGTCTGCGGCGCATGTCCACCATGGGCGTTCCTTTCGGGAATTGGGTTGTCGGCCTAAGGATCGGCGCGGACCGCTCCGACTTGAGTCCCAAAGCGGGACCGGACTTGTCCGGCGCCGGGGTCGGATGTATCCTGGGCCCATGAAAAACAACTTCGAGATCCGGGTCGATTCGGAAATCGGCAGGTTGCGGGGCGTGATCCTGCACCGGCCGGGGGCCGAGGTGGCCAACATGACCCCGGAGTCCGCCCAGCGGGCGCTCTACAGCGACATCCTCAATCCGACGGTGGCCGCCGAGGAATACGGTCAGATCGAGGGGGTCCTGGAGCGCTGGACCCGCGTCTTCCGCATCAAGGACCTGTTCGGCGACATCCTCGGCAACCCGCGCATCCGGGCGGGGCTGGTCCGCAGGATCTGCGAGGCCGAAGGCGTGCCGGACGTGGCGGAGGACCTGATGGGCATGCCCTCGGCCGACCTGGCGTCGGTGCTCATCGAGGGGGTGCCCCTGGTCAAGGACAACCTGACCCGCTTCCTGAGCCGGGACCGGTTCTCCCTGCCTCCCCTGCACAACTTCTTCTTCACCCGCGATTCGGCGGTCACGGTGGGGGACCAGGTCTACATCTCCCACATGGCCAACCAGGTCCGAGGCCGGGAGACCAGGATCGTCGAGGCCGTGTTCGACCACCATCCCGAGGTGGGCGCTCCCACGGTCAATCCCGCCCGGCTGGAGGGGCCCGACTCAGGTCTGACCATCGAAGGGGGGGACGTCCTGGTGGCGGCCGAGGACATCCTGGTCATCGGCATCGGCGCCCGGACCACCCCGCGGGCGGTCGACTTCCTCATCGAGCGCTTCAAGCAGCAGGGCCGCGACCGGCACATCCTGGTCCAGGAGCTGCCCCGGTCGCCGGAATCGTTCATCCATCTGGACATGGTCTTCACGCTGCTGGATCGCGACCGCTGCCTGGTGTTCCAGCCGGTGATCGGGCAGACCCACCGGTACGACACCGTCCACATCCACATCCGGGGCCGCCAGGAGGTGAAGATCACCGAGGAGGACAATCTCCCGCGGGCCCTGGCCAAGCTGGGGATGGACCTGGAACCCCTGCCCTGCGGAGGGGCCAGCGACCGCTGGATCCAGGAGCGGGAACAGTGGCACAGCGGCGCCAACTTCTTCGCCCTGGCGCCGGGCAAGATCATCGGCTACGGGCGCAACACCAACACCCTCGAGGTGCTGGCCGGGGCGGGTTTCGCCGTCGTCACCGCGGACGACGTCATCGCGGGCAAGGTCGACCTGGAGTCGGCGGGCCGCTGCGTGGTGACGGTCAGGGGCTCAGAGCTGGCCAGGGGCGGCGGGGGGTGCCGCTGCATGACCATGCCCGTCGGCAGGGATCCCGTCGTCTGAACCGCCGCGCCCGGCCGCCAGCTCCCGCTGGCGGCGTCCCAGGTAGAACGCCACCGCGGCCCACAGCAGGGCGATGGGCACGGCCAGCCAGGCCACCGTCGCCAGCTGTGCTCCGCCCGCGGTGATCCTGGCGAAGATGCCCGCGCCCAGGGCGTCCCCTCCCCGGTAGACGAAGGTGTCGATGAAGTTCTTGGCCTTGTAGCGGTCGCTGCGGTCCACCACCGTGAACAGGGTCTCCCGCGCCGGCTTGGCGAGGGCGTAGTTGCCGGCCCGTCGGATCACCTGGAAGATCACCAGGACCGTGAGGGTGGGCCAGGCGCCCACGGCGGCGAACCCCGCCGCGACCGCCAGGGGCAGCAGGGCGAGCACCGGGCCGCTTCCCAGTTTCCGCAGCATCCGTCCGGTCAGCAGCAGCTGGCCCGCCAGGGTCAGGGTGTTGGCCCAGAAGTCGATGGTCCCGAACATCGCCGCGCGTTCGGTCCGCCCCAGGACGTTGGCGGCCACGATCTGCGCCTGCTCGAAGTAGAGGAAGGTGGCGGTCAGGCTGTAGAAGAAGATGTAGGCGCTGATGCCCAGGAGATAGGGGGACCCGGCGGTCCGGGTGACCCCGGAAAGGATGCCGCCGCGGGAGGGGGAATCGTAAGCGGCGTCCGGGGAGGACCCGTCGTGCGCGAAGCTGCGCCCCAGGGGCCCCACGCACCGCACGGCCCCCTCGAGGAACGCCGCGGCGACCAGGAAGAGGTTGTGGCGGCCCACCGCCCCCACCAGCAGGGTCGTCAGGCCGCTGCCCAGCATGGCTCCCATGGTGCCGCCCAGGGCGATGATGCCGAACAGGCGCCGGCTGCGGCGGTAGCCGAAGCCGTCGGCCATGAAGGACCAGAACAGCGACAGCACGAAGAGGTTGAACACGCTCAGCCAGACGTAGAAGGCGCGTCCGGTCAGGACAAGCAGGCCTCCCGAGGCGGTCTTCAGCAGGATGAAGAACAGCAGGAGGTTCACCGCGAAGAAACGGAAGGCCACGGGGATGAAGGTCTCCCTGCGGTGGCGGCGGACCAGCCAGCCCAGCAGGGGGGCGGCCAGGACCATGGCGGCGAGCGTGACGAGGAACAGCTTCGGCAGGTTGTCGACCCCGCCCGCCAGGCCCATTTCCTCCCGCAGGGGACGCAGGATGGAGTAACCGGTCATCAGGAGGTAGAACAGGAGAGCGGACAGCAGGACGGGCCCGGTTTCGGCCGGTTCCAGTCCCAGGCTGCGGGCGAGTTTGCGACGAAGGCTGATCATGGAACCGTCCGGGGCTGGGGATGCAGGGGCGTCGATCCGCCTCCTACGCACCGCAGGGGCGGGTGTTGCCTGCCGGATTCCCCAGGATAGCGGGGATCACCCCACGGGGACCAGCCATTTCCGGTACGCGGCGGCGATGGCCTTCGCCATGGCGTCGGGCTTGATGGGCTTGGGAACGTAATCGTCCATGCCGGCGGCGAGGCACTTCTCGCGGTCTCCCGCCATGGCGTTGGCCGTCATGGCGATGATGGGGACGTGGCCGTCGCCCTCCTCCTGCCGGATGCGCCGGGAGGCCTCGTAACCGTCCATGTCGGGCATCATGCAGTCCATGAGGATCAGGTCGTAGCCGCCGGTGCGCCAGGCCTCGAGGGCCTCCCGGCCCGTGACGACCGTGTGGCAGGTGAACCCGAGCTTCTTCAGGATCCCCTCGCCCACCTTGCGGTTGATGAGGTTGTCGTCGGCCAGGAGGATGCGCAGGTCCGACCGCCAGGCTTCCGGTCCGGCGGCGGGAGTGGTTCCGGCGTCCTCGCCGGCGGCGCCCGGCGCGCCGGGCCGGTCCTCGGGACGTCCCAGGCAATGCAGGAAGTTGCGGTACCGGAGCGGGGCGGTCAACCAGCTGCGGCAGCCGCAGGCTTCCAGAACCTGGGGGTTCGGAGGTTTGGGTCCGGACGTCAGGATGACCAGGTGCGGACGGGGTTCCGCGCCCGCCGAGAGGATCCCCGCGATCGCTCCGCCGCCGGCGTCCTCCACCAGCCGGTCGGTGACGAAAAGGCGGCCAGGCCGGTCGTCCGCGCCGGTCTGCAGGGCGAGGCGCTCCCTCGCTTCCGCCAGGTCGGCGCATCGCAAGGCCGGACAGCCCAGGCTGCCCAGGTTCTCGACCAGGGCGGAGGCGGCGTGCTCGTCCCCCGCCACCACCAGAGCCGGCCGGCCGGCGAGGCTGCGCCCGGCGGCCTCCAGCAGGGCCCGGTCGGGAGACTGCCCCGGGGTCTCCTGCAGGGGAATCTCGAACCAGAAGGTCGCGCCCTCGCCGACGCGGCTCTCCACGCCGATCTCCCCCGCCATCATGCGGACCAGCTTGTTGCAGATGGAAAGGCCCAGTCCCGTGCCCCCGAAGTTCCGGGTGGTGGAGCTGTCGGCCTGCTGGAAGGGCTTGAAGAGGCGCTCCTGGTTCCGGGGGCTGATGCCGATGCCCGTGTCGGTCACGTCGAAGTGGAGGCGGTGGGACCGCTCCCCGACCAGCCGGACCCGCACGGTGATGCTCCCGGCGGGGGTGAACTTGATCGCGTTGCCGACCAGGTTGATGAGGATCTGGCGGATCCGGGTCGGATCCCCGGCGACTTCCTGCGGCACGTCCCGGTCCGCGAACCCCGACAGGGCCAGGCCCTGCTCCCAGGCCTTGATTCCCAGCAGGTCGAGGACCTCGTCGATGACGGTCCGGGGGCTGAAGGGGATGGATTCGAAGTCCAGCTTGCCGGCCTCGATCTTGGAGAAGTCCAGGATGTCGTTGATCAGAGCCAGGAGCGTCTCGGCCGAGGCCTGGATGTTGGCGGAGTACTCCTGCTGGGTGGCGTCCAGGACGGTGTCCCGCAACAGGCCGGTCATCCCGATGATGCCGTTCATGGGAGTGCGGATCTCGTGGCTCATGGTGGCCAGGAACTCGCTCTTGGCCGCGCTGGCGGCTTCGGCGGCGAGGGCCATCTCGTTGGCCAGGGCCGCCGTGCGTTCCAGCTGCAGGTTCGCGGCTTCGGCGTCGTCCCGGGCCCGCTTCATCTCTTCCCGGGCGATGATGCCGTCGGTGACGTCCTTGCTGGCGCCGCGGTAGGCCAGGACGCGGCCCCGGGCATCGAGGCAGGGGGAGGCGCTGGTCAGGACGCAGAAGTCCCCGCCCCGGCTGTCCTTCATCCAGTGCTCGATCTCCCGCAGCGGTTCCGCCGCCTGGACGGCTGCCAGGAAGACGGGCTTCAATCGCCGCCACTCGTCCTCGGGCAGGAGTTCCCGGAAGGACTTCCCGACCAGGTCATCCTCCCGGAAACCGCTCTGTTCGAGCTTGCCGGCGGCGAACCGGATGGTGCCCCCGGAATCCACTTCCCACAGGAGGTCTCCCGAGGCCATTGCGAGGTCGGCGAAACGCCTCCGGGAGGACTCCAGGTCCCGGAGGGCGTTCCGTTCCCGCCGGGTGATGAGCTCCTGGGCCAGGGCGATCTTCCGGGTGAGGCTGAAGTAGACGACGGCCAGCAGGAATCCCGGCCCGATGATCCAGGCGAGGCCGACCAGGGTGCGCCGGGAGCTTTCGAGGTGGGCGCGGCGCACGAACTCCTGGAATCCCTGATCGAACTGGGCCAGGCCGTCGGCGAACCTCTCGTCGGCCTCCCTCAGGTCCTGCACCAGTCCGCCGAGATCCCGGGCGAGACGTCTGCCCTCGAGGAGGAAGTCGCAATAGCCCCGGCGCAGGGGGCTGCCGGGGCGTCCATCCCCCATCATGGCCGTCCGGAGCTGGTCGGCGAGGGGTTGCAGGCGGGCGGGATGGGGGGGCAGGCCGTTCGCGCCCCCGGCGGCCCCCCCGGCCAGGATGGCGTGCATCCGCGCCAGGGCCGGATCGATCCGGTTCAGGATGACCTTCTCGACCGCAGCGGGGTCGCGGGCGTCCCCGGCGAGCGCCAGGCCCAGCCGCAGATCCGCCAGCGGAACGAGCAGGGGTTCCCCGGTCGCAGGGGCGGGCTCCAGCAGGATGCGGAGGCTGTCGAGCAGGGCTTCGGCCCGCAGGGCGCGCCTGTCCGCCCGGGAGAGGGCCGACAGCACCAGGGCCCGGACGTCCAGGGCCTGCTCCGCCAGGTCCGACCATCTCAGATTGCAGACGACGAGCTGATCGTAGTGTCTCTGCAGGCCGCATTCGTCGGCCAGCGCCTCGAACTCGGCCATGGTGGCCAGGAACTCCTGGTTGTGTCTCGTGAATTCCTCGAGGCCGGCTTCGGACTCGGGGTCTTCCCGGGGATCGACGACCAGGTAGGTCAGGTTGTAGTGCTGGTGCAGGGTGCTCTGGACGTTGCGGTTCTGGAGCGAGTGCATGGCCTGGATCCGGTCGTTCAGCCGGGTCCGGACGGTGTCCAGCTGGATGCCCTGCCAGACGGCGGCCGCGCAGAGCAGGGCCCCGGTCAGCAGACCGGCGCCACCGAGGACCCAGATCCTCCGGGCTGCCCTTCGAGGCGCCATTTCCTGAGCGGTGCGGTTCAACCGGGCTCCTGAATCGATGGGCGAGTGACTCCCGGCCGCCTCGGGGCCGCCGGGTTCGTGGAATTTTCGACAGGAACCGCCGGGGATTGAGCGGAATCCACGGCCGCGCCGCCGGAGTTGACATCCGGGCGGGTTGTCGCTAACCCTGTGCACATCAATCCCGCAGCATTTTTCCAGGGAATCCAGGATCGAATCAGCAAGGAGTCGAGGGGAATGGCGCAAGCACTCAGAAGGGTCCACCACGTCGAGCTGGCCGTGGGCAACGCCAAGCAGGCCGCCTACTAT
This sequence comes from Candidatus Krumholzibacteriia bacterium, assembly GCA_050174015.1. Classification (GTDB taxonomy): domain Bacteria; phylum Krumholzibacteriota; class Krumholzibacteriia; order LZORAL124-64-63; family LZORAL124-64-63; genus JAHJTW01. Next base: position 163,068 of record JBFXKG010000009.1, read on the forward strand.
TACCGCAAGGCCTTCGGCTTCGACCAGGTGGCCTACCGGGGGCCGGAGACCGGCTGCCCCGGAAGGGTTTCGTACGTCCTGAAGCAGGGCGACATCTGGCTCGTCCTGACCACCCCCCTGCATCACCTCGACCCGCTGAACACCTGGTTGACCCTGCACGGCGACGGAGTGCGGGACATCGCCTTCGAAGTGGAGGACACGGACGCGATCTTCGCCCAGGCCGTGGCCGGGGGCGCCAAGCCCGAGTCCGCTCCCGCCGATGCGAGCGATGCGAGGGGCGCCGTCCGCACCGCCGCCATCAAGGCCTACGGCGAAACCATCCACACCTTCGTCCAGCGCGACGGGTACCCCGGTTTCCTGCCGGGGTTCGAGATCAGGGAGATCAAGGGCCGGGGGACCGGGCTGACCTGCGTCGACCACATCGTGGCCAACGTCGAGGACCGCCAGATGGACCGCTGGGTGACCTGGTACGACAGGACCCTCGGCCTGGGCCGTTTCGTCTCCTACGATGACAAGGACATCTCCACCGAGTACACCGCGCTGCGCAGCACCGTCGTGGCGTCGGCGGACCGGGCGATCAAGTTCCCCATCAACGAGCCGGCCGAGGGTCTGAAGAAGAGCCAGATCCAGGAATACATCGACGCCAACGTCACCGCCGGCGTGCAGCACATCGCCCTGGCCACCGACGACATCCTCGAGACCATCGCCGCCCTGCGGCGCAACGGGGTCGAGTTCCTGGCGGTTCCCGAGGGCTACTACCGGGACCTGTGGGATCGGGTGGGAGAAGTCCGGGAGGACCGGGAAGCCGTGAAGGAACAGGGCCTGCTGGTGGACCGCGACGACAAGGGCTACCTGCTGCAGCTCTTCACGAAACCGGTCCAGGACCGGCCGACCCTGTTCATCGAGATCATCCAGCGCCGGGGCAGCGACAGCTTCGGCAAGGGCAACTTCAAGGCCCTCTTCGTCACCATCGAGCAGGAACAGGCCCTGCGCGGCAATCTCTGACCTGCGCAGCGGCGGAACCGGCAACCGGGAGGGTTGGGGGCCATGCCGTTCTATCACAGACTGGGCGATGTCCCGGCCAAGCGTCACGTGGTGTTCCCCGCGCCGGGCGGCGGGATCCGCTACGAGCACCTGATGGGGAACCTGGGCTTCACCGGCCTGCAGTCCCTGCTCTACACCATCCGGCGGCCGACCTCGGTCAAGGAGATCTCGGTGGCCTGGGAGCAGCCCCGGGTTCCCGCGGGCGGGCCGGGCGGCGCCTGGCGGATGCGCCACCTGCGCACGCACATGCTCGAGTGCGGCCCCAGCCCCGTCCGGGACCGGGTACCCCTGGTCTTCAACGACGACGTGGCCCTGTTCCTGACCCGTCCGCGCCGGGCCGACGCCTTCTTCTACCGCAACGCCCAGGCCGACGAGATCCTCTTCGTCACCCGGGGAGGCGGGACTCTCGAATCCCAGTTCGGCAACCTGAAGTACCGCGCCGGGGACTACCTGGTCATCCCCCGGGGCATCATCCACCGCCTGGTGCCGGACGCCTCCGAGCAAATCCACCTGGTGATCGAGAGCCGCGGGCACGTCCGCACGCCCAACCGGTACCGCAACGGACACGGCCAGCTGCTGGAGCACAGCCCGTTCTGCGAGCGGGACATCCGCCCGCCGCAGGAACTCGTGGTCCATGACGAGACGGGGGACCACGAGGTCATCACCCGCCGGGGCGAGACCTGTCACCGCGTGGTCCTGGATCACCATCCCTGCGATACCGTCGGCTGGGACGGCTACTACTTCCCCTGGGCCTTCAGCATCCACGACTTCGAGCCCATCGTCGGCCGGCTGCACCAGCCCCCCCCGGTGCACCAGACGTTCGAGGGGGACGGTTTCGTCCTCTGCTCCTTCGTCCCGCGGCTGTACGACTTCCATCCGGATGCCGTGCCCGCCCCGTACAACCATTCGAACGTGATGACCGACGAGGTCCTCTACTACTGCAACGACGAGTTCATGAGCCGCAGCGGCATCGAGACCGGTTCCTTGACCCTGCACCCCGACGGGCTGCCCCACGGGCCCCAGCCCGGCCGCACCGAGGCGTCGATCGGCGCCGAGCGGACCGACGAGCTGGCCGTCATGATCGACACCTTCGCACCCTTGGCGGTGGCGGCCGATGCGCTTCCGTGCGAGGATGCCGGCTACGGGGATTCCTGGCGGGAAGGGGAACGGTGATGGCGACGGCATTCCGGGCCTTCATGCAGGGGCTGATCGATTACGCGGGGCTGTTCCCGCCGGCGGTCCTGCCGCCCGGGCGGGCGGTGGCGCGCTACGCCGGCCACCGGGCCGGACCCCAGGCCTGGATGCTCGGCCGCTTCATCGCTCCGGCCGAGAAGCTGGCCGAGATCGGCGCGGCCCGGGCGAACGTCCCCGGAGCCTCAGCCGCCGGCGCCTGGGAATGCTCCGTCCTGATCGGCAGCAGGGAGGGCGCCGCCGAGGCCCTGGAAGCCCTGGCGCCCCAGGGCGCGGCCATCCTCGCCGCGGAAGAGGAGGGCTGGACCGGGATCCAGGTCCTGGAATACCCGCTGCCTCACGCCACCGGCGCGGGGCGACAGGTTCTGGCCGATCATCTCGATCTGCTTTTCGCCCGCCTGGAGGCGGCCGGACTGGCCGGCCGGGAACTCTTCCTGGAGCTGCCGCCCGGCAGCGACGACGCCGGGGTCATCGAGATCCTTGCCGCGCGCGGGGAGGGGGCTCCGGTGCGGCGGCTGGGCGTCAAGCTTCGCTGCGGGGGATTGCGGCCGGAGAACGTCCCGGCGGTGAGCCGGGTGGCGGGCATCCTTGCCGCGTGCGCCCGGTCCGCCGTTCCCCTGAAGTGTACCGCCGGTCTCCACCATCCGGTCCGCCACCTGGCCGACGAACCTGAGGTGATGATGCACGGGTTCTTCAACGTGTTCGGGGCCGGCCTGCTGGCGGCCTCGGGTCAGGCTTCCGGCCGTGAACTCGAATCCTGCGTCGCGGAGACGGACCCCGCGGCCTTCAGCTTCACCGAGGAAGCCTTCGCCTGGCGTCACAGGGCCGTTGCCGCCGACCGGATCGAGGAGATCCGCCGGCGATCCCTGTGCGGGTTCGGCAGCTGCTCCTTCGCCGAACCGGTCGCCGATCTCCAAGCCCTGGGCCTGCTCTGAACCGGGCCCCGAACCGGGAGTTTGCATGAATCCGACCCCCCAGACCCGCCTCCGGTCCTTCGTTCCGGTGGATCCTGAATCCCATTTCCCCCTGGAGAACCTCCCGTACGGCATCTTCAGCCCCACCCCGGCGGAGCCCCCGCGGGCGGGGGTCAGGATCGGCGACCACGTCCTGGACCTGTCGGTCATCGAGGACTCGGGCCTGCTGGCCAGTGCGGGTCTGCCCTGGGCCACCTTCAGCCAGCCGGTCCTGAACCGGTTCATGGAGCTTCCGGTCGATCAGCGGCGCTTCGCCCGGGTCCTGATCCAGGGTCTGTTGCGCGAGGATGAGCCCACCCTGCGCGACGATCCGGTGCTGCGGGCCCGTGCGCTCCTGCCCGCCGCCGCGGTGACCATGCGGGTGCCGGCGGCGATCCGGGACTACACGGATTTCTATTCCTCCAGGGAGCACGCCACCAACGTGGGCATCATGTTCCGGGGCAAGGACAACGCCCTGATGCCCAACTGGCTGCACCTGCCGGTGGGCTATCACGGCCGGGCCAGTTCGGTGGTCGTTTCCGGAACCGGAATCGTCCGCCCCCAAGGCCAGTCCCTGCCTCCCGGCGCCGATGAGCCCGTCTTCGGGCCCAGCAGACGCGTGGATTTCGAGCTGGAGATGGGATTCCTGGTGTCGCTGCCGAGCGACCTGGGGAGACCCGTGCCCGTCGCCGAGGCGATGGACCACGTCTTCGGCCTGGTCCTGGTGAACGACTGGTCGGCCCGCGACATCCAACCCTGGGAATACCAGCCCCTGGGCCCGTTCACCGCCAAGAACTTCGCCACCAGCATCTCGCCCTGGGTGGTCCCCCTCGAGGCGCTCGAGCCCTTCGCCTGCGCCGCGCCCGTCCAGGATCCCGAGCCCCTGCCCTACCTGAGGGAGCCCGTGCGCCGGACCTACGACATCAACCTGGAGGTGGCGGTGACCGCGGGTGACGGCGGCGGGACCTTGACGGTCTGCCGCAGCAACTTCAAGCACCTCTACTGGACGATGGCCCAGCAGCTGGCCCACCACACGGTCACCGGCTGCAACCTGGGCACGGGGGATCTGATGGCCTCCGGGACGATCAGCGGGTCGGACCCGGGCAGCTTCGGCTCCCTGCTGGAGATCACGTGGCGTGGGGAACGGCCGCTGGAGTTCCCCGGCGGCGCCCGGCGCTCCTTCCTCGAGGACCACGACGCCGTCATCATGACGGGCTGGTGCCAGGGGGACGGTTTCCGGGTCGGGTTCGGCGAGGTCGCCGGGCGGATCCTGCCCGCCGCAGGCGAGGTCCGGTGAGCCGGGTGGGCGACATCCTGTGGACCCCGGATCCCGACCGGATCGCCGGCGCCCGCATCTCGGCCTTCATCGCGGCGATGAACGAGCGGCACGGGCTGTCCCTCGCCGGCTACCCTGACCTGTACGACTGGTCCGTCGCCCACCGCGGTGAATTCTGGCGAGGGGTGTGGGATCTCTGCGGCGTGGTCGGGGACGGCCCCGGCGCGACCGTCCTGGACGATCCCGGCCCCATGCCGGGAGCCCGCTGGTTCCCGGACGCCCGCCTGAACTTCGCGGAAAACCTCCTGCACTGGAGGGGACCCGATCCGGCCCTGATCTTCAGGAGCGAGGACGGCCGGCGTGGAGTCTGGAGCCGGGACGAGCTCCGCTCCGTCGTCGGCCGGACGGCCCGGGCGCTGGCCGCCGAGGGCGTGGGACCGGGGGACCGCGTGGCGGGGTTCCTGCCGAACCGGCCCGAGACCGTGGCGGCGATGCTGGCCACGGCCGCCCTGGGCGCGGTCTGGTCCAGCTGCTCGCCGGACTTCGGACCGCAGGGGGTCCTGGACCGGTTCGGCCAGATCGAGCCGAAGATCCTGTTCGCCACCGACGGGTATCACTACGGGGGCGCCCGCACCGACACCACGTCCACCGTGGAGATGCTCCGCAGCCGGCTGGGCTCCCTGTCAAGGCTGGTCATGGTCCCGGGGAGCGATCTCGGGTTCCTGCCGGAGGGGGCGGTCCTCTGGGACGACTTCATCGCCCCTTTCGGCGGGGAGGATCCGGAATACCTCCGGGTCCCCTTCTCCCATCCCCTGTTCATCATGTACTCGTCGGGCACCACCGGCCTGCCCAAGTGCATGGTGCACACCGCGGGAGGGACGCTCCTGCAGCACCTGAAGGAGCACCAGCTCCACTGCGACCTGAGGCCGGGCGAACGGTTCTTCTACTTCACCACCTGCGGCTGGATGATGTGGAACTGGCTCGTCAGCGGCCTGGCCACCGGCGCCGCCCTGGTCCTCTACGACGGCGGCCCCTTCACTCCCCGCAGCGCCCTGTGGGACCTGGTCCACGACCTGGGGGTGGCGGTCATGGGCGTCAGCGCCCGCTGGCTGGCCGCCAGCGAGAAGTTCGGTCTCAAGCCGGCCGGGACGCACGATCTGGGCGCCTTGCGGGCGGTCCTGTCGACCGGATCGCCCCTTTCCCCCGGGTCCTTCGATTACGTCTACCGGGACGTCAAGCGGGACGTCCAGCTCAGCTCCATCTCCGGAGGCACGGACATCGTGTCCTGCTTCGCCCTGGGCTGCCCCATCCTGCCGGTCCGGCGCGGAGAGCTGCAGTGCCGCGGCCTGGGCATGAAGGTGGAGGTCCGGGATCCCCAGGGGCGGCTCCTGGAGCGAGGCAAGGGCGAGCTGGTCTGCACCGCGGCCTTCCCCTCGATGCCGAGCGGTTTCTGGGCGGATCCCGACGGTTCGCGCTACCACGAGGCCTACTTCGCGCGTTTCCCCGGGATCTGGCACCATGGCGACTTCGCCGAGTCGACCCCGGGCGGCGGCATGGTGATCCACGGCCGCTCGGACACGGTGCTCAACCCCGGCGGCGTGAGGATCGGCACCGCCGAGATCTACCGCATCGTCGACCGTTTTCCCGAGGTCCGCGAGAGCCTGGCGGTGGGACTGGAGCGTGAAGGGGACGTGAAGATCGCCCTGTTCGTGGTGCTCGGCGAGGACGAGATCTTGACACCCGGGCTGGTGGAGTCCATGAAGAGGCGCATCCGGGAGGAGGAATCCCCCCGCCACGTCCCCGCCTTCATCCTGCAGGCGCCGGCCGTCCCCCGCACCATCAGCGGCAAGACGGTCGAGCTGGCGGTGCGCCGCATCCTGCGCGGAGACGCGGTGGACAACACCGAGGCCCTGGCCAATCCCGAGTCGCTCGATTTCTTCCGTGACGTCGCCCGCCGACTATCCCTGTGAGGTCGCCATGAAGTCCATCGCATCCATCACCCTGGTCGTGGCCCTCGCCCTCGCCGCCGGCCGCGAGGCCGTGGCCGTCGAGGGCATGTTCCCCGTGAGCGGCCTGCAGGCCCTGGATCTGAAGGCCGCCGGCCTGGCCATCGATCCGGAGCTGATCTACGACCCGGAGGGGCTCAGCCTGGTCGACGGGATCTGCAAGCTGGGGGGCTGCACGGGATCCTTCGTCTCGGACCGGGGCCTCATCCTGACCAACCACCACTGCGCCTTCCGCGCCATCGGCGACGCCAGCACCGCCGAGCACGACTACCTGACCGAGGGCTTCGCCGCCGCCACGCTCGCGGACGAGGTCCCGGCCGTCGGCTACACCGTCCGCATCACCGAGAGCTACCGGGACGTGTCCGCCGAGGTCCTGGCCGCCATCGAACCGGGCATGGATCCCATGGACCGGACCCGGGCCATCGAGCGCAGGATGAAGGAGATCAGCCTGGATTTCGAGGCCGAGAACCCCGGCAAGCGGGCCGAGGTGAGCGAGATGTTCCAGGGCCGGACCTACGTCCTGTTCGTCTACACCTACCTGAGGGACGTCAGGCTGGTCCTGGCGCCGCCCCAGGCCATCGGCAACTTCGGCGGGGAGGCGGACAACTGGATCTGGCCCCGGCACTCGGGGGACTTCTCCTTCATGCGGGCCTACACGGCGCCCGACGGATCGCCGGCCGCCTACCACCCCGACAACGTCCCCTACCGTCCGTCCCGAGTCCTGCGGGTGGCCCAGGAGGGAGTCGCCGAGGGCGATTTCGTCTTCATCTTCGGCTACCCGGGCACCACCTACCGTCACCGCTCCTCCCATTATCTGGAACACCTCCGGACGCGGATCATGCCCCTGACGGTGGACTGGTACGGCTGGCAGATCGAGAACCTGGAGGCCCTCGGCGCCGGTGACCGCGACCGGGAGCTGGCTCTGGCCTCCCGGGTCAAGAGCCTGCAGAACACCTGGAAGAACTACCGGGGCAAGCTGCAGGGGATCGCCCGCCTCGATCTGGTCGAGGCGCGCCGGGCCGAGGAGGCCCGACTCCAGGAGTTCATCGACCGGGACCCCCTCCGCCGGAAGCGTTACGGCAAGGTCCTGGACGAACTCGCCGAGTACTACCGCCAGGAGGACGAGACCGCCGTCTACGAGCTCTGGATGCGATTTTTGGGGCGGAGTCCCCAGATCCTCCAGGTCGCCCTGACCGTGTGGGAGAACGCCCAGGAACAGCTCAAGGAGGAGGCCGACCGCGAACCCGCCTACATGGCCCGGAACTTCGACCAGACCCGCAACAGGTTGCAGGTCATCCTGGACAACTACGACGAGGGCGCCGACCGCCTCATCCTCGCCGAGCTCCTGAGGAGGGGCGGGGACGTTCCCCGGGCGCAGGGGCTGCGGGCCTTCGCGGGATGCCTCGGCGCCGCCGGCGCCGCCGAGGCGGCCGCCCTGCTCGACCGGGTCTTCACCGGGACGCGCCTGACGGATCCGGCGTCCCTCGATCGGGCCCTGGCCATGACCCCGGACCAGCTGAAGGCCCTGGACGACCCCCTGCTCGATCTGGCGGCGGCCCTCCACGATCCCACGGTGCGGCTGCGGGAAGACCGCCGGCGGGACAAGGGCCGTCTGGACCCCCTGCAGGCCGCCCTGCTCGAGGCGAGGCAGGTGTTCCTGGGCACCCGGTTCATCCCCGACGCCAACGGGACCCTGCGCTTCACCTACGGTTACGTGGAGGGCTATTCACCCCGCGACGCCGTCCGGTACGAGCCCCTGACCACGACCCGGGGCCTGCTGGAAAAGGATACCGGGGCCGATCCCTACGCCCTTCCCGAGCGGTACCGGGAGTGGATCGCCGGCGGCAGCTTCGGACCCTTCGGGGATGCGGCGCAGGGCGGGGTGCCCGTGGGCCTGCTCTACAGCACCGACACCACCGGGGGCAATTCCGGCAGCCCGGTCCTGGACGCCCGCGGCAGGGTGGTGGGACTGAATTTCGACCGCGCCTGGGAAGCCACCATCAACGATTTCGCCTGGGACCACAGCTACAGCCGGTCCATCGGGGTCGACATCCGGTACGTCCTGTGGGTGACCTGGAAGTCGGGGGGCGGGCAGCGGTTGCTGGAGGAGATGGGCATCGCCCGGCCCGGGGCGGACACGCACCCCTGAACGGAGAAGCCGGCGGCGTCCGGGAAGACCGTGGGCCGCTCCCGCCGGCCCGGTCTCAGCCCAGGAGGGAGGCGACCGCGTCCAGCATCTCCTGGTTCGTGAACGGCTTCTTCATCGTGATGTCCGCACCCAGCAGGCGCGCCGAGTGCAGGTAGTTCTCCGGCTCGGAACGCCCCCCGCCCGAGATGGCGATGAGCTTCAGGGCGCCGTTCTCCCGGCGAAGGTCCAGGATGGTCTCGATGCCGTCCTTCTCGGGCATGATGATGTCGGTGATGACGAGGTCGAAGACGGACTCCTTGAACCGGATGAGCCCTTCCTCCCCGTTGGCCGCGGCCGCCACCTCGTAGCCCGCGCGGGTCAACACGCTTTCCAGGTATTCCCGGACTTCCTGGTCGTCCTCGATGATGAGGATGCTGGCCATCGCTACACCTCGTCGGAAAAAGTCGTGTCCCTGAGTGAGCGGGCGACCGCCCGGGCAAGGATCTGGCTCGTGAAAGGTTTCCTGATCAGGCCAGCCACCCCGGGGTTCGCGCTGCGCAGGTCGAATTCGTTTTCCGCATAGCCGGATATCAGGATCACGGGCACGTCCTTGCGGATCTCCCGGATCCTAGCGGCCAGGCGGTCCCCCGTCAACTTGGGCATCACCAGGTCGGAGATCACAAGGTCGTAATCCCCGGGCCGGCCGGCGAACTCCTCGAGCGCGGCCAGCGGGTCGGTGAAAGCCGCCACCCGGTGCCCCCTGGCTTCCAGGAATGCCTTCGCGAACAGGGTGATGTCCTCCTCGTCATCGACGAACATCAGCCTCCCCTTGAGATCATCCTGGTTCCCGTCCTCCAGGGACCTGTCCGCCGGACCGACGTCGCAGACGGGGAAGCAGAGGCTGATGACCGTCCCCTTGCCGGGGTTGCTCTCGACCAGGACCCGGCCGCCGTGGTTCTTGACGATGCTGTGGACCACCGACAGGCCCAGCCCGGTTCCCTTGCCCACGGACTTGGTGGTGTAGAAGGGGTCGAAGGCGCGCTGCAGGGTGTCGCCGTCCATCCCGCCTCCGGTGTCCGTCATGCGGATGACGGCCAGGTCATGGCCCGCGAGGTCCTCCGGCAGCCAGGGCACGGACTCGTCCCCGGATACCCGGTTCAGGGTGATGGTCAGTTCGCCGTTGTCCCCCTCCATGGCGTGGATGGCGTTGGTTCCGAGATTCAGCAGGACCTGCTGGATCTGGGGAGGGTGGGCGAGGATGGGGCCGCAATCGGGATCCAGATCCGTGCGGATGCTGATGTTGGCCGGAGCGGTGTGCTCCAGCAGGCCGACGGCCTCGGTGATGGCGTCCTGCAGCGGCAGGGTGCGGAAGGTATCCTCGGCGGGGAAACTGACCATCTCGATCCGCTTGACCAGGTCCCGGCCCCTCTGGGCCGCCCGCAGCACGCGGTCGAGATCCAGGGCCGGCGTGGTTCCCGGTTCGACCGCCTCCCTGGCCATGGCGGCGAATCCCATGATGGCCTGGAGGATGTTGTTGAAGTCGTGCGAGATTCCCCCGGCGAGGGCTCCCAGGGCTTCCATCTTCTGGGCCTGGATGGCCTGCTGCTCCCGCTCGGCAGCCTGCGCCAGGGATTGCAGGATGGGGGCGAGGAAGGTGGTCAGGGCGCCGGTCTGCTCCAGGTCGATCTCCTCGAATTCCCGGTTCCGGTCGCCGAGGACCAGCAGGCCCAGGTTGTCCTGGGGGCCGGGGATGGGGGCAGCCAGGACTCCGTCGGCCTCCCATTCGAGGGAAGGCAACGCGGTGAGGCCGGGGATCACCCGCGGCGCCCGGGACAGGAGGATGTCCGGCCAGGGGCGGGGCAGCCCGGCCAGGGGCAGGCAAGGGGGCGGATAGAATTCCGGGTCGCGGTTCCTGGACGGGGGGTGGACCGCCACGACCTCAAGTTCGCCGCCGGGTCCCACGATGCCCAGCAGGCCCCGGCGGCAGCCCGACTCGGTGCACAGGAGGGAAAGCACGTTCCCGTAGGCCTGGGGAAGGCGTCCGGTCAGGAAGATCTCCGCGATCTTGTTGCGGACTTCCAGGGCCCGTTGCCCGGCCAGGATGTTGGCCTGGGCCTGGGCCATCCCTCGGGAATGGGAGGAGGCCAGGACGGTCCCGACCAGCAGAACCGCCAGGATCGAGATCCTCATGTAGAGTTCGTAGCCGCCAGGCTGGAGCAGGGATTCCAGGAGCTCTCCTTCATGGAAGACGAAGGAGTCGATCAGGGCGTCCAGGACCCAGAACATGAGGGCGGCCGCGATGACGGCGAGCTTCGTGGACCGGATCTTCAAGGTCCTCCCCGGGGCCGATCAGATCAGGGTCAGGGCCTGTCTCAGGTCGGCGATGATGTCCTCGACGTTCTCCAGCCCCACCGAGAGCCGGACCATGCCCGGATCGATGCCGACCCTGGCCAGCTCCTGTTCGCTGTAGGTCGAATGGGTCATCGAGGCCGGATGCTCGATGAGAGTGTCCACGTCCCCGAGGCTGACGGCCAGCGTGCACAGCTGGACGTTGTCCATGACCACCTTGCCGGCTTCCCGGCCGCCGGCGACCATGAAGCTGATCATCCCCCCGAATCCCCGCTGCTGGCGCCTGGCCAGGGCGTGCTGGGGATGCGTCTTGAGCCCGGGGTAGACGACCTCGGTCACCTTGGGATGGTAACCCAGGAAGTGGGCGATCTCCAGCGCAGTTTCCAGGTGCCGGTCCATGCGCACCGGCAGGGTCTTCAGCCCGCGCAGCAGCAGCCGGGCGGTGTGGGGCGAGTTGCGGCCGCCGTCGTCGCGAAGGGTCTCCATGCGCGCCTGCATCATCCAGTCGGCCTTGCCCACCAGGATGCCGGCCACCGTGTCGCCGTGCCCTCCGATGTACTTGGTGGCCGAGTGCAGGACGATGTCGGCCCCCAGTTCCAGGGGGTTCTGCAGGTAGGGGGTGCAGAAGGTGTTGTCCACCAGCACCGGCACGCCCTTGCGACGGGCGATCTCCGCCACCGCCGCGATGTCCGTCAGCACCAGGGTGGGGTTGGCGGGCGTTTCGAGGTAGACCAGCCGGGTCCTCTTCGTGATGGCCCGCTCGAAATTGCGGGGGTCCTGGGCCGGCACCTCGGTCACCTCGATGCCCAGCCGCGGCAGGGTCTGGGTGAAGAGCTGGTGGGTCCCGCCGTAGAGGGTGTCGCCGGCGACGATGTGGTCGCCGCTGCGGCAACAGGTCAGGACGGCGGTGGTCGCCGCGGCCATGCCGCTGGCCAGGGCCAGGGCGGCCTCGCCCTTCTCCAGGTAGGCCATCTCGGTTTCCAGGGCGGTCTGGGTGGGGTTGCCCAGGCGGGTGTAGACGTAGCTGGGATCCTCCCCGCGGAACACGGCAGCCCCGTGGTCCACGCTCTCGAAGGCGAAGGTGGAACTCTGGAAGATGGGGGTGCTCACGGCCCGGATGGGCCGCTCTCCCTCGTGCTTGTCCAGGTGCTTCTTGCCGTGGATGCACAGGGTGGCGAAGCCGGGACTCTGGTCCTTCTTCTGCATCACTTGCCTCCCTTGCGGCTTGGCTTCAGGTGCCTGCGGAGGGCGTCGACGCGGGTCAGGCCTTCCCAGGTGAAGTCGGGATCGGGGCGGCCGAAGTGGCCGTACACGGCGGTCGGGGTGTAGATGGGCCGGCGCAGGTCGAGATCCTCGATGATGCCGGCGGGGGAGAAGTCGAATTCCTGCTGGAGGACGTCCGCGAGCCGGTCGTCGGACAGCTTGCCCGTCCCGAACGTGTCCACGCTGACCGACAGCGGCCGGGGGTGGCCGATGACGTAGGCGATCTCCAGGGCGCAGCGGTCGGCCAGGCCCGCGGCCACCACGTTCTTGGCGGCCCAGCGGGCCCCGTAGCTGCCGCTGCGGTCGGGCTTGGTGGGATCCTTGCCGCTGAAGGCGCTGCCGCCGTGGCCGCAGCTGGGCCCGTAGCAGTCCACGGTGATCTTGCGGCCGGTCAGGCCGGCGTCGGCCCGCGGACCGCCCTCGCTGAAGGCTCCGACCGGGTTGACGAGGATCTCCGTGTCCTCGCCCAGCAGACCCGTGGGTTCCAGGGCCGGTCCCACCACCAGGCGCTTGACGTCGCGGCGCAGCTTGGCAAGATCGGCTCCGGCGTGGTGGTGGGCGCTGACCACGACGTGGCTGAGGCCGACGGGCTTGTGGTCCTTGTACCGGACCGAAACCTGGACCTTCCCGTCGGGATAGAGGTAGGGCAGCTTGCCCCGGCGCCTGACTTCGGCCAGCCTGCCGGCCAGGCCGTTGGCCAGGAAGGTGGGAACGGGCATGTAGTGCGTTTCGATGGGGAGAGATGCCCCCTCGTTGGTGGCGTAGCCGACGCAGACGCCCTGATCCCCGGCCCCCTTGCGATCGACGCCCAGCGAAACGTCGCAGCTCTGCTCCCCGAGCATGACCACGACGGCGCAGCTGTTGTGGTCGAACCCGGTCTCCGGGTCGTTGTAGCCGACGTCCTTGATGGTCTGCCTCACGATGGCCGTGATGTCGACGTAGCACTTGGTGGTGATCTGGCCGGTGACGATGACCATGCCCGTGGTGACCATGACCTCGCAGGACACCCGGGCATACCGGTCCTGGGTCAGGATCGCGTCAAGGACGGCGTCGGCGAGCAGGTCGCAGATCTTGTCGGCGTGGCCGGCGGTGACGGATTCGGCGGTCTGGATCCAGGTGCGGGACATGGCGGCCTCCGTTGCTGGTGCGGACCTGCGGCGGCGCGGGATCCGGGAGAAAACGGTTCCCAAATGCCGGGCGGGCTGAAACAATCGGGCCCAGGGTTCGTTATTGGCGAATCGGTCGGCCCGGAAGGCGACTGGGGATAGGTGCTGGGGTGTGGACGTGCGGCCGACCGGGCAATCCCTGGGTCAAGAATGGATGGGATCGTGAGCAAAGTCAACCGTACCGGAACCCCGGAAAACCAGTCCATCTCGGTCTCGCATCTGACCTTCGCGTACGCCGCCGACCCGGTCCTGCGGGACGTGACCTTCAGCCTGGAGAAGGGCGCCGTCGGCCTGCTGGGCCCCAACGGATCGGGCAAGACCACCCTGCTGCGCTGCCTGCTGGGGCAGGTCCCCCTGAAGGCCGGCCAGGTGGAGGTCCTGGGCTGCGACATGGCCGCCAAGGCCCGCCTGGCCAGGGCCGGTCTGGGCTGGATGCCCGAGCGCGGCGGCATCATCCCCGGCATGAGCGGCGTCGGCCTGGTGGCCTACCTGGGCGAGCTTTCGGGCATGCCCGGGCGCGACGCCATGCAGCGGGCCCACGAGGTCCTGCACTACGTGGGGCTGGCGGACGAGCGCTACCGCAAGTGCGACGACTACAGCCAGGGCATGAAGCAGCGGCTCAAGCTGGCCCAGGCCCTGGTCCACGACCCCCACTGGCTCTTCCTGGACGAGCCCACCAGCGGCCTGGACCCCCGCGGCCGCGTCTCCATCCTGGAACTGATCCGCGACCTGGCCTGGAACAAGGGCCTGGGCGTGATCCTGTCGACCCACCTGCTGTCCGACGTCGAGTCGGTCTGCCGGGAGATCCTGGTGCTCAGGAAGGGCGAATTGCTGTCGAGGGAGACGGTCGACGACCAGACCCGCGAGCCCAGGCAGGTCTTCGAGGTCGAGGGTTTCGGGGAGGAGGCCGCCTTCCGCAGGGGCCTGGAGACCCTGGGCGCGGAGGTCGTCCAGGACAACCGCCTGTGGCTGGTGACCCTGGACCTGCGCAGCATTCCCGGCGGGGAGAAGGACGGCGCCTTCGATCCGGCCGCAGGCGTCAACGCCATCCTCCGGGTGGCCGCCGACAGCGAGTTCGCCCTGCGCCGGCTGCGCCGCCGGCCCGTGACCCTGGCCGAGGAATTCTATCGCCTGGTGGAGGCCTGACCGATGCCCGTCTACGACCGCGGATACACGCACTGGGAACCCTCGGGCCGCAGCGCCCTGCCCGCCTGGATGGTCATCGCCAGGCGGGGCATCGCCGAGCCCCTGAAGCAGCGCTGGCTGCTGCTGCTCGTCCTGATGGGCTGGGTGCCGGCCATCGTCAAGGCGGGGATCATCTACTTCCGGCTCCGGGCCGGCGAGCTGGCAGACCTGCTGGGCGGAGGCTGGGCCAGCCTCGGCCCCGACGGGTTCCTGAGCTTCATCGAGGGCCAGCGCTTCTTCGTCTTCGTGCTGCTGGCCATCGTGGGCGCCGGCCTGATCGCCACCGACCGGCGGGACAACGGGCTTTCCCTCTACTTCTCGCGGCCGCTGGGGCTGGTGGGCTACATCGGAGGCAAGGCGGCCATCATCCTGTTCTTCTACTTCATGGTGACCCTGTTCCCCGTCTACGCGCTGTGCCTCTTCTCCTACCTCATCGCCCCTGACGCCACGGGCCTGGACATGCTCCTGCTGATGCCCCTGCGGGCGACGGCCTACTGCGCGCTGGCCGGGGCCAGCATCGCTCTCGTGCTGCTGGCCTTCTCGAGCATGGGCAAGCGTTCCATCTTCGTCATGGTCTGGTGGACCATCATGGTCTCGGGCACCGAGACCATCGGCGCCATCGCCCACGGGCTGGGCAACAGCACCTTCCAGGCCCTGAACTTCCTGGGGCAGTATCACAATGCGGGTTCGTTCCTGTTCTCCACCGGAGCGCGGCTCGACGTCCCGGTTCCCGTCAGCGTGGGCATGACCCTGCTCTGGACCGCCCTGGCCCTCTGGGTGCTGAGGATGAAGATCCGTCCCGTGGAGGTCGTGTCATGATGATGGGCGCCGGCGTGGGGTCGGACCAGGCCCGGATCACGGCCGACCGGGTCGGCAAGTGGTTCGGCGAGGTCATCGCGGTCAACAACTGCACCCTGAGCGTCGGCTCGGGGGTGGTGGGGCTGCTGGGCGCCAACGGCGCAGGCAAGTCCACCCTGTTCAAGATGCTGGCGGGCCTGATCGAGCCCAGCCACGGCGAGGTCCGGGTCTTCGGCGGCAAGCTGCGCGATCAGGTCGGCTGGTTCCGCCGGGTGGGCTTCTGCCCCGAGAGCGACGCCCTGCCCGACTGGATGACCGGGCGGGAATTCCTGTCCCTGATGCTGCGCCTGATGGGTTACGACAAGGCCGAGATGACGCGGCGGGTGGATCACTGGCTGGACCGCTTCGAGCTCAAGGACGCCGCGAACCGGCGTTGCGGAGGTTATTCCAAGGGCATGCGCCAGAAGCTGAAGCTGGCCCAGGCCCTGGCTCACGATCCCGACGTCGTCTTCCTGGACGAGCCCCTCAACGGCATGGATCCGGTCTCGCGCAAGCAGTCCATCGACCTGGTCCGGGAGCTGGGCCGGGCCGGCCGGACCGTGCTGGTATCCAGCCACATCCTGCCCGAGGTCGAGTCGATGACCAGCCAGATCATCCTCATCGACCGCGGCAAGGTCCTGGCCGAGGGCAGCGTTGCCGAGATCAGGGACAAGATCCCCGAGCATCCCACCACGGTGGCCCTGGAGTCCCCCGATCCGCGCGCCCTGGCGGCCTTCCTCATCGGCCGGGAGCACGTGGCGGGGGTCCAGGTTGACGGGAGCGGCAAGGTCGTGGTCCGCACCGACCACGCCGTGATGTTCTACCGGGCCCTGCCCCGCTGGATCCTGGACAACCAGCTGGCGGTGGACGAGATCCTGACCTTGGACGACAGCCTCGAGGCCGTCTTCCAGTACCTGACGGAACGGTGATCCCATGAGCGGCAGCCAAGACACGACGGCCTCCCGTCCCGGCCCCGGCGGCCCGGCCTATCCCCAGCCCCTGCCCAGCCTGGGCGCGGTCCTGTGGATCGCCTGGTTCTCGGTCCGCGAGATGGCGCGGCGGAGGCGCCTGGTCTCCCTGGGCCTGATCAACCTGCTGCCGGTCATGGTGGTCCTGGCCGTGCGGATCTGGTTCCCCGACCAGGGCATCACCGCCCAGCTGCAGCTGACGAGCCTGACCCACGACACGTTCATCCCCTTCCTCATCCCCATCGTCGCCCTCGCGGTCGGGGTGTCGGCGATCGGGGAGCAGGTGGAGGAGGGCACCATCGTCTACACCTGGACGCGGCCCATCAGGCGGCGCGCCATCTACCTGGGCCGGCTGGCGGCCGCCCAGACCGTGGCCACCGTGCTGCTGTCGGTTTCGCTCATCCTGTGCTTCCTGGTCATGGTCTCGGCGGGCCTGTCGGTCATCACCTGGGACTTCCTGAAGCTCTACATCCAGACCTTCATGATCATCGCCGTGGGGGCCTTCGCCTACGCCGCCCTGTTCGCGGCCATGGGCACCTTCTTCAAGAAGCCCGTCCTGCCGGCCATCCTGTTCGCCTTCGGCTGGGAGAACCTGGTGGCCAACATCCCCGCCCGCGTCCAGGAGCTGAGCCTCCAGTTCCACCTGCGCAACCTCGTCGAGCGGCCCCAGGCCGTGCCCGAGGACCTGCCCGGCCTGCTCGGGGCGATCCTCAGCACCGCCTTCCAGCGGGAGCCCGTCCCCCGGCTGCAATCCGTCGCCGTGCTCGTGGCCGTGGCCGCGATCGCGGTCGTGGTCGGGGTGTGGCTGCTGAGGAACAAGGAGATCGAGAAGTAGGGGTCGCGGCGTTCACATGCCGATTGCAATTCCGGAGATTTTTGGGCATCATTGTGGGGTGAGGCCGCAGGGGCCCCGGTAGGGCCCCAGGAATCCGCATCCAGCCGGGACACCATGCTCACGCCGGAATTCTTCGCCAGGGACACCCTGACCGTCGCTCACGACCTGATCGGCGCCGAGATCGTCGCCGGGACCGGCCCGGAGGCCGTCGCCGGGAGGATCGTCGAAGCGGAGGCCTACCTGGGTATGGCCGATCCCGCCTCGCACGCCGGGCGGGGGTGGACCCCCCGCAGCGCGATCATGTTCGGCCCGCCCGCTGTGGCCTACGTCTACCTGATCTACGGCATGCACCACTGCCTCAACTTCGTGACCGAACCCGAGGGCACTCCGGGCGCCGTGTTGATCCGTGCCCTGGCTCCGGTTTCGGGCCGCGAGATCATGGCCCGCCGCCGGGGTCTGGACCCCGCCGCCTGCCGGGATCAGGATCTCGCCTCGGGTCCCGGGCGCCTGTGCCAGGCCCTGGGGATCGACATCTCCTGGAACGGCGTCCCCCTGGGTACCGATCCGCGGCGGTTGGTGGTGCGCAGCGTTTCGGGAAACGGGATCAGGGTGGAGCGGACCCCGCGCATCGGGATCCGCAAGGCCGTGGACCTTCCCTACCGCTTCGTCGCCGCCGGCAGCCCCTGCCTGACGGATTGACAAGAACGCCTCTTGCCGATAGTTTTCCGGGGATCCCCCGCACGACACCGCAGCCGGCGATCCCGCCCGTTGCCGCGAATTTCGTCCGCCTGGAACCCGGAGGGGATTCCAGGCTTGTCCGTGTCGCTCCGCCATCCGGGAGCATTGCCATCGGAGGCGTCCATGCCCGCGAGAATCCGTCACCTCACCGTCCTGTCGGCGGTCCTGCTGCTCCTGGCTGCGGGCCAGGCCCCGGCCCAGTCCTACCTCGACCTGCAGGACCAGGTCCAGGAGTTCACCCTGGACAACGGGGTCCGTTTCCTGGTCCTGGAGAAGCATGACGTCCCTGTCTTCTCCTTCCGCACCTTCGTCAACGTCGGCAGCGCCAACGAGACCCGGGGCATCACCGGCCTGTCCCACATCCTCGAACACATGGCGTTCAAGGGCACGGCCGAGATCGGGACCACCGACTACAAGGCCGAGCTGAAGGCCATGCAGGCCGAGGACGCCGCCTTCGACGCCTTCAAGCAGGTCCGTCTGGCCATCAAGCCGGTCCTGGCTGAGTACGAACTGCACGTGTCCCGCATCCCCGAGGACGGCCTGGACGAATTCCGGGCCCTCGAGGCTGCGCTGAAGGACCTGCCGGTCGAGATCGCCGTGGCCGGCGAGGACGGCGGCCCGGTGGGTGACGACCTCTTCGAGAACGGCGGCAAGGCCAAGGTCACCATCAACCACGCCATGGGGACCGAGCAGGAGAAGGTCGACGACTTCACCGTGGGCGAGGAGGCCTACCGGGCCCTGTCCTTCTACCTCGAGGACGTCAAGGACCTCAAGGAGGACTACATCGCCAAGGAGGCCGCCTTCGAGGCCGCCAAGGACGCCGCCCGCGAGTTCGTCGTCACCAACGAGTACGGCAAGATCGTCGAGAACAACGGCGGCAGCGGCCTGAACGCCTACACCAGCAGCGACGTGACGGTCTACCTGTACAACCTGCCCAGCAACCGGCTGGAGCTGTGGGCCTACCTCGAGGGCAGCCGCATGGCCGACCCGGTGCTGCGCGAGTTCTACACGGAGAAGGACGGCCCGGTGACCGAGGAGCGCCGGATGAGGACCGACAACAACCCCATCGGCCGCCTGATCGAGCAGTTCCAGAACCTGATGTTCATGGCCAACGGCTACCACCACGGGACCATCGGCTACATGTCGGACATCCAGAACATCAGCCGCGCCGACTGCCGGGCCTACTTCGAGAAGAACTACGTCGGCTCCAACATCGTGGTGGCCCTGGTCGGCGACGTGGAATTCGACGAGGTCCGGAAGTACGCCGAGAAGTACTTCGCCGACATCCCGGCCGGCCGGCCCGAGCCCGTCGAGACCTTCGAGCCCGAGCAGCTTGGCGAGAAGCGGTTCGTGATGAAGGATCCCAGCCAGCCCCTGTACATCGCCGGTTACCACCTGGAGAACGTGCAGCATCCGGACTGGCCGATCTACGAGGTCATCGCCGACGTCCTGGGCCAGGGCCGCACCAGCCGCCTCCACAAGAGCCTGGTCAAGGAGCAGCAGATCGCCATCAACGCCATGACCTTCCCCGGCTTCCCCGGCCAGAAGTACGAGACCGGGCTGCTGGTCTTCGCCATGCCGGTCAAGGACAAGACGGCCCTGGACCTCGAGGCCGCCATCGAGGCGGAGATCCAGAAGATCGTGGACGAGGGCATCACGGCCGAGGAACTGGCCGGGGTCAAGCAGAGGGCCCGCGCCAACTTCATCCGCGGCCTGGACGGCAACGCCGGCATGGCCAGCCAGCTGGCCTGGTACCAGACGTACATGGGCGACTGGCGGAAGCTCTTCGCCGAGGTCGAGCGGATCAACGCGGTGACCCTGGATGACGTCAAGCGCGTCGCCGGGGAGATCTTCCAGAAGGATAACCGCACCGTGGCCATCATCGAGACCGAGCAGAAGGAATCCTGATCCGGGGGAACCCTTTCCCGCCTGGACGGGAACTGAAAGGAACCGAAACATGTCGAACTTGAAGAAATACCTGCTGCCCGGGCTCGCACTTCTCCTGGCGGTCGCCGTGCTCGTGCCCGGCGACGCGGTGGCCAAGAAGCCCTGGGAGAAGATCAGGATCCCCGAGCTCAACGAGATCAAGCTGCCCGATTACGAGAGGGTGGTCCTGGACAACGGCATGGTCCTGTACCTGGCCGAGGACCACGAGTTCCCCCTGGTGGAGCTGAGCGCCACCGTGGACGTGGGCGGCATCTACGAGCCCGAGGACAAGGTGGGCCTGGCGGGGATGACCGGCGAGGTCATGCGCACCGGCGGCACGACCACCCGGGACGGGGACGAGATCGACGAGCTGGTCGAGGCCCGCGGCCTGGCCGTGGAGACCTGGATCGGCCAGAACGACGGCGGCGCCTACCTGTCCGCCCTGAAGGAGGACACGCAGTTCGGCCTGGAGCTGCTGGCCGACATCCTGCGCAATCCCGCCTTCCCCGAGGACAAGATCAAGCTGGCCAAGGAGCAGCAGAAAGCCCAGATCAGCCGGCGCAACGACGACCCCATGAGCATCGCCCGGCGCGAGGCCATGGTGGCGGTGTTCGGCGAGGGCCACCCCATGTCCCGCTATCCCGAGTACGACACCATCGCCTCGGTGACCCGCCAGGACATGCTGGACTTCCACCGCGACTTCTTCGGACCGGACCGCACCTATCTCGTGGTGATCGGCGACTTCCAGACGCAGTCGATGATCGGCCTGATCGAGCAGGCCTTCGCGGGTTGGGCGCCGGCGGCCGAGCCGAAGCCGGCCGACCCGGAGATCTACGACCTGCCCCGCACGGTCAACGTCGTCGACAAGGACGACCTGACCCAGACCACGATCCTCATGGGCCACAAGGGCATCCGCGCGGACAGCCCCCACTACGCCGGGGTCATGGTCGGCAACCGCATCCTGGGCGGAGGCTTCTCCACCCGGCTGTTCAACGAGATCCGCAGCCGGCAGGGCCTGGCCTACTCGGTGGGCAGCGCCCCGGGCACCGGCTTCCGGTTCCCGGGCCTGTTCATGGCCTTCACCATGACCAAGAGCGAGAGCAGCGAGAAGGCCACCACGGCGATCCTCGGCGAGATCGAGAAGATGATCACCGAGGAGGTCACCCCCGAGGAACTGGACCAGGCCAAGGACGGGATCCTCAACTCCGAGGTCTTCAGCTTCGACACCAAGCGCGAGATCCTCGACCGCATGGTCATGTACGAGCGCTACGGCTATCCCCAGGACTTCCTGCAGCAGTACCAGGACCAGGTGCGGAACATGACGGCCGCCCAGGTGCTCGCGGCCGCCCAGGCCGTGTGGAAGCCCGACCAGATGACCATCCTGGCCGTGGGCAACTACGAGGACTGGGACGGGGACTTCACGAAGTTCGGAACCGTGAACATGGTGGACATCACCATCCCGGAGCCCGCGCTGCAGATCCCCGACGCCACCCCCGAGACCCTGGCCGAGGGCATGAAGCTGATGGAGGCCTCCCGCGAGGCCGCCGGCGGCGCCAAGCTTTTCGCCGGACTGGACACCTACTTCAGCAAGTCCCTGCTCGCGGCCAAGATCCAGGGCATGGACCTCAACTTCACCATCGAGAAGACGGTCGACTATCCCGACAAGGCCTACACGATCCAGAAGACGCCCTTCGGCAACATGACCCAGGTCCTGGCCGGCGACGCGGCGTGGGCCACCGGTCCCATGGGCAACAAGGACCTGGAGGGCGAGGACCTGCAGGCCGCCAAGGACGAGCTGATGACCGACACGGTCAGCGTCTACCGCTTCCTCGACCGGTTCAAGTGCCAGGCCCTCGAGCCCACCAAGGTCGACGACGTCATGTGCCGTCCGGTGCACGTCAGCGGCGTGGGCGAGGACTACCAGATCTTCTTCCTCGACGCGGAGACCGGCCGCGTCGTGATGATCCAGGCGCCCGGGATCTCGCCCATGACCCAGGCTCCCGTCACCCAGAAGGTCTTCGTGGACGAGTACATGGACATGGGCGGGTTCACCATGCCCAAGGCCATGCGCCTGACCTACGACGACGAGCTTTTCGGGACCATCACGGTGGAGGAGTTCCAGGCGAACGTCTCCGTCGATCAGAAACTTTTCGCGAAGGGCATCAACTGACGTGATGCCTTCCCCGGCAAGGACTTGATCGGGTCCTGAAACAGAAAAGAGAAACGGGCGGCCCCGAAAGGCCGCCCGTTTCACTATCCTGCGTTGACCGGATCGTCCTGCAGTGGTAGGATCTTGTTGTAAAGTTTTATAGCTGCTTCAAAGGTCTACCTGGGAATAAAGATTGAAGTGCGCGAGCTTCGATGTCCCCAGGGCTGTCGCCAGTGAAGCAGCTATAATCATATTATAGCACAAAGAATAATGAGATGTCCAAAATATTTTCATTTGGTTATTATTGATGTTAATGCGTGCTTTTTTAATGAGTTTCATGAAAACGACGTCCGCTTTTTGTCGGATTTTCCGAATATCAGGCTCGATCTCCGGGTAGGAGATCCAGGGCCGCCGGTTCGATCTCGGCCCGGTCTTCCCTGCAACTCGTGGAGTTGATCGCCGTACAAGAGGGACTCCGGCCGTCCCGGCCTCGTCGCTAATGAGAAAGGAACCGCCATGGGTCTTCTGGAACTGATCATCCTGCTGGGCGTCCTGATGGTCGTCCTCAGCGTGGGTCTGCTGCTGCTGAAGTTCGCATTCGCCGTGGTGCTGCTGCCCCTGAAGCTGGCGTTCTGGCTGACCAAGGGGCTGCTGTTCCTGGTGATCGGACTGCCGCTGCTGCTGATCGTCGGGACGCTGGTGACGGCGCTGCTGCCGGTGGGGTTGCTCCTGCTTTTCCTGCCGGTCATCCTGCTCGGCGGGTTGACCTGCAAGCTGGTCGGGATCTGATCACCGCTTCTTCATGCTGATCGTGAGCCGGAAGGCGGCGACGGGTTCGGATCCCAGCTTGTCCGGACAGGTCGCCGTCACGGTCACGGTCCCCTCCTCGCGCTCTCCGCTGGCTTCCGCCTTTTCCAGCAGTTCCACCAGCAGCGGACCGTCGTTGCAGGTGAAGACGGTGGCGCCCTCGGCCCGCTTGAGGAAATCCGCCTGGAAATCCTTGAACAGGAACGCCACGCGGGACTTCCGCTCCCGGATCAGGTTCATGATCATCAACCCGCCCGACAGATCCGCTCCTATGCAGAGCGCGCCGAAGTACATCGACCGCAGGTGGTTCTTCACCAGCCAGCTCAGGGGCACCCTCACGATGCAGGTCTGATCGTCGGCCCGCAGGATGGTCGGCCGGATCAGCGCGATCAGCGGGATGCGTGTCAGCGCGAACAGGCGGATGGCCCAGGTGGTCTTGAGGACTTTCAGGTCGGGCATGGGGTCTCCTGTGCTGGGGTTCGGCGGCATGATGCCGGATCGCGGGGCGAGGGGCAAGGCCGGTCTTGTTCACCTGGGTGCGCCGGGCGCCTTTCTCCCGCCGGGATCAACCGGCGGCGAGCAGCCGGGCGCAGACGAGCATGTAGCCCATGGTGGCGCCCCAGTGGGAGAGCAACGCAGGCCAGATGGAATCCCAGCGCCGGCGGCTCCAGGTCCAGAACACGGCGCCCGCCATCACCCCGATGTGCATGATGACGGTCCCGGGCGGGCCCGGGGCCAAGGTTCCGACGGTGAGGACATGGTAGCTGGAGAAAAGCAGCACCAGGACGGCTCCCGATCTCCAACCTTTCAAGAGGCGGTCCTGCAGCCAGCCGCGCCAGAACAGCTCCTCGGCGGGGCCGTTGACGATGGCCATGAAGGCCATGGTGAAGCCGGGATGGCGGGAATCGAGACCCCAACCGGACAGTACCTTGTCCAGGGTGTCCGGGGCGGGGAACATGGCGGGCGCCAGGAGGAAGACGGCCGGAGCGCTGTGCAGGACGGCGAGGCCCAGGATGACGAGGATGGGGGCAACGACGGCGGCCGCCCAGGTCCGATCGGACGTCATGAGCGGAACTGCTCCCGCAGCCGGTCGAACCTCCCGCCATAGACCAGGTCGAAGAGATCCGTCCTGTCGGGCAGGCGTTCGGCGCACCAGCGTCTTAGCCCGCGGATCTCGATCTCGATGTCGACGTCCGGGTAGTCGCTGCCGACGATCAGCGCGCAGATGCGGTCGGCGCGGCGCTGGAGTTCCTCGGCGATGGGATCACGGGGACGGGGCATGGGGCCTCCTTCCGGCACCAGAATAGTACAACTTGGGGCCGGCGTCTCGCCGCCTATCTCGTTGGCATTCGTCACGCACGCAATTTGATCTATCAGGCCGCAGAGGGGTTCAATTGGAACCCTCCAGGACCATGATTCTTCAAGTCCAGATTGCCGCCATGCGCCGACCGGCTGAAATTGCCTGCCGGGGGGTGCGTGTGTTACATTCCGCGAACCGTTATTCCGAAACATCCGCCCCTTGCAAAGGTCAGCGCCATGTCCGCAAACGCGCCCGCAAGCCCCGCAACCGAGCCCTACAAGCCGGCCAACCACGTCCGCATCGTGACGGCGGCCTCCCTGTTCGACGGCCATGACGCCGCCATCAACATCATGCGGCGGATCCTTCAGGCCAGCGGGGCCGAGGTGATCCACCTGGGGCACAACCGGGCGGTGAAGGAGATCGTGGACTGCGCGATCCAGGAGGACGCCCAGGGCATCGCCGTCACCAGCTACCAGGGCGGGCACGTCGAGTACCTGAAGTACATGCACGACCTGGTCACCCAGGCCGGATCGCGCATCAAGATCTTCGCCGGGGGCGGGGGGACCATCCTGCCCGAGGAGATCGACGAGCTGCACGCCTACGGCATCGCGCGCATCTTCTCGCCGGACGACGGGCGCCGCATGGGCCTGCAGGGCATGATCAACGAGGTGATGCGCCAGTGCGACTTCCCGGTCGGCGAGGCGGGCGATCTTGCCGCCGCCACCGCGGGCCTGACGGGGCGCGGTCCCGGCGCCCTGGGCCGTCTGATTTCCCTGGCCGAAAACGAACCCGAGCACGAAACCGAGCTGATGGCGGCGGTGCGAGCCGCCGCGGCGAAGAACGGCAAGGTGATCCCCGTGCTGGGCATCACCGGCACCGGCGGGGCGGGCAAGTCGTCCCTGGTGGACGAGTTGGTCCGGCGCTACCTGGCGGACTTCAGCGACAAGACCATCGCCATCGTCTCGGTCGATCCTTCCCGGCGGCGCAGCGGCGGCGCCCTGCTGGGCGACCGCATCCGCATGAACGCCATCGACGATCCTCGGGTCTACATGCGCTCGCTGGCCACGCGGCAGTCGAACCTGGCGCTGTCGAAGTACGTGCGCCACAGCATCGACATCTGCAAGGCTGCCGGGTTCGACCTGGTGATCGTCGAGACCAGCGGCATCGGCCAGAGCGACACAGAGATCACCGACCACTCGGACGTCTCCATGTACGTCATGACCGCCGAGTACGGCGCGGCCACCCAGCTCGAGAAGATCGACATGCTGGACTTCGCCGACCTGATCGTCCTGAACAAGTTCGACCACCGCGGCTCGCTCGACGCCCTGCGCGACGTGCGCAAGCAGTATCGCCGCAACCACAACATCTTCGAGGGCGACGACGAATCCCTGCCCGTGTACGGAACCATCGCCTCGCAGTTCAACGATCCGGGCATGAACAGGCTCTACAAGGCCGTGATCGACACGGTTGTCGCCCGCACCGGGGCCGACCTGGCGTCGCACTACGAAGTCACCGCCGCCATGGGCAAGCGGGCCTACGTGATCCCGCCCGAACGGGTGCGCTACCTGGCCGAGATCGTCGAGAGCAGCCGCCGCTACGACGGATTCGTGGACGAGCAGTGCGCCCTGGCCCGGCGGCTCTACCAGCTGCACGGGACCATCGCCGCGCTTCGCGGGAGCGAAGCCGAGGCGGAAGTGCTCCCGGTGGTCGAACTCGCGGATGCGGACCCCGCCGTGGTCGGCGAACTCACGGGGATGTACGCCGAGCTGCGCGACCGGCTCGACGCCGAGTGCCGCAAGGCGCTGACCGGCTGGACCGATCTGTGCCGGGCGTACCGGCAGGACACGTTCGCCTTCAAGGTGCGCGACCGGATCATCGAGCAGGACCTGTTCCACACCTCGCTGAGCGGCACCCGGGTGCCCAAGGTCTCGCTGCCGAGGCACAGCGACTGGGGCGACGTCCTGCGCTGGGTGCTGACCGAGAACGCCCCCGGCTTCTTCCCCTACGCCGCCGGGGTGTTCCCCCTGAAGCGCGAGGGCGAGGACCCCACCCGGATGTTCGCCGGCGAGGGCGGCCCCGAGCGGACCAACCGCCGCTTCCACTACGTCTCGCTGGGGATGCCCGCGGCGCGGCTGTCGACCGCCTTCGACTCGGTGACGCTCTACGGCGAGGATCCCGACCGCAGGCCCGACATCTACGGCAAGATCGGCAACAGCGGGGTCAGCATCGCCACGGTCGACGACGCCAAGAAGCTGTACAGCGGGTTCGACCTGAGCGATCCGAAGACCTCGGTCTCGATGACCATCAACGGCCCGGCGCCCATGATGCTGGCATTCTTCATGAACGCCGCGATCGACCAGGGCTGCGAAAAATACATCCGGGCGAACGGGCTGGACAAAGATGTCGAGAAGAAGATCGACGCCATCTTCAAGGAGCGCGGAGTGCCCCGTCCCCACTACCGGGGCGATCTGCCCGAGGGCAACGATGGCCTGGGCCTGATGTTGCTGGGCGTCAGCGGCGACCAGGTGCTGTCGGCGGACGTCTACGCGAAGATCAAGGCCGAGACCCTGAGCGCGGTGCGGGGCACGGTGCAGGCCGACATCCTCAAGGAGGACCAGGCCCAGAACACCTGCATCTTCTCCACGGAGTTCGCCCTGCGCATGATGGGGGACATCCAGCAGTTCTTCATCGACCACGACGTGCGGAACTTCTACTCCGTGTCGATCAGCGGCTACCACATCGCCGAGGCCGGGGCGAACCCCATCACCCAGCTGGCGCTGACGCTGGCCAACGGGTTCACCTTCGTGGAGTACTACCTGTCGCGGGGCATGCCCATCGACTGCTTCGCGCCCAACCTGTCGTTCTTCTTCAGCAACGGCATGGATCCGGAGTACTCGGTCATGGGCCGGGTCGCCCGGCGCATCTGGGCCAAGGCCATGAAGAACCTGTACGGCGGCAACGACCGCAGCCAGAAGCTGAAGTACCACATCCAGACCTCGGGCCGCAGCCTGCACGCCCAGGAGATCGCCTTCAACGACATCCGCACCACCCTGCAGGCCCTGTACGCCATCTACGACAACTGCAACAGCCTGCACACCAACGCCTACGACGAGGCCATCACCACCCCGACCGAGGAGTCGGTGCGCCGGGCCATGGCCATCCAGCTGATCATCAACAAGGAGCTGGGCCTGGCGAAGAACGAGAACCCGCTGCAGGGGGCGTTCATCATCGATGAGTTGACCGACCTGGTGGAGGAGGCCGTGCTGCAGGAGTTCCTGTCCATCAGCGAGCGCGGCGGGGTGCTGGGGGCCATGGAGCGCATGTACCAGCGCACCAAGATCCAGGAGGAGTCGATGATCTACGAGCAGCGCAAGCACACCGGCGAGCTGCCCATCATCGGCGTGAACACCTACCTCGATCCCAAGGGCTCGCCTACGATCATCCCCGCCGAGGTAATCCGCTCGACGACCGAGGAGAAGGAGTTCGCCATCATGACCCTGGAGGCCTTCAAGGCGCGCAATGCGGCGGTGGCGCCTGCGGCCCTGGCGGCGCTGCAGAAGGTCGCGGTCGAGCACGGCAACACCTTCGAGGCGATGATGGAGGCGGCGAAGACCTGCTCGCTGGGCCAGATCTCCGATGCGCTCTACAAGGTGGGGGGGCAGTACCGGAGGAACATGTAGCGTAACGGCGGTGGGCGGTCGGTTAGATGAATCGAAGTAGCGAGATGCAGCTTTGAGTACGAACTGCGTATTTTGTGGCCCTTCCGATGCCAATAGAACGAAAGAACACGTCTTTCCGGTATGGCTGCTTGAGGAATTCGGTTGGGCGGACAACAACGTATGCGCCATGCGATACCGATCATTCTAAACATTGCGACTGGATCTGGCTCAATTGAGGAACTGAGCGAAAAGCAGTCTTTCGTTCTCGCTCGGTGGCGGTGCTGGGTTCAAAGTACAAACTGGATTATTCGCACTAGCGATCGGGACGCAGGTCTAGGTGACGCGAAACGTCTCCAAAGGGAAGCATACAAAATCAGGATCGGCATAAAGCAACTCATAGCTACGGTGGGGTATAGCCCGTTTGAAGCGACGTCTTGGGGAATGGAGTCAAATTTTCACGAACCGATTTTTCCGCCAAATCTCGAGAGGTTTTTGTATAGTAGCGGATAGCCTGTACCAACGGAGCCGTTCGCCTTCATGGTTGCACAGCACGGCCTGTTGCTGTAGCGATGAGGGGGCGATGACTTGCGATCATTTGTCCTCAGCCTGCCCTGCCTCATCCGCTTGTCACGCCCCGCGCGAGGCACGGGCCGCGCCAATCGACTTGACAGGAAGCATTGCGGTCGGGCCCCGCGGACTTATGTGATATTCGAGCGGATTTTTTGCCTGAGAGACTCGAAACTGCCTCACATGAGGCTATTTCGATCACGGAATCGTGACGGGTATGGAGGGGTGGCTGCTCAGCTACCCCCGCCGACGAAACGGTGCGCAGCGATGGCTTCCCTGAAGACGAAATTGGTCATGATCACGGCAGCATTGTTGATTCCGGCCGGGGTGACGGAGGCCCGCGAGTGGCTGGTGGATAAGTATGGCAGTGGGGACTTCACCGATATCCAGCCTGCTGTGGAAGCTGCGGCGGATGGAGACACTATCCGGATCGGCCCTGGGAGGTATGACACCCTTCACCCCTCCTGTGTGGCTCCGGCCTGGACGGAGGATGCGATTGTCACGGTGGTCCAGGACAACTTGACCTTCATCGGTTCGGGAACCGATGTGACGGTCCTGGGGATGCGGGAATTCTATTGGTCGGACACGGAGAACCCCAAGGGTTTTTGTTCAATTGACGGGTATAGTGCGACCATAAAGAACCTGAATATCGAAAACATCGAGCATGAGATCTATTGGCAGAAAGGACGACTTGATTTAGAAAACTGTATCCTAAGGGGGGAACATCATTCGTTCCG